>NZ_BJOR01000001.1:5525743-6139715 GCF_006540305.1 Streptomyces sp. 6-11-2 | reverse complement strand
TCGGCCGCCGACTTCGCGCAGGCGCTGCTGCGGGTGCGGCGCGGGGACCGTCCGGCGGCAGCGGCCGCGGCGGAGCGGGCGGCGGCCCTCGGTACGACGGAGGGAAGGCGACTCGCCCGCTGGCTGACCGCCGGCGCTCCCGTGCTGCCGGCGATCCGGCGCCGCGCATCGGGGCCGCACATACTGGCGGAGTCCGGTGAGCTTCCCGCATGGCAAGAGGACCTCCCCGACGCCTTCCGCGCACTGGGGAGGCCGTCCAGCGCCTTCGCGCAAAGCCGGTACTGCGCCCACTGGAGCGGCTCCGCGCACCCCCACTGGCTGGCCGTGCTGCCCGAACTGCGTGAACTGGTGGCCGTGCGGATCCTCCGGGACCTGTCCGCCGTGGCCGTGGACGGCAGCCGGGGCGCGGCCTCCGTCCTTCCGCTGCTCGCCGAGTCCGGCGGCGAGGCCGGCGAGGCGACGCGCCTGTGCGTGGCGTACGGACTGGGCGCCCGGCACCCCGAGGACCGGCTGGCCGCCGTGGACGCGCTGCTCGTCCTCGCCGCGCGCGGACAGCTGGACGCCACCCGCCTCGGCGCGGACCTCGGTGAGCTGGTGCGGCTCGGTGCGGTGAAGCCGCTGCGGCTGGCGGAGTCGCTGCGCACGGCCGCTTCCACCGGGGCGTACGCCACCGTGTGGGGCCTGCTCGGCCACGCGTTGCCGCCGCTGCTCTCCGACCTCGCCGCCGACGGACCGGCCGGTCCGGTGCGAGGGCTCGGTGATCTGCTGGCCGTCGCGGCCGAGTGCGCCGAGCGGTCCGGTGCGCGGGGCGACCTGCCGCACCTGGCACGGGCGGCGGACCGGCGCGGCTCGTCGCGCCTGGTCGTGGAGGCCCGCCGGCTGCGCGGCGCGCTGGCCATGGAGGTGGCCGCCTGAGCCCGGCGCCCGCCGGGCTCACCCCTGGGAACAGCCGTCGGAGACAACCGCGAAAAACAACTACGAAAGGTGCGAATATTGCTTTACTCATCGGTCACAGCGCGTTCGTGATCACGCAACACCGTTCCGTCACAGTGGCCGTATGACTCGAGAAGTGTCGAACATGACGTGGGCGAAGCACGGTCGCCGGGCGCATCACTGGCGGCGGGACCTGGTCGAACTGGCCGCGCTCTTCACGGCTGTCGCCGTGGCCGACGGGGTGGCGAACCTGATCGGTCACGGCCCCGACGGTCCGGCCCTGCTGGTGATCTCGGCGATCGCGCTGGTGGCCACGGCGGCCTTCCACACCTGGTGGGCGCGGCGCCACGGTCACGCACCGCCCGCGGACGATACCGGCACCCGGCCACTCGCCACCCAGCAGGCCGGGCCGGCCGCCACCGGCCCCGCGGCGGCCGAAGCGGCGCCGGGCGACCGCACGCTGTGGCGGATGCGGACAACTGTTCGGGACGCTCCCGGTTCGCTGGCCTCGCTCTGCTCGGCGCTGGCGGCCCGGCACGTGGACATCCTGAGCCTGCAGACGCATCCGCTGGCCGAGGGCACGGTGGACGAGTTCCTGCTCCGCGCTCCCGGCGGGCTCGAGGCGTCCGGCATCACCCGGGCGATCGCACTGGCCGGCGGTGCCGACACATGGATCGAGCGGGCGGACGCGCACGACCTGGTGGACACGCCGACACGGGTTCTCGGCCTGGCCGCGCGCACGGCGCTCGACGCAGCGGAACTCCCGCTGGCGCTGCGGCAGTTGCTGGGGCGGTGCACCATCCGTTCCGTGCCGCACCGGCCGGCGGCGGCCGGGGACCCGCAGGAGGTGCCGGCCGAGGGGATGCTCGCGGACACCGTGATGCGGCTGCGGGCGCCGACGGGCGGGACGATCACCGTGGAGCGGCCGTATCTGCCCTTCACGCCCACCGAGTTCGCGCGGGCACGCGCCCTGGTGGAGCTGGACACCCGGCTCGGACCGCGCATTCCGCGCGGCCAGGACGTGCTGACGCTGCCCGAGGGCGAGGCGATCACCGTGCGCAGGGCCGACACCGGCGACCTCGCGGCGGCCAGGGCGATGCAGGCGCGCTGCTCGGCGCGCACCCTCGGTCTGCGCTACCACGGGCCGGTCGGCGACGCCGACCGCTATCTCGACCACCTGCTGAGCCCGCGGTTCGGCCGCACACTGGCCGCGCGGACCGCCTCCGGGCGGATCGTCGGCCTCGGTCATCTGCTGTGGGACGGCGACGAGACGGAGGTCGCGCTGCTCGTCGAGGACGCCTGGCAGCGCCGCGGTGTCGGCGGCGAACTGCTGGGCCGGCTGGTGGCGATGGCCGTCGAGGCGGGCTGCGCGACCGTGTACGCCGTGACGCAGGCGGCCAACACCGGCATGGTCGCCGCCATGCGGGGCCTGGGCCTGCCGCTCGACTTCCAGATCGAGGAGGGCACCCTGGTCATCACGGCCCGGCTGGAAGCGACCCCGGTGGCCTCCCGGCTGCCGTACGACGCCGAGCGGGCACAGGCCGAGCAGACACAGGCCGAGTGGTCCCGCCTGCGGGACTGAGCGGCCGCTCCGGGGGCCCGCGGCCAGGCACAGGGTCCGGCCGCGCGCCCTCCGCGCCGGCCCCAGTCAGCTCATCGCCTGGTGCAGCCCCTTCACTTGCGGCTGTCCCGGCCGCGCCCCCAGCGCCCGGTCCAGGTCCGCCCACAGGTCCTCGACGTCCTCCAGGCCCACCGACATCCGCAGCAGCCGGTCGCCGACCCCCGCGCCCCGCCGGTCGTCCGCGTCGACGATGCGGTGGCTGATGGACGCCGGGTGCTGGATCAGGGTGTCGACGCTGCCGAGGCTCACGGCCGGCGTGATCAGGCCGACGCCGCCGATGACGGCGTGCGGGTCGCCGTGCACCTCGAAGGAGACCATGGCACCGCCGATGGACGGGTAGTGCACCCGGGCGACGCGGGGGTCGTCCGCCAGGCGGGCGGCCAGTTCCGCCGCGGTGGCGGAGGCGGCCCGCACCCGGACCGGAAGCGTGGACAGCCCGCGCAGCAGCAGATAGCCGGCGAGCGGGTGCAGCACCCCGCCAGTGGCGAACCGCACCTGCCGCAGCCGTCCGGCCAGTTCCTCGTCGCAGGCCACCACGCCCGCCATCACGTCGCCGTGGCCACCCAGGTACTTGGTGGCGCTGTGCAGCACCAGTCGGGCGCCCTGCTCGGCCGGGCGTTGCAGGACGGGGGTGGCGAAGGTGTTGTCGACGAGGAGCGGCACGGAGCCGCAGGCGTGGGCGACGGCCCGCAGGTCCACCTCGGCGAGCGTCGGGTTCGCCGGTGTCTCGACCATGACCAGGCCGGTGTCCGGGCGCAGCGCGTCGGTGATCCCGGCCGGGTCGGTCCAGGTCACCTCGGTACCGAGCAGCCCGGCGGTGAGCAGGTGGTCGCTGCAGCCGTACAGCGGGCGCACGGCGACGACGTGCCGCAGGCCCATGGCGGACCGGACGAGGAGCACCGCGCTCAGCGCGGCCATGCCGCTGGCGAACGCCACCGCGGCCTCGGTGCCCTCCAGCCGGGCCAGGGCGGTCTCGAAGCGGGCGACGGTGGGGTTGCCGAGCCGTCCGTAGACCGGGGTGCCGTCGAGTTCGGCGCCGTCGGTGGCGAAGGCGTCGATGCGGGCGGCCTCGGCGCGACTGTCGTAGGAGGGGTAGGTGGTGGACAGGTCGATCGGCGGGGCGTGCAGTCCCTGCCGGGCGAGGTCGTCACGGCCGGCGTGCACTGCCTCGGTGGCCAGTGCTCTGGGTGCGGTGCGTACGTCGTCGTACGCGGGCGTGCTCGCGGAGTCCAAGGGCGTGTCCATGACCCGAAGGGTGAACAGCCGCCGGGATCGCGGGGCCGAAGGCCGTGCTACGTTCGCCACATGGCCGAATCCGTCGTACTGGATCCGGTGGATCTGCATCTGCTGCGGCTGTTGCAGAACGACGCCCGGACCACCTACCGCGACCTCGCCGCGCAGGTCGGGGTCGCTCCGTCGACCTGCCTGGACCGGGTGACCCGGCTGCGCCGCTCGGGGCTCATTCTCGGCCACCGGCTGCGGCTCGACCCCGCCAAGCTGGGCAGGGGTCTTCAGGCACTGCTGTCCGTGCAGGTCAGGCCGCACCGGCGGGAGCTGGTGGGGCCGTTCGTGGAACGGATCCGGGCCCTGCCGGAGTCGCTGACCGTGTTCCATCTGACCGGTCCGGACGACTACCTGGTCCATGTCGCGGTCGCGGACATGGCCGATCTCCAGCGCCTGGTCCTGGACGAGTTCACGGCCCGGCGGGAAGTGGCCCGGGTGGAGACGCGGCTGATCTTCCAGCAGTGGGACTGCGGCCCCCTGCTGCCGCCCGGCGCGCAGCCGGGCACGCCCTCGGCGAAATCGGACTGAATACGGTCCGATGCCCGGTAAACCGGGCTGACGCGAGCCGCCCTTCCGTACGAGGATGGTCGGCATGTCACAGACCAAGAGCCCGCTGCCCCGTCAGGTCGCCGACGCCTACGTCGACGAACTCATCGCCCTCGACCCGATCACCGGTACCTATCTCGGCGTGAAGGAGAGTTCGAGCAGGCTGCCCGACACCTCGCCCGCCGGCCAGCAGGCGCTCGCGGACCTCGCGCGCACCACCCTCGCCCGGCTGGACGAGGCCGAGCGGCAGCCCGGCGCGGACAGTGACATCGAGCGCCGCTGCGCCCGCCTGCTGCGCGAGCGCCTGACCGCGGAACTGGCGGTGCACGACGCCGATGAGGGCCTGCGCACGGTGAGCAACATCCACAGCCCGGTGCACTCGGTGCGCGAGGTGTTCACGATCACCCCCAGCGCCACCGACGAGGACTGGGCCGCGATCGCCGAGCGCCTGCGGGCCGTGCCGGCCGCGCTGCGCGGCTACCGCGAGTCCCTCGCCCTCGGCCTGGACCGCAAGCTGTACGGCGGCCCGCAGCCGACGGCGGTCTTCATCGAGCAGCTCACCGAGTGGTCGGACACCGACGGCAACGGTCGCGGCTGGTTCGAGGACTTCGTCTCGGAGGGTCCCGAGTCCCTGCGCGCGGAGCTGGACGAGGCCGCCCGCGCGGCGACCGCGGCCGTCGTGGAGCTGCGGGACTGGATGCGCGACGTGTACGCGCCGACGATCGGCGACGCACCGGACACGGTCGGCCGTGAGCGCTACGCACGCTTCTCGCGCTACTTCAACGGCACGGACCTGGACCTCGACGAGGCGTACGCGTACGGCTGGTCGGAGTTCCACCGCCTGCTCGGCGAGATGAGGCAGGAGGCCGAGAAGGTCCTGCCCGGCGCCGGGAGCCCGTGGGTGGCCCTCGCGCACCTCGACGAGCACGGCACGCACATCGAGGGCGTCGACGAGGTCCGCCAGTGGTTGCAGGACCTGATGGACGAGGCGATCGAGGCGCTCGACGGCACCCACTTCGAACTGGCCGAGCGGGTGCGGAAGGTGGAGTCGTGCATCGCGCCGCCCGGAGGTGCCGCGGCCCCTTACTACACGGCGCCGTCCGCCGACTTCTCCCGGCCGGGCCGGACCTGGCTGCCGACCATGGGGGAGACCCGCTTCCCGGTCTACGACCTGGTCTCGACCTGGTACCACGAGGGTGTCCCCGGCCACCATCTCCAGCTCGCCCAGTGGGTGCACGTGGCCGAGAACCTCTCGCGCTACCAGGCCACCGTCGGCGGGGTCAGCGCCAACGCCGAGGGCTGGGCGCTGTACGCGGAACGTCTGATGGACGAACTCGGCTTCCTCACCGACCCGGAGCGGCGGCTCGGCTATCTGGACGCGCAGATGATGCGCGCGGTCCGCGTCATCATCGACATCGGCATGCACCTGGAGCTGGAGATTCCGGCGGACTCGCCGTTCCACCCGGGTGAGCGCTGGACTCCGGAGCTGGCGCGGGAGTTCTTCGGCGCGCACAGCAGCCGTCCGAGGGACTTCGTGGCGAGCGAGCTGATCCGCTATCTGTCGATGCCCGGCCAGGCGATCGGCTACAAGCTGGGCGAGCGGGCCTGGCTGCTGGGCCGGGAGAAGGCCAGGCAGCGCCATGGTGCCGCGTTCGACGCGAAGGCCTGGCACATGGCGGCCCTGTCGCAGGGCTCGCTGGGCCTGGACGACCTGGTGGACGAGCTCTCCCAGCTGTGAGCCGCCTGGGGGCGGCCGGCCTCCGGCCGCCCCCCGCTGGTCCTGCTCCCCCGTTCCAGGCCGCTCAGCCCGCTCCGCGCAGCCGTACGGTCGATCCCGACCGGCTCTTGACGACCTCGAGTTGGGCGTGGACGCGGCGCCGCAGGTCGGCGACATGACTGACGATCCCGACGCTGCGGTCGCGTTCGCGCAGGGCGTCGAGGACGTCGAGGACCTCGTCCAGGGTCTGGTCGTCGAGGCTGCCGAAGCCCTCGTCGATGAAGAGCGTGTCCAGGCGCACCCCTCCGGCCTCGTCCGTGACGACGTCCGCGAGGCCGAGGGCGAGGGCGAGGGAGGCGAAGAACGTCTCGCCGCCCGACAGGGTCGCCGTGTCCCGCTCCCGGCCCGTCCAGGCGTCGACGACGTGCAGTCCCAGACCGCTGCGGCCGCGGCCCGCCCGGTCGTCGGAGTGGACGAGGGTGTACCGGCCGGACGACATGCGCCGCAGGCGCACGGTCGCGGCGGCGGCCACCTGTTCCAGGCGGGCCGCGAGGACGTAGGACTCCAGGCGCATCTTGCGCTCGTTGTCGGCCGAGGTGCCCGCGGTGAGGGAGGCCAGGCGGGCCACGCGGTCGTACTCCTCGCGCAGCGGAGCCAGCCGGCGCATGCCGGTCGCGGCGCGCGCGGAGAGCCGGTCGAGTTCGGCGCAGCGGCGGTCGGCGGCGTCCCGTGCGGACGAGGCCTCCCGCACCCGCCGGCCCGCGGCTGCCTCGGCCGCCTCCGCGGCGGTGAGGTCGGCGGGCGGCAGCCCGGCGGCGGCCGCGGTGTCGGCCTCGGCGAGGACCGCGCGCACGGCGGCCTCCTCGGTGTGCCAGACGTCCAGGCGCCGTTGCAGCTCACGGTGGGCGGCGTCGTCGAGGAGGGCGACGGACGCGGCCTCGGGGGTGTCGAAGCCGGCCCGGAAGGCGGCCTCGGCGAGCCGTCCGTCGGCGTCTTTGAGCCGCTCGGCGCTGTCCCCGGCGGTGCGTGCGGCGTCGGCGGCCTCGGTGAGCAGTGCCGCCCGCCGCTCCAGTTGGGCGGCGCGGGCGGCGACGGTCTCTGCGGCTCCCCGGGCTTGGGCCAACTCCGCCTCCAGGGCGGTCTTCTCACGCTCCAGGCCGTCCCGCTGGGCCAGCCGGGAGGTGGCTCGGAGCTCGGCCTGCCTGCGGTCGGTCAGCCGCCTCTCGCGCTCCTGCTCGGCGCGGTGCAGCTCCTGCCGCGCCGCGTGCAGGGCGGAGGCGTCCCGGCGGGCCCGGGCCAGCTCGGCCTCCAGTTCCCCGGCCTCGTCGGCGAGTTGTGCCGTGGGGGTGTCGCCCGCCTCGGCGGTGGCGGCGGCCAGCTCCTCGCGTACGGCGCCGAGGCGGCGCTCGTGCCGGGCGCGCCGCTCCTCGGCGTCCTGGTGGTCGTCGAGCGCGCGCTCCTCCGCCTCGCGGTCGACGTGCCCGGCGACCTTCCGCGCGGGCGCGGGGTGTTCGGTGGCGCCGCAGACGGCGCAGGGCTCTCCGTCGGCGAGGCTCGCGGCCAGTTCGGCCGCGATGCCGTTCAGGCGCTGCTCCTTCAGGTCCAGCCAGTGGTCCTTGGCGCGTGCGGCGGCCTCGGCGGAGGCGAGCGCCCGCCGCCGCGCCTCCTCGGTGTCCGCGGCCAGTGAGTCGCGCACCCGGGCGGCGGCGAGCCGCTGTCGCGCGGGTTCCAGCCGCAGGGCGAGCCGCTCGGCCAGGGCGGCCGCCTCCTGGGCGGTGTCGATGCGCGTCTGCAACGCGGGCCGGGTCGTCTCCCATCCGGCGAGCCAGGCCTCGGCCTCCTGGAGGACGTCGTCGTCGGCGCGTTCCTGCCGGTCCGCCGCGGCGCGCTCGGCGACGACGTCGGCCAGGCGCCGCTCGGCGCGGCGGGCCGGCTCGAGCCCGCCCAGCTCCTCGGCGGCGCGGCGCGCGGCGGCGGCCAGTCCGGCGGCGCCGGCGTCGGCGAACTCCGCCGGGAGCACCGCACGCGCGCGTGCCTCGGCGGCGGCCGCACGGCGGTGCGCGGCGTCGGCGGCCTCGCGCAGTTCGAGCGCCGGTGCCACCGTCCCGGCCTTGCGCCCCCGCTCCATCCGCGCCTGTGCCTCCCGGTGGGCGCCGGCCCGCTCCGCCAGGCGCTCGGCGCGCTCCCGGGCCTCGGCGGACCGCCGTTGCAGCCGGGCCACTTCGCGTACCCGATGCAGCGACGCCTCGGCGTCGGCGTGGGCGGACTCGGCGGACGTGAGCCGGCAACGGGCGACGGTCAGTTGCTCACGCGCGGTGGTACGGGCGACGGCGGCCGCGGTCAGGACGGCCTGCGCCAGGCCGGGCTCGCCGGGCGCGAGTTCCGGCAGCTCCATGGCATCGCCCGCCGCCTGCTGCATACGGTGCGCGTCGGCCAGCAGCGCGGCGTCGCCCTCGCGCACCCGGGCCTCGGTGGCGCGCCTGCGCTCGGCGAGGCGCTTCTCCACCTCGGCGAAACGGTGCGTGTCGAACAGCCGGCCGAGCAGCTTGCCCCGGGCCTCGGCGTCGGCGCGCAGGAACCGTGCGAAGTCGCCCTGCGGCAGCAGCACGACCTGGCAGAACTGCTCGCGGCTCATTCCGAGCAGCTGGGTGATCTCCTCGCCTATCTCCTGGTGGGAGCGGCTGAGGTCCTTCCAGGCACCGGCCGTCGCGTCGTACTCGCGCAGCAGGCTCTGGGCCTTGTCGAGCGTCGTGCCCGTGCCGCGCTTCTTGGGGCGCTCCCAGGGTGGCAGGCGGGTGACCTCCAGCCGGCGTCCGGCGACGGTGAGGTCGAGGGTGACCTGGGTGCGGGTGCCCGTGGCGGCGTGGTCGCTGCGCAGGGTCGTACCCTGCCCGCTCTGCCGGGCGCCGGGGACCGCGCCGTACAGCGCGTAGCACACGGCGTCCAGCACGGAGGTCTTGCCGGCGCCGGTGGGACCGTGCAGCAGGAACAGCCCGGCGGCCGACAGCGCGCCGAAGTCGACCGTCTGCGAGCCGCCGAAGGGACCGAAGGCGGTGATGTCGAGCCGGTGCAGCCTCACCGCGCCACCTCCCGTACCGCCTCGTCCGCGCGCACCGCGTCGAACGTCTCGCGCAGCACGGTCCGTTCGTGCTCGTCGGGTGCGGCGCCGCGTACGTGGGCCACGAAGTCCTCCGCGATCTGCTGGTCGCCGCGGCCGGCGAGCCGGCGGGCGTAGGACACGTCCGGCTCGCCGGGGACGCGTTCGGGATCGAAGACGAGGCTGAGGGTGTGCGGGAAGCGCTCGGTGAGGCGGGCCATGGGTTCGGCGGGGCGGACCGGGTCGGTGAGTGTCGCCTCGACCCACGCCTCGCGGTGGCGGGCGAGGTCCGGGTCGGCGAGCAGGTCCTCCAGCGTGCCCCGGATCCGGGCCAGCGCGCGCGGGACCGGGCAGTCGACCCGCTCGGCGCCGGCGAAGCCGTCGGCGTCCAGGTCGATCAGCCACATGCTCTTGCGGTGGGCGGCCTCGGAGAAGGAGTACGGCAGCGGGGAGCCCGAGTAGCGCACGCGCTCGGTGATGGTCTGGCAGCCGTGCAGATGGCCCAGGGCGGTGTAGTCGACGCCGGCGAAGACGCCGGCGGGGACGGCGGCGACCCCGCCGACGGTGATGTCCCGTTCGCTGTCGCTGGGCCGGCCGCCGGTGACGAAGGCGTGCGCGAGGACGACGGAACGGGTGCCGTGCGCCCGTGTGGCGAGGTCGGCGCGCACCCGGTCCATGGCGGCGGCCAGTACTGCCTCGTGGCCTGCGCTGTCGACCCCGAACTCGTCCTTGACCAGGGCCGGTTCAAGGTAGGGCAGACCATAGAAGGCCACTTCGCCGTGCGCGTCCGCGAGGACCACCGGGGTCCCGCACGCCGACGGCTCGGTGCGCAGGTGGATGCCCGCGCGGTCGATGAGCCCCGCGCCGACGCCGAGGCGGCGGGCCGAGTCGTGGTTCCCGGAGATCATCACCGTGGGCACGCCGAGGCCGGCGAGCCGGTGCAGCGCGTCGTCGAAGAGCTCGACCGCGGCCAGCGGGGGCACCGCGCGGTCGTACACGTCCCCCGACACGACCACCGCGTCGACGTCGCGCTCGCGCACCGTCGCGACGAGGTGCCCGATGAACCCAGCCTGGGCGTCGAGCATGTTCACGCGGTGGAACGCCCGGCCCAGATGCCAGTCGGAAGTGTGCAGGAGCCTCATGATCCCGGAAGACTAACGGCCGGGTCTGACATCACGGGCGGTTACTCCCGTATCGACCGTCATGCACGGCACCGGGCAGGCCGATTGGCGCGATATGCCCGATGTGTCACGCATCTCCGTAGGCCTCGCCGCCCAGTTCGAACCCGGCGGTCCCGGCCGTGACGTCCGCGAGCCATCCCCGGAAGGCGTCCACGTCGGCGTCCGGCAGGCCGATCTCGATGGTGACGGCCTCGCCGTAGCGCACGTCCCGCACTGCGCGCCCGGTGGCCCGGAGGTCGTTCTGCACCTTGCCGGCCCGCTGGTGGTCCACGGTCACGGTGGCGATGCGGAACCTGCGGCGGGTGCGGGTCCCGAGCGTGTCCAGCGCCTCGCCGACGGCTCCGCCGTAGGCCCGGATGAGCCCGCCCGCGCCGAGCTTGACACCGCCGTAGTAACGGGTGACGACGGCGACGACGTACCGCATGTCGCGGCGCAGCAGCATCTGGAGCATGGGGACGCCGGCGGTACCGCCCGGCTCCCCGTCGTCGCTCGCCTTCTGGATCCCGGCGTCGGCGCCGATGACGTAGGCCCAGCAGTTGTGCGTGGCGTCGGCGTGCTCCTTGCGGACGGCGGCGACGAAGTCCTGGGCCTCCCGCTCGGTGGCCGCCGGGGCGAGAGCGCACAGGAAGCGCGAGCGGTTGACCTCTGTCTCGTGCACGCCCGCGCGTGCGACTGTGCGGTACTCGTCCTGCATCGGTCCAGCCTATGCGGCGCCCACGCGGGTGCCGCACGAGGGTTCGCCCCGCGCGGCCGGAGGGAGACCTGCCGCCGGGCACGCGCGCGGTTCACCGCCGTTTCTTGGCGCCCCTCGGCACGGTCAGGTCCGTCAGGAGGGCGGCGCCCGGGGCGAGGGACGGCCAGCCGGGGCCGTGCCAGGACAGGATGGCGATCGCGGAGGTCGGGAACTTCGTCCGGAGCCGGTCCAGCGCGTCGTCCAGACCGTCCCCGGCCAGTTCCAGGACCAGTTCCTCCAGGCCCGGGTTGTGGCCGAGCAGGAGCAGCGTCCCGACCTCGGGCGGCGCCTCGCGCACGGCGGCGAGCAGATCGGGGGCGTCGGCGGCGTACAGCCGGCGGTCGTAGCGCACCGGCGGTGGAGTGCCCCACTGGGCTGAGGCCAGTTCCCAGGTCTGCCGGGCGCGCAGCGCGGTGGAGCACAGCGCGAAGTCGGGGAGGCAGTCGGCCTCGGCGAGCGCGCGGCCCGCCGCGGGCGCGTCCCGGCGGCCGCGGGGCGCGAGCGGGCGGTCGTGGTCGGCGACGCCCTCGGGCCAGGCGGACTTGGCGTGCCGCAGGACCACCAGGCGGCGCAGCGGGCCGGCTCCCGCGCGGGCGATCACGCCGCACGCCCCAGGTCGCGCGTGAGGTCGAGGCCGAGCAGCCGGTCCGCGTACGCGTACGTCTCGAAGCGCGCGCCGTCCGCCAGGTCCGGATCGGTCCCGGCCCACTCCAGCACCCGCAGGACCGCCGGCACGTCCAGGTCGTCCTCCCAGGCGCCGCGCAGCCGTCCGCGCACCTCGTCGGGGACCGGCCGGGAGGGCCGCCGCGCCCAGTCGGCGACCGCCGCGCGCCATCGCGCCAGAGTCCGGCGGGCGTCGTCCAGCGCGGCCTCGTCCAGCCGTACGGGCCGGGTGTGGCGGCGGGCGAGCAGTGCCAGGCGCCAGGCGGCGGGGTCGTCGTCGCGCGCGGGGACGGCGGGCACCGTCGCGTCGACGGGCGCGACGGCGATCCGGACGCCCCCGGTCGCGGTATCGGCGCCCTCGACGGCCACATGGACGATCTGGGCCTCACCCGGGGCGGTGCCGGCGCCGCGGCCGTCCTCGAAGGGCCGGATGCC
Organism: Streptomyces sp. 6-11-2; assembly: GCF_006540305.1. Taxonomy (GTDB): domain Bacteria; phylum Actinomycetota; class Actinomycetes; order Streptomycetales; family Streptomycetaceae; genus Streptomyces. The sequence goes on along the minus strand of NZ_BJOR01000001.1, from coordinate 6,127,505 downwards.
GAGGGCGGCCGCCGCCGCCCGCAGTTCCCGCGCCTGTTCCCGGCCGCCGGACAGCAGCGACCACACGGGCGTGCCGCTCAGTTCGAGGGCGCGGACGAGGATGTCGGCGACCAGCAGTACGCGCAGGCCCGACGCGTCGCAGCCCGACGCGTGCGCCTCGACACGGGTCAGCCCGCGGCGGGCGGGGGCGGCGTCCACGGGCTCGCCGGTTCGGGCGTCGATGATGCGCAGCACGGCCCGAGCGTAGGCCGCCGGACGGCCGCGCGCAGGCCGAGGCCGCACGTTCCGGACAGGTCGGCGGGTTCCGTACCGGCCGGGAATCGCCGGGCGGCGCCCGTCGTTGCCCGGACGGCAACCCTTCCCGAGACGAGGAGACCCCTGGTGTACGGCGACGCTGCGACCATCCGGAAGATCCTGACCGAACACGGTGACACCTGGGCGGTCGTGGGCCTGTCCTCGAACCGCGGCCGGGCCGCGTACGGCGTCGCCGAGGTGCTGCGGCGCTTCGGCAAGCGTGTCGTCCCGGTCCACCCGAAGGCGGAGACAGTGCACGGCGAACAGGGGTACCCCTCCCTCGCGGACATCCCGTTCCACGTGGACGTGGTCGACGTGTTCGTCAACAGCGACCTCGCCGGCCAGGTCGCCGACGAGGCGGTCGCCAAGGGCGCGAAGGCCGTCTGGTTCCAGCTGGGGGTGGTCGACGAGGCCGCCTTCGAGCGCACCCGTGCGGCGGGCCTCGACATGGTCATGAACCACTGCCCGGCGATCGAGATCCCCCGTCTGGGCTGACTTTCGCCGCCTTCCCCCAGGACCGCCGCCCTCACCTGTGGGGGGCCTCAGTCGTGGAGGGGCCGGTCGCCGAGCCGGTGGTCGGCGACGTTCAGCGCCTCGTCCACCAGCCGGCGCAGGTGGCCGTCGCGCAGGGAGTAGACGACCCGGCGGCCCTCCTTGCGCGTGTTCACCAGCCCGGCCAGCCGCAGCCTTGCCAGGTGCTGGCTGACCGCAGGACGGGCCGCCCCGCACGCCTCGGTGAGCGTGGTGACGTCGGCCTCGCCGGACGTCAGCGCGTGCAGCAGGGCGAGCCTGGTGCGGTCGCCGAGCAGGGCGAGGAGTTCGGCGGCCAGCGCCAACTGCTCCTCGCCCGGGGTGCGCGGGTGCGCATCGTGCGCAGATGACAGGTGCATGCGTGCGCTCATACGCACATAATGGCGTCGTGGGCGCCACACGTCCACCTCCGCGCGCACGGAAGGGGAAGCACGTGACCGACCGGCACCACCGCGGGCACCACCACGGACCCGAGCACGAGCCCGCGCACGGACCCTCTCTCCGCCACCGCCTCGCGCACCTCCTCGCCCCCCACTCCCACGACTCCGCCGACCGGCTGGACCGCGCGCTGGAGTCCTCCGCCCGCGGTATGCGGGCGCTGTGGGTCTCGCTGGCCGTGCTCGGCGCCACGGCGCTCGCCCAGGCGGTGGTGGTGGTCGCGTCCGGCTCCATCGCGCTGCTCGGCGACACGGTGCACAACACGGCGGACGCCCTGACCGCCGTACCGCTGGGAATCGCCTTCGTGCTGGGCCGCCGCGCGGCGACCCGGCGTTTCACCTACGGCTACGGACGCGCCGAGGACCTGGCGGGCCTGGTGATCGTGGTGACCATCGCCGCGTCCGCCGCCTTCTCCGCCTGGGCCGCCTTCCAGCGGCTTCTCGATCCGCGCCCCGTCGAGCACCTGCCCGCGGTCGCCCTGGCGGCCCTCGTCGGGTTCGCGGGCAACGAGTGGGTGGCCCGCCACCGGATCCGTGTCGGCCGCGCCATCGGCTCGGCCGCGCTGGTCGCCGACGGGCTGCACGCGCGCACGGACGGCTTCACCTCACTGGCCGTCCTGCTGGGCGCCGCCGGCTCGGCCCTGGGACTGCGCGCCGCCGACCCGATCGTGGGGCTGGCGATCACGACGGCCATCGCGCTGGTGCTGCGCGACGCGGCCCGCGAGGTGTTCCGGCGGATGATGGACGCCGTCGACCCGGCCCTGGTGGACCGCGCCGAACGGGCACTGACCGAGGTGCCGGGCGTGCGGGCGGTCGGCGAGCTCCGGCTGCGCTGGATCGGCCACCGGCTGCGCGCGGAGGTCGCGGTGGTCGTGGACGGCGAGGCGACCGTGCGCCAGGCCCACGCCACCGCCGTGGAGGCCGAACACGCCCTGCTCCACGCCGTACCCGGCCTCACCGCGGCCCTGGTCCACGCCGACCCGGCCCCGGCCCCCGGCGAGGCCGACCCGCATCTGCGCCTCGCCCACCACGCGCCGGCCTGAGCGCCGCGGACGGGATCAGACCCCGAGCCCGTCCAGCACCACCGCGCCGGGCAGCTGCGCGAACGCCTTGCCCGGCACCAGGAGCTTGCCGCGGCGCCGCCCGCTGCCGACCAGGACGTAGGGCAGGTCGACGACGCGGGAGTCGACCAGGAGGGGCCAGTCGGCGGGGAGTCCGATGGGCGTGATGCCGCCGTACTCCATGCCGGTCTCCCCGGTCGCCACCTCCATGGGCGCGAAGGAGGCCTTGCGGGCGCCGAGTTGGCGGCGCACGACGCCGTTGACGTCGACGCGGGTGGCGGACAGGGCGAGGCAGGCGGCCAGTCGGGTCTCGCCGCCGCGCCGGCCCGCCACGACCACACAGTTCGCGGAGGTCTCCAGCAGTTCCGGGCCGTAGTGCTCGACGAAGACGGCGGTGTCGGCCCACTCCGGGTCGGTCTCGACGTAGACGATCTCGTCGGCCGGGACAGCGCCGCACCAGTGGCGTACGGCATCGGCGACCGGGCGGGTCAGCTCGTCGAGGCAGTCGGGGGCGGGCGTGGCCTGGTCGAAGTTCCCGATGGGTGCGCGCATGACCGCACGCTAACAGCCGCGCCGGGCTGTGCGGCGGGGCGTCTCAGTGCACGGGCGGGACCGACACGGCCATCACCATGTCCATCGGCTCGGCACCGTCGTTGGCGTACGTGTGCGGGGTGTTGGCCTCGAAGGAGGCGCTGGCGCCGGCCGGCACGCGGTACTCCACCGCGTCGACGGTGAGCGTCAGCTCCCCCGCGGTGACGTGGACCAGTTCGACGGTGCCGGCGGGGTGCGGGTCGGAGGGGCTGCCCTCGCCGGGCATCAGGCGCCACTCCCACATCTCCAGCGGACCGGGCGCCTCGACACCGGCCAGGAGCCGGTTGTAGCTGCCGGCGTCGGTGTGCCACAGGCGGACGGCCTGGTCGGCCGGGACGACGCGGACCCGGGGGCCCTGCTCGTAGTCGAGCAGGCTGGTGATGCTGACGCCTAGCGCGTCACCGATCTTGACGACGGTGCCGAGGCTGGGGTTGGTGCGGGCCTGCTCGATCTGGATGAGCATGCCGCGGCTGACTCCCGCGCGGGCGGCGAGCGTGTCCAGGGTGAAGCCCCGCTCGGTACGCCAGCGTTTGACGTTGCGCGCCAGGGACTGGGTCAGCAGTTCGAGGTCCGACACATTCCGTCCAATATTCTGGATGACAGAGTTTACTTCGCTGAACTACGGTGGGTTGCACCCGATCGTTCACCGAACTGTACTGCGAGGCACGCCGTGACAGCATTCTTCGCCCTGGCCACCAGCCTCCTGTGGGGGCTGGCCGACTTCGGCGGCGGACTGCTCACCCGGCGCATGCCCGCGCTGACGGTCGTCGTGGTCTCCCAGTCCGTCGCGGCGGCGGTGCTGGGCGTGATCGTCGTCGCCACCGGCGGCTGGAGCGAGGCCGGACCGCGGCTGTGGTTCGCGTTCGCCGCGGGCCTGGTCGGCCCGGTCGCGATGTTCTCCTTCTACAAGGCGCTCACCCTCGGCCCGATGGGCGTGATCTCACCGCTGGCCTCGCTCGGCGTGGCCGTGCCGATCTCCGTCGGACTGGTGCTCGGCGAGCGGCCCGGACTGCTCCAGGTCGCGGGGATCGCGGTCGCCGTCACGGGTGTCGTGCTCGCGGGCGGGCCGCGCCGGGGAGGCGCCGCCGTGCAGCGGCGGGCGATCGGGCTGACCCTGGTCGCGGCCCTCGGCTTCGGCACGGTGTTCGCGCTGATCGCCGAGGCCTCCACCACCGTCACCGGCCTGTTCCTCGCGCTCTTCGTGCAGCGCGTGACCAACGTGGCGGCGGGCGGCGCCGCGCTGTACGCCTCCGCACGGCGCGGCGGGCCCGTACTGCCCGAGGCCGGATTCCCCTGGCGCTCACTGCCCGCGCTCGGCTTCGTCGGCCTCGCGGACGTCGCCGCCAACGGCACGTACTGCGTCGCCGCCCAGCACGGCCCGGTCACGGTGGCCGCCGTCCTCGCCTCCCTCTACCCGGTGGTGACCGCGCTCGCCGCCCGCGGCTTCCTCAGCGAACGGCTGCGGGCCGTCCAGGCGGCCGGAGCGGGTCTGGCGCTCGTGGGGACCCTGCTGCTGGCGACGGGCTGAGCCCTGGACCGGCCGGGACCGGATCAGCCGCCCTCGGTCTCCAGCCCGGCCAGCCGCGAACCGGACTCCTTGTCCCACTCGGCCAGCCGGGCAGCGCTCTCCTCGTCCAGCTCCGCCAGTGCCAGCAACTGCTCCGGGGTGACGCCCTGCGGTATCGGTACCGGGGCCGGGGTACGCAGCGGCGGCTGCCAGCCCTCGGCGGCGGTCCAGCGGCGTACGACCCGGGCGGGCGCACCCGCGACCACCGCGTGGTCGGGGACCTCGCCGCGCACCACCGCGCCGGCCGCCACCACGACGTTCCTCCCGATCCGCGCGCCGGGCAGGATCACCGCTCCGGTGCCGATCCAGCAGCCGGGACCGATCTCCACCGGCTCCATCCTGGGCCACTGCTTGCCGATGGGCTGGTGCGGGTCGTCGTAGGAGTGGTTGGTGGAGGTGACGTAGACGTAGGGGCCGAAGTAGCAGTCGCTGCCGATGGTCACCGTGGTGTCGGCGATGACGTGACTGCCGCGGCCGAGCACCACCCCGTCCCCGATGCGCAGGATCGGCTCCGGGCCGAGGTCCAGGTCGGGCATCAGACCGGCGGTCAGCGTGACCTGCTCGCCGACGATGCAGTGCGCGCCGAGGTGGATCCACGGTTCGCCGAAGACCGTGCCGAGCGGGAAGGCCAGCCTGGTACCTGTTCCCATCGCGCCGAAGCGGAGGCGTCCGGGCCGCTCGGCCGTGACGGAGCCCGTGCGCTGCACCCAGGCCCAGCCCGCGTGGACGGCGCGCTGCGCGAGGCGGCGCCACCATGATGAGAACGTGTTCCTACGCGTGGGCACCCGCTCACCGTACTCAGCCCGGGCCACGCCCATGGCGCCCCACGTCTGTGATCTTCGCCCTACCGGATGACGTACGGTGCCGTCGGACCCATGCGGTGAAAGGGAGAACGAGGATGACGGACAAGGCGCTGATCGCGGGCATCGGCGGTCGCGAGCCGCAGGTGGACGAGGGGGCGTTCGTGGCGCCCACGGCCACCGTGATCGGTGACGTGGCACTGGGCGCGGGCGCGAGCGTCTGGTACGGCGCGGTGCTGCGCGGCGACGTGGAGCGGATCGCCGTCGGCGCGGGCAGCAACGTCCAGGACAACTGCACGCTGCACGCCGACCCCGGCTTCCCGGTCGGCGTCGGCGAGCGCGTCTCGATCGGGCACAACGCCGTGGTGCACGGCGCGACCGTCGAGGACGACTGCCTGATCGGCATGGGGGCGACCGTGCTGAACGGCGCGGTGATCGGCGCGGGGTCCCTGGTGGCGGCGCAGGCGCTGGTGCCGCAGGGCATGCGGGTGCCGCCGGGCTCGCTGGTCGCGGGCGTCCCTGCGAAGGTCAGGCGGGAGCTGACGCGGGAGGAGCGCCAGGGGATCACCCTGAACGGCACGATGTACACGCAGCTCGCGCAGGCGCACCGGGAGGTGCACGCGTAGGGCCCGGGACCCGCGCCCCTTCGGGGGCGCCCGGCTACTCCCCGGCGGGAACCGGCTCCGGCTCCTCGGTCTCGCTCTGCGTGCCCGCCTGCGCCTTCTTCGCCCTGCGCTTGAGCACCAGCATCGAGCCGAGCCCGAAGAGCACGGCCGCCACCAGGCCGAGCCAGGAGAACTTCTTCAGCCAGGACTCGGCCACGACACCCACGTAGTAGATGACCGCCGTGGTGCCGCCCGCCCAGCAGATACCGCCGAGGACGTTGGCGACGAGGAACCTCCAGTACGGCATGTGCAGCACGCCCGCCAGAGGGCCGGCGAAGATGCGCAGCAGGGCGACGAAGCGGCCGAAGAAGACCGCCCACATGCCCCACTTCTCGAAGGAGCGCTCGGCGGTCGCGATGTGCCCCTCGCTGAAGTGCTTGGGGAACTTCTTCCCCAGCCAGGCGAGCAGCGGCCTGCCGCCCTTGCGGCCGATGGCGTAGCCGATGGAGTCGCCGACGACCGCGCCGACGGTGGCGCACACGCCGAGGACGACCGGGTTGATGCCCGCGTGCTGCGAGGACAGCAGCGCCGCGGAGACCAGGACGATCTCGCCGGGCAGCGGGATGCCCAGGCTCTCCAGACCGATGACCAGGCCGACCACGGCGTAGACGGCGGCCGCGGGTACCGTGTCGAGCCATTCCTGGACGTGCACCGCCGGTTCCTCCCCGTTTCGCGTGCATGTGCTGCGGAGCGCCACGAAGACGCACCCCCCGGGAAGCCTACCGGTTCGGCCCGGCCGGGCGGCTCCCGCGGATCGCGCCGGCGTTCCCGTCCGCGACCGGAACGCCGGCTCGGGAGGCTCGGGGGCTCGGGGATCGCCGGATGTCCGCCTGGTGCTCCGCGGCCGTGTGGAGGGCGGGCGGCAGCCGCTCAGCCGTCGGGCGGCAGCCGCTCAGCCGTTGGGCCGCAGGGTCCAGACGACGGTCATCTCTCCCGTGACGGCCCCGTCCGCGCGCCGGATCTCGACCGGCACCGGGAACTCCGGCCGCTGTCCCGCGTCCAGTTCCGCGACGACGTCGGCGGCGGGACGGCCCAGGGTCGCGGTGGCGGTGACGGCTCCCATGGCCAGCTTCCGGTAGGCGATCTCGGCCCGCACGGCGAGCGGCACGGCACGGGAGAGCTGGTCGCCGAACGCGGCCAGCACGATGGCCCCGCTCGCGGACTCCCCCAGCGTGAACATCGCGCCGGCGTGGGGCCCGCCCACGTGGTTGTGGTAGTCGGCCTGGTCCGGCAGGGTCACCACCGCCTTCTCCGGCGTGGTCTGAAGGAACTCGAGGTTCAGGGTCCGGGCCATCGGCACGGTGGCGGCGAGCATCTCGCCGATCGACATCTGGTCAGCGCTCATACCGGAATGTTACTCATCAGTAGGCCGTCCGGGCCAGAGCGGGCGGGCCGGTATCCGCACCCGTCACTGGTACGTCCCTGACAAAGAGCGGTGACCGAATCGTGTCCCTGGCGCCACTAGGGTTACTGGCCATGTGGCCAGGACAGCAGCCGCCCGGGGGCGAGCAGAACCCGCAGAACAACCCGTACCAGCAGCCGGGACACCAACAGCCCAATCCCTATCAGCAGCCCGGCTACCAGCAGCCCAACCCATACGCCCAGCAACCGCAGTGGGGTGCGCCCACACAGATAGGCGGCCCCCAGTCGCCGAAGCAGCCGGGCGGGGGCGACAACCGGACGAAGCTCGTCGCGATCCTCTGCCTCACGGCCGTGGCTCTGACCACCGGGGTGACCGGCTTCCTGGTTCTCGGCGGGAACAAGGACGACAAGGCCGACGGCGGGTCGAACGACGCCAAGTCGAGCCCGTCGCCCACCGCTTCGGCCTCCGCCGACCCGAGCGCCTCGGACTCGGGCTCGGACGACAACCCGCGCGGCACGGAGACCGAGAAGCCGACGATCCCCGGCTGGAAGGTCGTCGTGAACCCCAAGCGGGGCGTCGCCTTCGACGTCCCGGCCGACTGGGAGGTCCAGTCGGCGGGGGTGAGCATCGGCTTCGAGGAGCACAAGGACGGCAAGCTGATCACCATCATGTCCGGCGTGGCCGAGTACAAGTCGAAGTGGTGCACGTCCGACGACGACAAGGACGGCCGCGAGGAGGACACGTCGCTCGCCGCGGTGGGCACCAAGGGTGCCGACGGCGCCAAGGACACCAACGAGGTGGCCGTGAACACCGTGGGCTGGTGGGTCTACGGCGGCTACACCCAGCCCGACAAGAAGAGCCTGACGTTCGACCAGAAGGCCAAGCCCTACACGACCACGTCGGGCATCAACGGCAGCATCGCCTGGGCCCGGTCGAACAACACGCCCCAGAAGGGCAAGTGCGCGAGCGACGGCAAGGCGCTCTCCTTCGGCTTCAAGAACTCCACCGGGGACTTCGTGTCCTGGAACTTCTACGGTGCCAAGGGCGTCGGCGAGGAGGTCCCCACCGCGACCATCATGAAGATCCTCAGTACGGTCCGGCTGCACGGAACCCCGACCGGCGGCTGAGCGGCACCCGTGGCGGCGCCGGGCGGCACCGATCAGCCGATGCCGAACGCGCCGTCCGGAGGCTCGGGCGACGGTACGGCCTCGTCGTCCCGCACCGGCCCGGCATCCCCGGTGAACTCCCTCAGTGTGGCGCCGTGTTCGACGCGGGCGGGGAACGCGTCGGAGGCGGTCCGCCGGGTCAGCGCGGCCACGTCGAGCGGGCGGTGCGCGGCGATCAGCACCGCGTTGCCGAAGCGGCGGCCGCGCAGCACCGCGGGTTCGGCGATCAGCGCGATCTCCTCGAACACCTCCGCGAGGGTGGCGAGTTGGGAACGCAGGAAGGCGAACGGGGCGGCGTCGGCGAGGTTGGCGAGGTAGACCCCGTCGGGGCGCAGCACGCGCTCCGCCTCGCGGACGTAGCCGAGGGACGTGAGGTGGGCCGGGACGCGGGAGCCACCGAAGACGTCCGCGATCAGGACGTCCGCCGAGTCGTCGGGGGCGGCCTCCAGCCAGGCGCGGGCGTCGGCGGCGTGCACCGAGACGTCGGCGCCGTCCGGCAGCGGCAGGTGGGCGACGACCATCTCCAGCAGGCCGCGATCGGCCTCGACGACGTCCTGCCGGGAGCCGGGCCGGGTCGCGGCGACGTACCGCGGCAGGGTGAGGGCGCCCCCGCCGAGGTGCAGCACGTCCAGCGGGGAGCCCGGCCGCGCGACCGTGTCCAGGGCGTGGCCGAGCCGCCGCGCGTACTCGAACTCCAGGTGGGCGGGCGCGTCCAGGTCGACGTACGACTGCGGCGCACCGTCCACGGTCAGCAGCCAGGCCCGCTCGCGGTCGACGTCGGGCATCAGCTTGGCGGTCCCGTGATCGACGGCTCGGGTCACGGGTATCGGCTCGTTCACGCGTCCATTGTGCCGGGCCGTCACACCCCGGACGGCCCCGTCACTCACCGGACGCCTCCGTCACGCGAGAGGCGGCGAGGGGACCGCCGGCCGGCAAGCACCGGCCGGCGGACCCCGGCCTCCGCAGTCCCCTTCACACGAGGGCGGTCACGGTCCCCGCGCCGACGGTGCGGCCGCCCTCACGGATGGCGAACCCCAGCCCCGGCTCCAGGGGCACCTCGCGCCCCAGCTCCACCGTCATCGTGACCGTGTCGCCGGGCCGCGCGACGGCCGCCTCGCCGAGGTCGACGTCGCCCACCACGTCCGCCGTGCGGATGTAGAACTGCGGCCGGTAGCCGGTGGACACCGGTGTCGTACGGCCGCCCTCGCGCGCCGACAGCACGTACACCCGCGCGGTGAAGCGCCGGCGCGGGACCACGCTGCCCGGCGCCGCGACGACGTGGCCGCGGCGGACCCCGTCACGCGGCACCCCGCGCAGCAGCAGTGCCACGTTGTCCCCGGCCTGTGCCTCCTCCATCGGCTTGCCGAAGGTCTCCAGACCGGTGACCACCGTCTCCAGGCCGGCACCCGGTACCTCGACCCGGTCGCCGACCCGGACCGTGCCGCGCTCGACCGCGCCCGTCACCACGGTTCCGCGGCCGGTGATGGTGAGCACGTTCTCCACCGGCAGCAGGAACGGCGCGTCCAGGTACCGCTCGGGCATCGGCACGTAGGTGTCCACCGCGTCGAGCAGTGCCTCGATCGACGCCGTCCAGCGGGGGTCGCCCTCCAGGGCGCGGAGCCCGGAGACGCGTACGACGGGTACCGCGTCGCCGCCGAAGCCGTGCTCGGTGAGCAGGTCGCGGACCTCCAGTTCGACGAGGTCGATGAGCTCCTCGTCGCCGGCGTCGGCCTTGTTGAGGGCGACGACGATGTGGTTCACGCCCACCTGCCGGGCGAGCAGCACGTGTTCGGCGGTCTGCGGCATGATCCCGTCGAGCGCGGACACGACGAGGATCGCGCCGTCGAGCTGCGCGGCCCCGGTGACCATGTTCTTGACGTAGTCGGCGTGGCCCGGCATGTCCACGTGCGCGTAGTGCCGGGTGTCGGTCTCATACTCGACGTGCGCGATGTTGATGGTGATGCCGCGCGCGGCCTCCTCCGGGGCCCGGTCGATGTGGTCGAACGGGACGAAGGTGCCGGAGCCGCGCTCGGCCAGCACCTTCGTGATGGCGGCGGTCAACGTGGTCTTGCCGTGGTCGACATGACCCATCGTGCCGATGTTCAAGTGCGGTTTGGTGCGTACGTACGCCGTCTTGGGCATGGCTGTACCTCGAAGCCTGGTAGATGCTGCGGGACCCCACGGGATGGCCGACCCTCCCCCTGAGGGGTCCGCCGGACGATCCGGGGAGGGTCAGCTTCGGGCGCCGTCGACTGCGGCGACGAGGATCAGGACGGCAGCCTCCGGGGCATCCGCTACCGCGGATGCTGCGAGGACGAAGGCGTGCCGGAACATGGGACCGATCATTCACGACACCCGGCCGCCCGTCGAACGGTTTTAGGGCGGCGAACGGTTCTCAGGACAAGAGGGCCGGGGGCTTGGGGACTTGGCCAAGGCGCCGACGGCGCGCACTCGGCGGCGCCCGCCCAGCCCCGGCCGGTCCGCAGCACCTCCGGGAACAGCCCGACCACCAGGTCGAGGTGCTGCTCGTGGACGCACTCGTGAGCCGGGCCGGACGGCGATCACTCGCATCCGTCCGCTAATGTCACCGAATGCTCGATGCCACCACCCGCTCTGGGGGCACCGCCACGGCCTCTCCCCGGGCCGCCGCCACCGAGCCGGCCGTCGCCGTCCCCACGGCCCCGCCGGTCCCGGTCGTTCCGTCCGCCCCGCCGGCCGGCCCAGCCGCCCGCTGGGCGCGTGTGCTGCTGTCGCCCTGGGCGCGGCTCGCCCTCCTGCTCGTCCTGCTCACGGCGGCCGGAGTGTCCGTGCTGCTCTTCGAGCCGCAGAGACTGCTGGCACACGGCTGGCCACCGCAGCTGGGCGGGGCCGTCGCGGCGGTGGTGTTCGCCGCGGCGTACGGCCTGTGCACGGTGGCGTTCGTGCCGCGGCCGCTGCTGAACCTGGCCGCGGGCGCGCTGTTCGGCTCGCAGCTGGGACTGGCGGCGGCGCTGGCCGGCACGGTGCTGGGCGCCGGGGCGGCCTTCGGCCTCGGCCGCGTGCTGGGCCAGGACGCGCTGCGCCCGCTGCTGCGCGGCCGGCTGCTGAAGGCGGCGGACGGGCAGCTCAGCCGGCACGGCTTCCGTTCGATGATGGCGGCCCGGCTCTTCCCTGGAGTCCCGTTCTGGGCCGCCAACTACTGCGCCGCCGTCTCCCGCATGGGCTGGACGGCGTTCCTCCTCGCCACGGCCCTCGGCTCGATCCCCAACACCGCCGCCTACGCCGTCGCCGGCGCCCGCGCCTCCGCACCCACCTCTCCGGCCTTTCTCCTGGCGATGGCCTGCATCGCGGTACCGGCCGTGCTCGGCACGGCGGTCGCCTGGCGCAAGCGCCACCACCTGCGGAACCACTGACGGCACCGCACGCGTACGCGTACGCGACGTCCCGGTCGGTACGGCGGCCGGGACGGTCGCGGGTGACCGAGTCCCTACGGCCGCTGTAGCCGTCCGGTAGCGCAGTGTCAGTCCTTGCCCCTAGGCTGTGGCCATGTTCCGCGATTCAGTGGCCCCTGGTTCCGTGCGGTCCGCCGCCGAGCTGAACGAGCAGATCCGGTCGCTGTGGCTGCGCTCAGGCGGGTCCCTGTCGGCCCAGGAGCGCGAGGCGTACGAGCTGCTGGTGGTCGAGTGGGCCGCCGCGATGAGGGACGAGCTCATCGCGGCCGCCTGACGTCCCCGGTCCACGGGCGGTCGCCGCTCCGGCCCGGGCCGGCCCGTTCGGGCGACCCGGTTCACGCTCAGCGTCCGCCCGACACCCGCAGCACCGCTCCCGTCGTGTAGGAGGCGTCCGGTGACATCAGCCATGCGACGGCCGCGGCGATCTCCTCCGCCCGGCCGGCCCGGCCCAGCGGGATGTTTCCGGCCGCCCGCCGCGCCCGGTCCGGGTCGCCCATCGCCGCGTGCATCCCCGTGTCGATCATGCCCGGCGCGACCGCGTTGACGCGGATGCCGTCCGGACCGAGTTCCTTGGCCAGGCCCAGGGTGAGGGCGTCCACGGCGGCCTTCGTCGCGGCGTAGTGGACGAACTCCCCGGGGCTGCCGAGTGTGGCGGCCGCGGACGACACGTTCACGATCACGCCGTTCTTCCGGGGCGCCATCAGCTGGGCCGCACGGCGCGAACACAGCAGGGTGCCCAGCAGGTTGACGTCCACGACGCGACGCAGATCGGCGGTGTCGGTGTCGGCGAGCCGGCCCAGCGGTCCGCTCACCCCGGCGTTGTTCACCAGTCCCGTGATGGGCCCGAGCCGTTCCTCCGCCACGGCGAAGAGCCGTTCGACGTCCGCCTCCACCGAGGTGTCCATCCGCACGGTCACCCCGCGCGCCCCGGCCTCGAGCACCTCGTCGGCCACCGCCTCGGCGGCCGCGGTGTCGTCGACGTACCCCACGACCACGTCGTGCCCGTCGGCCGCCAGCCGTCGGCAGATCGCGGCCCCGATGCCCCGGCCACCGCCGGTGACGACTGTGACGAGACGTTTCATTCTGACCTCCGCAGCACCGAGCGACCACACCCCATGTGATCATCCTAGGACCCCGGCGCTCGCGCGCGGAGACAGGAATTCCGGGCGCCTCCAAGGCCCACTGGGCGGGATCTTCCGGGGCGCGCACACTGGAGCCATCCGCGGGGGTAGGAGGGCACCGTATGAAGATGTTCGGCCGGTGGCTCACCTCCCCGTGGCGGCGTTCGGTGCTCGCCGCGCTCGCGGGTGCCCTGTTCGTGTTGGCGTTTCCCGCCCCGTCGCTGTGGTGGTTCGCCTACGTCGCCCTGGTCCCGTGGATCCTGCTGGTCCGTTCCGCTCCGACCGGGAGGCGGGCGGCGTACGACGGCTGGTCCGGCGGGCTGGGGTTCATGCTGGCCGTCTTCCACTGGCTGCTGCCGAACCTGCACGTGTTCACCGTCGTGCTCGCCGCGCTCATGGGCGTGCTGTGGGCGCCCTGGGGCCGGCTGGTACGGCGGTTCCTGGCGGGGACGCCCTCGCCGGGGCGGGCGGCGGCCGCGCTGGTCGTGCTGCCGTCGGCGTGGCTGGCGATCGAGCTCGTCCGGTCCTGGCAGGGGCTGGGCGGACCGTGGGGCATGCTGGGCTCCAGCCAGTGGCAGGTGGCCCCGGCGCTGCGGCTGGCCTCCGTGGGCGGGGTGTGGCTGCTGAGTTTCCTGGTGGTGGCCGTCAATGTCGCCGTCGCGCTGCTCGTCGCGGTCCGCGCGGCCCGGGTGCCCGCGGTGGCCGGGCTGGTGGCCACGGCCGCGGCGACCTCCGCGGTGTGGATGTGGGCGCCGCGCCCCGGCGTCGACGGCCACGTCCGGATCGCCGTCGTGCAGCCGGGTGTCGTGGCCGGCACCGAGAGCGGGCAGCGGCGGTTCGACCTGGAGGAACAGCTGACCCGTCGCCTGGTGGGACAGCACCCCGACCTCATCGTCTGGGGCGAGAGCAGCGTCGGCTTCGACCTGAGCCACCGGCCGGACCTGGCGCGGCGGATCGCGGCGCTGTCCCGCGCGACCGGCGCCGACGTGCTGGTCAACGTGGACGCCCGGCGCTCCGACCAGCCCGGCATATACAAGAGCTCGGTCCTCGTCGGCCCGAACGGCCCGACCGGCGAGCGCTACGACAAGATGCGGCTCGTCCCGTTCGGCGAGTACATCCCGGCCCGCTCGGTGCTCGGCTGGGCGACCTCCGTCGGCCGGGCCGCGGGTGAGGACCGCAGGCGCGGCACCGAGCAGGTGGTGATGGACGCCGGCCACGGCCTGCGCGTCGGCCCGATGATCTGCTTCGAGACGGCGTTCCCCGACATGAGCCGGCATCTCGCGCGGGACGGCGCGCGGGTACTGCTCGCGCAGTCCTCGACGTCGACCTTCCAGCAGAGCTGGGCCCCCGAGCAGCACGCCTCGCTGGCCGCGCTGCGTGCCGCCGAGACCGGGCGGCCGATGGTGCACGCCACGCTGACGGGCGTGTCCGCCGTGTACGGCCCGCGCGGGCAGCGCGTCGGCTCCTGGCTGGGCACGGACACGAGCACCGCGCGCGTGTACGACGTACCGACCGCGCACGGCGTCACCCTGTACGTCCGCTTCGGCGACTGGCCCGCGCACGGCGCCCTGCTGGTGCTGGCCGTGCTGGGCGCGGCGGAGGGACTGCGGGCGTTCAGGCGGCGCCGGAGCGCTCCAGAACCGCCCGTACCACCCGTTCGCACAGTTCGTGGGTCTCCAGCGCGTCACGGGCGCTGAGCACCTTCCCGGCGCGTACGGCGTCGAGGAAGGACAGCACGGCCTGCTCGATGCCTCGCTGCCGGGCGACGGGCACCCAGTCGCCGCGCCGGCGCACGGTCGGCTGCCCCTTGTGGTCGACGGTCTCGGCGAGGTTGACGACCTGCCGCTTGGTGTCCTGCCCGGAGACCTCGAGGACCTCCTCCGTCGAACCGCTGAGCCGGTTCATCACGCCGAGCGCGGTGAATCCGTCCCCGGCGAGTTGCAGCACGACGTGGTGCAGCAGGCCGTCACGCACGCGCGCGCGTACGGTGACGTCGTCGACCTCGCCCGGCACCAGGAACCGCAGGGTGTCCACGACGTGGATGAAGTCGTCGAGGATCATCGTGCGCGGTACCTCGGGCAGTCCGATGCGGTTCTTCTGCATCAGGATCAGCTCGCGGGGGTGGTCGGCGCACTGCACGTAGCCGGGTGCGTGGCGCCGGTTGAAGCCGACCATGAGCGAGACGTTCTGCTCCTCGGCGAGCCCGACCAGCCGCGCGGAGTCGGCGAGTTCATAGGCGAGCGGCTTGTCGACGTACGTCGGCACGCCCGCCTCCAGGAGCCGGGTGACGATCTGCGGGTGGACGGCGGTGGGGGCGTGCACGAAGGCGGCGTCCAGGTCCTGGGAGAGCAGGGAGTCCAGGTCGGCGTGGCGCCGCTCCGCGGGCAGGTGCAGGCTGTCGGCGACCCGCTGGAGCGTCCCGGGCGTCCGGGTCTGCAGGTGCAGGTCGACTCCGGGTTGGGTGCCGAGCACCGGCAGGTAAGCCTTCTGCGCGATGTCGCCGAGTCCGATGCAGCCGACCTTCACCTGGGCTCCTTCACCGCTCTGCCGTGCCTGACTGCACGGCAGCATACGGGGGCTGCGGGGGACGCCAGTCGGCGATGCCGTCGAATCCGCGCAGGAGCAGGTCCGGGCCGACCCTGGACAGCGCGGCGATCGCGTGGTCGCGCAGGACGATCCCGGCGCGGTTGCGCATCATGTCGAGCCGCGCGGCCCTGACGGCCCGGCGGGCGATCATGGTCGTGCGGGGCAGCCGGGCCGCGGTGTGGGCGGCGAGGTCGTCGGCGTGGTGGGCGAGGACGACGGCGTCCTCGATGGCCTGGTTGCCGCCCTGCCCGAGGTTCGGCGGCATGGCGTGGGCGGCGTCGCCGATGAGCACGGTCCGGCCTCGGTGGTGGGCGGGCAGCGGCTGGGCGATGTGGTGGACGTCGTGGCGCAGCACGTCCTCGGGACGGGCGGCGGCGATGACGGCGGGAATCGGGTCGTGCCAGTGACCGAAGCGGCGCAGGAGTTCGGCCTTCTCGTCGTCGGCCGCGCGCCGGCCGGGAGGCGTGACGGCGGCGGCGTACGCGTAGACCCTGCCGTCCTTGAGCGGGTGCGTGCCCCACAGGCGTCCCCTGCCCCAGGTCTCGTGGGAGGCGAACTCGGCGCCGGGTACGGGGATCACGAGCCGCCAGGTGGTGAATCCGGCGTAGACGGCCCCGGGATGGGCCGGGAACAGCGTGCGGCGCACAACGGAGTGCACACCGTCGGCGGCCACCACCAGGTCGGCCTCCAGTTCACCGTCGGGGGTGCTCACGCGGGCCGGGCGGTGGTCGTCCCCGGGGTCGGCGAGGCGCGCGTCGGCGGCCGTGCGGACGGTGCCGGGCGGGAGGAGGGCGGCCAGGCTCTCGATCAGGGTGGCGCGGTGCAGCAGGACGAGAGGGCCGCCGAACCGCTCGGCCGCCGCGGCGGCGTCCGTCCTGGTGATCCAGCGGCCGGACGGGCCGCGCAGCCCGCCCTCGCCCTGCCAGGCGGCGAGATCGCGGATCCGGTCGCCGATGCCGAGGACGTCCAGGGCGCGCAGGGCGTTCGGGGCGAGCGAGATGGCGGCGCCGACGGGCTCCAGGGAGGGGGCCCGCTCCAGCACCGTGACCTGCCGGCCGCCGAGGTGCAGGGCCGCGGCCGCGGTGAGTCCTGCGATGCCGCCGCCGATGACGACGGCGCGTGGCTGCTGGGGCATGGCTCCTCCTGCACAGTGAGACTACATCTGTAGTG
Organism: Streptomyces sp. 6-11-2; assembly: GCF_006540305.1. GTDB lineage: Bacteria > Actinomycetota > Actinomycetes > Streptomycetales > Streptomycetaceae > Streptomyces. Next base: position 6,110,722 of record NZ_BJOR01000001.1, on the reverse strand, counting down.
AACCGGCGACTCGACGATACTACGGATGTAGTGCGCTGCACTACGGGTGTAGTCGCCGGGTAGGTTGATCTCCATGTCCGCACGTCCCGAGAGCGCTCAGCGCGCCGATCTCGTCGCCGACACCGCGCTCGCCCTGCTCGCCGAGCGCGGGATGCGCGGTCTGACGCACCGGGCGGTCGACGAGAAGGCCGGATTGCCGCAGGGCTCGACGTCGAACCTCGCCCGCACCCGGCAGGCCCTGCTGGAACTGGCGGTGCGGCGGCTGGCCGAGCGGGAGGCGCGGGTGCTGGCGCTGCACGAGATGCCGGACCCGCGAACCGGGGGTCTCGACTCGCTGGTGGAAGGACTGGCGCTGGCCACCCACCGCGCGCTGACCCGCAACCGGGCCCTGACGCTCGCCCGCTACGAGCTGGCCCTGGAGGCCACCCGCCGCCCGGAACTGCGGTCCTACTTCGACGCGGCGGGCGCGCGCTTCCGTGACCAACTCGGCACGCTGGTCACGGCGATGGGCTCGACCACCCCGGAGCGGCACGTGCTGTCGCTGGTCGCCTGGGCGGACGGGCTCATGTACTCCTGCGTGGCGGGATCGTTCCATGCCCGGGTGCCGGAACTGGAGGAGTTGCGGGCGGGATTGCGGGAGCTGCTGGAGGGGATGTTCGGCGCCGGAAAACCCTTGGTGTGACGGGCCGGGTGTGGGCCAGGATCGGGGCATGACGACCGAGCGACGACAAGAGCCCGCCCAGAACGCCTCCGAACGCGCCATGCTGGAAGGCTGGTTGGAGTACCACCGGCAGACGCTGGCGCAGAAGTGCGAGGGCCTGACCGACGAGCAGTTGCGGACCGCGTCCGCGGAGCCGTCCGAACTGACCCTGATGGGTCTGGTGCGGCACATGGCCGAGGTGGAGAGGCACTGGTTCCGCAACATGCTCCTGATGGACGACCCCGGACCGATCTACTGCGACGAGCAGGACCCGGACGGCGACTTCCACGTCACCGAGGCGGACACCTGGGCGGAGGCGTACGCCACCTGGCAGTCCGAGATCGAGACCGCCCGCCGCAACGCCGCGGGCCTCGGCCTGGACGAGCTGTCGCAGCGCAAGAGCAACCGCACCGACGAACCGTTCAGCCTGCGGTGGATCTACACCCACATGATCGAGGAGTACGCCCGGCACAACGGGCACGCCGACCTGCTCCGCGAGCGGATCGACGGAACGACGGGAGACTGAAGCCGGCATCCGTCACCCGGCGTCAGCGGCGGGCGCGGTGAGACACCCCTTACGGGGCCCAGGATCACCCGTCCGTGGCATCCTCCGCCCGGCCGCGGTCCGATCACGGCCCGCACCCAGCAGAGTTGCACGGGTGCATCGTACGACGACCACCGCAACGCTCCTGGTCTCCGCGGCCGTCTCGGCCCTCTCCGGCTGTGTCACGGTCGAGCGGCCGCCCGCGCCCGGCCCGGCGGCGGCCACCACCACCCCTCTATCGGTCGCGCGCCCGGACGGCAGCGCCGGGCACCCGGCCGTGCAGGCCCCCGCCCGCGAAGCCCTGGAGCACATCGGCGACCCGCGCCACTCCGCCACCCCGGTCGAACCGGCCCAGGCGCCGTCCGCGGGAGCCCCGCCCGGGAAGCGGCAGCCGCCGGCACCGGCGCACTCCCCCAGCCCGGCCCCGGCACACGCGGCGCCCCGGCACCCACGGCCCGCGCCCCCACCGCGCGCACAGCCCCCCGGCCCCAAGCACGCCCTGCCACCGAACGCGGACCTCTGCGCCCTCGGCAGGCAGTACGGCGGCTGGAAACCGGACAGCCCGGAGACCAGGATCTGCCGCCAGACGTACAACCACTGAGACGCAACGGGCCTGCACCATGGACACGGCGCAGGCCCGGCAGCGACCACGCGCGGGCGGACGTACGCCCGCCCGGTAAGGCACCCGCCCCCCATCAATCGTCGGCGAGCGCAACCCCGCAGCACCACACACGGGCCCCGGCACAGCACCACGCGGACAGGCGGACAGTGAACCACCGCCTCACGGCGGGCACGGCGCAGGCCCCACAGCAGCCCGGAAGAAACCACACACCGGCGGACGTACGCCCGGTAAGACGCCCGCCTCCCGTCGATCGGCGGCGAGCGCAGCTCCGCAGCACCACACACAGCGTCCCCGGTGCGGCGGCGTCCGGGCGGTTGTGCGCCGCGCCCGCCTCCCCGGCCTCGGCGGCCCGGGGGTGCGTCCTACGACCGCTGCCGCGGCGGGCCGCCCGGCTCCGGGCCGGGCCCGCCCTCCCCCAGCCGCAGCGCGAGGCGCTGGATGGCCGAGCGGACGCCGTCGCCGTAGTGGTCGGGGCCGAGGGCGCCCGCCGCGGTGCGGGCGTGGTGGAGGTGGTCCCGGGCGGCCGCGCGGTGGTCGAGTTTCGCGTAGTCGGCGGCCAGGTTGAGATGCAGGGACGGGTACAGGGCGCGGGCCGCGGGCGCGCCCTCGCGCCCGGCGAGCCGGTCCCCCGTCAGCTCCTCGGCCGCCGAGAGCGCCCTGAGATCCCAGGCCAGCTCGTCCGCGGGGTCGTCCTGGGTGTCGGCCATGTAGTGGGCCAGCGTGCAGCGGTGCAGGGGATCGCCGTCCTCGCCGATCTCCGCCCACAGGGCCAGGAAGCGGCCCCGGGCCTCCTCGCGGTCCCCGGCGTGATGCAGCAGGACACTCTGCCCGATCCGCGTCAGCAAGGCGTCCGACGACGCCTGCTCCTGTCGCTCCACCACCGCACGCCTCCAGGCCCGTCCCGACCGACGCCTACGACGCTAACCGCGACAACCGCCGATCGGGCGCCCCCGCGCCCACGTCACCCCAGGTTCGGGATCCGCCAGTCGATCGGCTCGTGCCCCTGCCGCGCCACCGCCTCGTTGATCTGCGTGAACGGACGGGAGCCGAAGAACTTCTTCGCCGACAGCGGCGACGGGTGCGCGCCCTTGATCACCACGTGCCGGGTCTCGTCGATCAGCGGGAGCTTCTTCTGCGCGTAGTTGCCCCACAGGACGAAGACCGCGGGGTCGGGCCGGCCGGCCACCGAGCGGATCACCGCGTCGGTGAACCGCTCCCAGCCGCGTCCCTTGTGGGAGTTGGCCTCGCCACCGCGCACCGTGAGCACCGCGTTCAGCAGGAGCACGCCCTGCCGGGCCCACGGCATCAGGTAGCCGTTGTCCGGCACCGGCGTGCCCAGCTCCTCGTGCATCTCCTTGTAGATGTTGCGCAGCGACGGCGGGACCTTCACCCCGGGGCGGACCGAGAAGCACAGGCCGTGGCCCTGACCCTCGCCGTGGTAGGGGTCCTGACCGAGAATCAGGACCTTCACCTTGTCGTACGGCGTGGCGTCCAGCGCGGCGAAGACCTCCTCACGCGGCGGATGGACGGGGCCCTTCGCCCGCTCCTCCTCGACGAACTCGGTCAGCTCCTTGAAGTAGGGCTGCTGCAGTTCGTCGCCCAGAACCCCGCGCCAGGACTCGGGCAGCATGGCGGTGTCGGTCACGTCAACGTCCTCACGATGTGCGGTCACTTCCCGGTCTCAGAACCTACAGGCGACCACTGACAACGGACTCACGCCCCGAAGTACGCCCCGCCTACCAGCTGGTCTTCCGGGACAGCTCCCACATCATCATGATCGTCGACGGGTCGAGCGCCCGCTCACCGCCGGAGATGTCGTCGCTGGCGCCCACGTACACCTTGCCCTGCCACAGCGGCAGCAGCCGCGCGTCGTCCACCAGGATCTGCTGCGCCCGCTCGAACTGCGTGACCACGTTCGCGCGGTCGGCCTCGCGGCGCGACTCGGGCAGCAGCACCTTGGTGATCTGCGGCTCCGGATAGGGCGTGCCGAGCGCGTTCTGCTCGCCCACGAAGGGGGCGATGAAGTTGTCGGCGTCGGGGAAGTCCGGGAACCAGCCACGCCCGAAGACCGGGTACTCGCCCTTCTGGTAGCCCACGACGTACGTCTTCCAGGGCCTGCTCTTCAGGGTGATCGTGAACAGGCCGGAGTCGTCGAGCTGCCGCTTGAGCTCCTCGAACTCCTTCGCCGTCTCCGAGCCGTAGCGGTCGGTGGTGTACCAGAAGGTGAGCGGCACCTTCTCGGTGATGCCCGCGCCGGTGAGGATCTTGCGGGCCTTGGCGACGCTGGGGTCGCCGAACTCGTCGAAGAACCCTGTGGTGTGGCCGGTGAGGCCCTTGGGGACCATGGAGTACAGCGGGTCGACCGTGTCCTCGTAGACGTGGTGCGCGATGGCGGCGCGGTCGACGACCTGCGCGACGGCCTTGCGCACGGCCGGCTTGGCGGACCACGGGTCCTTCGGGTTGAACACCAGGTAGCTGATGTCCGTGCCGGCGCCCTCGACGAGCTGGAGGCCCTTGGTGTCCCTGCGCTGGAGGGAGATGATGTCGTCGGCGCCCAGACCTCGGTAGGTGACGTCGATCTGCTTGTCCCGCAGCGCCTTGACCATGGCGACGGAGTCCTGGAAGTAGCGTATGGTCACCGCGTCGTTCTTCCTGTCGGCGAACCCCTTGTAGTGGTCGTTCCTGACCAGCTCCGCCTTCTTCCCCTCCTCGTACGTCTTCAGGGAGTACGGTCCGGACCCGACGACCTTGTTGTCCTTGCGCAGCGAGCGCTCGGGGTAGTCGTCGGGGTCCACGATCGACATGGCCGGCGTGGCGAGCACGAACGGGAAGGTGGCGTCGGGCTTGTTCAGCTTGAAGACCACGACCCGGTCACCTGCCACCTGCACCTGGTCCAGGCTGCCGAGCAGCCCCGCCGGGCCGCCGGCCACGTTGATGGTCCTGATCCGGTCGATCGAGTACTTGACGGCACGCGCGTCCAGCACGTCCCCGTCGGCGAACTTCATGTCAGGGCGCAGCTCGCAGCGGTAGGTCTGGTAGCTGTTGTCGGTGAACTTGCAGCTCTCCGCGGCGTCCGGCTGGGGCGTGGTCGCGCCGTTCGGGTAGGCCAGCAGGGTCTGGTAGATGTTCCGGTAGAGCTCCCAGGAACCGTCCCAGGAAGCAGCCGGGTCCAGGGTGCTGGGGGCGCTCGTGGTCCCGACGAAGATCGGTCCCTTGCCATCCGAGTCGCCGTTGGAAAAGACGCCGCAGCCGGCCACCAGGGATAGGGCCGCGGTCGCCACCGCCGGCCGCAGGCATCGGTTCCGGTTGAACACGCGCACGCTCCTCGATCTGCCATACCAAGGGGTCGGCAGACCATACCGCAGAGCCCCGCCCGTTGAACCTGCTTCGGAGGGGGCTCTTGATCAGTTCGGAACATGACGACGTTGTCATCCCGGCGAGCGCGTGGGGTCCTTCGGCACGGGCGCCGATTCCGCCAACAGAACGTCGACGAACCCGTATGTCGACGAAGGAACGAAGAGACGGTATCGGCGCCCGGGATCCGTCGGCGCGTCAGCCCACCCCGGCGTTGAGGAATATGCCGCCGTCGACGACGAGCGTCTGTCCGGTGACCCAGTCGGACTGCGCGGAGGTGAGGAACGCCGCCGCGCCGCCGATGTCGGAGGGCACGCCGAGCCGGCCCAGCGGGTAGGAGGCGGCCGCCTCCTCCTCCCGGCCCTCGTACAGCGCCTTGGCGAACTTGGTCTTCACCACGGCGGGCGCGATCGCGTTGACCCGCACCCGCGGTGCGAACTCGTGCGCCAGCTGCTGTGTCAGGTTGATCATCGCCGCCTTGCTGACGCCGTAGGCGCCGACGAACGGCGAGGCCGACAGGCCCGCGACCGAGGCGATGTTCACGATCGCGCCGCCGTTGTCCTTCTGCCAGGCGTGCCAGGTGCGCTGGGCGAAGCCGAGCGCGGAGACGACGTTGGTCTCGAAGACCTTGCGCGCCACGTTCAGGTCGAGGTCGGCGATCGGTCCGAACACCGGGTTGGTGCCGGCGTTGTTGATCAGGAAGTCCACGCGGCCGAACGCCTCCATGACGCGCTCGACGGCCTCGGCCCGGTGGGCCTCGTCGTGGGCCTTGCCCGCGACAGCGACGACCCGGTCGGAGCCGAGCTTCTCCACGGCCTCCTTCAGGGCCTCCTCATTGCGGCCGGTGATGCACACCCGGTCGCCCCGGGCGACCAGCGCCTCGGCGATGCCGTATCCGATGCCGCGGCTCGCTCCGGTGACGAGGGCGACCTTGCCGGAAAGTTCAGTCATGTCCGTGATCCCTAGTCGAGCGGCCCGCCGGCGACGTACAGCACCTGGCCGGAGACGAAGCCGGCCGCGTCACCGGTGAAGAAGGCGATGGCGTTGGCGATGTCCTCGGGTTCGCCGACCCGCTGCACCGGGATCTGGGTGGCGGCCACGGCCTTGAAGTCCTCGAAGCCCATGCCGACGCGTTCCGCGGTGGCCTTGGTCATCTCGGTGGCGATGAAGCCCGGGGCGACGGAGTTGGCGGTGATGCCGAACTTGCCGAGTTCCTTGGCGAGGGTCTTGGTGAAGCCCTGCAGACCGGCCTTGGCGGCCGAGTAGTTGGCCTGGCCGCGGTTGCCGAGCGCCGAGGACGAGGAGAGGTTGACGATCCGTCCGAAGCCGGCGTCCACCATGTGCTTCTGGCAGGCACGGCTCATCAGGAAGGAGCCGCGCAGGTGGACGTTCATGACGGTGTCCCAGTCCGTGACGCTCATCTTGAACAGCAGGTTGTCGCGGAGCACCCCCGCGTTGTTGACCAGGATGGTGGGCGCGCCGAGTTCCTCGACGACCCGCGCGACCGCCGCCTCGACCTGTGCCTCGTCCGAGACGTCGGCGCCGACCGCGATGGCCTTGCCGCCGGCCGCGGTGATCTTCTCCACGGTGTCCTTGCAGGCGGACTCGTCGAGGTCGATCACGGCGACCGCGCGCCCCTCGGCGGCCAGTCGTACGGCGGTGGCGGCGCCGATGCCGCGCGCGGCACCGGTGACGACGGCGACCCGCTGCTCAGTGGTGGACATTGCTGTTTCTCCTCGCCCTTGAGAGAACCTGATCTACGGTGAGCGACCGCTTAGTACCTTTGGTGGATGCGACGCTAGAAGCCGTGGCACCCGGTGTCAACGGCGCACCGGGCGCATGTGATCCATTACCTCACCAGGAGGTCCAGCAACCGCTCCGCCTCCGCGGCCGGGTCGGTGGTCAGTCCGGTGTGCACCGGACCGGGCTGGACGACGGTGGAGCGGGGCGCGACCAGCCAGCGGAAGCGCCGCCCGGCGTCGTCCCCCGCGGCCTGCCCGGCGGCCGTCCCCCCGGCGCACACGCTCTCCATCGCGGCGAGCGCGGCGCGGACGCCCGCAACGTCCGCGTCCGGGTCCAGGGCGAGCAGCCTGGACTCGTCCAGGTGGGTGCGCGCGCCGACGTACGCCCGCGCGCGGCTGTACACGAGCACGCCCGCGTTGATGCACTCGCCGCGCTCCACGCGCGGGACGACGCGCAGCAGGGCGTACTCGAAGACCTCGCGGTCGTCCGTCCGGCCGGCCCGGACGATGTGGCGGTCGCCCGCCCGGCCGCCTCCTGCGAGGTGACGCTCGCTCACCGGGCCTCCTCGATGCCGTGGATGCGCTCGTGGATCACGGCGGCCCGTGCGAGCAGCGGTCGTGCGTAGGCCCGTCGCAGTTCGTCGGGTGTGTCGAAACCGGGCTCGCCGGTCAGCCAGGCGTCGGGGATCTCGGCGGCCACCTCGGCGAGCAGGTCCTCGGTGACCAGGGGCGCCAGCCGTCGCGCGGCGGCGGCGACGTCCGGACCGAACGGCGCGAGGGCGTGGTCCGAGGCGTCGTACGGCCGCCCTGCCGAGGCCTGCGCGCCGGGCCAGTTGTGGTGCCAGATCATCGTGGCGCCGTGGTCGATGAGCCACAGCTCGCCGCGCCATCTGAGCAGGTTGGGGTTGCGCCAGGAGCGGTCGACGTTGTTCACCAGCGCGTCGAACCAGACGATCCGGCCCGCCTCCTCGGCGTCCACCGGGAAGGCGAGCGGGTCGAAACCGAGCGCTCCGGAGAGGAAGTCCATGCCGAGGTTGGTGCCACCGCTGGACCTGAGCAGTTCCTGCACCTGCTCGTCGGGTTCACCGAGTCCCAGCACCGGGTCGAGGTCGACCGTGACCAGCCCGGGCACCCGCAGTCCCAGCCGGCGGGCGAGTTCTCCGCAGACCACCTCGGCGACGAGCGTCTTGCGGCCCTGCCCGGCGCCGGTGAACTTCAGGACGTACGTCCTGAAGTCGTCGGCCTCGACGAGCCCCGGCAGCGAGCCGCCCTCGCGCAGCGGAGTGATGTAGCGGGTCGCGATGACTTCCTTGAGCACCGCCCCACTTTACCGGTGCGGTACCGGGCGTCCCACGGCCGGCCGATTCGCCCGCCGGCCGGGGTCCGGACCCGATCTGAACACCGTATGCCCGCCGCCCGTACCCCTGGACGGACCAGGAAGCCCTGCGTGGAACCCGCGCGGAACCAGCGTGAAACCTGTACCGAAAGGGGACGTCGGCATGACCAGCGAATCGCTTCACCCCCAGGGGGCACCGGCCCGCCGCACGATGGTGGCGGCGGTGGGCGCGGCGGGGCTCGCCGCCGCGCTGACCGCGTGCGGATCGGAGGACGACTCCGGCTCCGGCGCCTCCACCACCCAGAACGGCTCCGGGGCGACCGGCGGTTCGGGCGGTGACGGTGCCGCGGCGGGCTCCGGCGGCATCGTGCTCGCGAAGACCTCCGACATCCCCGAGGGCGGCGGCAAGGTCTTCGGAACTCAGGGCGTGGTCGTCACGCAGCCGGCGAAGGGCGAGTTCAAGGCCTTCTCCTCCACCTGCACCCACCAGGGCTGCGCGGTGAACCGGATAGCCGACGGCGTGATCGTCTGCCCGTGCCACCAGAGCGAGTTCTCCGCCGCCGACGGCAGCGTCAAGAAGGGTCCGGCCCTGAAGCCGCTGCCCGCCAAGGACATCTCGGTCGCGGACGGGGAGATCAGGCTCGCCTGACACCCGCGGAGGGTGGGGCGGGTCGTGGCGGGGGCCGTCGGAAGGTGCCCCCGCGCATGGAAGAGAAGAGAGAGGGCCGCATGACCGTCACCCAGCGCCGGGGCCGGAAGATCATGATGACGCCGGGCGAGCTGGACGAGTTCCTGACCACTCAGCGCACCTGCCGGGTCGCCACCGTGTCGCCCGGCGGCGCTCCGCACGTGAGCGCCCTGTGGTTCGTCTGGGACGGCACCTCGCTGTGGCTCTACTCCGTGGTGCACAGCAGGCGCTGGGCCGATCTGCGCCGCGACCCGCGGGTGGCCGTGGTCGTCGACACGGGCGAGGAGTACGAACAACTGCGGGGCGCGGAGCTGTCCGGCACGGCGGAGTTCGTGGGCGAGACACCGCGCACCGGCGAGCTGTGCGCCGAACTCGACCTGCCCGAGACGCTGTTCGCCCGCAAGAACTTCGGCCTGGAGGAGATGCCGCACGACGGCCGGCACGCGTGGCTGCGGCTGACCCCGGAGAAGATCGTCTCCTGGGACTTCCGCAAGCTGGGCTCGGTGTAGGCGCGCCGGCGGCGGCTCAGACGATCCGCGCGCCCACCGTCCGCAGGGCGTCGACGGCCGCGCGGATGGAGGGCCGGCGGTCGGCGTCGGCGCGCCAGACGGCGTAGACGTGCCGCCGGACCACCTGGCGCACCGGAACGGTCCGCACCCCGGCGGGCAGCGGCCCGCGCCCGAGCCGGGGAGCCACGCACACACCGAGGCCTGCGGCGACCAGGGCGAGCTGGGTGGCGTGCTCCTCCGCACGGTGGGCGATGCGCGGTTCGACGCCCTTGGAGCGCAGGGTGTCCAGCAGCCACTCGTCGCAGAACTGGGCCTCGCCCCAGGTGACCCAGTCGTCGTCCGCGAAGTCCTCCAGGTCGGCCTCGGTGCGGTCGGCGTGGGGATGCGCGGCGGGCACCGCCACGTCGGCGGGGTCGTCGAGGATCGCGGCCCGGCTGAGCCCGTCCGGCACGGGCAGCGGCTTGTTGTACCAGTCGAGGACGACGGACAGGTCCACGTCGCCGCGCAGCACGGCGCGCACGGCCGCGGCCGGCTCCATCTCCGCGGTGTGGACCCGAAGGCCCGGATGCCGGTCGCGCAGATGGCACAGGGCGGCCGGGAACAGCCCGCGCGCGGCGGTGGGGAACGCGCCGAGCCGCAGCTCGCCCACCACCTGCCCGCGCTGCGCCTCCAGATCGGCCTGGGCGAGCTCGACCTGGGACAGGATGCGCGTCGCGTGCTCGGCGAGCAGCCGTCCGGCGTCCGTGAGCCGCACTCCCCGGCCGTTCTTGGCGAGGAGCTGCTGGCCCACCTCCCGCTCCAGCTTGGCCATCTGCTGGGAGACGGCGGACGTCGTCACGTGCAGACCCTCCGCGGCGCCGCTGACCGAGCCGTGCCGCGCGAGGGCGTCCAGCGTGCGCAGGCGCTCCAGATTCAACATGTAAGCGATGCTACGAGATATCGCACGCGAATTCTCGATTGTGCTACGAGGTTGTGGGCGTGCATCGTACGACCATGAGCAGCACCTCGCCCGCCTCCCCGCAGTCCCCGTCCGGCCCGGCCCGACCGGCCCGCCGTCCCGTGCACTGGCGGATCCGTTTCGCCTTCCTGTCGCTGGTCTGGGGCTTCAGCTTCCTGTTCATGAAGGTGGGCACGGACGGCTTCGCCCCGTTCCAGGTGACGCTCGGGCGGCTGGTGTTCGGCACGGCGGTGCTCGCGGTGGCGATGGCGGTGAAGCGGGAGCGGCTGCCGCGCGGTGCGCGGACCTGGGGGCACCTGGCGGTCGCGGCGTTCTTCCTCAACGCGCTGCCGTTCTCGCTCTTCGCGTACTCGGAGCTGACGATCCCCTCCACCCTCGCGGGGATCTGCAACGCGACCTCGCCGCTGTGGGGCATGGTCCTGTCCCTCGTCGCCCTCTCCGAGGACCGCCCGACCCGGCTCCGGGTCGCGGGCCTCGGGCTGGGCTTCCTCGGTGTGCTGACGGTGCTCGGCGCCTGGCAGGGCTTCCACGGGCTGGACGCCGGCGGCACGGCGATGGCGCTGCTGGCCTCGCTGAGCTACCCGGTCGGCTGGATCTACGTACGGCGCACCCTGGCGGGTTCCAGCGAGTCCCACCTGTCGCTGACCGGCGGTCAGTTGCTGCTGGCCACGATTCAACTTGCCGTCATCACACCACTGTTCACCAGCGTCCCGGACCATCTGCCTGTGGTGCCGCTGCTCGCGATCGCCGCCCTGGGCGCGCTGGGCACCGGCTTCGCGATGCTCGTCCAGTACGGCCTGGTCGCCGAGGTCGGCCCGACCACGGCCCAGATGGTCACGTACTTCGTCCCGGTGATCGCCACCGCGGCCGGTGTCGCCGTGCTGGGCGAGACCCTCACCTGGTCGACCCCGGTCGGCGCGGTGATCGTCCTGGCGGGCGCGGCGCTGACCCAGGCTCGCCCGAAGAGCCGCGTCACGTCCGCCGGACCCGGCACGCCCCGGCCGGACCAGGAGCCCGCCTCCGCTTCGAGGACGCCCGAGCCGCCGTCCCGCCCGGAGCCGGCCACGACGGCGTAGGCCCCCTCGGGTCCGCCCCGGTGCTGTGGCCGGAAAGGTGTGCCGGGAAACGCGCGGCGTCCGGTGCCGGGGGCACCTCCCACGCCCTTCGGGCAGTGGGGGAGCATCGCAAGGCGGAGCATCACCCGCGTACTGGATGTACTCGGGTGACGCGACAACGCGGAAGTGCCGTGCCGGGCGCCGCGAGCCGGTGAACCTTTCGGTCACAGCACTAGACGTAACTCCGCGCGGGCGCCGGACGCAGGGCCGTCGCCACCGCCTCCGCGAGCCACTCGGCCTCCTCGTCCCGCAGAGTGGAGACGGTGATCCGGATGCCGGGCGGGGCGGCGAGCCGGTAGCGGGCGCCGGGGGCCACGGCCCAGCCGGCGTGCAGCAGGCTCGCGACGACGCCGGTCTCGTCCGGCACCGGCACCCATACGTTCATCCCGCTGCGTCCGTGGGCCGCGATGCCGCGGTCGGCCAGCGCGCCGGTCAGCAGGTCGCGCCGCCGCCGGTAGGACGCGGCCACCGCGCTCGGATCGAGGGCTCCGTCCGACCACAGCCGTACCACGGCGCGCTGGAGCAGGCGGCTCACCCACCCGGGCCCGAGGCGCTGCCGGCCGTGCACCCGGTCGACCGTGGTCTCGTCCCCGGTGAGCACGGCGAGCCGCAGGTCGGGGCCGTACGCCTTGGCGACCGAGCGCAGAAAGGCCCAGTGCCGGGTGGCGCCGGCAAGCGGGTGCGGGGCCAGGTCCACGATGCCGTGGCCGTGGTCGTCCTCGATCAACAGTGTCTCCGGATGTTCCCGGAGGACGGCCCGCAGGGCACGCGCGCGCGTGGCGCTGACCGCGGCGCCGGTCGGGTTCTGCGCGCGGGCCGTGACGATCAGTGCGCGGGCACCGTCCGTGAGGGCGCGGCGCACGTCGTCGGCGCGCGGGCCCTCGTCGTCGACCCCCACCGGCGCCGTGCGCAGTCCGAGGGCGGGGACGAGGTCCAGGGTGCGGCCCCACCCGGGGTCCTCGACGGCGACGGTGTCGCCGGGCCTGAGGTGGGCGGCGAGGACGCGCTCCACCCCGTCGAGCGAACCGGAGAGGACGGCGAGCGGACCGTCCGGCACCCCGTCGGCGTCCAGCGCGGCACGGGCGATCCGGGCCAGCTCCGGCTCCACGGCCACGTCCCCGTAGAGCACCGGCTCACGGTCGGCCAGCGCGGCGGCCGCCGCGAACGCGGGTGCCAGCGGCGGCAGCAGCGCCGGATCCGGATTGCCGCTCGACACGTCGCGCACCCCCTCGGGCACGTCCACGTGGACAAGGTCCCGCCCGGTCGTGGCGGGCGCGGACCGCACCCGGCTGCCGCGACGCCCGGCGGTCTCGATGACCCCACGCTCGCGCAGGATCCGGTACGCGGCCGCGACGGTATTGGGGTTCACCCCGAGTTCAGCCGCCAACTCCCGCATGGGCGGCAGCGGTTGACCCGGCTCCAGGCCCCCTGAGCCCACCGCGCGCTCGATGCTCGCCGAGATCTCGGCTGCGCGCCGCCCTTCGATCCGATACTCTCCTAGCACAAAGCAGATTATGCACTAATACAATGGAGGACGCAATGCAGGAGACCCAGCCGCCGACGTCGCCGCCCGCCGCCTACACCTCGACCGAGCGCACCGTTCCCACCCGCTCCGCCGACCGGGCGTCGTACGACAGGGAACTGGTGCACGCGACACTCGACGAGGGCTACGTCTGCCACCTCGGCTTCGTCCGCGGCGGGGCGCCCGTGGTGCTGCCGACGCTGTACGCCCGGGTCGGCGAGCGGCTCTACGTGCACGGTTCGACGGGCTCGCGCCCGCTGCGGATGGCCGGCAAGGCCGACCCCGGGCTGCCGGTCTGCCTGACGGTCACCCATGTCGACGGCCTGGTCCTGGCCCGCTCCGCCTTCCACCACTCGATCAACTACCGCTCGGTGGTGGTGCACGGCACCGCCCACCAGGTCACCGACCCCGAGGAGAAGCGCCTGGCCCTGGACGCGCTGGTCGACCACGTGGTGCCGGGCCGGTCGGCCGACTCCCGCCCCGCCAACACCAAGGAACTGGCCGCGACCGCCGTGCTCCGCCTGGAGCTGGACGAGGTCTCCGCCAAGCTGCGCGTCGGCGGCGTGAACGACGAGCCCGAGGACCTCTCCCTGCCGCACTGGGCGGGCGTGGTCCCGGTCCGCAGGGAGTACGGCACCCCGCTCGCCGACCCCGACCTGGCCCCCGGCACCGGTCTTCCCGGCTATCTCACGGTGCTGTGACCTGATCCACCCGTGTGGCGCGCCCCGTGGGGGAATCCGAGTGGCAACGGTGGCTGTCCGTCCACGACTTCGGCCAGCCGGCCGTCACGAACTCCCGGCGTCGCCCCGGCGGGCCGCCCCGGTGACGGGCCCCGGCCCGGGCCCGTCCGGTGTCACGCCGGCGCCGGTTCCTTCGCCGTCGTTCGCGCTCCGCGCGCCTCCGTCAGGGCGAGGCCGGCGACGGAGCCGAGCATCAGCGCGGTGCCGGCGAGGGTCGCCGCCGTCAGGCGTTCGCCGAGCAGGGCGATGGCCAGCACGGCCGCGCTGACCGGCTCCAGCAGCATGATCACCGAGACCGTGGCCGACCGGACGACGGCCGCGCCCGCGAAGTAGAGCGCGTAGGCCAGGGCCGTCGGGACCGAGGCGATGTACACCAGCAGCCACAGCACCCTTACGGGGTCGTCGGTGTGCGGCACCAGTCCTTCCCACAGCGCGAACGGCAGCAGGCAGAGGCTGGTGACCGCGAACGCCCCGAGGGTCGACCCGGAGTGGTCGGTTCCGCCGTCGCGGCCCCACCAGCGGGTGAGCAGCGTCATCACGGAGTAGCCCGCCGCCGAGAGCAGGGCGAGCAGCACGCCCCACGGCCGTACGGCGGCGCCGCCGCTGCCCAGCACCAGCACCCCGAGACCGGCCAGCGCCCCGGCGACGGCGGTCAGGCCGGCCCGGCCGAGCCGTTCGCCCATCGTCAGACGGGCGCCGAGCGCGATGAGGACGGGCCCGGCGCCGAGGGTGACGACGGTCGCCACGGCCAGCCCGGTGGCCGCGACCGCGGCGAAGTAGGCCGTCTGGAACACGGCGAGGCCGACGCCGGTGGCACCGGCCCGCAGCAGCCCGCGGCCGAGCGGCACGGGCACGGCCGGCCGCACGCGCGGGCGCAGCAGGCGCGCGGCGAGCAGCAGGACGAAGCCGATGGCACAGCGCCAGAAGGACAGGGTGACCGGCCCGATGTCGCTGGTCCGGTAGACCAGCGAGGCGGCCGCGCCGGCGGTGCCCCAGGCGGCACCGGCGACGATCAGATAGAGCAGGCCACGCCCGATGGGCAGGCCGGAAGAAGCATGGGACATGAGTCGTCTCCGCAGAGGTGCAGAAGTTCGGGAGGCAGGACCCCGTCGGCCGGGATCGTGCGGACTTCCTCTGCGGGCAGCACCGTTCGGCCCGGCTCACCGCCGGGCGCGCTCACCGGAGAGCCCGCCTCAGGCGGCCGGGGGCGGAAGAACGAGTGCGTCCGAATGCATGATCGGCACTCTAGGCCGCCGTTCCCCGGGCCGACAACTCCCTTTCCGCCCCGCCGCTCGCCACCGGCTCCGCCGAGCCCTTCGACGGCGTGGAGGACTGCGCGATGAACGCGCCGAGCAGGACGACCGCCCCACCGACGACCTGCGGCGCCGAGAGGCGCTCGCCGAGCAGCACCCAGGCCAGCACGGTCGCGATGACCGCCTCCAGGCACGCCACCACGCCGGCGACCTGCGGCGAGAGCCGCCGCACGGAGAGCACCCCGGTGACGTACGCGAGGACCGTGGCGACCAGTACGACCCACAGCAGCAGGGCGACGGCCGGGACCGCCGTGCCGTTCATGTCCGCGCTGTGCGCGAGCACCGCCCAGTCCATGCTCCACGGGCGTGCGACGACAGTCAGGACGGCGGAGCCGATCAGCAGTCCGTAGGCGATGACGCCGAGCGGGTTCGGAGCCGCGTCGCCCGCGTCGCCGCCCTGGTCGGACAGCACGAAGTAGCCGACCTGGCAGCAGGCGGCGCCGAGCGCGAGCAGCAGTCCGAGGACGTCGAAGCTCAGGCCGGACCACACCTCGACGACACAGGCGAGTCCGCCCGCCGCGAGGACCACGCCGAAGGCGGCGGCCCGGGTGACCGGCCGCCGCTGCACGAACCGGACCCAGCCGAGCACCAGGGCGGGCGCCAGGTACTCGATGAGCAGGGCGACCCCGACGGGGATCCGGGAGAGCGCGGCGAAGTAGCAGGCCTGGACGCCGGCGACGGCGAGCAGCCCGAACCCGGCCAGCAGGGCAGGGCGGCTGCGCAGCAGCGCGCGGTGGCGTACGGCGAGCGGCAGCATGACCAGGGCCGCGCCGGTGGCGCGCAGCCACACCACGTGCAGCGGGTCGAGACCCGCCTCGATCAGCGGCTTGGCCGCGACACCGGAACCACCGAAGGCGACCGCGGACAGGAGCGCGAGACCGAGCCCGACACCCTTGCCGGGACGGCCCTGACTGATCTGAGACGTACGCACCGGCACATGATGACAGGCGATGACATGAGCGTCATCTTCGATGGCACCTGTCTCATCGCCTGGACGGGGCCATCACCGGGCACACCGAACAAAAGCCCCGGAACGCCCCGACGGCACCCCCGCCCCGTGCGACCCTGGCGCCCTCTCAGTGGGTGGGCCCGCCGTCCGCGGCGTACTCCCCCGGAGAGTCCTTGGCATCGTTGTCGAGCCGCGTGGCGAGCTCTCCCGCGTCGATCGCGGCGCCGCTCAGCACCTCCACGGCGCGCGCCTGCGGGTCCACGACGATCGCCGCGAGCAGGTCGAGGCCGCGCGCCAGGTCGTCGCCACGCCGGGCGGCGCGCTCGCAGGCGTACTCCAGGGCGGCGAAGGCCACGGGCGAGAGGCAGTCGGTCTCCGTCACCACGGGCAGGGCGCCGGAGTCCTCGACGGTGCTCTGCCAGCGCAGGCCGTATCCGATGCTGCGCTGCACGAGGTAGCCGAGCAGCCGGGCGATCTGCGGCCCGCCGTCGAACACGGCGCGCACCTCGGGGTCGGACTCCAGAAGCGTGTGCAGCAGGTGGGCGGTGTCGATCTGCCGGTCCCTGTCCCGGACGGCCCTTCTGCGGGCACCGGCGACCGCCGCCGCCAGCTCGGCACTGAGCCGGGCGTCGTCGTCCGGACGGAGGGCGTCCTGCCCGGAGGGCGGCTGCCGGGGAACACGGGATCGCACATCGTCCAGCTCACCAGCCTCTCCGGCTCCGGTCATCCCCGGCGGGAAGCATTTCGGCGTCCCACGGGAAGTGGACCCGGGCGGACGGAATCTCCTCCTTACGGATGAGATCGGGACGCATCCGCACAGCGCCTCCCCGGGGGGCGCACAGGCGCGCGAGTCACCTGCGACCCCCGGGCACGGCGGGCCTCCAGGTCCCGAGGCCGACCGTCAGTCCTCGTCGGCGAGGATCAGGTACAGCTTCTTGCGGGCCTCGTTGATGACGGCGAGCGCCTTCTCGCGCTGCTCCTTGCTGCCGGTCTTCCACACCTGACCGAAGGCCTCCATCAGGCCGAAGCCGGCCTGCCGGATCTCGCCGAGGGCCTCCCAGTCGACTCCGCGCGAGGCCTCTTCCCAGGGCGCGTCCGGCCCCTCGTCGGCGGCGGTGCGTCCCGCCTCGGTGAGCGAGAACAGCTTCTTGCCGCCTTCGCTCTCGCTGACGATCAGGCCCTCGTCCTCCAGCAGCTGCAGGGTGGGATAGACCGAGCCGGGGCTGGGCTTCCACGCGCCGCCGCTGCGCTCGGCGATCTCCTGGATCATCTCGTAGCCGTGCATGGGACGGTCCTTCAGCAGGGCCAGGATCGAGGCCCGCACATCACCGCGCCGGGCCCGGCCGCGCGGTCCCCCGCGCCCTCGCCCGCCCCAGTGCCCCGGACCGAAACCCGGTCCGAAGCCGGGGCCGAAACCCGGTCCGCCCGGGCCGAAGGGCCCGAAGGCCGCCCGGCGCTCCTCGAAACCGCCGCGGCCGCGCCGGGGGCCGTCCTGCCGGTGCCCGCGCTCGAATCCATGGGTACGCATCGCAACCACTCCATTCCATCGTCGATCTGTCGCGATGCCTCAACGATATATCGGAACAGCTCGCTCGGCCATCCCCTCCGAACTGCTGTCCTTTGACAGTCAAGTTAGTCCGGTGCAGTGTCCTGGCCTGGGGCGACTAGGTTGGATGTCAAACGATCAGACCTGTCTGTGTGCCGGGACCGTAGGTGTCGCCTGCCCATGAGCGTTGTCACCGGTGGCCTGTAGCTTCCTCGCATGACCAGGTATGCAGATCCAGGTGCAGTCGAGTGGGTGGAGTCCGAAGGCGGGCCGTTGATCGTTGTGCCGGAAGTAGTCCTGTCTTCGTGGTCCGGTGCAGACAGCGACGAGTCTGAAACCGACTACGACAGAGCCTGCGGCGTCGACGGGTATGCCGGACTGGTGGCGGTCGGGCAGTCCCAGGCCCTGGTCCTCGGTGATGACCCCGCCTCGACGTCCTTCCTTCCGGAACGTGGCCTGTTCGTGCGGTGGTGCGCCGCCGAATCGGAGGAGGAGCTTCTCGGCAGCGTTGATGCCGCGCTCGCTGATGCCGCCTGGGAGCCTGAGCAACTTTGGGACGTGCCGGGGCCAGTGGTCTTGTTCGACTCGGCTTGGCCTGGTGACGAGTTGGAGCCAGAGAACCATCTGCGGGTGGATCTGGAGCCAGGGCGCTATTCGGTTCGTGCCACGTATGTGGAACCGAATCCGGAGACCTGGCTCAACCTGGTTCAGCTTCGACGTCTTCCGTAGCGATCGGCCAAGGCTGTCCGGCACCCGGTCTCCGAATCTGGTGACAACAAGCCTGTCTCGCCGACTACAAACGGGTAGGTCCGTTGTGGTGGATCAGTGATTCCTAACGCGTCTCGCCAAGGTCCGCTGCTTCTGCGAGGTGGTACCAGTCCTGGGTGGTCGCCCAGGACTGGTAGTCCCGGAAGATTCGGGCGAGGCCGTCCGGCTGTTCTCGTGTGGTGAAGAACTCCCCGATGAGCCGGTGGAGTGTGGTCACTGCCGCAATGTCGGCGGGCGCGGAGAGCGGGTAAACCCAGCCACCGGGGGCGAGGTGGCGGACGAGAACGGGCCAGGTCAGGTCGTGTCCCTTGCCGAGTCGGACGACGAGCCATTCCTGAAATCCGGTGAGCATGCTCCACGAGCTGCCGGCGTCGAGGCCAAGCAGGAAGGCTGTCGTAGTGGCGTAGGAGCCGTCAAGTCCGTGTCGTGCGGGGTCCCGGCGGATTGCGGTCAGCAGCGCCCGGTAGTGCTTGATCACGTTGCCGTAGAAAGGTAGTTGAGCGGCTGCAAGGAAGTCTCCTGAAGGCTGGCCGGGCTGCCGGGCCAGGGTGTCCGTGCTCCAGTGCGGATGGCTGGCGAGGTAGCGGTGGACGGTGGCGTAGGCGGCGGTGACACCGTGTTCGTCCAGCAGCTTTTCCCAGATCACCCTCATGGTGGGGAAGCGGCCGGCGTGGGCGGCGGCGTATTCGTCGAGGATGGCGTCGATTGTCGGGCCGATGCGTCCCTTGGCCGGGCCCAGGGTGGGAGGACGCTTCTTTCGGGGTGGAGGCGTGGGCGAGTTCAGGGCCTGGCGGACGGTGGCGGGGCTGACGTGGTGTCGTCTCGCCAGCTGCGAGACGGGGAGTCGTTCGGCCTCAGCGTCGCGGCGGATCGCCGCGAAGAGCGCTGGTTTGTCTGCGGCCTTCGTGAAGCTGCGCTTGGGCTTCTTGGGATCCGCAGGTTTCTGGCGCACCAGATCGGACAGGGCTCGTTCCAGAACGCCTTGCTGTCGTCCGGTGAGAGCGGCGAGCCGGTCAGGTCGTGGGCGTTTCCCGGGCCCGTAGTCAGGCGGTCCGGCAAGGTAACTGCGCAGGTAGCTGGGTTTGAGATGGTTCGCGAGGGCCAAGCGGCGGACGTAGGAGTCAACGGATTCTGCAGGCTGCGGGCGAACACGAACGGGAAGCGGAACCAGATGTTCGGCGAGGTGGGGGCGGACGGACGGATCGGTGTCTTCACCGAGTCCCGGTGAAGGCTGGATGGGAAGCCGTGCGGGTGCGCCGGTCACCTGGGGGCCTTCCTGGCCGGCTTCTTCTGGGTCTCCGCCGCGTGGTCCAGCGGGATCGCGGCGAGTCCTTCCTTGGTGACGCGCTCGGTGCCGCTCAGGATCGCGTCGATCGCGGCGCCCCGGATGGCGTGGGAGAGAGCTCCGATCATCCCGGCGGTCCGATCGTGGAGGTAGCGGTCCAGCTTGACCAAGGTGCCCGGCGGGTGGTCGTGCAGGAGCAAGGTCTCCTCCATGGTCGCCACCAGGCCCTTCCACTCGGCGCCGTAGGGGAACGGTCGGGTCGGGACGAGGGTGAACCGGCCCGAGATCTGAGCACCGCGGGTGCCGGCCAGGAGTTCGCTGGTCTCCAGTCCGATGCCCGCGTAGACGAACGTCGCGGGTATGCGTTCGGAGAAGTACTTCAAGGTGTCGGATACCTCCCCGCCGGCCCGGGTGACCTGCGAAACGTTGTGGATTTCATCGACGAGCACGAGGCCGGTGCGGGCATCGGTGCAGACGCCGACTACGGCTTCGATGATGTCCGTCATGTTCGACCGGGGCCGGACCGGAAGACCCAGGAAGCGGGCGAACTCGGCTGCGACCATGCGGGCAGTCGCCGCGGGCGGGACCGTGATGTAGAGGACGGGAATGCGGTCGGCGACGTTCGGATGGCGGGCCCGGTCGAGGAGTTCGTGGGCGCGTCCGAGCTGGGTGATGGCGCTGGTCTTGCCCGTGCCTGGCAGGCCGGAGACCATCAGGCCGCGGCGGGCGCTGATCGCGTGGCGGTTGAGCAGGACCAGGCGGCGGCCGCAGACCACGGTCTTCTCGACGAACGAGGTCGCGACCACGAGCATCCGGGCGTGATGGTCGAGACGGTCGTCGTCGTAGAGGTCCCGTTCGCTCGTTGACAACTGCTTCAGATCGCCAGGGGGCAGAAGATCCGGGGGCACCGGCGGGCCTTCGATCGACTTCCGCCATCCGTCCAGGGTGGTCAGCTGCCGGTTGGCCTCGGCATCCGCCTCGCCCAGCGCGGGGTGCCGGGCTGTCGGCTCCGAGATGGTCATGTGCGCCTCCAGGGGTTGGCGAGCGGGTTGAACAGGCCCAGAGGGATGACCTTGGCCACGTCGGTGTCCGCCTCCTCGTCGTGTGCGGGCTCGGAGGCGGGCAGGTCAGGGACTGGCCGGTCGGTGGCGGTGGCCCGGGTGCGGGCAGCGACCCGCCGGTCACGCCGTGAGGGTTTGGCCGAGCGGCCCTTCTCCTCAGATGGGCCGCTGTGGGCGCGCAGCAGCAGGGCCGCGGCAGCATCGGCGATCTGTTCCTCGGTCCCGTCCGGGACTTGCGCGCGGGCGTGGTCCCAGGCCATCTCACCGAAGGGGACGCCGACGCGGTGCAAGTGCTTCCAGAACACCGTGACCCACTGATCTGTCTCTCCGCGGCGGTCGCGTACCCAGACTCGGGAGAGGTCGTAGGGGTCGTAGTGGATCTCCCACATCCCCTTCTTTTCCACCACCCCGGAGTGCTGGCGGCGCAACGGGGCCAGTTCGCGGCCGTCGTAGGTGCGGTGGTTGATCCGGATGCCGTAGGAGTTGACCGCCTGCCAGCGTTCGGGCAGCAACTCAACGTAGTCCTCGCCGCTGAGAGGGGCCGGCACGTAGCCGCATGATTCCAGCAGGGTCGCGTACTTCTCGTTCGGCGAGAACGCGCGCTTCGGTGAGTCCGGGTCGCGCAGTGCATCGTGCGGCCGGTTCTGCCAGACGGCGACGATCCACTCGTCCAGCAGGCTCTGCAGCTCGGGCAATGACCACAGAGGGCCGTTCTCCAGGCCCCGCCCGCGGCGATCCACTGACCGGCCGGTGTAGCCCGCGACGAACTGTGCGAACAGCGTGGCCACTGAGCCCAGTGTTTTCTCGATCGTGCCCTTCTCGAAGGGAGACGCCTTGTGAGTCGGCTGAAGGCTGATGCCCAAGTAGCGGCAGGACGCCCGGAAGTTGTTCGAGATGAAGACCTTGCCGTGGTCACAGACGATCGTGTCCGGCACGATCACCGGCCTTGCGGCCGCGTGCTCCAGCCGCTCGTCCAAGCCCAGCAGCCGCCGGTGCGGCAGTGCCGACCTCGACATCCGAAGCGCTTCTGACCAGCCAGGACGCATCAGCTCAGGAGTGACGCTCCGGGCCAGGAGAGCAGAAGCATCAGCCGCTTTCGTCGTTGGCCGTAGCACCGCAGCGGGAAGGGACCTGGTCGCCAGGTCGACCATTCCTGTCAGTTCGACCTTCTCGGCGATCCCCTCGTCCAACCGCACCAGGACGTCCAGCGGCGTGGAGTCGATCTGCATCCACTCGCCCGGCGCGCAAGCGGGCACTTCCCCGAACGGTCCGGCCGGCCGCGCGGTCACCGAACGGCGGGTGGTCGCCGAGCCCGTCGCATGGGTGCCGATGGCCATCTTGTCGAACAGCCGGTAGAGCGTGCGCTGTGAGGGAACCTCGATGTCCGCCGCGTCCTCACGGGCTGCCAGAATCTGCGTCGCCCGCCAGACCACGAAGCCGATCGTCTTCGACGATGCCTCGGCCGTCTCGGCGATTGCCTGCTGCATTGCCTCGGTCACTGCCGGGGCGACCCTGCCGAAGGCCGGCATCCGCTTGGCGGACCGGCCGTCGGCCAGTCCGACCAGGCCGTCGCGCTGGTAACGCTGGCGCCGCTGCTTGATGCCGCTGGCCGACATCGCATGGCCGGCCGCCGTCAGCTCGGCAGCCTTGGCCCGCTCGCGCTGGGCAAGCGAGTTCACTCTCGGGTCGAACTCCGGCCTTGGGGAAGTCCCCTCGGGCGCATCACGAGGCAGCCCGTCCAGGACCTCGAGAATGTGGTTCTCCCACCAGAGAGCCTGGCCAGCAGCCGTCTCGGGGAACTCCGCGATCCTGGCCGTCGGAGGAACCCGCCGCCCTTTCCCCGTCACCGGACACCTCCACTCGTCAGGCGCACGATCGTGGACGGGCCAAGCAACTCCACCGTCATCTCCTCGGCGGTCAGCTCCTGGAGCCAAAGCAGATGGAAGAGTGCGGGCAGCGTCGCGAGGCGGTCTCCGGCTGCCTCCGCGCCGGCCATCAACGGAGACGGGGCCGCGAAGACCTCCCGGAGCCGGTCCGCAATCGGGCTGTTCAAGCACCTGGGGTGCCGGTAGCGCGACAGCCACCGGACATTCGCCAACAGCACTCTCTCCGGCACTCCGACCCGATCGAAGCCCCAGCCGGCCTGATCACAGGCCAGACGGGTCACCTCGAACGCCTCAGCGTCCTTCGACTCGATCCGGTCGTCCGCGCGAACATCGACCACCACCGCCGAGCCGTCTACCCGGCGCACGAAGTAGTCCGGAGCGTGGCGACGCTCCCGCTTGCCGTCGTACCAGTGCAGCCAGAACGGCTGCGAGGCGATACCCGCCACCGTGGAATCGAAGTCCATCAGCAGGAGCCGGTCCCGTTCCAGCCACGATTCGAACCCCACATGCTGCCCGGTCGTCGCCGCCCAGTACCAGCCAGGGAAATGACGCTCGCCTCGCGACCAGCGAAAGCGCCGCACCGGAGCGATGTCCTCGAAGCGGGCCGTCACACAGTCCAGCAGCGGACGCCTCAACCGCTCGCGTGCAGCCCCCACGTACGACAGCTCGACACGCGCTTCTACCGACTCCACCCCAACCGGCACAGCCACCCAGCACCCCCCAGCCCGTCGCCCCGGTGCGACTAGGTTCGCTGTCAAGGAAGCCGAAACGACTGGGTTCGCTGTCAAACGCCTCGATTGGATGACAACGGACAACTGCGACGTCCCTGACCTGTCTCAGCGAAGATGCACCGGTCTCACCGAAGATTGACGACTGGCCTTTTCGTCTCATCGGAGTTTCACCAGGCAGGGCTGTTCCGCTCAGGCGATCTGGCCCTGCCGCGGATGATCTGGTTCGCCGGTCCGGCTGTCAGTGAGGCATGGCAGGCTGCGCCCATGAGCTATGACCTTGCCGTGTGGGAGGGCGAGCGGCCGGCGGACGACTCTGCTGCGGCCCGACGCTTCCGCGGTCTGTATGACCGCTTCATGGACACGGAAGAGCCCGCGGTTCCTCCGTCTGAGCGCATTGCGGCCTTCGTCGCCGCGCTCTTGGAGCGGTGGCCGGACCTCGCCGAAGACGACGATGACACCTCACCATGGTCAACTGCTCCGCTGATCGGGGAAGCCCGCGGCCCGTTGATCTACTTCCCCATGCGCTGGAGCATGGCCGACGAGGCATCTGCCCACGCGGCCGAGGTCGCTGCGTCGATGGGCCTCAACTGCTATGACCCGCAGGCACGGAAGCTGCGCCCTTAGCGATGGTGCGGGGTGACCCTTCGCAGGTGCTCGGTAGGCTCGCGCCATGTCTAACGATCTCGGTTTCACGTGCTCATGCTGCGGCGACCACCACGCAGAGCTCCCCATGAGCTACTCGACCATGGCCCCTGACGTCTGGGATCCCAGCTTCGAGAGCGAACCGGACAGCATGCTGTCGTCCGACCAGTGCGTGATCAAGGGCCAGCACTTCTTCATCAGGGGTCTGATCGAGATACCTGTGATCGGCAGCCAGGACGTCTTCTCCTGGGGCGTCTGGGTCTCTCTGAGCAGCGACAGTTTCGCCCATGCTCTGAACGTGTGGAACACGGAGGGCCGCGAGGCCGAGAAGCCGTACTTCGGCTGGCTCAGCACCGCGCTCGGGCTCTATTCCGAGAGCACCACCAACTTGAAGACCAACGCCCACACGCGACCGGTCGGCAAGCGGCCCTTCATCGAGCTGGAGCCCACTGACCACCCGCTCGCCGTCGAACAGCGCACTGGGATCACGCAGGACCGCGTGCGTGAGATCGCCATAGCTGTGCTGCATCCGGCCTGAGTCGCCACAGGTCAAGGCTTGGCGAGGCCGCGCGGTGGCGGAGGCAGTCGGACGGTCTCCTCAGGGAAGAAGACGTCGTAGAACTTGTAGCCGTAGGCGGCCACGAACCTGTGGTGCAACAAGTGGTCCTTGACCCATTGGACGAGCGGGTCGGTCTCCTCGGGTGCGTAGCCGCCCAGGACGTATCGGCGAGTGACCTGTTCAGCCAGCCAACCGATGTGTCCGGACTGTCTGGTTTTCCGGATCCACTCCACGTGGGCCAGGAGCCCTGTGAGGCTGACGATCTGCGGGTGGAAGAGGATGGCGAGGGTCATGGATGGTGAGGCTGCCTTCCCTCGAACGTCACGTAGGTGAGACTGCGCCTCGGTGAGGATCCCGAAGGGGTCGGCGGAGTGGTTTTCGACCAGACCGATGAAGGCCGTTCTGGCCCCGGAGAAGGCATCCCTGACCCAGCGTCGGCCATGGCGGGCAATGAGGTTTCGGTGGTGGCGCTGAGCCTTGATGGTGCTGGGCAGAACACTGATGTCGACCTGGTCGTCGGCTTCCGTGCAGCCCTCACCGATCCAGAGACGGTGCCGCAGGCAGACGTTTTGTTCGTGTGTCGTCCAGCGATTTACTGGGCCCTGGATGCCTGCCGCGTGAACGCAACGACGACAGGCAGGCCGCTCCAGGGACCTCTTCCGCTGGGTGAGAGGCCGGCCGAAGTGCCCAGGCTCGTTGGTCACAGGCCCAGGTCCGAACTCAGGTAGCGCGAGACACAAGACGGACTCCTCGAAGCCGGTGACGATACTGAGAGGCTCGATGAGCACGGTGATCGGCGTCCGCTTCAGCATCCGAACACCCAACAGTTCACGGAGATCCGTGTCGGACACATGGTTGGCTGCCGCGACTCGGCGCATGAACGAGGCCACGGTCTCGTCATGGAACGGCGGGACCACACGGGGTAACCGGCGGCGAGGCAGAGTCACGACTTCATCTGAACTGGATCAAGTGGCGCCCCTGCGCCCTCAGGCACTCGCTTGGAGTTCCGCAGACTGTAGGCCTTCTGGCGGCAGGTCGATGAACAAAGGAAGCGCCTCTGTCCGGCGCGAACGCTCATGAGATCTCCGCAGATCCGGCAGGGCACCCGTCGCCATGCAGTACTCGGGTGGCGCCTGCGATAGGCCTGCCGACGGCAGGACTGCGAGCATCGCAGAGCCCGGCGTCCCACGACGTCTGTGGGCTCCATGCCTGTGCCGCACTCGAGGCAGCGCGTCGTCTCCAGGGTTGACTGCAGAACGGCAGCGTCCCGGCCAGTGGCCGCAGCGAGGCGGGTCCAACTAGGGAGGCCTCGGTGCCGAGGCGGCTCGGCCAGGTAGATTCGCAGGTAGCGAGGGGTTAGGTGGTTGGCGCGAGCCAGGCGCGCGATGAAGGACTGAGAACCCTCACCCGCCCGAGGGCGGATTTGAACCGGCAGGATGTGGACCTTCTCGGGGCTCATCCGACGGACCGTGACCTGCGGAACTCGGGCGATTCCGCAGCGACATCGAGTGCCACCGCTTCAAGTCCCTCCCTGGTGATCTTCTCCGTCCCTGTGAGGAGGGCGTCGATCGCGGCGCCGCGAATCTGGTGGGACAGTGCCCCGATCATGCCGCCGGTTCGGTCGTGGATGTAGCGGTCGAGCGTCGCCAGCGTGCCTGGCTCGTGGCGCCGCAGGATGAGGGTCTTCTCCATGGTGGCGACCAGGCCCCGCCACTCGCTGTTGTAAGGGAAGGGGTGAGTAGGGATCAGCGTGAAGCGTCCGGCGATCTGTGCCCCTCGCGTGCCTGAGAGCAAGGTGCTGTGCTCGACATCGATACCGGCGTAGATGAACGTGGCGGGTATGCGCTCGGAGAAGTACTTGAGGGTGTCGGCAACCTCGGCGCCGTGCCGGGTGGTGAGGGAGATGTTGTGCAGTTCATCGACCAGGACCAGGCCGGTTCGGGCGTCGGTGCAGACACCGACGACGGACTCCATCAGGTCAGTCATGTTCAGCCTGGCCATAACCGGCAGCCCGAGGAAACGGGCGAACTCGGCCGCGATCATCCGGGGCGTCGCGGCAGGTGGAACGGTGATGTAGATGGCCGGGATTCGGTCTGCTGCGCTGGGGTGGCGGGCCCGGTCCATGAGCTCGTGAGATCGGCCGAGCTGAGTGATGGCGATGGTCTTGCCTGTGCCGGCGGCGCCGGAAATGATCAGGCCACGGCGGGCACTGATCGCGTGCCGGTTCAGGAGGACCAGGCGGCGGCCACTGGTGACAGTGTGACGGACAGTTGACGTGGCAACCACGAGCAGACGGGCGTGATGATCGAGGCGGGCCTCATCAAAGGCAGCCTTCTCCAGATCGCCGAGGGCGTCGTATTCAGCGTCGGTGAGTCGGCGGAGCGGGGGCGGTGGTTCTTCGACGAAGCGGCGCCAGCCATCGAGGTTGGTCAAGTGCCGCTGGGTGTCCTGGGGCAGAGGTGACAGCGTCGTCATGGGCGTTTCCAGGGGTCTTCGAGCGGGTCGAACAGTCCGAGCGGGATCACCTCGGCCATTGAGTCCTCGCCCTGGTCGGCTTCGTCCTCGGGCTCTGCCTGAGCACCGGCAACGGGTGCCGGGGTGAGGGACCCTGTGGCTTTCGTGCGGGCGGCCACCCGCCGGTCGCGCTTGCCGGGCTTCGGGTCTTGCTCGGCCTGCGGGCCACCGTGGGCCCGGGTGAGCAGGGCGGCGACCGCGTCGGCGATCTCCGCCTCGGTGGCGCGGGGCAGCTGGTGGCTAACGTGGTCCCAGGCCAGGTCGCCGAAGGGGATTGGTGCCCGGTTCAGGTGTTTCCAGGTGGCCGCGACCCACTCGCCGTCACCGCGGTGGTTGCGGACCCAGATCCGCGAGACGTCGTAGGGGTCACGGTGTACTTCCCAGAGGCCGCGTTTGGCCCGAACACCGGAGTCCTGCCGGCGCATCGGCCCCAGTTCCGGGCTGTCGTAGGTGCGGTTCTTGATCCGGATGCCGTACTCGTTGACCACCCGCCATTCCGCGGGCAGGAGTTCGACGTAGTCATCGCCACTGAGCGCGATCGGGACGTAGCCGCAGGCCTCGACCAGGGTGGCGTACTTCTCGTTCGGGGTGAACAGCCGGCCCGGGTGGGACGGATCGCGCAGACCGTCGTGCTTGCGGTTCTGCCACTTGGCGACGATCCACTCGTCCAGGAGTTCCTGCAGCTCGAGCAGGGGCCACAGGCGTTCGTGCTCAAGATGGCGCCCGCGGTGGTCGGTGTTGCGGCCGGTGTAGCCGGGCAGATACTGCGCGAACAGCGTGGCCACCGAGCCCAGCATCTTCTCGATGTGGCCCTTCTCGAACCCGGACCCCTTGTGCGTCGGCTGGAACTCGATCTCCAGGAAGCGGCAGGAGGAGCGGAAGTTCCGCGAGATGAACACGCTTCCGTGGTCGCAGACAATCATCTCCGGGACGATCACCGGCCGGGCCGCGGCGTGTTCCAGCCGTTCGTCCAGCGCCAGCAGGCGGCGGTGGGGCAGCACCGATCGGGACATGCTCAGCACGTCCTTCCAGCCCGGCCTCATCAGCTCGGGAGTGACGGTGCGGGCCAGCAGCACGCTGGCGTCCACCGACTTCGTGGTCGGACGCAGCACCGCCGCGGTCAGGGTCCGGGTGGCGACGTCGACCATGGCGGTGAGCTCGACTTTGCCCGTGACGCCGTTGTCGAGCAGGACCAGCACGTCCAGCGGGGTGGAGTCGATCTGCATGATCTCGCCCGGCGCGAAGACCGGCAGCTGACCGTGAGGGGTCTTGGCGCCGTGGGCCTTGGAACGGCGGGTTGTGGCCGACCCGGTGGTGTGGGTGCCCGCGGTCAGTTTCGCCAGCAGCCGGTAGAGCGTCGCGCGGGACGGAAGCTTCACCGCCCGGCCTTCCGGCGTCTTCTGGAGGATCTCTCCGACCCTCCATAGGAGGAAGGTCCCCGTGCGGGTCGATGAGTCGACGGCCTCGTCAATCGCCTGCCGCATCGCATCGACTACTGCCTCGTCGACCTCGCCGAACTGGGGTGTCTTGCGCATCGGCCGGTGGTCGGCGAGTCCGATCACCCCCTGTTCCTGGTAGCGGCGCCGGCGGTGGGCGACCGTGCTGGGCGTCACCGGGTGCCCAGCGGCCTCCAGTTCGGCTGCCTTGGCCCGCTGGCGTGCGGTCAACGACCGGTCCGGCCCGTATTCGGGCCGCGGCGTCGTGCCGGGCTCCACTCCCGGCGGCAGACCATGCAGCACCTCCAGGATGTGGCCCTCCCACCACAGGGCCTTCTCCATCACCGCTTCGGGGAAGGTCTCCAGCAGGGAAGCCGGTGGCAGCGGCATCCGCATCGGTGTGCCCACAACCTGGAAGTCGTCGGCGCCGAACAACTCCAGCAACGGGACCGCGCGATACGGCTCCTCCTCATCGGTCAAGGTCAGGGCCACTGCCGAGACGGCAAGCACCGCGCGGATCTGTCCGTTGAACTGGACCCGGTCCCCGACCGCGATCCGAGGTGGCCGCTTCAGCTGGCCCACGGCTTGCTCCTCCCGGCGCTGACCAGGCTCTCCGTTCCCAGCAGCCCAGACTCTAGATCTGTCACAAGCCGCCCGGACCACAGCAGGTGGAACAGCACCGGCAGGACCTGCAGACGGTCACCGACCCGCTCGGCCCCAGCCCACAACGGCAACGGCTCCGAGAACACCTCCAGCAGCCGGGCCGCGACGTCCGGCGGCCGTCCGGAGCGGTCACGCCGATAGCGGGCCAGCCACCGGACGTTCGCCATGAACACCGGCTCCGGCGTGCCCACGTGCTGAAACTCCCAGCCCACCGCATCGCAGGCCAGGCGGGTCGCCGCGAAGGCCTGCACGGTCCGCTCATCCATGCGGTCGCCAGCACGGACGTCGATCACACGGCCTCGTCCGTCACCGAGCCGCACGAAGTAGTCAGGGGCGTGACGCCGCGATCTCTGCCCGTCGTGCCAGTGCAGCCAGAACGGCTGAGAGCCGATCCCGACGACCTCCGGATCCCGGTCCAGCAAGATCAGCCGATCCCGCTCGAGCCACGACTCGTAGCCCACGTGATCGCCGACCGTCACCGCGTAATACCAGCCCGCGAAGCTCTTCTCGCCTTTCGTCCAGCGGAACGGACGTACAGGTTCCGCCTCCTCGAAGCGTGTGTTCCAGGCCCTGCCCAACGGCAGCCGAAGACGCTCTCCAGACCTCAGAAAGTCCAGCTCAAACGCCGAAAGCGCCTCGTCACCGAACGCCCGTACAGGTACGGCCACCGTCGTCCCGCCCCCTCGCAACCCCAACCGTCGCGAACGTAGAGCAGCAGCCGGTCAAACTTCATTGAGATCGGTCAAAGTTCACTGAGACGAGTCAGTCCCCTGTCCCAAGGCCGCCGGCCCCGGATTGGCCTTGGTTCGCCGCTCGCCGGAACCCGTACCGTCTGGGCATGCGGATTCGAATCGTCGACGCCTTCACCGACCGCCCGTTCGCCGGCAACCCCGCGGGGGTGCTGCTGCTGGACGCCTTCCCCGAGGACGACTGGCTCCAGAAGGTGGCGCTGGAGGTCAACCACGCCGAGACGGCGTTCGCCCACCGGCTGCCCGAGGGCGGCGAGGCCGACTGGGCCCTGCGCTGGTTCACGCCCGCCACCGAGGTCGCGATGTGCGGTCACGCCACCCTCGCCACCGCCCACGTCCTGCGGACGACGGGCGCCCACGAGGGACCGGTGCGCTTCGCCACCCGCAGCGGTGTGCTCATCGCGAGCCCGGCCGGCGACGGCGCGATCACCCTGGACTTCCCGACCGCCCCGCTCACCGCGGTGGACGTCCCCGACGGAGTCGCCCGGGCCCTCGGTGCCGAGCCCCGCACCGCCTACGACACCGGGGCGAACGTCGGCGACCTGGTCGTGGAGCTCGCCGACGAGCAGACCGTCCGCGGCCTCGCCCCCGACCACAAGGCCCTCGCCGCCTACTCCACGCGCGGCATCATCGCCACCGCCCGCGCCGAGGATCCCTCCCGCGGCTACGACTTCGTCTCCCGGGGCTTCTTCCCCAACGTCGGCATCGACGAGGACCCGGTCACCGGCAGCGCCCACACGGCCCTGGCCCCCTACTGGTCCGAACGCCTCGGCCGCCCCGACCTCACCGGGCTCCAGGCCTCAGCCCGCTCGGGCCTCGTGCGCACCGGCCTGCGCGGCGACCGCACCCTGCTCACCGGTCACGCGGTCACCGTCATCGAGGGCGACCTGCTCTTCTAGTGCTGTGGCCGGGAAGGTTTGCCGGGAAGCTCGCGGCGTCCGGTGCCGGGGGGCACCTCCCACGCCGTTCAGGCAGTGGGGGAGCCTCGCAAGGCGGAGCATTGCCCGCGTACCGGATGTACTCGGGTGATGCGACAACGCGGCGTGGGGGTACCCCCGGCCGAAGGCTGGGGGAGTGCCGTGCCGGGCGCCGCGAGCCGGTGAACCTTTCCGGTCACAGCACTAGGAACACCGAGGGGGCGTACGACAGTGTCGTACGCCCCCTCGCACGTTCCCCGTGCCCTTCACGCCGTCGGCAGCCAGCCCACCTTCCCGGCCAGCAGGGCGTAGCCCACGAACGCGCCGATGTCGAGCAGGGAGTGCGCCACGACGAGCGGGCCGACCCGGCCCCACCGCCGGTACAGCCAGACGAAGACCACGCCCATCACCATGTTGCCGACGAAGCCGCCGATGCCCTGGTAGAGGTGGTACGAGCCGCGCAGTACGGAACTGGCCACCAGGGCGGACCCCGGGGTCCAGCCCAGCTGCCCGAGCCGGCGCAGCAGATAGCCGACGACGATGACCTCTTCGAGGACGGCGTTCTGCAGCGCGGACAGGACCAGCACCGGGAACTTCCACCACACGGCGGGCAGCGCCTCGGGCACCACGGTGAGGTTGAAGCCGAACGCGCGGGCGCCCAGGTAGAACGCGATGCCGGTGCTGCCGATCACCGCCGCGATCAGCGCCCCGCGGCCGAGGTCCGGCCAGGGGCGGGTGCGGTCGAAGCCGAGCGTGCGCAGGCTCCGCCCCTCGCGCAGCAGGAAGTGGGCGACGAGGGCCACGGGGATCAGGGCCGTGGCGATCCCGAACAGCTGCCAGGCGAGGTCGAGCCAGGGGCGGCCCGGAGCGGCGGAGGCGTTGAGCCTGGCGGCCTGGTCCTTGAGGCCACCGGGTTTGGTGACCGACCCGACAAAGCTGATCAGCGCGGACACCCCGCTCGCCCCGAGCGAGAGCCCGAGGACGAGCAGTGTCTCGTCGCGGAGGATCCGCCGCGACAGCCGCTCCTGCGGTTGAGAGTCGCCCACCGGCTGTGACTCCGCCAGCACACCTGCCTCCAGTTCGGTCGTCCCGCCACGGGGCGCGCCGGCCCGCCGCACGGGTACGGCCGGTTCCCGGCACGGGTGCGCACGCGCGGCGCCACCGTCGTGGGACGTCACAGCTTGCCCGATCCCTCTCCCGCGGACACGAGTGCCCCCCGTCCACGGCGAGGCGGCACGGCCGGCTGGGCGCGTCCGCGGGTCGGGGCACCGGGAATCACAGGTCGTCGCCGGCAGGGCCCAGGTCCTGTCGTCATATTCCCGTCGTCGGCCCGAAGGGCGGGCCGCACGGCGGGCGGTGCGTGCGATCGCAAGATGCCGGAGCGCCCTCGTGGCGGAGCCACGTGGGCGGCTCGGCAACGCGGCTGGGGGTCCCCCGCTCGACGAGCTCGGGGGAGTGCGTGCCGGGCGTCCCACGGCAGGACGGAATGTGACGACAGGGCCTCAGCCGGCCGGGACCGGTTCCGGCAGGCCGATCGGCCAGGTGTGGACCGGCTCGCCGAACTTCGTCAGCTCGCGGTAGCGCCGGGTCGTCGCCGCCAGGGCGGCTTCCCGGCCCATCCCCTGCTCCAGTGCCCGGTGGAAGGTGGCGGCCTGCCACTCCGCGCCGTTGGTCCGCCGACGGCACCGCTCCTCGATCACGCCCAGATACAGGTCCCGGTCGGCGCGCTCCACGCCCCAGGCGCTCAGTCCGGCCTCCGCGAGCGGCAGCAGTTCGTCACGGACAAGAGTGACGGCGTCGACCTGGGCCGTGCCGGAGTGGCGTCCGCGCCGGGGCCAGGTGAACCGGGCGTCGATGCCGTGCCGGCAGGCGGCGTCGAAGTTGGCAGCCGCGGCCTCGAAGGGCAGCCGGGTCCACACCGGCCGGGGCTCCTCGGCCAGGGCGCGCACGAGGCCGTAGTAGAAGGCCGCGTTGGCGATCACATCGGTGACGGTGGGCCCGGCGGGCAGCACCCGGTTCTCCACGCGCAGGTGCGGCACGCCGTCCGCGACGTCGTAGACCGGGCGGTTCCAGCGGTAGACGGTGCCGTTGTGCAGGACCAGTTCGGCCAGCTTGGGCACGCCGCCCGCCTCCAGCACGTCGAGGGGGTCCTCGCCGTCGCAGATCGGCAGCAGGGCCGGGAAGTAGCGCAGGTTCTCCTCGAAGAGGTCGTACGCCGAGGAGATCCACCGTTCGCCGAACCAGGTGCGCGGCCGCACACCCTGGGCCTGGAGCTCGGGCGGGCGGGTGTCGGTGGACTGCTGGAACAGCGGCGGCCGCGACTCCCGCCACAGCTCGCGCCCGAAGAGGAAGGGCGAGTTGGCGCCGACGGCTATCTGCGCGGCGCAGGCGGCCTCCGCCGCGTTCCACACGTCCGCGAAACGGCCCGGGGTGACCTGGAGGTGCAGCTGCACGGAGGTGCAGGCGGCCTCGGGCGCGATGGACTTCGAGGTGCAGGTCAGATGCTCCACGCCGTCGATGTCGAGGGTGAAGTCCTCTCCACGGGCCGCCACGATCTGATCGTTCAGCAGCACGTAGCGGTCGACGTCGGAGAGATTGGAGGACACCAGGTCGTCCCGGCCCAGGGTAGGCAGAATGCCGATCATCGCTATTCCGGCGTCCACCTCGGCGGCTTTTCGGTCGGCATATGCCAGTGACGTCCGCAGCTCCTCGGCGAGCTGGTCGAATACCCGGCCGCCCAAGCGGTGTGGGGCAATGTTGACTTCCAGATTGAACATGGCGAGTTCTGTTTGGAAGTCACGGCTCGCGATGCGCTCGAGAACTTGCGCATTCAGCATTTTCGGCATGCCGTCGGGGCCGACCAGATTCAATTCGATCTCCAGCCCCATGAGGTTCTTCGGCCGGTCGAACCGTTTCTCGTCCAGCAACCGCTCCAGCCCCGTCAGGCACCGCCGCAGCTTGTCGCGGTAGCGGTTGCGGTCCGACAGGTCCAGCTGGCCGGCGACGACCTTCTCCCCCATCGCAGCGTCCCTCCTCGCAAGGCGGACCGAAGATCCGGCCGCCGGGGTCCCGGTCAGGTGGGATGATGCCCCGCCAACGCGATCGATAACGTCCCGCTCCCGCCCCGCACCGACTACTCTGGCCATCTGTGACCGGAGGCACATTCACGGGGCATGCGGCAGCCAGCAGTTTCGGGTACCCCACGAAACTCGTGAAAAACGCCGACAAGATCAGGCCGACCGCCGTGCGGGCACAACCCGAGGTCATCGCGATACGGCTGACGCCGAGCAGGGATGATTCCCGATTGACTCCGGCCGAATAGTCTCTTGCCGTTCACATCGAGAACAGCTAGGCGAAACACCACCTGAACATTTGTCGTATAAACTCTGCTCCACAGCAGAAGTTGGCGCCCGCAGCCCTGAACCCTGTCAGGAGCCCGTGAGGCAGGCCGCGCCCCGCACCCCTCGCTCACCAGAGCCCGGCCCCTGCCTCCTCCTGCCCTGAGAGCTGACAACGCCGTCCGCACCCAGCCCGCCCTCGCGCCACCGTGCCTGTCGAATGAGAGGCGACCCACCATGCCGCTGCATGTACCCCCGGCTCCCGCGCCCGCCCTGCGCTCCGTCCTCACGGCACTCGGTTCCCCCACCGCGGTCCGCGAGGCCGGATCCCCCGCACTGCGCTCCGCCCAGGAGCCCGCGACCCCCGAGCTTCCACTGCCGGTGCACGTCCTGGACCGGATCACCCCCGAGGGGATCTCCGCGACCAGGCTGGCCGGATGGCGCTTCCTGATCCGCTCCGGCGACCACGCGGTGGCAGCGGCCGAGACCATGCTGACCCCCGACGGCTGGACCTTCTCGCACTTCTTCGAGGGCCCCTACGTCGCCTCCACCGAGCGCGCGTTGCGCCAGGCGGAGGCCCTGAGCCAGCCGTACCAGCCGCGTCTGCTGTCCATACCCAGCCTGTACATGCTCACGCTGTGGCTGCACGGCGACCTCTCCGACGACGGCGCCACCGGGCACCCCGCCGCCACCGACCTGCTCGTGCCGCTCGCGCCGGCCCCGCCCGGTATCGCGGCCCATCTTCCGCACCAGGTCGCCGACCTGCTCCCCGTCCTCACCCACCGCGTGACCCCGATCCGGCTCATGGGCTCCCCCGCCTGACCGCCCGCCCGCCGATCGGCGTCGTACCCCGCTGCCGGAACCCCCGGCGGCGGGGTACGACGCTGTTCGGCCGTTCGGCCGCCGAAGACGCTCGTACGTGGCGAAATCCGCTCGCGCGACCCGCGTTCGCGACGGGGGGTCCCATCGGACTAGCCCCATCCGGCCAGTGCGAACCATCCGAAGAGACGGTGCTCTCGGGATGAACCGCTCGTGCGTGTGACGCGTCTCCAACCGGTGAGAAGCGGTGCTGCGAAATCCCTGCGGAATCAGGCCCGTGGGGGAACACTGGTTTTGGACCGACTCGACAACGGGGGGCGGCCATGGAGAACACCATCAGCCGCGGGACACGTACGACAGCCGACAGCGACCACACGACTGAGCGAAAGATCCCATCAATGTGCCAGCACCAGCCACCGTGCCCGTCAGCCGACTCCGCCGACCGGGAATCCGCCCGTCTCGTGGCGCACCACCCGGAGCAGGGCTGGAGCCTGCTGTGCAACGGCGTCCTGTTCTTCGAGGACACCGGTGAGCTCCTGCCGGACGGCCAGATCATCGCCCCGCACCGCCCGCTGGGCGCCGACCGGGTGATGACCGCCGCCTGAGCACCACCGGGCGGCTTCGGCGAACCGCCCGCGGATCACCAGGGGCCGGCGCGCACACCCGCGCGTACCGGCCCCGACGCATGTCCGGGCCGGCCATCCTGGTGACCGGTCGGTGACACGGTCGCCGTCCCTGGAGCCGCCCGTCACTGTGCACGCCCGGGTGTCTCCCGTCACCGGCGGTGCACGGATGTCCACGGCCGGGTGAGCCGCCGGGCGGCACCGGTTGCTCCGGGATCCGCTGCCGCAGCGGCCCGTTCCGGACCGGTCCTCGGGCGCCCCGCTGCCCGTCAGCCGTCGACGGGGCGGCGCGAATGCCGCGGCTGGTAGTCGAACCAGTCGAAGGCCGCGCTGCCCTCGGTGACGTACATGCCGATCACTCGCCCGGTGAAGCCGGCCGCGACCTGGGTGGACAGATAGCGTCCTTCGAGTTCGGCCAGCGCCAGCGTGCCCTCCGGGCCCTCGGCCGAGAAGGCGATCACGTCCGGGCCGGCCGCGCGGACCCCGGTCGCCGCCTGCGCTGCGGTGGCCGGCCGGTCCGCAGCCGTGACCGTGGGCGGGGGCACGTCGTCCGTGCGGATGTCCACGGCCAGGGTGAGCGGTCCGGGCGGCACCGGGTACTCCGCGATCCGCTGCCGCAGCGGCCCGATCCGGGCGACCACGCCCACCACTCCCCCGCCGGTCTCCACGTCGTAGTGGTGCGCCTCGTCCAGCCGGACGGACAGGCCGGCCCGGCCCGAGACCGCCTCGACGCGCGCGGCCACCCGGCAGTCGGGGTGCTGCTGCCGTCGTCCTACGAACGTGTGGCCGGGCCGGTCGAGGCTGTCGCCGGTCGCGTGCAGCGTCAGCCGGCCGGGGTGTTCGCTCAGCGACCAGGAGCCCTCGGGCCTGCTGCGCGGGGAGATCCAGACCGGCGCCAGGGACGGCGCGTCGAAGTCGTCCCGCTCGGGCTCCGGCGGCAGGGGGTGCCAGGCGGCGGGCGCCGGATGCCGCTCGCTCACCGGGCCGACCCGCGGCCACCCGTCCACCCACTCCACCGGGGTCAGGAAGGTCTCCCTGCCGAGCACGTGGAACTCCGGGAACCAGCCGCGGGGGCGGGTCCCGAGCAGCACCATCCACCAGGTGCCGTCGGCCGCCCGCACCAGGTCGGCGTGGCCCGTGCACTGGACGGGCAGATCGGTGCCGCGGTGGGAGAGGACCGGGTTGTCCGGCGCGGGTTCCCAGGGGCCGCGCGGGGACCGGGCGCGGGCGATCGACACACCGTGGCCGTACCCGGTGCCGCCCTCGGCCAGCATGAGGTACCACCAGGCGCCGATCCGGTACAGGTGCGGCGCCTCCGGGTGCTGGAGCCCCGTCCCCGACCAGGCCGGCAGCGGCCCTTCCAGGACCTTGCCGGTCGCCGGGTCGATCCGGGCCACCCGCACCCCGGCGACGGCGCACCAGCAGGAGCCGTCGTCGTCCCAGGCGAGGTCGGGGTCGATCCCGGGCAGGTCGATCCAGACCGGGTCCGACCACGGACCCCGCGGATCCTCGGCGCTGACCAGGAAGGTGCCCCCGGCCGCGACGTTGGTGGTGATCACGTAGAAGCGGCCGTCGTGGTGGCGGATCGTCGGGGCGTAGATGCCGGCGGAGGCGGGGAGGTCGTCCGGCAACTCCAACTGCCCCGGCCGGTCCAGCACGTTGCCGATCTGCCGCCAGTGCACCAGGTCGCGGCTGTGGAACAGCGGGACCCCGGGGAAGTACTCGAAGCTGGAGCACACCAAGTAGTGGTCCTCGCCCACCCGGCACACGCTGGGATCGGGGTGGAAGCCTCCGATCACGGGGTTCTCGTACGTCCGCACGGCGGCCGGTCCCTTCACTTCCCGTCACCCCTCCCTGAGCCCCCGAAACTTTCGCCACTGACGGCGAACCTTCCGGAGCCGCACTGTAGGTGCGGCACCGGAAGGCGGCAAGGGGGCGCGGGCGGGCCGTCAGCGCCCCGTGGTCAGTTCCCTGAGCGCGACGTTGAGTTGGAGGACGTTCACCCGCGGCTCGCCGATGAAGCCGAGGGTGCGGCTCTCGGTGTGCTCCCGCACCAGGCGCTCGACCCGCGCCACGGACAGGTGGTTGCGCTCCGCTACCCGGTGCGCCTGGAGCAGCGCGTATGCCGGGGAGATGTCCGGATCCAGACCCGAACCCGAGGAGGTCACGGCGTCGGCCGGAACCTGGGAGGGCTTCACCTCGTAGTCGGACGTGGAGTTGACCCTGACCACCTCGGCCCGTGCCCGCTCGATGGCCTTGACCAGCTTGGGGTTGTCGGCGGCGAGGTTGGTGGCGCCGGAAACGATCAGCTTGTACCGGGTGTTCAGGGTGTTCGTGCCCAGTCCGGCGGCCGGGCGCGGCTGGAAGTAGTCGAGGCCGT
The DNA here is from genome assembly GCF_006540305.1 of Streptomyces sp. 6-11-2. Taxonomy (GTDB): domain Bacteria; phylum Actinomycetota; class Actinomycetes; order Streptomycetales; family Streptomycetaceae; genus Streptomyces. Next base: position 6,072,713 of record NZ_BJOR01000001.1, on the reverse strand, counting down.
AGTGCTGTTGCCCGATCAGGGAGGAGCCCACGACCCTGCCGCTCTCCCTGACCTCCGAGCCGTTCGCCCGGTGCCCGAGGAAGGCCTGGGCCACGCCCGTGACGACGAGCGGGTAGACGACGCCGGTGAGCAGCGTCAGCGCGAGCAGCGCCCGCAGGCCCGCCGCCAGCAGACGACCGGTGTTCACAAAGGTCTGGTTCATGTCGTCAGCCGATCCCGGGAATCAGGGAGATGATCAGGTCGATGAGCTTGATCCCGACGAAGGGCGCGATGAGCCCGCCGAGGCCGTAGACGGCGAGGTTGCGGCGGAGCATCCGGTCCGCGCTCGTCGGCCGGTAGCGCACACCCCGCAGGGCGAGCGGCACCAGCGCGATGATGACCAGCGCGTTGAAGACGACCGCGGACAGGATCGCCGAGTCCGGCGAGGACAGCTGCATGATGTTCAGCTTGTCCAGGCCCGGGTAGACGGCGGCGAACAGGGCCGGGATGATCGCGAAGTACTTCGCCACGTCGTTGGCGATGGAGAACGTCGTGAGCGCGCCGCGAGTGATCAGGAGCTGCTTGCCGATCTCGACGATCTCGATCAGCTTGGTCGGGTCGGAGTCGAGGTCGACCATGTTGCCGGCCTCCTTGGCGGCCGACGTACCGGTGTTCATCGCCACGCCGACGTCGGCCTGGGCCAGCGCGGGCGCGTCGTTGGTGCCGTCACCGGTCATCGCGACCAGCTTGCCCCCGCTCTGCTCGCGCCTGATCAGCGCCATCTTGTCCTCGGGCGTGGCCTCGGCGAGGAAGTCGTCGACACCGGCCTCGTCCGCGATCGCCCGGGCGGTCAGCGGGTTGTCGCCCGTGATCATGACGGTTTTGATGCCCATCCGGCGCAGTTCGGCGAAGCGTTCCCGCATGCCGTCCTTGACCACGTCCTTGAGGTGGATGACGCCCAGGACCCGGGCGCCGTCCTGGTCGTGCACGGCGACCAGCAGCGGCGTGCCGCCGGCCGCGGAGATCTCCTTCGAGAGGCGGTCGGCGTCCTCGGCGATCCGCCCGTCCTGCTCCTCGACCCAGGCGATGACGGATCCGGTCGCGCCCTTGCGGATCCGTCGGCCGTCCACGTCCACGCCGGACATCCGGGTCTGAGCGGTGAACGCGACCCACTCGGCTCCGGCGAGTTCGCCCTGGTGCCGCTCGCGCAGCCCGTACTTCTCCTTGGCCAGCACCACCACGGAGCGGCCCTCGGGCGTCTCGTCGGCCAGCGAGGAGAGCTGGGCGGCGTCCGCCAGTTCGGCGGCGGTGGTACCGCGCACCGGTACGAACTCCGCGGCCCTGCGGTTGCCGAGGGTGATCGTGCCGGTCTTGTCCAGGAGCAGCGTCGACACGTCGCCGGCGGCCTCCACCGCCCGTCCCGACATCGCCAGCACATTGCGCTGGACCAGCCGGTCCATGCCCGCGATGCCGATGGCCGACAGCAGCGCGCCGATCGTCGTCGGGATCAGGCAGACCAGCAGGGCGACCAGCACCACCATGGTCAGGTGCGTGCCCGCGTAGTCGGCGAACGGCGGCAGTGTGGCGCAGGCGAGGAGGAAGACGATCGTCAGTGAGGCGAGCAGGATGTTCAGCGCGATCTCGTTGGGCGTCTTCTGCCGGGCGGCGCCCTCGACGAGGCCGATCATCCGGTCGATGAAGGTCTCGCCGGGCTTCGTGGTGATCTTGATGACGATACGGTCGGACAGCACCCTGGTACCGCCGGTCACCGCGGACCGGTCGCCACCGGACTCGCGGATCACCGGCGCCGACTCCCCGGTGATGGCCGACTCGTCGACCGAGGCGACGCCCTCGACGACGTCCCCGTCGCCGGGGATGACGTCGCCCGCCTCGCACACGACGAGGTCACCGACGTGCAGCTCGGTACCGGGGACCTCGGTCCCGTCCAACCGGTGCGCCACGGTGTCGGTCTTGGCCCTGCGCAGGGTCTCCGCCTGCGCCTTGCCACGGCCCTCGGCGACCGCCTCGGCGAGGTTGGCGAAGAGGACGGTCAGCCACAGCCAGGCGCTGATCGCCCAGCCGAACCAGTCGCCCGGCCTGGTGAGGGAGAAGGCGGTGGTCAGCAGCGAGCCGATCCACACCACGAACATCACCGGTGACGTGACCATCACCCGCGGATCGAGCTTGCGGAAGGCGTCGGGCAGCGACCTGACCAGCTGCCGGGCGTCGAAGAGACCGGCACCGACCCGGCTCTGGCCGGACGGGTGCCCGGTGGGCACGTCGCTGTGCGGTGCCCGGGTCCTGGTGACTGCGGACATGGAGTCCTCGTGGTTCTGTGTGGAGGTGGTCATCACGCCAGCCCCTCGGCGAGCGGGCCCAGTGCGAGGGCCGGAAAGTACGTCAGACCGACGACGATCAGGATGGCGCCCACCAACATGCCGGTGAACAGCGGCTTCTCGGTGCGCAGGGTGCCCGCGGTGACCGGCACCGGCTGCTGCGCGCCCAGGGAGCCGGCCAGGGCGAGGACGAACATCATGGGCAGGAAGCGGCCGAGCAGCATGGCGAGCCCGGTCGTGGTGTTGAACCAGTCGGTGTTGGCGTTCAGGCCGGCGAAGGCCGAGCCGTTGTTGTTCGCGGCAGAGGTGTAGGCGTAGAGCACCTCGGAGAATCCGTGCGCGCCCGGGTTGAGGGCCGAGTGCGGCGGGGTCGGCAGGGCCATCGAGAAGGCGCTGAACACCAGCACCAGCGCCGGGGTGATCAGGATGTAGACGGCGGCCAGCTTGATCTCCCGGGAGCCGATCTTCTTGCCCAGGTACTCGGGTGTGCGCCCGACCATCAGACCGGCGATGAAGACCGCGATGACGGCCATGATCAGGATGCCGTACAGGCCTGAGCCGACTCCGCCGGGCGCGATCTCGCCGAGCATCATGCCGAGCATCGCGATCCCGCCGCCGAACCCGGTGAGCGAGGAGTGCGCGGCGTCGACGGCGCCGGTCGAGGTGAGCGTGGTCGACGCCGCGAAGATCGAGGAGGCGCCGATGCCGAACCTGACCTCCTTGCCCTCCATCGCGCCGCCCGCGATCCGCAGCGCGCCCTCGTGGTGGGCGAACTCGGCCCACATCATCAGGGAGACGAAGGCGAGCCAGATGGTGGCCATCGCCGCGAGGATCGCGTAGCCCTGCCGGACCGAGCCGACCATGACGCCGAACGTCCGGGTCAGCGCGAAGGGGATCACCAGGATCAGGAAGATCTCGAAGAGGTTGGAGAACGGGGTCGGGTTCTCGAAGGGGTGGGCGCTGTTGGCGTTGAAGTAGCCGCCGCCGTTGGTGCCCAGTTCCTTGATGGCCTCCTGGGAGGCCACCGCGCCGCCGTTCCACTGCTGCGAGCCGCCGAGGAACTGGCCTACCTCGTGGATCCCGGAGAAGTTCTGGATCACGCCGCAGGCCACCAGCACGAGGGCGGCGACCGCGGCCAGCGGGAGGAGGATGCGCACGGTGCCGCGCACCAGGTCGGCCCAGAAGTTGCCCAGTTCACCGGTGCGGATGGGGGTCCCCCCTGCTCGAGCGGAGCCGAGAGCTCGGGGGAGGGCGAAGCCGCGTATCAGGGCCACGGCCACCGCCATGCCGACGGCGGCGGAGGCGAAGTTCTGCACGGCGAGACCGGCGGTCTGCACCACGTGCCCCATGGTCTGCTCGCCGGAGTACGACTGCCAGTTGGTGTTGGTGACGAAGGACGCGGCGGTGTTGAAGGCCTGGGCGGGGCCGACGGACCGGAAGCCGAGCGAGAGCGGCAGCACGCCCTGGATCCGCTGGAGCAGGTACAGGAAGAGGACACCGGCGAGGGAGAAGGCGAGCACGGCCCGGATGTACGCGGGCCAGCGCATCTCCGCGTCCGGATCGGCGCCGACGGCCCGGTAGATCCATCTCTCGACCCGCAAGTGGCGCTGCGAGCGGTAGACGCCGGCCATGTAGGTGCCGAGCGGTACGTGGGCGAGCGCCAGTGCGGCCATGAGAGCGAGCAGCTGGAGGACTCCGGCGAGTACGGGACTCATGACGCTGCTCAGAACCTCTCCGGGAAGATCAGGGCGAGGACGAGATAGCCCAGCAGGGCGACGGCCACCACCAGGCCGACGATGTTCTCGGCGGTCACAGCTTCGTCACCCCCCTGACGGCGAGGGCCACGAGCGCGAACACCGCGAGCGTGATGACGACGAAGGCCACATCGGCCATCGCGAACTCCTGGAATGAGAGACGAACGGACATCGACGATTCGAGGAAACGACCTCCTGGCCCGATTCCGACCACCGTTGACGGCTCTCATACGGCGGCACACCCACCCTTGACGGACCCCTGACGACGCGCCACCCGGCCGCGTCGGCGGAGTGGCGTCAAGAACCGGCCCGGGCGCGTCAGGGGCGTGTCAAGGGCAGGTGCCGAAGCCCTCGGGGGGCTCTAACGTCGAGCACATGGGACACCGCGACGACGAGCGAGCCGGCACCGATCCGGTGCCGCGGGAACCCGGCCGCGAGGCCCGCACCCATCCGTGGGCGCGGGAGCTGCGCACCTCGGTCGGCTGCTCCGTGGCGCTGCTCGCCCTGCTGCTCCTGATCGACTGGGGCACCGGCAGCCTCACCTGGTGGCGCGGGGTGCTCTGGTTCGCGCTCGCGGTGCTGCTCTTCGTGGTGCTGTGCCCGCCCCGCGTCCGCGCCGGCCGGGGCTGGATCGCCTCTCGGTCGCTGCTGCGCAGCCGCCTGGTCCGTACCGATCTGCTGGTGTCGGTGCGCGCGGTCGACGGTGTCTGCCGGCGGCTGGTGCTGCTGGACTCCCTCGGCGGGCGGGTGGAGCTGGATCCCGAGGTTCTGGTGGACCATCCCGACGTCTGGTACCGCCTCGACGAGGACGCCCGGCACTGTGTGGCCGCGGGCAGGCTCCAGTGCGGGACGGACGAGCTGCGCGACATCTCCGAACAGGTGGACCGGGAGACCGCACTGGCGGTGTTCCGGGTCTCGGGACTGGAGTCATGACGCTGGGTGTCCGCCCCGGGCTCCACCACCCTGTCTCCCCCGGACGGCCGAAGGCGCGGTGAAAGTTGCGTGTCCGCTGGTCATGAAGTGACGTCTGGGTCGTCACAGCCGCTTTTGCCAGAAGATTGACGCCTGCACACCCGGGTACTCGTGACCCCTGCGTTACTCTCCGCTTACGCTGGTGACCCGTCCGCGTGATGGCCCGGTCCGTGACGGCCCGGTCCGCACGCGAGCCACACCTCAGGAGCAGGGGCATGGCGACCACCGAGCACCCTCCCAGTCGTCTGCGCGCCTGGATGCTGGAGGGCCTGTCCGACATGGGCAAGGGCATTCAGCAGGCCCCGCACGCCCTGCCGGAGCCCCCGCACAAGGGACAGCGGTGGTGGAGGGTGATGTGCCTGACCGGCGTGGACTACTTCTCCACGCTCGGATACCAGCCGGGCATCGCGGCGCTGGCGGCCGGGCTGCTGTCGCCGATCGCCACCCTCGTGCTGGTCCTCGTCACCCTCGCGGGTGCCCTGCCGGTGTACCGCAGGGTGGCGGCGGAGAGCCCGCACGGCGCGGGCTCGATCGCGATGCTGGAGCGGCTGCTGTCGTTCTGGCAGGGCAAGCTGTTCGTGCTGACCCTGCTCGGCTTCGCCGCCACCGACTTCCTGATCACCATGACGCTGTCGGCCGCGGACGCCTCGACCCACCTGGTGGAGAACCCGCATCTGACGGCCGCGCTGCACAGCCACCAGATGCTGATCACGCTCCTGCTCATCGCGCTGCTCGGCGCGGTCTTCCTCAAGGGCTTCGTGGAGGCGATCGGCGTCGCCTTCGCCCTGGTCGGGATCTATCTCGCGCTGAACGCCGTCGTGGTGGTCGTCGGTCTGTGGCACGTCCTGACCGCCGGTCATGTGGTCACCGACTGGACCAGCGCGCTGACCGCCCAGCACGGCAACGTCTTCCTCATGGTCGGCGTGGCCCTGCTCGTCTTTCCCAAGCTGGCGCTCGGTCTGTCCGGCTTCGAGACCGGCGTCGCCGTCATGCCGCACGTGCGGGGCAACCCTGACGACACCGAGGAACGGCCCACCGGCCGGATCCGGGACACCAGGAAGCTGCTCACCACGGCCGCGCTGATCATGAGCTGCTTCCTGATCGCCACCAGCTTCATCACCACGCTGCTGATCCCGGCGCCGGAGTTCAAGGCCGGCGGCCAGGCCAACGGCCGTGCCCTGGCCTATCTGGCGCACGAGTACCTCGGCAACACCTTCGGCACGGTCTACGACGTCTCGACCATCCTGATCCTGTGGTTCGCGGGCGCCTCCGCGTTGGCCGGGCTGCTCAACCTGATGCCGCGGTATCTGCCCCGCTACGGAATGGCCCCGCACTGGGCGCGGGCGGTCCGCCCGATGGTCATCGTCTTCACTCTGATCGGCTTCCTGGTCACCTGGATCTTCGACGCCAACGTCGACAAGCAGGGCGGCGCGTACGCCACGGGCGTGCTCGTGCTGATCAGCTCCGCGGCGATCGCCGTGACCATCGCCGCCCGCAGGGCCGGCCAGCGCAAATGGACCATCGCGTTCGGGGTCATCTCGGCCGTGTTCCTCTACACGACCGTCGTCAACGTCATCGAGCGTCCCGACGGTGTGAAGATCGGCGCCTGCTTCATCGCCGGGATCATCCTGGTCTCGCTGCTGTCGCGGCTCGCGCGTTCCTTCGAGCTGCGGGTGACGAGCGTGACGCTGGACGGCATGGCGGAACGCTTCGTCAGGGACATCGCCAGCCGCAAGATCCGGTTCATCGCCAAGGAGCCCGAGCGGCAGGACAAGTCCGAGTACCGCGACAAGATCGAGCAGATCCGCAGCGACAGCGACATCCCGCTCACGGAGGACTTCGTCTTCGTCGAGGTGACGGTCACCGACCCCTCGGAGTTCGAGGCCGGCCTGACCGTGCACGGCGAGGTCCGGCACGACCGCTACCGCGTGCTGGCCCTGGAGTCCGCGTCCGTCCCGAACGCCCTGGCCGCGCTCCTCCTCCACGTCCGGGAGATGACCGGCCGCACCCCGCACATCTACTTCGAGTGGACCGAGGGCAATCCGTTCGCCAACTTCCTGCGCTTCTTCCTCTTCGGCCAGGGCGAGGTCGCGCCGGTCACACGCGAGGTGCTGCGCGAGGCGGAGCCGGACCGCACCAAGCGGCCGCGGGTGCACACCGGCTGAGCCGCGCCCGCGAACGGCCACCCCCAGGTCGGCCCCGCGCCGTCCGCGGCCCTATCGTGACCGGCATGCAGTCCTACACGATCGGGCAGGCGGCCCGGCTGCTGGGCGTCAGCCCGGACACCGCGCGCCGCTGGGCGGACGCGGGCCGGATGGCCACCCACCGCGACGACAGCGGACGCCGGCTCATCGACGGCCGGGACCTCGCCGCGTTCTCGGTCGAGCTGGCCCGGACCGGCGGCGGCGAGGAAGGCCCCTCGTACACGTCGGCCCGCAACGCCTTCGCCGGCATCGTGACCGCCATCAAACTCGGCGACGTCGCCGCCCAGGTCGAGATCCAGGCCGGACCGCACCGCCTGGTCTCCCTGCTGACCCGGGAGGCCGTGGAGGAACTGGGCCTGGAGGTCGGCATGGAGGCCACCGCCCGCGTGAAGTCGACGAACGTGCACATCGACCGCACGTAGCCGAACGCACTCACACCCGGGCACGCGCGCGATAGCCGCCGTCCACGCGTATCGCCCGGACACCGCTGACGTACCGCGCGCCGCAGCGGTCCTGCGGCAGGACCAGCTGGGGGCCGGCGCCGTCGAGCCGGGTGCCGTCGATGGTCACCGCGAGCAGGACCGGAGCGTCGGCGAAGTCGGGATCGATCTCGGCCCACGACAGCAGCGCGTGATGCCCGTCGACGGCCGTGACCGCGATCAGGAAGCGCAGCCGGTCCTTGCGCCGGGCCGGGTCGAAGCCCGGCCCCGCCGCGGACAGCACGTCGTACAGGCGCGGTCCGGTGAACCGGTGGTGCTGCACTCCGCTGGCGGCGCAGTCGAAGGCGACTCCCACCCCGTGCTGCGGCCACCCGAGCAGATCCCGCACGGTCAGCCGGGACGGGCGGGCGAGGTCGCCGGTCAGGTCGAGCTCCGCGAGCGTCACGGGCACCACCTCCGGAGTGTCCGTACCCGAACGACCGCCTCGTACAAACGCACATGCGAGCCCTGCGTCACACATCGCCAGCTCATGCAATGCAACAGGGCCCTTACACCTGGCAATTGCGGCAGTATGATCGCGGCACGACCATATGAGCGGTCGTGGCAGGGCGCGACAGCTTCTTCCGTGCAGAGCCAGAGGAGTAGAACCGTGATGACCCGTTCCACGCGACGGACCAGGATGCTGAAGTCGGGAGTTGCGGGGGCCGCGGCGTTGCTGGCTCTCAGCGCCTGCTCCTCCTCGTCCTCCGACGGTTCGTCCTCGGCCGGGTCCGGCACGTCGGCGTCCGCCGCGCCGAAGCTGTCCGGCACCGTGACCGTCTTCGCCGCCGCCTCGCTGAAGGAGAGCTTCACCACGCTCGGCAAGCAGTTCGAGCAGCAGCACCCGGGCACCAAGGTCACCTTCAACTTCGGCGGCAGCGACAGCCTCGCCGCGAGCATCACCTCCGGTGCGCCCGCCGATGTGTTCGCCGCCGCCAGCACCAAGACCATGGCGATCGTGACCGACAAGAAGGACGCGGCCGGCACCCCGGTCACCTTCGTCCGCAACCAGCTCGAGATCGCCACCGCGCCGGGCAACCCGGACAAGATCTCCTCGCTGAAGGACCTCACCGGGTCCGGCCTCAAGGTCGTCCTGTGCGACAAGACCGTGCCCTGCGGCGCCGCCGCCCAGAAGGTGCTGGACGCGAGCCGGCTCAAGCTGACCCCGGTCTCCTACGAGCAGGACGTCAAGAGCGCCCTGACCAAGGTCGAGCTGAAGGAGGCCGACGCGGCCCTCGTCTACAAGACCGACGTGAAGGCCGCCGCCGGCAGGGTCCAGGGCGTGGAGTTCCCCGAGTCGGCCGGGGCCGTCAACGACTACCCGATCACCCTGCTCAAGAACGCGCCCAACGCCACCGCGGCCAAGGCGTTCGTCGAGCTGGTGACGTCGGCCGAGGGCCAGGAGGTCCTGACCGGGGCCGGGTTCCTGAAGCCGTGACCGAGACCGACGAGGCCCGCGCCGTGACCCGGAAGAACGCGTCGCGGCGCGGCCGCGCGCTCGGCGGGGCCCCGCTGCCCCTGCTGGTCCCCGCGCTGGTCGGCCTGGCCTTCCTGCTGCTGCCGCTGATCGCGCTGCTGATCCGGGCCCCCTGGCGCAGCCTGCCGGACCAGCTGACCAGCGCCGAGGTGTGGCAGGCGCTCCAGTTGTCCCTGGTCAGCGCCACCGCCGCCACCGCCGTCAGCCTGGTGCTCGGCGTCCCGCTGGCCTGGCTGCTGGCCCGTACGGACTTCCCCGGACGTGGATTCGTCCGGGCGCTGGTCACGCTGCCGCTCGTGCTTCCCCCGGTCGTGGGCGGTGTGGCCCTGCTGCTGGCCCTGGGGCGCAACGGTGTCGTCGGGCAGTGGCTGGACTCCTGGTTCGGAATCACGCTGCCGTTCACCACAGCCGGGGTGGTGGTCGCGGAGGCGTTCGTGGCCATGCCGTTCCTCGTGATCAGCGTCGAGGGCACGCTGCGGGCCGCCGACCCGCGCTACGAGGAGGCGGCCACCACGCTGGGCGCCTCCCGCTTCACCGCGTTCCGCCGGGTCACGCTGCCGCTGATCGCGCCGGGCATCGCCGCGGGCGCCGTGCTCGCCTGGGCGCGGGCGCTCGGCGAGTTCGGCGCGACGATCACCTTCGCCGGCAACTTCCCCGGCCGTACGCAGACCATGCCGCTGGCCGTCTACCTGGCCCTGCAGAACGACCCGGCGGCGGCGATCGCCCTGAGCCTGGTGCTGCTCGCGGTGTCGATCGCCGTACTGGCGGGTCTGCGGGACCGTTGGATGACGGCCTCCTGATGAATCAGCCGGCGATCCCGACCCGCCCCGTATCCAGGACGTTCATCTCATGACCGACATCGAACGGACCACCGCCGGCGTACGTGCCGAGGGCGTGCCCGGGGAGGGCCTGGACGCCCGCCTCGTCGTCGACCGCGGCGGCTTCCGCCTCGACGTCGCGCTCACCGCCGCCCCCGGCGACGTGGTGGCGCTGCTCGGCCCGAACGGCGCCGGGAAGACGACGGCTCTGCGCGCGCTGGCGGGCCTGGTCCCGCTCAACGGCGGCCATCTGCGCCTGGACGGCGCTGCGCTGGACCGCACACCGCCCGAGGCACGCCCGGTCGGCGTGGTCTTCCAGGACTACCTGCTGTTCCCGCACCTTTCGGCCCTGGACAACGTGGCGTTCGGGCCGCGCTGCCGGGGCGCGTCGAAGGCCGAGGCCCGGGCGCAGGCCGCGCGGTGGCTGGACCGGATGGGGCTGGCCGACCACACGGGCGCCAAGCCCCGCCGTCTCTCCGGCGGCCAGGCGCAGCGCGTGGCCCTGGCCCGCGCCCTGGCCACCGGGCCCCGGCTGCTGCTGCTCGACGAACCGCTCGCCGCGCTCGACGCCCGCACCCGGCTGGAGGTCCGTGCCCAGCTGCGCCGGCACCTCGCCGAGTTCGAGGCCGTCGCCGTCCTGGTCACCCATGACCCGCTGGACGCGATGGTGCTGGCCGACCGGCTCGTCGTCGTCGAGCACGGCCGTGTCGTCCAGGAGGGCACACCGCCGGAGATCGCCCGCCATCCGCGCACCGACTACGTCGCACAGCTCGTGGGCCTGAACCTCTACCGCGGGGAGGCCGAGGGCCACACCGTCCACCTCGCGGCCGGTCCCGCCGTCACCACCACCGAGGACCTGACGGGAGCGGTCTTCGTGGCCTTCCCGCCGAGTGCGGTCACTCTCCACCGGGACCGCCCCTCGGGCTCCAGCGCGCGCAACCTGTGGCGCTGCGAGGTCGCCGGCCTGGAGACCCACGGCGACCAGATCCGCGCCGACCTGACCGGCGGGCTCGCCCTCACCGCGGACCTGACCACGGTCGCGGCCGCCGAGCTGGACCTGCACCCGGGCGCGGCGGTCTGGGCGACCGTCAAGGCGACGCAGACCCACGCCTACCCGGCCTGAGGCACCGGCCGCCCTACGGTGGGTGATCACCACATCCCCCACCCACCGCGAGGCACGCCCATGAGCCTGAGCATGCGCAACCAGTTGCCCGGCACGGTCACCACCGTCACCCCCGGTGAGGCGATGGCCCTCGTTCACGTGCGACTGGACGGAGGCGGACAGCTCACGTCCGCGATCACCAGGGACGCCGTCGAGGACCTGCGTCTGACCGAGGGCAGCGCCGTCCGCGCCCTGGTGAAGTCGACGGAGGTGTCCCTGGCCACCGGGCCGGTCGAGGGCCTGTCGATCCGCAACCGGCTGCCGGGCACCGTCACCGGGATCGCCCTCGGCGCGGCCATGGCGTCCGTCCGGGTCGAGGTGGAGGGCGGCGAGCTGACCGCCGCGATCACCAGGGACGCCGCCGCAGAACTCGGCCTGGCGGCGGGCACACATGTCACCGCCCTGATCAAGTCGACCGAGGTCGCCCTGGCCACCGTGTAAAACGGCTGGGGCCTTGCGTTCGGATCAGCCGGGCATGATCCGAACGCAAGACAACCCAAGGCTCCCGCCCGGGTCGGACGGGAGCCCGTGAGCCGCTCGATCAGTCCTCGTACGCGTCCAGCGGCGGGCAGGAGCAGACGAGGTTGCGGTCGCCGAAGGCCTGGTCGATGCGGCGCACCGGCGGCCAGTACTTGTCGGCCATCGAGACCCCGGCCGGGAAGACGGCCTCCTCACGGGTGTAGCCGTGCTGCCACTGCCCGCCGAGCGCGGCGGCGGTGTGCGGGGCGCCGTGCAGCGGGTTGTCGTCCGCGGACCACTGGCCGGAGCCGACCTTCTCGATCTCGGCGCGGATCGCGATCAGCGCATCGCAGAACCGGTCCAGCTCGGCCAGGTCCTCGGACTCGGTCGGCTCGATCATCAGCGTGCCGGCCACCGGGAACGACATCGTCGGCGCGTGGAAGCCGTAGTCGATCAGCCGCTTGGCCACGTCGTCCACGGTCACCCCGGTCGCCTTGGTCAGCGGGCGCAGGTCGATGATGCACTCGTGGGCGACCAGGCCGCCGGGACCGGTGTAGAGCACCGGGTAGTGCGGCTCGAGGCGCTTGGCGACGTAGTTGGCGCTGAGCACGGCGACCTGCGTGGCCCGCTTGAGGCCCTCGCCGCCCATCAGGCGGACGTAGGCCCAGGAGATCGGCAGGATGCCGGCCGAGCCCCACGGCGCGGCCGAGATCGGGCCGACTCCGGTCTCCGGGCCGGCGTCGGGCTGGAGCGGGTGGTTGGGCAGGTACGGCGCCAGGTGGGCGCGCACACCGACCGGGCCGACGCCGGGCCCGCCGCCGCCGTGCGGGATGCAGAACGTCTTGTGCAGGTTCAGGTGGGAGACGTCGCCGCCGAAGTGACCCGGCTTGGCGAGGCCCACCAGGGCGTTGAGGTTGGCGCCGTCGACGTACACCTGGCCGCCGGCCTCGTGGACCTGCGCGCAGATGTCGGCGACGTGCTCCTCGAACACGCCGTGCGTGGACGGGTAGGTGATCATCAGCACGGCCAGCTGCTCGCGGTACTGCTCGATCTTCGCCCGCAGGTCCTCGACGTCGACCTCGCCGTCCCCGGCGGTCTTGACGACGACGACCTTCATGCCGGCCATCACGGCGCTGGCGGCGTTGGTGCCGTGCGCGGAGGACGGGATGAGGCAGATGGTGCGCTGCTCGTCGCCGTTGGCACGGTGGTAGCCGCGCACGGCGAGCAGACCGGCCAGCTCGCCCTGGGAACCGGCGTTCGGCTGAAGGGAGACCTTGTCGTAGCCGGTGACCTCGGCGAGACGTTCCTCCAGCTCGCGGATGAGGGTGAGGTAGCCCTGCGCCTGCTCGGCGGGCACGAAGGGGTGCATCTGCCCGAACTCCGGCCAGGTGACCGGCTCCATCTCGGTCGTCGCGTTGAGCTTCATGGTGCACGAGCCCAGCGGGATCATGCCGCGGTCGAGCGCGTAGTCGCGGTCGGCCAGCCGACGCAGGTAGCGCAGCATCGCGGTCTCGGACCGGTACTGGTGGAAGACGGGGTGGGTGAGGTAGGCGTCGTCGCGCAGCAGCGCCTCGGGCAGCGCGTCCTCGGCGGCCGCGTCCAGCGCCTCGATGTCGCCCCCGACGCCGAAGGCGGCCCACACGGCGCGCAGCCGGTCCCGGGTGGTGGTCTCGTCGCAGGCGAGCGAGACGTGGTCGGCGTCGACCAGGCGCAGGTTCACGCCGCCCTCGCGGGCCGCGGCGACGACCTCGGCGGCACGCCCCTCCGCCTTGACGGTCAGCGTGTCGAAGTACGCGCCGTGCACGACCTCGAAGCCACCGGCCTCGAGGCCCTCGGCGAGGACCGTGGCGTACCGGTGGGTGCGCAGCGCGATGTCCCGCAGGCCCTCGGGGCCGTGGTAGACCGCGTACATGCCGGCCATGACGGCGAGCAGCACCTGGGCGGTGCAGATGTTGCTGGTGGCCTTCTCGCGGCGGATGTGCTGCTCACGGGTCTGCAGGGCGAGGCGGTAGGCCTTGTTGCCGTCGGCGTCGACGGAGACACCGACGAGGCGGCCGGGCAGGCTGCGCGCGAACTTCTCGTGCACCGCCATGTAGCCGGCGTGCGGGCCGCCGAAGCCCATCGGCACGCCGAAGCGCTGGGTGGTGCCGACGGCGATGTCCGCGCCCAGCTCGCCGGGCGACTTCAGCAGGGTGAGCGCGAGCAGGTCGGCGGCGACGGTGACCAGGGCGCCCAGCTCGTGCGCCTGGTCGATGACGGGCTTGAGGTCGCGCACGGCGCCGGAGGCGCCCGGGTACTGCAGGAGCACACCGTTGATCTCGCGCTCGGCGATCTCGGCGGGAATGCCCGCGCCGAGATCGGCGACGACGACCTCGACGCCGGTCGGCTCGGCGCGGGTCTCGATGACCGCGATGGTCTGCGGCAGCGCGTCCGCGTCGACCAGGAACAGGCCCTTCTTGTTCTTGCCCATGCGCCGGGACAGCGCCATGGCCTCGGCGGCGGCGGTGCCCTCGTCGAGCAGTGACGCGCCGGAGGTCGGCAGACCGGTCAGTTCGGCGACCACGGTCTGGAAGTTCAGCAGCGCCTCCAGCCGGCCCTGGGAGATCTCCGGCTGGTAGGGGGTGTAGGCGGTGTACCAGGCCGGGTTCTCCATGACGTTGCGCAGGATGACCGGCGGGGTGAAGGTCCCGTAGTAGCCGAGTCCGATCATCGAGCCGAGGACCTGGTTGCGGTCGGCGAGAGAGCGCAGCTCGGCCAGCACCTCGGCCTCGGTGCGGGCGCCGGGCAGGTCGAGCGCGTCGGCGTTCTTGATCACATCGGGCACCGCGGCGGCGGTGAGCTCGTCGAGCGAGCCGTAGCCGACCTGCGCGAGCATCTTGGCCCGCGCCTCGTGGTCGGGCCCGATATGGCGCTGTTCGAAGGGGATGCCCTGTTCGAGCTCGGAGAGCGGAATGCGCTGGGCGGTCATTGCGGAGGCCTCCTGGTCTGACACGACCTTCGAGGGACACCACGGCACAGGTGCCCCGACGGCCTCCCCCTCTGTCATCTCAACCTGAGAGTTTCACCGGGCCGCCCGAGGGCTCCCGGTTTTCACCGTCGGTGAGAGCGGAAGCCGTCGACACCCGCTCTGCTTTCCAGAGTGACCTCGTCCGTGCGGTACGTGGGCCTGAGAGATTCCGGGGAGGATTTGCTCCTTCGGCGCCCCCGGTGGTACCGGAGGGCTCTCCCGCACGGGGTCAGCAGCCGTTGCCAGCCTACCAGCGGGGCAGCCGCACGGGTCTTCGAGTGGCCGCCATGCTGAATGTGCTCTTTTGTAGTGGTTACGGATGAGTTGCGACCACGTGGAGGGACAGTGCAGACGGAGATCGATCCGCGCAACCTGATCGGCCGCAAGGCGTTCGACCGCAGCGGCCACAAGATCGGCACGGTGGACGAGGTCTACCTCGACGACGCGACCGGTGTGCCGGAGTGGGCGGCCATACGCACCGGCTTGTTCTCCCGGGACGCCTTCGTCCCCCTGGAACCCAGCGAACTGGTCGAGGGCGCCCTGCACGTCCCCTTCGACCGCGCGCTGATCAAGGAGGCCCCCGACTTCGGCGTGGGCCGCCATCTGTCCCCCGAGCAGGAACTGCAGCTCTACCACCACTACGGCCTCGACGTGGCCCCTCCTCCGACCGTTCCGGACCACCATTTCGGCAAGCTGGCAGGCTCCGGCTCGGGTCCGGACGAAAGCTGAGCGGGAGGAACCGGCGGAACCGGAGGAGCCAGAGGAAGGGGTTCGGCCGGTTCCAGGTCCGGGTCGTCCATGAGGAAGGTGCGAACCCGGCCCGGCGCGGAGTCAGGAGTCTCGAAGCGCACGGTGACGCGGCCGAGTCCACTGCCCTGTACCCATCCGTGACCGTACTCGGCGTGCCGTACGTCGTGGCCCGACGGCCACCGCCGCTCGGTGGGTGCCGGCTGCCGCTCGGCGGGTTCCTCCGGGCGCTCCTCGGCCGGGCCCTCCGCCTGCGCGCCCGCGGCCTGCGCGAACAGGTCCTCCTGGGTGTAGTCGGCGAGCCCGGACACGCCCACGCCGAGCAGCCGTACGCCGCCCGTGGTGTCCACGGAGTCCAGCAGCCGGGCGGCCGCCTCCCGTATCACCGCGGGGTCGTCGGTGGGCCCGCGCAGGGTCTCGGAGCGGGTCAGGGTGGAGAAGTCGTAGCGGCGCACCTTCAGCACGGTGGTGCGCCCCGACAGACCGGCCCCGCGCAGCCGCCCCACGCACCGGTCGGCGAGCCGCTGCACCTCCAGGGCCACCCGGACGCGGTCGTGGATGTCCACGTCGTAGGTGTCCTCGACGGACACCGACTTCGTCTCGCGCTCGGCGACGACGGGACGGTCGTCCTGGGTTAGCGCCATCGCGTACAGCGCTTGCCCGTGCGCCTTGCCGAGCAGCCGTACGAGTTCGTCCTCGCCGGCCTCGGCGATCTCCTCGACGGTGTGGATCCCGGCCCGCCGCAGGTGGTCGCCCGTGGCCGGGCCCACGCCCGGCAGGGTCCGCACGGACAGCGGACCGAGCAGGGCCCGCTCGGTGCCGGGCTCGATGAGCACCAGGCCGTCGGGCTTGGCCTGCTCGGAGCCGATCTTGGCGAGCATCTTGGAGGCGGCCAGCCCCACGGACCCCGTGAGTCCCGTGACGGCCCGGATGTCGGCACGCAGCCTCGTCCCCGCCAGCCGCGCTGATTCCGCGTCCCAGGCGGCTCCCCCGGCCTCCAGGTCCACGAACGCCTCGTCCAGGCTCAGCGGCTCCACCAGCGGCGACAGCGCCCGCAGCAGGCCCATCACCCGCTCGCTGATCGAGCGGTAGAAGGCGAAGCGCGGCACGAGGTACGCGGCGTTCGGCGCCAGCCGCCGCGCCTGGGCCATCGGCATCGCGGAGTGGACGCCGAAGACGCGCGCCTCGTACGACGCCGTGGCCACCACGCCGCGCGGTCCCAGCCCGCCCACGACCACGGCCTTGCCGCGCAGGCTCGGCTTGGACGCCTGCTCCGCGGAGGCGAAGAAGGCATCCATGTCGAGATGGAGGATCGTGGGTGCGGTTCTCACATCTACGATGCTGCACCACGCCACTGACAACGCCCCGGTTCCGGCAGCACCCGTACGGGCTTTCGAAGCCGGTACGGGGGCCGAGCGGGCTGATCGGGCTGATCGGGCCCATGCGGCCGGGCCGGTGGCCGAAACGACCGGAGCCGGCCGAGGGGCCGCTCAGACGGCCCGGTTGCGCCGCCGGGCGAGCTCGTCGCCCGGGTTGTGCCCCACGAGCGTCTCCCCGGTGTCGATGCGCTCACCGTGCAGCTGCGACAGCGCGCTCTCCACATCACGCCACACCACTCCGACGGCGATGCCGAAGATTCCCTGGCCTCCCTGGAGCAGGGCGTGCACCTCGTCGGGCGACGTGCACTCGTACACCGTGGCACCGTCGCTCATCAGCGTCATCCGCTCCAGGTCACGCAGACCGCACTCGCGCAGGTGCTGGACGGCGCTACGGATGTTCTGCAACGACACGCCGGTGTCGAGGAACCTCTTGACGATCTTCAGGACGACGACGTCCCGGAAGCTGTAGAGACGCTGGGTCCCGGACCCGTGGGCGGGACGCACGCTCGGCTCGACCAGCCCGGTGCGCGCCCAGTAGTCCAGTTGCCGGTAAGTGATGCCGGCGGCCGCGCAGGCCGTCGGACCGCGGTAGCCGATCTGCTCGGTAGCCATGGCCGCCGCCCCTCCGCTGCTCGGCACCGCCGTCGGTCGCTGCGGAGCACGACCGGCCACGCCCCCGGGAGGGGGATACCCCCCGCTCGGTCGGAGCCGAGAGCTCGGGGGAGGGTACGGACCGCTTCCCCCGGCATTGCGTCCGGGGGCACCCCCAGCCGTACCGTCGCCGCTGCTTCTCACGCCGACCTCCGTCCTTGACCTGCCTCCTCGACGGTAGGCAGTCACCAGGGGTGCGTCAACGATCGCCACACTCGGCACGCCGAGTGATAATCACCCTAAGAGTGGTTTCGCGTACCCCATCGCCGGGAAAGGCTATCCGAATGCCTCGGAGGGAGGCCGCGGGGCGGTCTCCCGTGGCTCCTGCGGGCGCTTCACTGGCTGCTGCTGCCGAAGTCCTCCGGCGAGATCTGGTCGAGGAACTCGCGGAACTTCTCCACCTCGTCCTCCTGCTCGTCCGGGATCGCGATGCCCGCGTCGTCGAGCACCGTGTCGCTGCCGAAGATCGGCGTCCCGGTACGCAGGGCCAGCGCTATGGCGTCGGACGGCCGGGCGCTCACCTCGACACCGCTGGCGAACACCAGCTCGGCGTAGAAGACGCCTTCACGCAGGTCCGTGATGCGCACTTCCGTGAGTTCCTGGCCGACCGCTTCCAGCACGTCCTTGAACAGGTCATGGGTCAGCGGTCGCGCAGGGGCCATGCCCTGTTGGGCGAAGGCGATCGCCGTCGCCTCCCCTGGCCCGATCCAGATGGGGAGGTAACGGTCGCCTCCCACTTCACGCAGGAGCACGATCGGCTGGTTGGAGGGCATCTCGACCCGGACACCTACGACATCGAGCTCGTTCACACAGCAACCCTAGGCGGTGCCCCGACCGTTTGGGTAGTCGGGCCGGTCAGGGGAGGAGGATCCGGCCGCCTCCCGGCCCGCTCACGGCAGCCGCACCCCCAGCGCGGCCTGGACCAGCACCGTGTGCAGCCGCACCGTGAGCTCCGCGAGCTCCTTGGCACGGGCCTCCGCATGTGCCCTGGTCTGCGGGTTGCGGTGCCTCTTGAGCGGGGCCACCACCTGGTCGACGAGCCCGGCCTCGCGGTCGGCGGCCGCCTTCATCACCCGCAGGTGCCGGGGCTCGATCCCGAAACGCCCCAGCTCGGAGACGAGTGAGGCCACGGTCACCGCCTCGGCGCCGTAGGCCCCGTCCGCCAACGGAGTGAGCAGCCCGTACGACTCCCACTCCCGCAGTTCCCCCTCCTCGATGCCGGCGGCGGCGAGCAGCTCGGCCCGCCCGATCCGGGCCCCCGTGGGGGCCTCGGCCGACGCCGGCACGGCCGAGGCGTCACGCTGCCGGCCGACCGCCGGCAGGTGGACCGCCTCGCCACGCTCCATCGCGTCCAGGTACTCGCGGATCACCTTCAACGGCAGGTAGTGGTCCCGCTGCATCCGCAGGACCAGGGCCAGCCGCTCGACGTCGTCGGTGCTGAACTTGCGGTACCCCGAGGGGGTGCGCCGCGGCTCGACGAGCCCCTCCGACTCCAGAAAACGGATCTTGGAGACGGTGACCTCGGGGAACTCGTCGCGCAGCACGTTCAGCACCGTGCCGATGCTCTTCAGCCCACTGTCCGTGGCGGCGGCACCGTGCCCGGCACCGCCGCTCGGTGATTGGCGCATGGACCTTCCCTGACAGGTCAGACGCCCTGTCGGCTCGAGTAGAAGACCAGCCGGTACTTGCCGATCTGCACCTCGTCACCGTTGGACAGAGCGACCTGGTCGATCGGCTCCCGGTTGACGTACGTGCCGTTCAGACTGCCGACGTCGGCCACCGTGAACGAGCCGTCCGGGCTGCGGCGGAACTCCACATGGCGACGCGAGACCGTCACGTCGTCCAGGAAGATGTCGCTCTGCGGATGACGCCCCGCCGTGGTCAGCTCGCCGTCCAGGAGGAAGCGGCTGCCGGAGTTCGGGCCGCGGCGCACCACCAGCAGGGCCGAGCCCAGCGGCAGCGCGTCGACGGCCGCCTGCGCCTCCGGAGAGAGCATCGGCGTCTGACCGGTGGCCTCGGCGTCGTAGGCCTCGAGACCGGAGATCGAGATCGTCGAGGTCGTCTCCGACGAGCGCTCCGGCGTCGCACCGGGCCGCAGCGGCGCACCGCAGTTGGAGCAGAAGCGGCTGTTCTGCGCGTTGCGGTTACCGCACCTCGTACACACCAGGGCCGACATGGACGGATCCTCCTGCCGCGGCTGCCCCGCGGGGGCATCGGACGCGTACGGGCCGGCGGCAAACCCTCCAGCCGTACCTGAGGTCGACGGTTGCCCGAAACCTATGCCGCCCGACTGGGCAGGGTCAACCGACGACGCGTCCTGACCGGCCACCTGGTCCCTGAACAGCGGACGCTGGCCCTCGGCGTCAGGCTGTGCGCGATGACGGGCCGTCGCGTTCTCGCCGCCCTCTCGCGCGCTCTTGCCGAACAACTTCGCAAACAACTTCACGGGCGATTCCCCTTGACCGAAACAGACCCGCCCGTGGGGCAGGACGAACCCTGACTGCATACACCGGTCGACCCGGACATCTTCACAACGTCCGTATCCACCAGACAGTTTCCACCACGCACCACCCAATCGATGCGCCGACCCCCCGCAACCTCATGCCCCTGCCGGACGAGCGCCATGCACCGCCGGTTCACCGCGAGGACGACCGAGCGTAGTCAGGCCTCTTCGCCGCCCGCAAGGCGTCCACGACGATCTTGTCCGAACGGTCGATGGTCACGGTGGCCTGCTCCTTCTCCAGGGTCTGCACCACGCCTCCAGGAATGTTGAGCGCCGGTTCGAGGTCCTGCGGCTTGCCGATGACCTTGAAACGATACGGGGCGTTGATCTTGTTCCCGTCGACGTCCACGCTCTTGCCGGAGTCGGTGAGATAAGTGTTCGCGACCACGCGCACACCGTTCACCTCGATCGCCTCCGCACCGGCCGCGCGCAGCTCCTGTATCGCGTCGAGCAGCATGTCCGCCCGGACCGTCCCCTTCGTGTCCTCGACCGTCACCGTGATGCCGGGTCCCTGCGCGGCCACCGTGCCCGCGAGGATGCCGAGTTGCTTCTCCTTCTCGGCCGTCTGCCTGCGGGCCTCCTCGGCCTGGTCCGAGCTGTTCTCCAGCTCCTGGCGCTGCTTCTCCAGACCCTGCTTCTCGTCTTCAAGACGCTGAGTACGGTCGTCCAGTTCATCGAGGATGCGGACGAGATCCTCCTGCCGGGCGCCGCGCAGCGCGTTGTCGCCGCTGCTGTTGGAGGCGACCTGGACGGCGAGTCCGAAGCCGAGGCCGAACAGCAGCAGCGCGACGACGAGTTGGGCCCGGGTGAAGCGCGGCGGCCACAGCCCCTGGGCCAGCCGCTGGCGACCGGTCAGCGCGGGCTCGGAACTCTCCTCGGCGCTGGGACCCTCACCGGCGGCCGCCTGCGCGGGCACCTCCTCGGGCAACTCCTGGCGCAGCCGCTGCTGCTCGGGCTGGGTGTCCTGCTGCCCGTTCCCGGGCTGCTCGTCCTGGTGGCTCATGATTCTCACGCCCGGAACACGTGCCGTCGGATCGCCGCGGCGTTGGAGAAGATGCGGATACCGAGGACGACCACGACACCCGTGGACAGCTGGGCGCCCACGCCCAACTTGTCGCCCAGGAAGACGATCAGCGCGGCCACGACCACGTTGGACAGGAACGACACGACGAAGACCTTGTCGTCGAAGATGCCGTCCAGCATGGCCCGCAGGCCACCGAAGACGGCGTCCAGCGCCGCGACGACGGCGATCGGCAGATAAGGCTCGACGACCGCCGGAACCTCCGGCCGGACCAACAGGCCGGCCACCACTCCCACGACGAGGCCCAGTACGGCGATCACGATGTGCCCTTCTCAGTGCTCGGCTGTGCTGTACGTACGATCACACTCGGTGCGGCGGCCAGCCGGAGGTCGCTCTCCACGGAGATGCTGCTCCGGATGCCGTAGTTGTCCTTCAGGGCCTGGAGGTACAGCCCGTCGGGGCTGTCCTGGAACCGGGCGCTCAGCCGTTTCCCCTCGCCCACGGCGAGCACCGTGTACGGCGGCACCAGCGGCTTGTTGTCGACCAGTATCGCGTCGCCCGCGGCCCTGATCGCCGACAGGGCCGTCAGTCGCTGCCCGTTGATGGAGACGGCTTCGGCACCCGACTGCCACAGCCCGTTCACCACCCGCTGCATGTCCCGGTCCCGGACCCGGCCGGTGTCGGAGAAACCCGACGTCCCTCGCGGATTGCCGCCGCCGCTCGTGCCGGCCTCCTTGGCGTCGTCCACCACGAGCCTCATACCGGGGCCGTACACCTCGCTGGCGCCCGCCAGCATGCTCACCAGGTCGGCCTGCGGGTTGCCGCCGGTGTGCCGCAGCGCCTCGCGCTGCCGCGCGTTCACGTCGTCCCTCAGCTTGTCGACGGTGCCCTCGAGCTCGTCGGCCGCCGCGGTCTCCTTGTCGATGCGGTCGATCAGCTCCTGGCGCTCCTTGGCGACGACCGGGGCCGCCACACGGGCCTGTGCCGCTCCCACGGTCACCACGAGCCCGGCCAGCACCAGCCCGCCCGCCAGGCCGAGCTTCGCCCGGACGGTTTTCGGCATGCCGCTCTCGCCCGCGGCCTTCTTCCGAGCGGCTGACTCGGCGTAACCGTCGTCGAGGCTGTGGTCCATGACGTTGGTGATCAACGACATGGAGGCGTCCGGTCGGGAGGGCCGCGCGGGGTTGCTCCGAATGGGGGGTTGCTGCGGCATGCCGCACATCGTCGCACGACGTGGCCGTGACTTCCGAATGGCCCCACCGGCGTGCCGGACAGGCCCCCTTGGGGGACACTTGTCCGGCACGCGTGCGTGCTGTCCGTTTTACCGGCCGGCGCCCTGTTCCACCGGCCCGCGTTCTACCGGCCGGCGCTGTCCACGACCGCCGCCCACTCGTCCAGCAGCGTCTGGGCGGAGGCGTCGTCGGGCCCCTCGGCCCACAGATGCGTGACCGCTTCGGCAGGGTCGGGCAGGACCATCACCCAGCGGCCGTCGGTCTCCACCACCCGCACACCGTCCGTGGTGTCCACGAAGCGGTCTCCGGCCGCTTCGACGACCCGGCGCATCACCAGGCCCTTGACGGCCCACGGCGTCGCCAGATCGCGCTTGAGGACGTGCGCACGCGGGATCCGGGCGTCGATCTGGCTCAGGGTGAGCTGAGTGCGCGCGACCAGCCCGATGAGCCGTACGAAGGCCGCCGTGCCGTCGTAGACGCTGCTGAACTCCGGGACGATGAACCCGCCCTTGCCGTCGCCGCCGAAGATCGTCCCCTCCTCGCCGCCGACCCGTGTGAGGTCGTCGGGCGAGGTCGTCGTCCACTCCACCTGGGTGCCGTGGTAGGCGGCCACCTGCTCGGCGATCCGAGTGGTCGTGACGGGCAGCGCCACCCGGCCGCTGCGCCGCTCGGCTGCGATGAGGTCGAGCATCACCAGCAGCGCCCGGTCGTCCTCGATGATGCGGCCCCTCTCGTCGACGAGCGACAGCCGCTCGCCCACCGGGTCGAACCGCACACCGAACGCGGCCCCGGAGGACGCCACGATCTCGCCGAGCCGCACCAGACCCGAGCGCCGCATGTCGGCGGTCTCCGTCGGCCGGGCCTCGTTCAGACCGGGATTGATCGTCAGCGAGTCCACCCCGAGCTTGCCGAGCAGGCTGGGCAGCACGAGTCCGGCGCTGCCGTTCGACGCGTCCACGACGACCTTGAGCCCCGACTCGGCGATCCCGGTGGTGTCGACGTTGCGCAGCAGTGACCCGGTGTACGAGTCGAAGACGCTGGACGGGAAGTACAGGTCACCGATCTCGCCGGGGAACGCACGCCGGTACTCCTGGCGCGCGAAGACCCGGTCCAGCTTGCGCTGGCTGCCCTGCGACAGGTCGGCGCCCTGTCCGTCGAAGAACATGATGTCGACCGAGTCGGGCACCCCGGGCGAGGTCCGAATCATGATGCCGCCCGCGCTGCCCCGCGCGGTCTGCTGCCGCGCGACCGGCAGCGGCACGTTCTCCAGGTCCCGTACGTCGATGGCGCTGGCCTGGAGGGCCGAGATCACCGCCCGTTTGAGCGCGCGGGCACCCCGGGAGTGGTCGCGGGCCGTGGTGACCGTGGAGCCCTTCTTGAGCGTGGTCGCATAGGCGCCGGCGAGCCGTACGGCGAGCTCCGGGGTGATCTCCACGTTCAGGATCCCGGACACTCCGCGGGCTCCGAATAGGTGCGCCTGGCCCCGCGACTCCCAGATCACCGAGGTGTTGACGAAGGCGCCGGCCTCGATGGTCTTGAACGGGTACACCCTCACGTTGCCCTGCACGATCGATTCTTCACCGATCAGGCACTCGTCACCGATGACCGCGCCGTCCTCGATCCGCGCCGCGCGCATGATGTCGGTGTTCTTGCCGACGACACAGCCGCGCAGGTTGCTGTGCTGGCCTATGTACACGTTGTCGTGCACGACGGCCTTGTGCAGGAAGGCCCCGCTCTTCACGACGACGTTGGAGCCGACGACGGTGTGCTCGCGGATCTCGGCGCCGGCCTCCACCTTGGCGTAGTCGCCGATGTAGAGCGGCCCGCGCAGCACGGCGTCCGGGTGCACCTCTGCGCCCTCGGCGACCCAGACTCCCGGGGAGATCTCGAAGCCGTCGATCTCGACGTCGACCTTGCCCTCCAGGACGTCGGCCTGCGCCTTCACATAGCTCTCGTGGGTGCCGACGTCCTCCCAGTAGCCCTCGGCGATATAGCCGTAAATCGGCTTGCCTTCCTTCATCAGCTGCGGGAAGACATCGCCGGACCAGTCGACCGGAACGTCGGGGTCGACATAGTTGAACACCTCGGGCTCCATCACGTAGATGCCCGTGTTCACGGTGTCGGAGAAGACCTGGCCCCAGGTCGGCTTCTCCAGGAAGCGCTCGACCTTGCCCTCTTCGTCGACGATGGTGATGCCGAATTCCAGCGGATTGGGCACGCGCGTAAGACACACGGTCACCATCGCGCCCTTTTCCTTGTGGAATTCGATCAGCCGGGTGAGGTCGAAGTCGGTCAGGGCATCACCGGAGATGACGAGGAACGCGTCGTCCTTCAACGCCTCCTCGGCGTTCTTGACGCTGCCGGCGGTTCCGAGTGGCTTCTCCTCGTTGGCATAGGTGAGCTCCATTCCGAGCTCTTCACCATCACCAAAGTAGTTCTTGACCAACGAGGCCAGGAACTGGACTGTGACGACGGTCTCATTCAGCCCGTGCCTTTTGAGCAGCCTCAGCACATGCTCCATGATCGGCCGGTTGGCCACCGGCAGGAGCGGCTTGGGCATGCTCGAGGTCATCGGACGAAGGCGCGTGCCTTCGCCTCCGGCCATCACGACGGCCTTCATGTCGGAAGCGTCCTCCTCCAAGAGACGACGATCTAGCCGACTGCACCCGTCCTGATTGTCCCGCACTTTTCCCAGGCGGGCCATCGGAGTCCCCGCGGCTGCCTCGATGAGGGGAACTCAGTCGGCCGTGGCGTCCGCACGGACCAGACGGCGGACTTGTACCACGTAGAGGACTCCTGCCCACCAATAGAGCGTTGTACCCCATCCCGCGAACGCCCATCCGAAAATGGCCGCGAGTGACGCGATCCATCCGCTGCCGTCACTGAGCAGCAGCAAGGGGAACGCATACATCAGGTTGAACGTCGCCGCCTTCCCCAGGAAGTTCACCTGCGGCGGCGGGTAGCCATGTCGCCTGAGGACAGCCACGGCCACCAGGAGCATCAATTCGCGTGCCACGAGAAGAGCGGTCAGCCACAGCGGCAGAATCTCGCGCCAGGTGAGACCGAGGAGGGTGGAGAGAACGTACAGCCGGTCGGCGGCGGGGTCGAGCAGCCGGCCGAGGCTGCTGACCTGGTTCCACCGTCGTGCGAGCTTGCCGTCGAGGTAGTCGCTGACCCCGCTCAACGCCAGCACCAGCAGTGCCCAGCCATCACTCTTGGGGCCACCGAACTCCGGCCGGAGAATCAGCCACAGGAAGAGGGGTACGCCGACGAGCCGCGCCATGCTGAGGATGTTCGGGATGGTGAGGACCCGGTCCGTCTGAACACGGGTCTCCTGGACCTCCACCCGGGGGCCTCCTGTGGGAAAGATACCGACGATGCCTCCTGACCTTACCCCAACGCAAAAAAGCTCCGGCTCCCGGGCTGTTTGCCCAGGAGCCGGAGCTCTAAAGGTAGTTCGGCGGCGTCCTACTCTCCCACAGGGTCCCCCCTGCAGTACCATCGGCGCTGTGAGGCTTAGCTTCCGGGTTCGGAATGTAACCGGGCGTTTCCCTCACGCTATGACCACCGAAACACTATGAAACAATCAACCGGAGCCGCAGCAACGGCTACGACGGTTGTTCGTGGTTTCAGAACCAACACAGTGGACGCGAGCAACTGAGGACAAGCCCTCGGCCTATTAGTACCGGTCACCTCCACACCTCACGGTGCTTCCAGATCCGGCCTATCAACCCAGTCGTCTACTGGGAGCCTTACCCCATCAAGTGGGTGGGAGTCCTCATCTCGAAGCAGGCTTCCCGCTTAGATGCTTTCAGCGGTTATCCCTCCCGAACGTAGCCAACCAGCCATGCCCTTGGCAGAACAACTGGCACACCAGAGGTTCGTCCGTCCCGGTCCTCTCGTACTAGGGACAGCCCTTCTCAAGACTCCTACGCGCACAGCGGATAGGGACCGAACTGTCTCACGACGTTCTAAACCCAGCTCGCGTACCGCTTTAATGGGCGAACAGCCCAACCCTTGGGACCGACTCCAGCCCCAGGATGCGACGAGCCGACATCGAGGTGCCAAACCATCCCGTCGATATGGACTCTTGGGGAAGATCAGCCTGTTATCCCCGGGGTACCTTTTATCCGTTGAGCGACGGCGCTTCCACAAGCCACCGCCGGATCACTAGTCCCGACTTTCGTCCCTGCTCGACCCGTCGGTCTCACAGTCAAGCTCCCTTGTGCACTTACACTCAACACCTGATTACCAACCAGGCTGAGGGAACCTTTGGGCGCCTCCGTTACCCTTTAGGAGGCAACCGCCCCAGTTAAACTACCCATCAGACACTGTCCCTGATCCGGATCACGGACCCAGGTTAGACATCCAGCACGACCAGACTGGTATTTCAACGACGACTCCACAACCACTGGCGTGGCCGCTTCAAAGTCTCCCAGCTATCCTACACAAGCCGAACCGAACACCAATATCAAACTGTAGTAAAGGTCCCGGGGTCTTTCCGTCCTGCTGCGCGAAACGAGCATCTTTACTCGTAGTGCAATTTCACCGGGCCTATGGTTGAGACAGTCGAGAAGTCGTTACGCCATTCGTGCAGGTCGGAACTTACCCGACAAGGAATTTCGCTACCTTAGGATGGTTATAGTTACCACCGCCGTTTACTGGCGCTTAAGTTCTCAGCTTCGCCCACCCGAAAGTGAGCTAACCGGTCCCCTTAACGTTCCAGCACCGGGCAGGCGTCAGTCCGTATACATCGCCTTACGGCTTCGCACGGACCTGTGTTTTTAGTAAACAGTCGCTTCTCGCTGGTCTCTGCGGCCACCCCCAGCTCACACTGCAAGAGTGATCACCAGGCGTGGCCCCCCTTCTCCCGAAGTTACGGGGGCATTTTGCCGAGTTCCTTAACCATAGTTCACCCGAACGCCTCGGTATTCTCTACCTGACCACCTGAGTCGGTTTAGGGTACGGGCCGCCATGAAACTCGCTAGAGGCTTTTCTCGACAGCATAGGATCATCCACTTCACCACAATCGGCTCGGCATCAGGTCTCACCCTGCATGAGCGGCGGATTTACCTACCACTCGGGCTACACCCTTACCCCGGGACAACCATCGCCCGGGATGGACTACCTTCCTGCGTCACCCCATCACTCACCTACTAACCGCTTGGTTCAGCGGCTCCACCACTCCCCCTCACTCCGAAGAGATCAGGGGCGGCTTCACGGCCTTAGCATCACGATGCTCGATGTTTGACGCTTCACAGCGGGTACCGGAATATCAACCGGTTATCCATCGACTACGCCTGTCGGCCTCGCCTTAGGTCCCGACTTACCCTGGGCAGATCAGCTTGACCCAGGAACCCTTAGTCAATCGGCGCACACGTTTCTCACGTGTGAATCGCTACTCATGCCTGCATTCTCACTCGTCAACCGTCCACGACTACCTTCCAGTGCCGCTTCACCCGGCAGACGACGCTCCCCTACCCATCACAGCACCCGTTGGGGCTATACGCTGCAATGACACGACTTCGGCGGTACGCTTGAGCCCCGCTACATTGTCGGCGCGGAATCACTAGACCAGTGAGCTATTACGCACTCTTTCAAGGGTGGCTGCTTCTAAGCCAACCTCCTGGTTGTCTGTGCGACTCCACATCCTTTCCCACTTAGCGTACGCTTAGGGGCCTTAGTCGATGCTCTGGGCTGTTTCCCTCTCGACCATGGAGCTTATCCCCCACAGTCTCACTGCCGCGCTCTCACTTACCGGCATTCGGAGTTTGGCTAAGGTCAGTAACCCGGTAGGGCCCATCGCCTATCCAGTGCTCTACCTCCGGCAAGAAACACACGACGCTGCACCTAAATGCATTTCGGGGAGAACCAGCTATCACGGAGTTTGATTGGCCTTTCACCCCTAACCACAGGTCATCCCCCAGGTTTTCAACCCTGGTGGGTTCGGTCCTCCACGAAGTCTTACCTCCGCTTCAACCTGCCCATGGCTAGATCACTCCGCTTCGGGTCTTGAGCGTGCTACTGAAACGCCCTATTCGGACTCGCTTTCGCTACGGCTTCCCCACACGGGTTAACCTCGCAACACACCGCAAACTCGCAGGCTCATTCTTCAAAAGGCACGCAGTCACGAGACGAGGACAAGTCCTCGTCCGACGCTCCCACGGCTTGTAGGCACACGGTTTCAGGTACTATTTCACTCCCCTCCCGGGGTACTTTTCACCATTCCCTCACGGTACTATCCGCTATCGGTCACCAGGGAATATTTAGGCTTAGCGGGTGGTCCCGCCAGATTCACACGGGATTTCTCGGGCCCCGTGCTACTTGGGTGTCTCTCAAACGAGCCGCTGACGTTTCGACTACGGGGGTCTTACCCTCTACGCCGGACCTTTCGCATGTCCTTCGCCTACATCAACGGTTTCTGACTCGTCCTACGGCCGGCAGACCGTAGAAGAGAGATCCCACAACCCCGCATGCGCAACCCCTGCCGGGTCTCACACGCATACGGTTTGGCCTCATCCGGTTTCGCTCGCCACTACTCCCGGAATCACGGTTGTTTTCTCTTCCTGCGGGTACTGAGATGTTTCACTTCCCCGCGTTCCCTCCACTTGCCCTATGTGTTCAGACAAGGGTGACAGCCCATGACGACTGCCGGGTTTCCCCATTCGGAAACCCCCGGATCAAAGCCTGGTTGACGACTCCCCGGGGACTATCGTGGCCTCCCACGTCCTTCATCGGTTCCTGGTGCCAAGGCATCCACCGTGCGCCCTTAAAAACTTGGCCACAGATGCTCGCGTCCACTGTGCAGTTCTCAAACAACGACCAACCACCCGTCACACACCAACACTCTGGTGCTTCACCGGGGCCGGCAACCGAAGACCCGACCAGACGGCCGTGCCCTCAGACACCCAACAGCGTGCCCGGCCAGATCCCGTCCGGAGATCATGCGTTCCACGCTCCGAAGAGCAGTACTAGCAGCCTCCGACCCGAGGTCCTGACCGAATAATCAACGTTCCACCCATGAGCAACCAGCACCGGACATTCGCCGATGTACTGGCCCCTGGACCGCCGAAGCGGCCTAGAAGTGCTCCTTAGAAAGGAGGTGATCCAGCCGCACCTTCCGGTACGGCTACCTTGTTACGACTTCGTCCCAATCGCTAGTCCCACCTTCGACAGCTCCCTCCCACAAGGGGTTGGGCCACCGGCTTCGGGTGTTACCAACTTTCGTGACGTGACGGGCGGTGTGTACAAGGCCCGGGAACGTATTCACCGCAGCAATGCTGATCTGCGATTACTAGCGACTCCGACTTCATGGGGTCGAGTTGCAGACCCCAATCCGAACTGAGACCGGCTTTTTGAGATTCGCTCCACCTCACGGTATCGCAGCTCATTGTACCGGCCATTGTAGCACGTGTGCAGCCCAAGACATAAGGGGCATGATGACTTGACGTCGTCCCCACCTTCCTCCGAGTTGACCCCGGCGGTCTCCTGTGAGTCCCCATCACCCCGAAGGGCATGCTGGCAACACAGAACAAGGGTTGCGCTCGTTGCGGGACTTAACCCAACATCTCACGACACGAGCTGACGACAGCCATGCACCACCTGTACACCGACCACAAGGGGGGCACTATCTCTAATGCTTTCCGGTGTATGTCAAGCCTTGGTAAGGTTCTTCGCGTTGCGTCGAATTAAGCCACATGCTCCGCCGCTTGTGCGGGCCCCCGTCAATTCCTTTGAGTTTTAGCCTTGCGGCCGTACTCCCCAGGCGGGGAACTTAATGCGTTAGCTGCGGCACCGACGACGTGGAATGTCGCCAACACCTAGTTCCCACCGTTTACGGCGTGGACTACCAGGGTATCTAATCCTGTTCGCTCCCCACGCTTTCGCTCCTCAGCGTCAGTAATGGCCCAGAGATCCGCCTTCGCCACCGGTGTTCCTCCTGATATCTGCGCATTTCACCGCTACACCAGGAATTCCGATCTCCCCTACCACACTCTAGCTAGCCCGTATCGACTGCAGACTCGGGGTTAAGCCCCGAGCTTTCACAATCGACGTGACAAGCCGCCTACGAGCTCTTTACGCCCAATAATTCCGGACAACGCTTGCGCCCTACGTATTACCGCGGCTGCTGGCACGTAGTTAGCCGGCGCTTCTTCTGCAGGTACCGTCACTCTCGCTTCTTCCCTGCTGAAAGAGGTTTACAACCCGAAGGCCGTCATCCCTCACGCGGCGTCGCTGCATCAGGCTTTCGCCCATTGTGCAATATTCCCCACTGCTGCCTCCCGTAGGAGTCTGGGCCGTGTCTCAGTCCCAGTGTGGCCGGTCGCCCTCTCAGGCCGGCTACCCGTCGTCGCCTTGGTGAGCCATTACCTCACCAACAAGCTGATAGGCCGCGGGCTCATCCTTCACCGCCGGAGCTTTACAGCCCAGGAGATGCCTCCCAGGCTCATATCCGGTATTAGACCCCGTTTCCAGGGCTTGTCCCAGAGTGAAGGGCAGATTGCCCACGTGTTACTCACCCGTTCGCCACTAATCCCCACCGAAGTGGTTCATCGTTCGACTTGCATGTGTTAAGCACGCCGCCAGCGTTCGTCCTGAGCCAGGATCAAACTCTCCGTGAATGTTTTCCCGTAATCGGGATGAACACCACGAGAGCGGTGCGAGAGGAGGAATGATCCCCTCGCACACAGCGTCCTCGCTGTGTTTTTCAAAGGAACCTCGTCCCAGCAGACGCTGGAGACGGGGCATCAACATATCTGGCGTTGATTTTTGGCACGCTGTTGAGTTCTCAAGGAACGGTCGCTTCCTTTGTACTCACCCTCTCGGGCTTTCCTCCGGGCTTCCCTTCGGTGATCCAAACTCTATCAGGCTTTTCCGGTCTCTCTGACCACCGTCCTGCGGGCATGCAGAAGGCGATCCCGAGATAGGATCTGACAAGTATGGGTGCTGCCCGGTAAGGACGCCTGGTGACGTCACTCAGCCCCGAGCAGGGGTACGACTGTACATGGATCCGCGGAGTGGGTGCAAATCGTTTCGTTTGGTGGTCTAGACCACCAACGTGAGCTGTGTAAGCTCTCGCCCGTAACCGGTACTTACCGTGACATAGCCTGCTGCCACACTGCGCCGTCCCGGCGAGGCAGTGCCGGCGCACATGAATCTCCACCCCTGGGAGGCTTCCCATGACCACCGTGACGTCCCCCGTCGCAGGACGCGCCATCGGACTGGCCGCCGTGCCGGATCCGGTCTTCTCCGGAGCCATGGTCGGCCCCGGCACGGCGCTCGACCCGGTACGCGAGCCCGCCGACGCCGTGGCCCCCGTGGACGGAGTCATCGTCTCGCTGCACCCGCACGCCTTCGTCGTCGTCGACGAGGAGGGACGCGGGGTGCTCACCCATCTCGGCATCGACACCGTCCAGCTCAACGGCGAGGGCTTCGAGCTGCTGGTGAAGAAGGGCGACACGGTGGTGCGCGGCCAGGCGGTGGTGCGCTGGAACCCCGCCGCCGTCGAAGCCGCCGGCAAGTCCCCCGTGTGCCCGATCGTGGCCTTGGAGGCCACCGCCGACAGCCTCTCCGATCTCCGCGACAACGGAGAGGTGAAGGCCGGCGACCGTCTCTTCACCTGGAAGTGACAGCACTGCCTTCCCAGGGCCGGCCTTCCCGGGGACGGCGTACAACAACCACCGCGGCGGTGGGACCCGCCGCACTATCGGAGACGGGTGAGATGGAGACAACGCTGCGAGGCGTCGGTGTGAGCCACGGTGTGGCGATCGGCGAGGTTCGGCACATGGGGACGGCGGTGCTGGAGCCGCCGGCCAAGCAGATCCCCGCGGAAGAGGCGGAGCGTGAACAGGGGCGCGCCCGTCAGGCGGTGGAGGCCGTGGCGGCCGATCTGATGGCACGCGGCAATCTGGCCGGGGGCGAAGCGCAGGCGGTGCTCGAGGCGCAGGCCTTGATGGCGCAGGACCCCGAGCTGATGGCGGATGTGGATCGGCGGATCGCCGTCGGCAGCACGGCCGAGCGCGCGGTCTACGACGCGTTCGCCGCCTACCGGGACCTGCTCGCCGGTGCCGGTGAGTACCTCGCGGGCCGGGTGGCCGACCTGGACGACGTGCGGAATCGTATCGTCGCCCGTCTGCTCGGTGTGCCGATGCCGGGTGTGCCGGACAGCGACGAGCCGTACGTGCTGGTCGCCCGTGACCTGGCGCCGGCGGACACGGCGCTGCTGGACCCGACCCTGGTCCTGGGCTTCGTCACCGAGGAGGGCGGGCCGACGAGTCACAGCGCGATTCTGGCGCGCGCGCTCGGTGTGCCGGCCGTCGTGGCGCTGCCCGGCGCCGTCGAGCTGGCCGAGGGCACGGTCATCGCCGTCGACGGCAGCACCGGCGAGATCTTCGTGAACCCCGGTGAGGAGAAGAAGGCGCAGCTGGAGGCCTCGGCCGCCGAGCGCAAGGCGGCGCTGGCCTCCGCGACCGGTCCCGGTGCCACTTCGGACGGCCACAAGGTGCCGTTGCTCGCGAACATCGGCGGTCCCGCGGACGTGGCCGCGGCGCTCGCTGCCGGTGCCGAGGGTGTCGGTCTGTTCCGGACCGAGTTCTTGTTCCTGGACGACAGCAAGAACGCGCCGTCCGAGGAGAAGCAGGTCGAGACCTACCGGCAGGTGCTGGAGGCCTTCCCCGAGGGCCGGGTCGTGGTACGTGTGCTGGACGCGGGCGCGGACAAGCCGCTGGACTTCCTGACGCCGGGCGACGAGCCGAACCCGGCGCTCGGTGTGCGGGGGCTGCGGACGCTGCTCGAGCACCCCGAGGTGCTGCGCACCCAGCTGACGGCGCTCGCCAAGGCGGCCGAGGGCCTGCCGGTCTACCTCGAGGTGATGGCCCCGATGGTCGCGGACCGCACGGACGCCAAGGCGTTCGCGGACGCGTGCCGTGCCGCGGGGCTGCGGGCGAAGTTCGGTGCGATGGTCGAGATCCCGTCGGCCGCGCTGCGGGCGCGGTCGGTGCTTCAGGAGGTGGAGTTCCTGTCGCTGGGGACCAATGACCTGGCGCAGTACACCTTCGCCGCCGACCGTCAGGCGGGTGCGCTGTCGCGGTTGCAGGACCCCTGGCAGCCCGCGCTGCTCGACCTGGTCGCGATCGCCGCCGAGGCGGCACGGGCCGAGGGCAAGAGCTGCGGGGTCTGCGGTGAGGCCGCGTCCGACCCGCTGCTCGCGTGCGTGCTGACCGGTCTGGGTGTCACCTCCCTGTCCATGGGTGCGGCATCACTTCCCTATGTACGGACGACGCTGGCGAAGTACACGCTGGCGCAGTGCGAGCGCGCGGCCGCGGCGGCGCGTGCCGCGGACAGCGCGGACGAGGCGCGCGCCGCGGCGCAGGCGGTGCTGTCCGGCGAGTGACCGTGGCCCGCCGTTCGCCGGCTGGTCCTCGAGGGGCGCTCCACCTGTCGGGTGGGGCGCCCCTCGGGTGTTCAGCCGTGCTGCGGGGCCGGTCCTTCTTCTGCTCCGAGGTCGGGCGGCTCGCCGTAGTCGACGCCGGATTCCGGGGAGATCAGGTCGCCGGATTCGATGTCGGTGCAGTAGGCGTCGAAGACCTCGCCGGCGGTGAGGGGTTCGAGGCCGCCGGCGTGCAGGCGCCAGCCGTAGACGCGGTCGGCGGTGCCGGGGGCGATGGTGCGCATGACGAGCCCGCCGGGGCCGTCGGTGGCGATGCCGAGAGCCAGGACCGTGGTGAACTCCAGGGCTTCGGCCTCGTCGAGTTGTGTGGCGTCGCCCTCGTCGTCGGCGTGAAGGACGGCGAGGAGGGTTTCGGGTGTACCGGTGACGCTGCACACCAGGTGCCGGTTGCCGGGCGGGGCCGTGTCGAGGATGCGGACGACGAGGTCCGCGGCCCGGGCGAAGGCGGCGCGGCCGATGTTCTCGCCGCAGGAGGCGCAGGGGCCGAGCCGGGCCAGCAGGGTGGAGGCGTACTCCCAGGTGGCCTGGCGGACGGCCTCGTCGACGAGGTCGGGGACGAGTTCGGCCAGGGGCCGGCCGTCGTAGGGAAGGGTGGGGCCCCTGCTCGCGAGTTCGGCGGTGAAGCGGGCGCGGCTGGACGGGATGTCGGGGTCGAGACCGGTCCCCGCGCAGTATTCGGCGTACTCCTCGGGGTCGAAGAGGGCCACCGTGGTGTGGCCGCCTTGAGCGGCCAGGAGTTGGAGGAGTTTCTCGACCTGGTGGAGGTAGGCGGTGTGGTCGTCGAACGTGAAGCTGCGGTAGCGCCGCATGGCGCTGAAGTCCTGTTCGTCGGTGAGCAGGCCGATGGTGCCGGCGATCTCCCGGCGCAGGTCGCGCCGCATGGTCAGGTGGTCGGTGTGCGCCATGTTTCCCCTGTGAGCGCAGTCGATCAATGCTCACTCACCGTAACCGGAGCCACTGACAACGGGGGCGGACAGGCGTTCACGGAGCCTGCGGGTCCCCCCACCGTGGGCGGTGGGGGGACCCGGCGCTCAGGCGCGCTTGCGGGCCAGTTCCTCGTAGAAGCGCAGCAGGTCGAGGTCGTCGACCGAGCCGGGGTTGACCGCCTTGTCCAGCGGCGTGCCCTGGAGGAGGCGCTTGACCGGGACCTCGATGCGCTTGCCGGTGAGGGTGTGCGGGATGCCCGGCACCTGGATGACCTCGTCGGGGACGTGGCGTGGGGAGAGCTGTTCGCGGATGGTCCGCTTGATGCGGTCGAGCAGCGCGTCGTCGAGGACGGCTCCGGGTGCCAGCTGCACGAAGAGGGGCATCCAGTAGCCGCCGTCGGGCTGTTCGACGCCGATGACGAGGGATTCCTTGATCTCGGGGAGGCGTTCGACGGCTTCGTAGATGTCGGCGGAGCCCATCCGCACGCCCTGGCGGTTGAGCGTGGAGTCGGAGCGTCCGTGGATGATCACCGAGCCGCGGGAGGTGAGCGTGATCCAGTCGCCGTGGCGCCACACGCCGGGATACACGGCGAAGTAGCTGTCGTGGTAGCGGCTGCCGTCGGGGTCGTTCCAGAAGTGGATCGGCATGGACGGCATGGGGTTGGTGACCACGAGTTCGCCGACCTCGTCGATCAGCGGTGTGCCGTTCGGGTCCCAGGACTGGAGGTCGGTGCCCAGGCACGGGGCCTGGAGCTCGCCGATGTGGACGGGGAGGGTCGGTACGGCTCCCGCGAAGCAGGAGCACACGTCGGTGCCGCCGCTGACGGAGGCGATCCACAGGTCCTCGCGGACCTCGTCGTGCAGCCAGCGGAATCCGTCGGGCGGCAGCGGCGATCCGGTCGTCGCGACGCACCGCACCGTCGACAGGTCGAAGTCGCGCGAGGGGTGGACCTCCGCCTTGCGGCAGGCCATGACGTAGGCGGCGGAGGTGCCGAACAGGGTGGCTCCGGTGCGTTCGGCGATACGCCACTGGGCGCCGGTGTCCGGGTAGCCGGGGCTGCCGTCGTACAGGATGACCGTCGTGCCGGTCAGCAGTCCGGAGACGAGGAAGTTCCACATCATCCAGCCGGTCGACGTGTACCAGAAGAAGCGGTCCCCGGGGCCGAGGTCGCAGTGCAGGCCGAGCTGCTTGAGGTGCTCGACGAGGATGCCGCCCTGGGACTGCACGATCGCCTTGGGCAGGCCGGTGGTGCCCGAGGAGTACAGCACCCACAGGGGGTGGTCGAAGGGCACCGGTTCAAAGACGGGGTCGACGTCGGCGGAGGTCAGGTCGGACCACTCCAGGGCGCCCTCGGGGGCTTCGGTGCCCAGGAGAGGGATGTGGACGACCGCGCGCAGGGTGGGAAGTTCGCGGCGCAGTTCGGTGACGACGTCGCGGCGGTCGTGCTCCTTGCCGCCGTAGCGGTAGCCGTCGACGGTGAACAGGACCACCGGTTCCACCTGCTGGAAGCGGTCGAGGACGCTGCGGGCGCCGAAGTCGGGGGCGCAGGACGTCCAGACGGCGCCGACGGCGGCCGTGGCGAGGAGGGCGACGACGGCCTGGGGGATGTTCGGCAGATAGCCGCTGACCCTGTCCCCCGGGCGTACACCGAGGGCGCGCAGCTCGGCGGCCAGGGCGCCCACCTGGCGGCGCAGTTCGGTCCAGGTCACCGGGCACGGTTCGTGTGTCTCGTCGACGTGGAGGAGGGCGGGTTCGTCGGCGCGCGTGGCGGCCGCGCGCAGGGCGTGTTCGGCGTAGTTCAGGGTGGCGCCGGGGAACCATTCGGCGCCGGGCATCGACCGGTCGCCCAGCACGCGCGCGTAGGGGCTGGTGAACCGTACGTCGAACCACTGCGTCACGGCTTTCCAGAAGGCTTCCAGCTCGTCGACGGACCAGCGGTGCAGTGTCGGGTAACCGCCCAGGGCCGGGGCGCCGTGGTGCTCGGCCGCCCAGGACTGGAACTTCGTGATCTGTGCCTGGGCGATCCGCTGCGGATCGGGCTGCCAGAGCGGCAGGGGGTTCGCGGTCGACATGGGGCGGCTCCCGGACTGTGCGCGTCGTGTGCGTCGGTCCGCGCACGTGCTGGGGTGTGCGCGTGACGCGGCTGACACGGACGATGCCATGTGATCGACTTCTACACCAGGGTGCACCGCACATAGTCCGCGTCGTGAAGATGTGGTCGCGGCATGGATGAACGGCAGTTGAACGCCACGCGCGTCAACGGCCGTCGATGGCAGGGTGAGCAGCATGGACGGTCGTGACCTGGTGCGTTCGGTGAAGGCGGTCGGTTCTACGGGAGTGGCCCAGGGGCTGCGCACCGTACGCGCCGCGTGGCGCCGGCGGCGCGCGGACGCCGTCGGCCTGCCGTCGCGGGGGGCCGAACGCGCGCGGGTGCCCGGTGCGGTGCGGGACGTGGAGCCCGGGCCCGGGGGCGGTGTCGTCCGCTTCGCCCGCTCGGAGCTCCATATCGCCGTCGCCGGGAACGGGGCCGTCTTCTGGGGGTGGGACGGCGCCGGACCCGAGCCGTCGTACGCCCTCGCCGGCCCGTGCCCGGAGCCGGACCCGCGCGCCGTGCTGGAGCCGGACAAGGACGGTGGCTGGCGGGTCGTGGCGGAACGGGTCACCCTCGGTGTCTCGCGGCACGGCGCGATCGAGGTCCGCACGCCCGGGGGTGTGCCGCTGCGCCGTGATCTGCCGCCCCGGTGGTGGGAGCCGGACGACGGGGGCCCCGCACGGTGGTCGCAGCGGTCGGAGGTGGCGGCCGACGCGCGGTTCTTCGGTCTGGGCGGCCGGGCCGGCGGTCCCCGGCTGCGCGACGGCACCTATCGCCTGTGGAACACCGATCCGGGCCATGCGTTCGGTCCCGGTGACGACCCGCTCCACGTCACCATGCCGGTCCAGCTGGTCGTGGCCGAAGCGGGCACGCACCTGGTGTTCCACGACAACTCCTGGGACGGCACGGTCACGCTCCGGGAGGGTGCGGAGGGCGCCGGCTCGGGCCACGACCGGGCCGGGGCGAGCGAGTTCAGGATGGACGGCGGTCCGCTGCGCTGCTGGGTGATCGTCGGCACCCCCGCGCGCGTGGCGCACGTCTGGTCCTCCCTCACCGGACCGGCCGCGGTCCCGCCCGCGTGGGCCCTGGGACACCATCACGCGGGGTGGGGCTCCGGCGGCGAGCAGGAGGTGCGGCGGATCGTCGCGGGCTATCACGAGCACGAACTGCCGCTGGACGCCGTGCACCTGGACACCGACCACCACGACGCGCACCAGGTGTTCACGGTCGACGAGGCCCGCTACCCCAAGCTGCCGGTGCTGGCCGAGGAGCTGCGGCGGGACGGGATCCGGCTGGTGTCCGTCGTCGAACCTGCCGTGAGGGCCGTGCCGGGCAACGCCGTGTACGACGGCGGAACGGCCGCGGACGCCTTCGTGCGGGACTCCTCGGGCCGGTTGGTGCGGGGCGTCGCCCGGCCCGGAGAGGCGGTTTTCCCGGACTTCACGCACGCGCGCGTGCGGCAGTGGTGGGGCGGCTTGTACCGGGAGCGGCTGGGGCGGGGCTTCGCCGGTTTCCGGCACGACATGAACGAGCCGACCTCCTTCGCCGCCTTCGGCGAGACGACCCTGCCCCGGTCGGCCCGGCACGCCCTGGAGGGCCGGGGCGGTGACCATCGCCAGGCGCACAACGTGTACGCCCTGTGCATGGCCGAGGCGGCGTACGAGGGGCTGCGGGACCTGGTGCCCGAGGAGCGGCCGTTCCTCTTCTCGCGCTCGGGCTGGGCCGGGACGCAGCGCTACGGCGGCACCTGGTCGGGCGACGTGGCCACCGGCTGGCCGGGGCTGCGGGCGTCGCTGTCACTGGTGCTGGGGCTGGGGCTGTGTGGAGTGCCGTACTCCGGCCCGGACGTGGGCGGGTCGGCCGGCGGCCCCTCCCCCGAGCTGTATCTGCGCCGGTTCCAACTGGGGTCCCGTCTGCCGTTGTTCCGCACGCACGCGAGCCCGCGGGCGGAGCGCGGAGAGCCGTGGGAGTTCGGGCCGGAGGTCCTGGAGCACGCGCGCGTGGCGCTCGTCGAGCGCCGGCGCCTGCTGCCGTACTTCGTGACGCTTGCGCACTTGGCGCGGCGCACCGGGGCGCCCTATGTGCGGCCGCTGTGGTGGAGCGCGCCGGAGGACCGGGCTCTGCGGGACTGCGAGGACGCCTTCCTGCTCGGCGACGGCCTGCTGGTGGCGCCCGTGCTCGACCCCGGTACGGACCGGCGGGCGGTGAGGCTGCCGCGGGGCCGCTGGTACGACACGGCGACGGGACGGGCGTACGAGGGACCGGGGCAGGTGCTGGTCGACGCCCCGCTCGCGCGGATTCCGGTGCTCGCGCGCGCGGGCGCGGTGATTCCCGTGCGGGGTGAGGGCGGCGGCCTGGAGCTGGAGGTGTGGGCGCCCGCCCAGGGGCGTACGGGCGGCGGACTGGTGGTGCCGGACGCGGGCGACGGCTGGGAGGAGCCGGAGCTCGAACGCTACGCGACCCGTTGGCAGGACGGGGAGGTCGTCGTCGAGCGCGAGCGGGAGGACGGTGCCGGCGAGCCTTCCCACCCGGTGCGCATACGGGGGCTCGGCGCGTCCTGAGTTCGGGCGGGCACCGGGCGGCCGTTGGGGCGTGTGCGGCCTGTCAGAGGTAGCGGCCGTCGAACCAGGCCCGGACGGCCCGGGTGTGCAGCGGGAAGGCGAGCTCGGCGGGCCTGCGCAGCAGGTGCCGGTCCTCCGTCTCGTCGGTGGCGGTGAACTGCGGCAGGCCCTCGGCGGGGCGCTCCGGAAGCAGTCCGAAGAGCAGCAGGTGCCCATCGGGCGAGCTCATCGCGTCGGCGAGCCGCACATCGCGCGCGGCCGCCTCGATCCCGGTCTCCTCCCGGAGCTCGCGGACGACGGCCTGGCGCCAGTCCTCGTGGTCGTCGATGTAGCCGCCCGGCAGCGCCGTTCCCCCGCGCGCGGGGGCGATGGTGCGGGTGATGACGACCAGGGCGGTGCCCCGGGTGTCATACACGGGCTGGAGGGCCACCGCGACCGGCAGCGGGTTGCGGTAGGCCACGGTGCCGCAGGCCGGGCAGGTGCGGGGCCAGCCGGTGACGCCCTGGCCGTAAGGCGCTCCGCAGCTCGAACAGTGGGAGTGCGGTACGGAGTTGGCGGCCGGGTCCGGGGTTTCGGGCACGCGCGGACTGTATCCGATCAGTGGGCGGACGTCTTCCGTCGGTGGTTGTCACCGTTGCCGCCGGTGTCCTTGACGCTCCCTGTGCGCGGGGGAACACTTCCCCCACTCCCCGGACCCGGGCGTCTCGGGCGTCAGCGCCCCTGCCACCCATGCCGGGCTGTTTTCGTCCATGTGGGACAAACTGTTACCAGTGAGGGCGAGGGGACGGATGGTCCCGGCCCTCGGCCGCTTCTCCACTCCCCAAGGGACAGCCATGACGGACAACGCCGAGAGGTTCGTGGCCGCCATCGACCAGGGCACCACCTCGAGCCGCTGCATCGTCTTCGACCACAGTGGCGCCATCGTCGCCGTCGACCAGCGCGAGCACCGCCAGATCTTCCCCAAGCCGGGCTGGGTGGAGCACGACGCCACCGAGATCTGGTCGAAGGTGCAGGCGGTGGTCGCGGGCGCGGTCGCCAAGGCGGGGCTGCGTGCCGACCAGCTCAGCGCCCTCGGCATCACCAACCAGCGCGAGACGACCGTCCTGTGGGACCGGGCCACCGGCAAGCCCGTGCACAACGCGATCGTCTGGCAGGACACGCGGACCGCGGCGCTCTGCAACGAACTGGGCGGCTCCGAAGGGCAGGATCGCTTCCGCGAGCAGACCGGCCTGCCGCTCGCCAGCTACTTCTCCGGCCCCAAGGCGGCCTGGCTGCTGGACAACGTGCCCGGCCTGCGCGATCGCGCCGAGCGTGGTGACATCGCCTTCGGCACGATCGACACCTGGCTGATCTGGAACCTCACCGGCGGAGTCGAGGGCGGCCGGCACGTCACCGACGTCACCAACGCCGGCCGCACCATGCTGATGAACCTGCGGACCCTCCAGTGGGACCGGTCGGTCCTGTCCGCCATGAACGTCCCCGAGGCGATGCTGCCCGAGATCAGATCCTCCTCCGAGGTGTACGGGACCGCCGTCGGCCAGCTCGCCGGGGTGCCCGTGGCATCCGCCCTCGGCGACCAGCAGGCGGCCGTGTTCGGGCAGGCCTGCTATGACGTGGGTGACGCCAAGAACACGTACGGCACCGGCAGCTTCCTGCTGCTGAACACGGGCAACCGGCCCGTGCCGTCCAAGAACGGCCTGCTCACCACCATGGGCTACAAGATCGGCGACGAGGCCCCGGTGTACTGCCTGGAGGGCGCCATCGCCGTCACGGGCGCGCTGGTGCAGTGGTTCCGTGACCAGCTCGGCATCATCCGCACCGCGGACGAGATCGAGCCGCTGGCGGCGAGCGTGGAGAACAACGGCGGCGCGTACATCGTGCCCGCCTTCTCCGGCCTGTTCGCGCCGTACTGGCGCTCCGACGCGCGCGGGGTGGTCACCGGCCTGACCCGGTACGTCACCAAGGCGCACCTGGCGCGGGCCGTGCTGGAGGCGACCGGCTGGCAGACGCGCGAGGTCGTGGACGCCATGTACCAGGACTCCGGGGTCCGGCTGACGACCCTGAAGGTCGACGGCGGCATGACGAAGAACAACCTGCTCATGCAGCACCAGGCGGACGTGCTCGACGTGCCGGTGATCCGTCCCAGGATCTCCGAGACCACCTGTCTGGGCGCCGCGTACGCGGCCGGGCTGGCCACGGGTGTGTGGAACGACCTCGAAGAGCTCAAGTCGCACTGGCGGAAGGACGCCGAGTGGACCCCGTCCATGGACGCCGCCGTCCGTGACCGCGAGTACCGCAACTGGCGCAAGGCCGTGGAGAAGAGCTTCGGCTGGCTGGAGGACGGCGAGAACTAGGAGTCCCGGCCCCTCGTGAGCGGCCCGGCGGCGGTCCGCGGCGTGGGCCATCGCGTGCTGGACGACCTCGATGAGGACCTCCTTCACCGACTCGCGTTCGCGGGCGTCGCACAGCAGCAGCGGAACGTGGTCGTCGAGGTCGAGGGCCTGGCGGACGGTGTCCACGGGATGGCGGGCGGCGCCGTCGAAGCAGTTGACGGCGACGAGGAAGGGGATGGAGCGCCGCTCGAAGTAGTCCACGGCGGCGAAGCAGTCCTCGAGGCGGCGGGTGTCGGCCAGCACGACCGCGCCGAGCGCGCCCTCGGACAGCTCGTCCCACATGAACCAGAACCGCTCCTGCCCGGGCGTGCCGAACAGGTACAGCACCAGGTCCTCGCGCAGCGTGATACGGCCGAAGTCCATGGCCACCGTGGTGGTGTGCTTGCCCTCCACGCCGCTGACGTCGTCGACCGGCCGTCCGGCCTCGGTCAGCAGCTCCTCGGTGCGCAGCGGCCTGATCTCACTGACCGCGCCGACGAGGGTCGTCTTGCCCACGCCGAAGCCGCCGGCCACCAGGATCTTGAGCGTGACGGGCTCGACCGGGGGCTTGCCGCGCTCAGAACGGCCGAGGATCATCGATCTCTTCTCCTGCTCGATGGGGGTCGGGCGACGGCGGGCCGTATCCTCCGCCGCCGGGGGTCTCGACGACCAGTACGTCGCCGGGGGCGACGTCCGCGGAGTCGCTTCCGCCGAGTTCGGTGACCGTGCCGTCCGCGTGTTCCACCCGGTTGGCGCCCAGTGCCCCGGGCTCGCCGCCCGCCATGCCGTAGGGGCGCACCCTGCGGTGCTGGCAGAGCGTGGAGACGGTCATGGCCTCCAGGAAGCGGATGCGGCGCACCGCACCGTCCCCGCCCGGCCACCGTCCGGCGCCGCCGCTGCCGTGCCGGACGGTGAACTCCTCCAGCCGTACGGGCAGCCGCCATTCGAGGACTTCGGGGTCGGTGAGCCGGGAGTTGGTCATGTGCGTCTGGACGACGCAGGCGCCGGGGAATCCGTCGCCCGCGCCCGAGCCGGAGGCGACGGTCTCGTAGTACTGGTGGCGCTCGTTGCCGAAGGTGATGTTGTTCATCGTGCCGGAGCCCTCCGCCTGGACACCGAGCGCCGCGTAGAGGGCGCCGGTGATCGCCTGGGAGGTCTCGACGTTGCCCGCGACGACGGCGGCCGGGGGCCGCGGGGAGAGCATGGAGCCCGGCGGCACGATGATCTCCAGGGGGCGCAGACAGCCGTCGTTGAGCGGGATGTCGTCGGCGACCAGCGTGCGGAAGACGTACAGGACGGCCGCGTTGACCACGGAGAACGGGGCGTTGAAGTTGGTCGCGAGCTGCGCGGAGGTGCCGGTGAAGTCAATCGTCGCCGACCGGCGTTCGCGGTCCACACGCACGCGTACGCGGATGACGGCGCCCGAGTCGGTCTCGTAGGCGTACTCCCCGTCGTCCAGGGCGTCGACGACCCGGCGGACGGCCTCCTCCGCGTTGTCCTGGACGTGCCGCATATAGGCCTGGACGACGTCGAGGCCGAAGTCCTCGATCATGTGGGCGACCTCGTCGACGCCCTTCTGGTTGGCGGCGACCTGGGCGCGCAGGTCGGCGAGGTTGGTCTCCGGGTTGCGGGAGGGGTGGGGCGCGCCGGTCAGCAGGCGGCGGGTCTCCTCCTCGCGCAGGCGGCCGTTCTCGGCGAGCAGCCAGTTGTCGAAGAGGACGCCCTCCTCCTCGATGGTGCGGCTGCCGGCCGGCATGGAGCCCGGCGCGATCCCGCCGATCTCGGCGTGGTGACCGCGCGAGGCGACGTAGAAGAGGATGCGGTCACCCTGTGTGCCGGCGGTGTCGAACACCGGGGTGATGACGGTGACGTCCGGCAGGTGCGTGCCGCCGTGATACGGGTCGTTGACGGCGTAGGTGTCGCCCGGCCGCATCCGGGGTCCGCGGCGCCGGATGACCTCCTTGACGCTGGTGCCCATCGAGCCCAGGTGCACGGGGATGTGCGGGGCGTTGG
Organism: Streptomyces sp. 6-11-2; assembly: GCF_006540305.1. Taxonomy (GTDB): domain Bacteria; phylum Actinomycetota; class Actinomycetes; order Streptomycetales; family Streptomycetaceae; genus Streptomyces. The sequence goes on along the minus strand of NZ_BJOR01000001.1, from coordinate 6,029,119 downwards.
CCACCAGGTTTCCGTCCGGGTCGAACAGGGCGCAGGAGAAGTCGAGGCGCTCCTTGATGTTGACCGACTGGGCCGTGGACTCCAGCCGGGCGCCCATCTGCTCGGCGATGGACATGAAGAGGTTGTTGAACACCTCCAGCAGGACCGGGTCGGCTTCCGTACCGAGATCGGAACTCTGCGTGACCGTCATGCGTTCCAGGAGCAAATGCCCGTCGTCCCGCGCCACGGCCCGCCAGCCGTCGTCGACGACGGTCGTCGCACTGGCCTCGGTGACGATCGCGGGGCCGGTGACGGCCTCGCCGGGGGGCAGGTCCTCACGTCGGTGGAGGGGTACGTCGCGCCAGGCACCGCCGGTGTGGAGGCGGACGGTCTCCGGGGCGCTGGAGCAGCCGGCGCGGGCGGGGTCGTACGGGGAGAGGGCGGACAGATCGGGGGGTTCGGTGATGCCGGTGGCTTCCACGGAGAGGGCTTCGACGACGATCGGGCGGTCGAGCGTGAAGGAGTACGTGGCGCGATGACGTTCTTCGAAGGCGCGCCGCATGGCGGCGGGCTCGGTCAGCTCGACGGTGAGGGTGGTGTCCGTGCCGTCGTAGCGGAGCTGGGCGCGGCGGGTGACGCGGACGCGTTCCTCGGGGACGTCCTCGGCGCGCAGTTCCGCGCGGGCCGCGCCCTCCAGATCGTCGGCGGTCTTCAGCACGCCCGGCATGGCGCCGGGCTCCAGGGGTGCTTCGACGGACTGCTCGCGCATGGCCGTGGTGTCGGCGAGACCGATGCCGAGCGCGGACAGGACGCCCGCCATGGGCGGGACGAGCACGGTGCGGATGCCGAGCGAGTCGGCGACCATGCAGGCGTGCTGTCCCCCGGCACCGCCGAAGGTGGTGAGGGCGTAGCGGGTGACGTCGTGGCCCTTCTGCACGGAGATCCGCTTGACGGCGTTGGCGATGTTGGCGACGGCGATCTGCAGGTAGCCCTCGGCGACCTGCTCGGGGGTGCGGTCGTCGCCCGACCGCTCACGGATCTCGCGGGCGAGGCCGGTGAAGCGTTCGCGGACGAGTGCCTCGTCGAGGGGCTGGTCGCCGCCGGGGCCGAAGACCTCGGGGAAGTGGGCGGGCTGGATGCGGCCGAGCATGACGTTGGCGTCGGTGACGGCGAGGGGGCCTCCGCCCCGGTAGCAGGCGGGTCCCGGGTCGGCGCCCGCCGAGTCCGGGCCGACCCGGTAGCGGGAGCCGTCGAAGTGCAGGACCGAGCCGCCACCGGCGGCCACGGTGTGGATGTCGAGCATGGGGGCGCGCAGCCGGACGCCGGCGATCTGCGTGGTGAGGACGCGTTCGTAGGTTCCCGCGTAGTGGGAGACGTCGGTGGAGGTGCCGCCCATGTCGAAGCCGATGACCCGGTCGAAGCCGGCGAGCCGGGACATGCGGGCCATGCCGACGATGCCGCCCGCGGGGCCGGACAGGACGGCGTCCTTGCCGCGGAACTGTCCGGCCTCGGCGAGCCCGCCGTTGGACTGCATGAACATCAGCCGCACGCCGTCCAGTTCGTCGGAGACGTGCTGGACGTAGCGGCGCAGCCCGGGCGACAGGTAGGCGTCGACGACGGCGGTGTCGCCGCGCGGCACGAGCTTCATCAGGGGGCTGACCTCGCTGGACAGCGAGATCTGCGGGAAGCCGACGCGGGCGGCCAGCTCGCCGACGGCCCTCTCGTGCGCGGGGTGCAGATGGCTGTGCAGGCAGACCACGGCGACGGCGCGGATCCCGTCGTCGTACGCCTGCCGCAGAGGTCCGGCCAGCGCGTCCAGGTCGGGGGCGCGCAGGACGGTGCCGTCGGCCGCGATGCGCTCGTCGACCTCGACGACCCGCTCGTACAGCAGCTCGGGCAGCTCGATACGGCGGGCGAAGATCCGCGGGCGGTTCTGGTAGGCGATGCGCAGGGCGTCCCGGAAGCCGCGGGTGACGACGAGGACGGTCCGCTCGCCCGTGCGTTCCAGCAGGGCGTTGGTGGCCACGGTGGTGCCCATGCGGACCGACTCGATGGAACGGGCGGAGCCGTCGAGGAGTGCGCGGATGCCCGCGACGGCCGCGTCGGTGTACCGCGCGGGGTTGTCGGACAGCAGCTTGTGCGTGACCAGACGGCCGTCCGGGCGGCGCGCGACGATGTCGGTGAAGGTGCCGCCCCGGTCGACCCAGAACTGCCAGCCCGTCATGTCACCACCCTGCTCTCCCACCGCTCACAGCGCCCGCAGGCCGTTGATCACGTCCCGCAGGATGCTCTCGTCCGGCAGTTCCGCGGGCGGCACGGGACGCGTCACGTGGACGTACTCCTCGTCCACGAGGTCGCCGACGAGCACGCGCACCACGCCGATGGGCAGATCGAGTTCCGCGGCGAGTTCGGCGACCGACTGCGGGGAGCGGCACAGCCCGACGATGTCCACGTGTTCCGGGGACAGCGTGACGTCCGCCTCCGGGTCGTCCACCTGGGGTTCCGTGACGACCACCGCGATCAGGTCGAGGCGGTGCTGGGCCGCATGGCTGGTGCGGCCCCGCGTCATGGCGTACGGACGGACCACCGGTCCGGCCTCGTCGTCGAACCAGTGGCTTCGTGCCTGACCGTCTCCGCTCATGTCATCCCACTACCCGCCTCAGGGCACATCGGTGCGCGGAGCGGCGCCCAGATGCGCACCGACCCGCTTGACCAGCAGTGTCATCTCGTAGGCCACCTGGCCGACGTCGGAGTCGGCGTCCGACAGGACGGCGAGGCAGCTGCCGTCGCCGGCCGCGGTCACGAACAGGAAGGCGTCGTCGAGCTCGACGACCGTCTGCCGGACGCCGCCCGCGTCGAAGTGCCGGCCCACGCCCTTGGCGAGGCTGTGGAAGCCGGAGGCCACGGCGGCCAGGTGTTCGCTGTCCTCCCGGGTCAGGTCCTTGGACACGCCGGTGGCCAGTCCGTCCCGGGACAGGACGATGGCCTTGCGGATGCTCGCGACCCTGTCCACGAGTTCGTCGAGGAGCCAGTTCAGCTCCACCTTGTTCACCTTGTCCGCCTCGGCCGTCTCGTTCGTCCTGTCCGTCGCGGTGTGGCCGGTCGCCTTCGGTGCGGTCATCGACCGTCCCCCTTTGTCGTTCCTTGTGCTGTGCTGTCGTCCGGGGCATGGTCCCCCGCGGCGTTCTCCTCGCGCCCGCGCCGCCAGCCGCGCTGGAGCGAGGCCATCCGGCTGCGTACCTCGTCGGCGTCGCGTTCGGCCGGGTCCGGGCCGGCGCCTTCGGGCCGGTCGGGGCTCCGCTTCAGTTGCGGGGCGAGACTGGCCTGCCGTCTGCGCCGGGGCAGCGGACCCGCGTCGGGTCCCGGGCCGCCGGGTGCCTCGGCCGGGTCGCGCCCCTCGCCGTCCTGCCCGCCGCCGGCGGGCGCGGGCCGGACGGTGCGCCGCGGAAGGGCCGGAGGCTGCCGCGCCCCCTGGCTCGCGGCCGGGGACTCCTCGGTGCTGTCGCGTTGCCCGCGCCCGTCGGCCGCTGCCGTGGCCGGTCCGGGCGGGGACTCGCCGCGACGGCGGGTCGGCAGCGGGGCCGCCGGTTCACGCTCAGGGCGGCCGGGACCCACCGGGTCCTCGGCGCCGGCCGTCTCGCGGCGGGACCTCTGCTCGGTGACCGGGCGTCCGTGGGAGCTGACCAGCTTGGGTGTCCGGCGCCGGGGCAGCGGGACCGCGCGCCCCGGGTTCTCCTCCTCGCCGGTCTCCTGCGGCGTGCCACGCCGGCTCGTGCTCTGCCGGTGCTCGGCGAGGCTGCGGGGCAGCGCCTCGTGCGCCGTCCGCCGTGCCGGGGAGAGGCGCGGGCCCAACAGTCCGCCGCGTTCGCCGGCCTCCTCGTCGAGGACGTCCGGGAAGTCCTCGATGGCGTCCAGGTCGACGGGCGCCTCCAGCTCCACCGGCCCGTCGAGGACCGAGGCCGGCAGTCCGGGCAGTTGCGCGGGTGCCTGGGCGAGAGCGGTCCTGCGGCCTCCCTCCCGGTCGGCCTTCGGGGTGGGCCGGTCGAGGCGGAAGCCGATGCCGTTGGTGTCCGGGACGTCGTCCGTCAGCAGCGCGTCGGGGATGAAGACGATCGCGGTGGTGCCGCCGTACGGGGACGGCTGGAGTGAGACCCGGACGTTCTGCCGCTGGGCGAGCCGGCTGACCACGAACAGTCCGAGCCGGTCGGTGTCGGAGAGCTCGAACTCGGGTGTCTCGGCGAGCCGGAGGTTGGCGTCCAGCAGCGTCTCGGCGGCCATGCCGAGGCCCCGGTCGTGGATCTCCAGGGTGAAGCCGTTGGCGACGCGTTCGCCGACGACCTGGACCGCGGTGTGCGGCGGCGAGAACACCGTGGCGTTCTCCAGGAGTTCGGCGACGAGATGGGTGAGGTCGGCGACGGCGGGGCCCGTGACCGCGGTGCGCGGCAGCCGCCGGACCTCGATGCGTTCGTAGTCCTCGACCTCGGCGACGGCGGCGCGCACGATGTCCATCAGCTGGACGGGCTTGCGCCACTGCCGGGACGGGGCGGCGCCGGAGAGAATCACCAGGCCTTCGGCGTGCCGGCGCATACGGGTGGTCAGGTGGTCCAGCCGGAACAGGTCGGCGAGTTCGTCGGTGTCCTCGGTGCGGCGTTCCATCGCGTCGAGGAGGGTGAGCTGCTTGTGCAGCAGGACCTGGCTGCGACGGGCGAGGTTGACGAAGACCTCGGAGACGCCGGCGCGGAGTTCGGCCTGTTTGACGGCGGCCTCGACGGCGGCCCGCTGCAAGGTGTTGAGGGCCTGTCCGACCTCGCCGATCTCGTTCCTGTCGTACTCCAGGCGCGGGACCTCGGTCTCGACGTCGACCTGTTCGCCGGCCGACAGGCGGCGCATCACGCTGGGCAGCCGGACGCCGGAGGCCTCGTGGGCCTCCAGGCGCAGTTGCCTGAGGTCGCGGATGAGGCCGCGGCCGACGCGCACGGACAGGACGAGCGAGACCAGCACGGCGATCAGGCCGAGCACGCCCGCGACGGCGGCCTCCAGGATGACGTCCATCGCGACCGGGCGGACACGGTCCTGGAAGCGGTCGTTCGCCTCGTCGTTGAGGGTGCCCAGCTCGTCGAGGACGTCTCCGGCGGCGGTGTCCCAGCTCTGCAAGCTCACCGCCCGCGGAGTGCCGGACGTGCTGGAGACGGCGGCCTGTTCGGCGGTCCGCAGCGGTGCGGAGGAGGCGTTCCGCCAGAAGCGGTCGTAGCGGCCGCGTTCGGCGGAGGGCAGCAGGGGCAGGTCGACGTCGTACAGCAGGGAGCGCTGGGCGACCAGGTCGGAGATGCCGCGGGTCTCGTCGCGGGAGAGGCGGCCGACGATCAGCGAGGAGCCGAACAACGCGTCCTCGCGGGAAAGGAGTTCGCGGGCCTGGGCGAGACCGACCAGGGCGCGGTACTGCCTTGCCAGGTCGACGTCGTCGACGACGTGGAGGTTGGCGAGCAGGGCGTAGCAGGGGTCGATGAGCTGGTTGTAGAGGTCGAGTGCCTGGGCGCGTCCGACGGTGCGGTCCTCGACGCTGCGGCGCAGCGAGTCGATGCCGTCGAAGGCGTCCAGCGCGACGCTCAGGCGTCCGGCGCCGGACGGGCCTAGCGCTTCGCGGACGTCGGGGTTCTTCGCGGTCCTGCGGATCCTGGCGATGGCCTCGTCGGTGGCGCTCCTGCTGCGCCGCAGTGCGGCGAGGCCGTCGGAGGCGCGGGGGTCGGCGAGATGGACGAGGGTCTGGCGGCGTTCCTGCTGCAGGCCCCGGACGGTGTCCTCGGTGGGGTAGGCGACTTCCTCCACCACGGAGGACGCGTTGAACAGCTGCGTCACCTGCCGCCCGGTGATCAGCGTGGCGAAGGCCCAGATCGCGGTGAGCGAGAGCAGCGGCACGAGCAGCAGCGCCACGATCTTCCGGCGGATGGACTTCCCGCGAAAGCGCATGGCCTCCCCCAGCTCGTCCCCCAGAGGCCCCGGGGTACACATGTGCGTCAACAAACGGCGCGAGCCTACTACCGACATGCAGTCAACTCGAAGAGTCGTCCGGAGCCAGTACTTCCGTATGGGTGCCGGGAGCGGGCGAGTTGTCGGGGCATTGCGGGAGATGCCGGTCCGGAAGGCCGTGGTGGCGGGGGTACGGGAACGGGGCGTCCGGCCCGGTCGGTTGACCGATTTTTTTCGTCGGCCGGGAATCTTCGTGACGTCTCGTTCGTCCTTGTCCATGGGAGATGGGGGCGGAATCGGCCACAGGAGACGCAGTGCGCCTCCGGGCCGCGTAAAACAGCGCAAGCCGGGCAGCCACTGGGGAGCCGATTCTTCGGGCACCGGGGCGAGCGGTCTGCCGGCGGTGGGGAGGGACGCAAAGTGATGGGGACAGCGGAGCGACCGGGGGCGTACGGGCCTTCGGTGCACACGGGCGGGCAGGACGGGCAGCCGTCCTACAGGCCGTTGTGGGTCGAGGAGCCCGCGCGGCGGCGCAGGCTGCCGGATCCGGTGCGTTCGGCCGCCGTGCGGGCGGTGCTGATCGTCTCCGTGACGCTGATACTGGCCGTGGTGGCGTTCCTGTTCAGCGTGTCCGGGTCGTGGCTGGCGTTCCCGATGCTGCTGAGCAGCGTGGCCGGCACGGTGGTGGCCACCTGGGCGGCGCTCGACGTGTGGGTGACCCGCCAGGTGTGGAACCAGCGCAACGGCGTGGTGTCGGTGCCGAGCAGTACCGCGCGTGCCCTTCGGCGGGAGCGGCGCCAGGCGCGGCGGGAGGCGCGGGCCGCCGAGCGGGCGCGGAAGCGGATACGCGGCCGGAACGGCTCGGGGCAGCTGTCGCATCCGTAGGGGCGACCCGGCCGCCGGCGGGCGGCAGCCGGTCGTGCGGTCGGACTCGGTCGGGCCGGTCGAGCGTGACGGCCCGGCCGGGCTCGGTCACGCCGGACGCTTGAACATCCGGGTCGCCGTGATCTCGCTGTGCACCGCCTCGCCCGCGGGAGGCTGCTGCGGCAGCCCTGGCCTCAGGTGCTCCTCCACACTGATGTACTTCAGCCCGGCCCTGAGGTCGGCGTCGTTGCGCAGCCGGATGACCAGGGGGAACTCGGCGAGCGCCGTCGTGTCGAACAGGCCGGTGGTGTAGAGGAGCTGCACACCGAGGGCGTCCGAGACGGCCCGCTGGAGCTCCAGCAGATAGGTGGCGTTGGCGCGGCCGATCGGGTTGTCCAGGAAGAGCGTGCCCGCGTGGCGGTGCTTGTCCCGGCCGCGGTCGTTCGACCTCAGGGCGGCCATCGTGCAGTACAGGGCGATGGCCGCGGTGAGCAGCTGGCCACCCGAGAACACGTCGCCCATCTGCCCGACGGGGACCCGCTCGGCGCGCAGGACGGCGTCCGGCTTGAGGATCTCCACGGCGATGCCCCTGGGCTGGAGCGCCGCGCCGACTCCGCGCAGCAGCAGGGACATGCCGTCGCGCCGCAGGTCAGAGTTCTTCTTCACGGCGGCACGGGTCGCCTCGTCGACGACCTCGCCGAGCCGCTCGGTGAGCGTGGCCTGGTCGGGCTCGTCGAAGCGGATGCGCAGGAACTCCTGCCCGGACCACTCACCGAGCCCCTCCGGAAGGCGGGACAGACGCTGGGCCGACCTGAGCGTGGCGAGCGCCGACTCGACCAGTCCGCGCAACCGGTCCACGATCGAGTCCCGGTTGCGTTCCAGTTGGGCCAGCTCGTCGGTGAGCACCCGGAGCCGGGGCGCGAAGGCCTCCGCCCATTTCCGGGCGTGCTCGGGCAGGGCGGAGGCGGGCAGTTCGCGGATCTGCTGCCGGGCGGGGGTGCGCACCTGCTCGTAGCGCGTGGAGTTGGCGTGCCGGACGAGAACGTCGCTCGCCTCGCGGACGGCGGAGTCGGCGGCGGACAGGTCGCCGGCGCAACCGCGCAGTGACCTGCGGGTCTCGGCGGCCGCCTGCCGGGCGTCCTCCGGGCTGCCCGGGTACGGCTCGGGTTCCTCCCGCTCCTCGTCACTCGTGTTTTCGCGCAGCTGGTCGCGCAGCATGCCGGCGATCTCGTCGAAGCCGCCGGCCGCGTCCTCGGCGGCGCGATGGGACTCCAGCAGCTCGGCGTGCGCCTCACGGGCCTGGGCCAGTGCCCCGGCCCTGGAGGCGAGTTCGGCGGTGGCGGTGCGCAGCAGGGCCTGTGCGTGCTCGGCGTCGCGCGGGAGCAGGTCCTCGGGGAGTTCGGTGTGTGCCTCGCCGTCCTCGGGTGCGTGCCGCTCGGCCTCGCCGCGCAGCCGGCCGAGCTGTTCGCTCGCGGAGGACATCCGGGTCTCCAGGAGTTGCACCAGCTCCTCGGCGCGGGCGGCGGCGCCCTGCCGGGACGGCCCGTCGGAGCCCTCGGGGGATTCCAGGAGTTGTTCCGCGCGCGTACGGACCCTGTTGCTGAGCCGGTCGAGTTCGGCGCGGGCGGCGCTCTCGTCGCTCTCCGCTCGGGCCTGTTCGGCGCGCAGGTCCGCGCCGACACCGACCTTCTCGTAGACCTGGGAGGCGGCCCGGTAGGCCTCGCGCAGAGCGGGCAGGGACGCCCTGGGTGCCTCCCCGTCGCTCTCCGGCACGCCGTCGGGGGCGCCGGCGATCTCGGAGCGCTCGGCGCGCAGCGCCCGCGCGGTGCGGCGGGTGTCGTCGGCGGCGCGCTGAGCGGCGCGCCGGTCCTCGTCGGCGGCACGGGCGCGTTCCAGGCAGACCTGGGCGCGGGCCTCGGACTCGGCTGCTTCGTCAGCGAGTTCGCGCAGCCGGGCCTGCCAGCCGGCCCGCTCGCGCAGCCGGAACGCGAGCCCGGCGAGGGCGTCGGCGGCGCGCCGCGCCTTCTGGGCGGCCTCCTGCCGCTCGTCGCGCTCCTGGGCGACCTCGGCGGCGGCCTCGTCGGCCTCCGCCCGCAGGCTGCGCGCCTCTGCCAGCTCGGCCTCGGCCTCCTCGGCGAACACGCGCGTGTCCTGGGCGGCCTGTGCCAGCTCCAGCAGCCGGCCGGCGGGGCAGCCGGTGCGCCAGGAGGCGAGCCGCGCCGCCAGCTCCCGGTCCTTGCCGAGCCGGGCGGCCAGGGTGCGGATCTCCTCGTCCCGCTCGGTGGCCCGCGCGCGCAGCGCCTGTCGTTCCTCGTCGGCGGCGTACTCGTCGTGCATGGCCGGGTTCGGCGGAACGAGGAACACGTCGCCCTGCGGCGTGCCGTCCGCCGGGGTGGGGGCGAGCAGGGCGGCCGCGGTGCCGACGGCCACGGTCGAGCGGGGCAGCAGGGCCGCGTCCGCGAGGGCCTCGCGGGCACGCGCGTGCGTGTCCGGGTCGGTGATGATCACGCCGTCGACCAGCTCGGGCCGGGCGGCCAGGACGCGCGCGTGGTCGGCGGGGTCGACGGCCTGGGCGAGGTAGCGCCAGCCGGGCAGCGCGGGGATGCCGTGCTCGCCGAGGAACTCCACCGTGGCCAGTACGTCCGGGCCGGGCGGCAGCAGGCCGCCGTCGCCGAGCGCGCCGAGGATCCGGGAGTCGTCGGCGGCGGCGGTGCGCAGTTCGAACAGATGCCGCTCGGCGAAGGAGACGGCGTCGACGAGCAGTTCGCGCAGCTCGTCGGCGAAGCGGTCCAGGTCCTCGGGGGTGAGCGTGCCCTCGGCCCCGGCCTGGTCCGTCTCCGCGGCACTCTGCCGTCCCGGGGTGCCGTACGGCGCCCCTCCGGTGCGGTGGGCCGACTCGGCACCCGCCATCGTGGCGTCCGGTCCGGTCCGGGGCGCCGGCACTCCGGCCCGCGCGGCCCCGGTCGCGCCCGGCAGGCTCAGCAGTTCCGCGAGCCGCCCCTCGGCCGCCAGCGCCTCGGCGATGCGGCGCTCGGTCTCGTGGGCGCGCTGGGCCGCCGTCGCCGCGTCGGCCGCGCGGGCCGCGGTGAGCTCCGCGCGGGATTCGGCCGAGGCGGCCTCGCGCGCGTGTTCCGTGGCCTTCCGGGCAGTCTCGCGGACCTGGTCCCAGGCGGCGACCGCCGTCTTCTCCGCGTCGCTGGCGGCCAGGGCCGCACGCGCCGGATCGGCGTCGGGGGCGCTGTCGTCCAGCCAGCCGGCGCGTACCGCCTCGGCGGTCTCCTGCTCGACCTCGGCGAGGCGCTGACGCAGATGCCCGGCCTCGCTGCGGGCGCGCTGCGCCTCGGTCGCGGCGGCGGTCTGGTCCCGGTAGGCGGACTCGCCCACCTCCTGGAGCCGCGCGGACCGCTCCTCCTCCTCGTTGGCGACGGTCTCGGCGCTCTCGGCGGCCGCGTGCAGGGCCCGTACGAGATCCGTGGCGGCCTTGGCGCGCGCGGCCAGGGCCGGGGCCGCGTCCCGCTCGGCCTCCTGGATCGCCGCGGAGACACGGGCCACGCGGTCGGCGGCGGCGCGGTGGCGCAGCACGGCCTCGGCGGCCTGCCACGCCGCGTACAGGGTGCGCGCGTCGGCGAGCTCCCGCTTCTGCGCGGCCGCGGATTTCTCGGCGGCGGCGAGGGCCAGTGAGGCGTGCCGGTAGGCGAGTTCGGCGGCGATCAGCGCGCTGCGCTCGCGGGCGCCGTCGGAGTGCGTGACGCCGTAGGCGGCGGCCGTGACGCGCTGGGCGAGGTCGGCGGCCCGGACCCGCTCCCGTACTGCCCGGGCGGACAGCCGTCGCGCCAGCGTGCGGGTGCGCCGCTCGGCCGCGGCGTGGACGTCACGCGCGCGTGTGCGGGCCTCGGCGGCCTCGACGATCCGGCCCAGCAGGTCGACCGAGCCCGCGGTGAAGTCCCGCTCGGCGATCAGCTCGGCGCGCCGGCCCAGCTTGTTGCCGAACCCGCTGACCAGGTCGGCGAGCCCGTCGGTGTCGCGGGTGTCGGTGACGGCGCGCAGCAGCAGGTCGGTGAAGTCGGAGTCCTTCTTCACCGCGAACAGGCCGGCCGCCTCACCCTCGTCGGCGTTCATCTCCCGCTGGTAGCGGAAGAGTTCGGGGTCGAGGCCGAGGTCGCCCAGGTGCTCGGTCCAGCGTTCGTGGATCTCCTCGAAGTGCACCTCGAGGTACGGGTAGGTCCTGGCAGCCTCGGTGATGGCGTCCCGGAAGCCCTTCATGGTGCGGCGGCGGCCCCGCGCGCCCGACTGGCCCTCGGCGGAGGGCCGTACGGAAGTGGCCTCGGCGACGGGGAGGTTGTCCAGGGTGAGTCCGGGTCCGGGCCGGAAGGAGTACCAGGCCTCGGCGAACTTCCGCGGGTCGTTGGAGACCTGGCGCCCGCGCCACTCGCTGACCTTGCCGACGACCACGCACTCGCCGGTCTGCACGTGCTGCCACTCCAGCGCCACGTGCCCGCAGTCGTCGGCGAGCAGGAACTTGCGCAGCACGCCGGAGCTGGCGCCACCGAGGGTGTTGCGGTGGCCGGGCAGCATCACCGAGAAGATCAGCTTGAGCAGCACCGACTTGCCGCCGCCGTTCTCCAGGAACAGCACACCGGCGGGGGCGGGCCGGCGCGGCGGGCCGACCGGCCCCTCCTCGAAGAACTCCGCCTGGATGGGCGCGGGATCGGGCACCGGCTCGCCCACGCTCCGCAGGTCAAGCACGGTGTCGGCGTAGCGCGCACCGGCGGGCCCGATGGAGTAGAGGCGGACCCGGGACAGCTCGTACATGGCGGACTCTCGTCAGTCTTCTTGCAGTTGGGGGGTGGCGGACTTCGTGCGGACGGGGGTGGCGGGAGGCGGCAGGGCCTCAGGAGTGGAACGGCAGCCCGGCGTCGGCCACCAGGTCCAGGTCGTCGCCGTCCTCGGCGGGCAGCAGGCTCGGTGTGCCGCCGGTCATCGGGACGATGCCCAGTTCCAGGAGTTCGGCCAAGGCGGCGCTGCCCGCCATGTCGCGCACCTGGAGCTGGTAGCGGGCCGTCGTGCGGTACGTGCCGCCGCTCTCGTCGCCGGTGCGCTGGAGGAACCCGGAGTCGGTCAGGAACGCCAGGGCCTTGGCCACGATGCCCGTGGTGGAGGCGGCCGGCCGGCGTGCGTCCTTGGTGGCCCCGGTCGCGCTGCGTCTGGCCCAGATCCGCCAGGCGGCCTCGAGGCCCGGCGCGTCGGTGGCCGGGTCGGTGTTCTCGCCCTGCTCCTCGGCGCGTTCCTCCAGGCGGCGGCAGGCCTGGCGGACGAAGGCGTCCACGCCGTTGACGGTGACGCGCCCGATGTAGCCGTCGTCGGCGAGGTCCTCGGGGCGCGGGAACGCCAGGGCGGCCACCGCGAGGTGGGCCAGTCCGTGCAGGAAGCGGTCACCGGAGTCGGCGGCGGTACGGCGCGCGTAGTCGCCCATGCGGACGGCGAACACCGAGTCCTCGGCGGCGGTGACCGCCATCCCGGCGCGCGGGGACACCTCCAGCACGACGAGCCCGAGTCCGGCGGCCACGGCGTCCGCGAGCCGTGCGAACGCCGGGTCCTCGCGGTGGCGGCGCAGCAGGTCGGCGTACTCCTGATCGCGGGCGGGCTGCAGCTTGGGCTGGAGCCCGAAGGCGACGAGCCGGGCCGCGTCGGCGGCGTCGGCGGGTGTGACGGCGACCGCCGTGGGCGCGCCTGCGGCTTCCGGCTCACTCCGGTCGACGTGCTCGGTCACGGTTGGGGCTCCTTGCTGGGGTGTCGCTCGTGCGTACGGTTGCCGGCGGGGCTCACGCCGCCTCCGTCCGGTCGGCCGCCATGCCCGCCGCGTCCAGCAGTGCCGTGCCGACGATGAGGTCGGCGCCGCCGAACTCCCGATCGTCCAGTTCGGTCCCGTCGTCCACTGCGAACAGCAGCTTCTCCTCGCCCTGCCGGTAGGCGGTGCCGACCGGGGGGCTGGCCGCGTGGACGGCCAGCAGGGCGACCAGGTACGGCAGGTCGGGGTCCTTGTCGCGGGCCTCGGCGAGCAGTCCCGAAAGCCGTCGCGGCGCGTCGGCCGGCAGGTCAAGCAGCTCCATGGCGGCCGCGAGCTGCTCCTCGCTGAACCGGCTGTCGTCCGGGGTGGCGATCAGGTCGGGCTCGGGCATCTCGGCGCCCAGGTGCTCCCGCTCGACGGGCGGCGTCAGCAGGATGTCCACGAGGTCGGCGACACGGACCGACACCGGTGTGCGCAGCCCGGTCCCGCGCGCGAAGAAGGCGTCCGTGACCCGGATCGCCTGCTCCAGCGGCAGCGGGAGGGTGGGCGCGAGCAGGTGGCCGTAGAGGTCGGTCCCGGAGGTGGTCAGGGGAGTGGCGAAGGCCTGCCGGTCCTGCTCGGCGCGGAACAGGGGCCCGGCCTCCAGCAGCCGGGACTGCAGTTGGGTGTGCCTGCGGATGCAGTCCTTGACGATGTCGACCAGTTCGGCGGCGCGCCGCTTGTGCTCGGGGTCCTCCGACTCGTCGCGCGCCTTGCGGATGTTGGTCAGGATCGCGTTCTCGTGCCGGTAGCGGTCGGCGACGTGGTCCAGGGCCTCGGCGATCATGTCGGGGACGGCGCTGAGCCAGTCCACCGCCCGGACGTTGCGCCGGGTCGCCTCCAGGGCCCTGCGCAGGGTCTCCGAGTACTGCACGGTCCGGTAGCGGGCCTGTTCGGCGGCGAGCTGGGCGTCCGCGAGGCGGCCGCGGCTGATGAGCACCTCCAGCTTGACCTCGGCGGCGATCTGGGCGCTGGTGACGTCGGTGTCGAGGGCGCCGACGAGGACGTTGACCGCCTCGTCCGTGGTGCGCAGGTAGACGCTGCCGCCGGGGCCGGGGACCTCCTCGATCAGCTTGAAGTCGTAGTCGCGACGCACATACGTGCCGTCCGGCCCGAAGGTGCCATACACCGCGCGGAAGCCGCGGTCGACGCTGCCGACGTTGATCAGGTTCTCCAGGACCCAGCGGGCCACGCGCTCGTGCTCGCCGGACGGACGCCGCGGGGCCTGCGCGGCGACGCGCGGGACGAGCCGGGCCACGACCTGGTCGTGGTCGGCGCCGGTGTCGAAGTCCATGTTGAGGGTGACGAGGTCGATGGCGGCGAGCGCGACCTCCGCCATGCCGTACACCGAGTACTCGCCGGCGAGGTTGGCCTTGCGGGCGTCCAGATCGTGCAGCGGCGCGGTGCAGGCGAGCGCGCGCAGCCGCCGCGCCAGTCCCTCGTCGGCGGCCGGCCCCTGTGCGGGGCGCGGCCCCGCGCTGAGCTGGGGCGGAACGCTGTCCGTCGATGCAGGCGAAGTCACGGTGCACAGATTAGGTCCTCGGCCTGACAACGACCCAAACGGGACGGACGCGGCCGCCACGCTGCGTCGCCCCGCCCGCCCTCGCACAGGGCGCGGAGGGTCCGCCGGTCGCGGGTGAGGTACGGCCCGTCAGCCGCCGCGGGTCGTACGCGACGTGGACGGCGGGCACGGTTCGGCGGCGGTTGAAGGCGCCGCGCCGTTCCCGTGGGCAGGCCACTCCCGGCTCAGGCCAACTCCGGCTCCGCCCCCTCCGGCGTCGACAGCGCGGCCAGGGCCGCCGATACCGATGCCGACGAGCGCAGGTCGAGGCGGGCGCTCGTGCCGCGGGCGTGGTGGCGGAGTTCGTCGGCGGCCAGGGTGAGCAGTTGCGGCAGCAGGTCGGTGCAGCGCCGGGCCACCCAGCCGGTGCCCGCCGTGGCCAGCCACCACAGGCTCGCCGACCGGGTGGGCGCGGGGAACTCCGGCTCGGGCGAGGGCGCTGGCCCGCTCGCCACACCCGTCTCCGCGAGCAACGCGTGGAAGCGGAAGGCGAGTTGGCGGTGACCGCGCTCCCCCGGGTGCAGCCGGTCCGCGCTCCACATCGCGCGGTCGGTCAGCCACTGGCCCGCGTCGGCGTGCAGGTGCACGGCACCGTAGCGCTCCGACAGGGCGTGGACCACCGTGTTGACCGCCCGCTGCCGCCGGGCCAGCGGACGGGCCAGCGCGCCGGGCAGGCCGAGCATCGCGCCGGGGTCGGGCAGACAGGCCGTCAGCAGAACCGCGCCCCGGCCGGTGAAGGCCGCGAAGACCCGGTCGAGCCGGGCGGCCACCGCGTGGATGTCGAAGGTGCGGCGCAGGGTGTCGTTGACGCCGACGACGACCGACACGACGTCCGGGCGCAGCTCCAGTCCGGCCGGCGTCTGCCGCTCCAGAACGTCGCGGGTCTGCGCCCCGCTCACCGCGAGGTTGGTGAACTCCACGGCCGAGGGCTTCTCGGCGAGACCGCCGGCGAGCAGTGCCGCCCAGCCGCGCCGGCCGTCGCCCGTGGGATCGCCGACGCCCTCGGTCAGCGAATCGCCGAGGGCGACGAAGCGCAGCGGTCTCATGCCACACCCTCCTGCAACGGACGTCGCGCGGGAGCCGGGGCGTCGTGCGCGGCGAGGAACGCCTCCACGGAGGCGGTCCACCCGAAGCACTCCGCACGCGCGCGTGCCGCCTCGCGCCGCTCCCGTTCCGGGCGTGCCAGCAGGCCCTCCACGGCGTCGGCGAACGCCTCGCCGTGGTCCGCCGCGCTGTCGCCGGCGGAGCCGATCACCTCCGGCAGCGCGGAGGAGGCGCTGGCCACCACGGGGGTGCCGCAGGCCATCGCCTCCAGCGCGGCGAGCCCGAAGGTCTCGGCCGGCCCGGGTGCCAGGCACACGTCGGCGGAGGCCTGGAGCGCGGCGAGCCGGTCGCGGTCGCGGACGTGCCCGAGGAACGTCACCGGCAGCGCCCGCTCACGGGCCCGCTGCTCCAGCCGCGTCCGCAGCGGACCGTCCCCGGCCACCAGCAGCACCGCCCGCCGTCCGCGCCGCAGCAGCGCCTCCAGCGCGTCCAGCGCGTTGCCGGGCCGCTTCTCCACGGACAGCCGGGAGCACATCACCAGCAGCGCCTCGTCGTCGCGTGCGTGCCGGGCACGCAGAGCCGCCTCCCACAGCGCGGGGTGCCGTTCCACCAGATCGACGCCCAGGGGCGCGCGCACGACATTGCGCGCGCCGACCCGCACGAACTCGCGCTCGGCGAACTCGGTGGTGCACACCACGCGCGCGTAGGTGTGCGCGGTACGGACGTTGAGGGCGTCGGCGGCGCGCTGGGACAGGGTCTGCGGCAGGCCCCAGGTGCGCAGCACGCCGTCGGCGGTCTCGTGGGACACCATCACGGCCGGGACCCGGGCCCGCCGTGCCCACTTGCCGGTCCACCGCAGCGTCGTGCGGTCGGAGACCTCCAGGCGGTCCGGTGCGAGCTCCTCCAGGACGGCGGCCACCCGCCGCTTGTCGGTGAGGACGCGGTAGCCGCCGGTGCCGGGCAGCAGCGGCCCGGGCAGTGTGATCACGCGGCCCTGCTCGGTCTCCTCGTCGGTGTGGCGGTCGCCCGGGACGACCAGCACCGGTTCGTGGCCGGCGGCCTTGTAGCCCTTGCCGAGTTCGCGCAGGGCGGTGCGCAGTCCGCCGGAGGCGGGGGCGACGAAGTTCGCGAGCCGCACGAGGGTGAGCGGCGCGGTGGTCATGCCGCCACCGCCGTCCGCCGCGCGGCGAGCACGTTCTCGTAGTGGGCGATGAGCTGGTCTCCGACCGCCGCCCAGGTGCGCTCCTCGACCGCGGAGCGGCCGGCCGCCGCGAACGACGCCCGCAGTGCCGGGTCGGCGGCCAGCGCCCACACGGCGTCGCGTACGGCGGCCGCGTCGCGCGGCGGGACCAGCAGCCCTGTGCGGCCGTGGGCGACCAGGTCGAGCGGACCGCCCGCGGCGGGCGCGACGACGGGCACCCCGGAGGCCATGGCCTCCTGCACGGTCTGGCAGAACGTCTCGAAGGGGCCGGTGTGCACGAAGACGTCCAGCGAGGCGAAGATCCGCGCGAGGTCGTCGCCGGTGCGACGGCCCAGGAAGACCGCGCCCGGCAGGGCCTCGGTCAGTTGGGCGCTGCTGGGCCCGTCGCCCACCACCACGACCCGTACGCCGTTCAGGCCGCAGACCCCGGAGAGCAGTTCGACCTGCTTCTCGGGGGCGAGCCGGCCGACGTAGCCGACGATCAGCTCACCGTTCGGGGCGAGTTCGCGGCGCAGCGCCTCGTCGCGGTGCTCGGGGCGGAAGCGGACGGTGTCCACGCCGCGGCCCCACAGCCTGACACGGGGCACGCCGTGTGCCTCCAGGTCCTGCAGGGCGGCGCTGGAGGGGGCGAGGGTGAGGTCGGCGGCGGCGTGGACGGAGCGGATGCGCCGCCAGGCGGCCGCCTCGCCGGCGCCCATGTAGGTGCGGGCGTAGCCGGCGAGGTCGGTCTGGTAGACGGCGACGGCGGGGATGCCGAGCCGGGTGGCGGCCGCCATGCCGCGGACGCCGAGGACGAAGGGGCCGGCCAGGTGGACGAGGTCGGCGCGGTGCTCGGTGAGCGCCGCCGCGACGCGCCTGCTGGGCAGGGCGACGCGGACCTGGGGGTAGCCCGGGAGCGGAAGGGAGGGGACGCGGACGACGGGGCACGGCGCGGGGGCGTCGGACCCGGTCGAGGCGGCGGTGGCGGGAGCCACGACGAGGGGGGCGTGACCGCGATCGACGAGGTGCCGGGCGGTCTGGAGCGCGCAGTGGGCCACGCCGTTCACATCGGGGGGAAAGGATTCGGTCACGATGACGACACGCATACCGGTGTTGTCGCCGTGCTGGACGTGCCCGCGTCAACGTGGATCTTTCCGGACGAGGAACGTCCCATGAGCGTTGTGCTGTGCGGCCGGACCGGACGGTCCCCGGCCACGCGCTCCTGGCCCCCGGGTCACCGGATGTTCACGCGGTGGGCGTGTCCGGCCCGATCCGGCTGCGTACGGCGGTCTGGACCTCGTCCTCCTCGGCCGGGTCGGCGGCGAGTCTGCGCAGTCGTTCGACGACGCGCGTGTCGCCGGTCTCGGCGTGCCGGGCGGCGATCTCGCGGGTGGTCTCCTCGCAGTCCCACAGGCACTCGACGGCGAACCCGGCGGGGAAGGAGGGGTCGGTGGCGGCCAGGGCTCGGGCGGCACGGCCGCGCAGATGCGAGGAGGCGGTCTCTCGGTAGACGTGGCGCAGGACGGGCGCGGCGCAGGTGATGCCGAGCCGGCCGGCGCCGTCGACCAGGGTCCACAGGGTGGGCGCGTCGGGGCCTTCGCCCCGGACCGCCTCCCGGAGGGCGGAGAGGACGAGGTCGCGGTCCCGGACCGCGCCGCGGCAGGCGAGCACTCGTCCGGCGGCGGCGCCGAGCGGGTCGGGGCGGTGGGCCCAGCCGCGTGCCCGGTCGACGGCGGCGGCTCCGCGCATGCGTTCGAAGGCGTCGACGGCGGCCTCCACCACGGTGGCGGAGCCGTCGGACACCGCGGCCTCGATGAGGTCCAGGGCGTCGGGGTCGTCGCCGTCGGCGAGGTAGCGCAGGGCGGTACAGCGGGCCGCGTCGGTGCCCGCCCGGGCGGCGCGGAGGATCTCGGGCCGGTCCTCGGGACCGGCGACGGCGGTGAGGCAGCGGGCGGCCGGGGCATGGCGGGGCGCGCCGCGGTCGGCGCCCTGCTCGGCCCACTCGAACACCGCCTGCACGCTCCACCCGGGCCGGGGTCCGGTGGGGCGCATCTGCCGTTGCCAGAGGTCGAAGCAGCCCGCCTCGTGCGCGGCACGCACGCGGGTGGCGACCGACTCGCGCGGGTCGTCGGCCCACAGCCGCCACGGCCGGGGCTCGAAGGCGTCGCGCACCGCGGCGGCCAGCTCGGCCTCGCCCTCGGCGTCGGTGGCGAAGCGCGCGAGGACCGGCGTGGCGAGGGCGCGCAGCCCCGCGTCGTCGTCCCTGAGCGCCAGTTCGTCCAGGGCCCAGGCCCAGTTGGCACCGGTGGCGGCGTACCTGCGCAGCAGGGCGAGCGCGTCCCGCCTGCCGTAGGAGGCGAGGTGCCCGAGCACGGCGAGGGCGAGTCCGGTGCGTGACTCGTCGGTGTCGAGGGCGTCCTCGGGGTCGAGGAGGTGCTCCTCGATCCGGTCCAGTTCGCCGTCGAGGTCGAGGAAGAGGCGGGCGTAGTACAGGGAGCGGTTCTCCACCTGCCAGTCGTGGCGTGGGTCGCTGAGCACGCAGTGGTTCAGTGCCGCCAGCGCCTCGGCGCGGGGGGCGGTGAGCGCGTGCAGCGTGCCGTCGCCGCGGCCCCGCTGGAGCAGGCCGAGCAGCGTACCGCTGGGCGCTATGACCGGATCGAACATGGGAAACAGCCTCACATCAAGCGTCGACGCAACCGGGGATCTCGTACTACCTGGCCGCGCGACAACACGTCGGGGCGCCCGCCGTCCGCTGCTTGCTGTAGACCATCTTCCTCTGCCTCTCGTCGGTGGCCCATGCGGGCCGGATCACGGCCCGCGCGGTGCGGCAACACCTGCCCAGCCATCGCGTCCGTGAATCACGACGTCATGATGACCCGGCGCCCGCGCTGCCGCGACCGAAATTTCCGGCGGCCCTGTACCGCCTCCCCCGTTGTTTGTGTCGTTCCTGGTCAGAAGGGCCGAAGCGGCTGCTTCCGGCCCGGGGATCAGCTCTCGCCGAACATCTCCAGCAGCTCCGTCCTGCCGAACATCCGGGCCGTGTCGACGGCCGAGGGGGTGCCGGCGGACGGGTCCGCGCCGCCCTCCAGGAGGGCTGTGATCACTTCCTGCTCACCCTTGAAGACCGCTCCTGCGAGGGGGGTCTGGCCCCGGTCGTTGACGCGGTCGGCGTCGGCGCCTCGGGCCAGCAGCGCGCGGACGGCGGCTGCGTGGCCGTGGTATGCGGCGAGCATCACCAGGGAGTCGCCGCGGTCGTTGGTGAGGTCGGCCGGGACGCCCGCGTCGACGTACGCCACGAGTGCCTCAGTCCGCCCCTGCCGGGCCAGATCGAAGATCTTGGTCGCCAGCTCCACGACCTCGGGGTCGGGGGCTTCACTCATCGGCCGGACCGCCTCTCACTGCGAACGTTCGGTACTGCGGGGAGCAAGCGTACGGCGGTCCGCGCTGGTCGGCCGTACGGGTGAATCGCCAGCGTACTGGCTCGTGCGCCACATGGCCGGATGCGCCCGAGGTAAAGATCACCACGGACACGGTCGGACGCAACAGTGGCCCTCAGGCACCCCACGGGACTCCGCCAACCGATGGAAATCGAACGAAATTCACCCAGTTGCACCTTTTGTCATATGGATACATTCTGTGAGCCTGGAAGAACTCATGGTGACTGTCCCCCGTGAACCAGGAGAGAGCAATGATCCTCAACATCTCGGGCGTTGTGCTGCTCGGCACCGTCGTCTTCCTGTTCTGCCGCAACCACGGACTGAAGAGCTCGCACGCGACGGTCTGCGGGCTCTTCGGCTTCTACCTGTCGAGCACCGGCGTGGCCCCGAGCATCAAGGCCGGGGGCGCAAGCCTCGCGAGCCTCTTGGGCGGGCTCAATTTCTGATTCCGCCCCCGTCCGTACGCACCCCTGGAGCATCAAGTGGCCCGGCGCCCTCTCCCTCGCATTCTGAGAAACGGCAGCGCACAGATCGCCCGCGGCCGGGAGCTGGCCCGGACGGCGGCGGGCGGCGCCACCGATGTCCTCCACCCGCTGATCACGATCTCGCGCGGTCTGCGCCGACTGGCCGGGGCCGGGCGGCGCAAGTGGGCGGAGACACCGAAGGACCGGCGGGGACCGCTCCTCTTCCTGGTCGTCTCGGTGATCCTGGTCGTGGCCCTGGTGCCGTACGGGCCGCTGCTCTCCGGCATCGTCCTCATGGCGGCGGCCGGCTGGCAGGGCCGCGACCGCACCCCGCCGAAGTCCAAGGGCCCCGACGAGTCGCGCGTCCAGCGCCTGGCCTCCCTGTACGAGGCCCTGGTCCCCTACTTCTCGGCGGCCGAGGATCCGGCACCGCTGTACGCGCACGGTGGCGCGTGGGAGAAGGCGTTCCCCACCTTCGAGTTCGACGACTCGGGACGCGTGAGCCACCTGCTGATCCGTTACCCCGCGTACTTCACCGACGGCGAGACCGAGTCCCGCGCGCGGATCGAGCACCTGCTCACCGTCAAGGCCGGCCGCGGGCGCGAATACCTCTTCTCCTGGGACGAGGAGGGCAACCAGCTCACCGTCACCGCGCTCGCCCCGCTGCCCACGGACATCGCCGCGCAGCGCTTCGTCACGGCGCCGGGCGAGACCGTCCTCGGCTTCACCGACCCCGGCGAGGTCCAGCGCACGCTCCCCCTCGGCTACGGCGAGGAGCAGCGCGACGTGCCGCCGGTCCTCTGGCGCACGGGCCTGCGCTCCACCGAGCCGCACCTGCTGACCCTGGGCCAGGCCGGCAGCGGCACCTCGACGTTGCTGCGTTCCATCGCGCTCCAGGCCCTCCAGCACGGCGACGTGCTGATCGTCGACGGCGGCGCCACCGGCGAGTTCGCCTGCCTGTCCGGCCGGGACGGGGTGCTCGCGGTCGAGTGCGGGCTGGCCGGGGTGCTGGCGAGCCTGGAGTGGGCGGCCACCGAGACGGAGCGCAGGCTGATCGCCGTCAACCGCGCGCGGCAGGCGGGTCATCCGCCGCCGGAGGACACCAAGCGGCCGCTGTGGCTGCTGCTCGACCGGCCGACCGCGTTCACGCACCTGGCCGCCGCGGACGGCCGCAAGGACCCGCAGGCGCTGCTCCAGGTGCCGCTGCGGCACGGACGCGCGGTCGGCGTGGCGGTCGTCGTGGCCGAGCAGTTCGACAGCGCGGAGGCGCTGAGCGACGCGGTACGGCAGCACACACGCGCGCGTGTCGTCCTGGGGCCGGCGACGGCGGAGCAGCTCAAGGCGGTACTGGGGGCGCCGCCGCACACGACGCCGCTGCCCGTCGTCCCGGCCGGACGCGGGTACGCCCGGCTGGGGACGAAGCCGGTCCACCGGCTCCAGGTGCCGGTCACGCCCGACCCCTACGACGACGCGACGAGCGACGCGCACCGGCAGGCCGTGCTCGACCTTCTGCCGCCGAAGACCACGCCGGCCGACGGGGAGCGGGTGCCGGAGCCCATGGAGACGGTGACGGAAGCGGTCGCGGAGCCCATGGAGACGGTGACGGAAGCGGTCGTGGAGCCCACGGAGACGGTCGCGGAGCCCTCGTGAACCCTCTCGTCGGAGCCCTCGTGAACGTCTTCCGCAGAGCCCTCGTGAGCCGCGAAGCCGCAAACGGGGGCGAGGCGCGCCGCCCCGAGCCGACCCACCGGGCCGCGGGCGGCGCTCAGGCGACGAAGGTGCGAGGGGACTCGCCCCCGTTGGAGACACCCGCCTCCACCAGCCGGGCCGCCGCCGCCAGGCGCGTCGCCGCCTCTTCCGCCACCGCCCCCGCGACCGTGAACGGCAGGCGGACATAGCCCTCGAAGGCGCCGTCGACGCCGAAGCGCGGGCCGGAGGGAACACGGACGCCCACCCGCTCGCCCGCCTCGGCGATACGGGAGCCGGACAGGCCGCCGGTGCGCACCCACAGCGTGAGGCCGCCGCCCGGGACCTCGAACTCCCAGCCGGGCAGCTCGCGCCGGACCGCCGCGACCAGGGCGTCCCGGTTGTCGCGGGCCTGGTCCCGCCGGACCGTCACGGCCTCCTCCCACCCCCCGGTGCTGAACAGCCAGTTCACGGCCAACTGCTCCAGGACGGGGGTGCCCAGGTCGGCGTAGGCCCGCGCGGCGACCAGGCTGCGGATCACGTCGGGGGCGGCCCGTACCCAGCCGATGCGCATCCCGGCCCAGAACGCCTTGCTGGCCGAGCCGACGGTGATCACCGTGGACCCGGCCGGGTCGAAGGCGCACACCCGCCGCGGCATCTCCAGCCCCGGATCCAGGTACAGCTCGCTCATCGTCTCGTCGACGACGAGCACCGTCCCCGCCGAGCGGGCCGCCTCCACCAGCCTCCGCCGCTGCTCCTCGTCGGCGAGCGCGCCGGTCGGGTTGTGGAAGTCGGCGACGACGTAGGCGATCCGGGGCGCGGCCTCGCGCAGCACCTGGCGCCAGCGGTCCAGGTCCCACCCGGTCAGCCCCTCGGCCATGGCCACGGGCACGAGCCGGGCGCCCGCCTCCCGCATCAGCTGGAGGATGTTCGCGTAGGACGGCGACTCGACGGCGATGCGCTCGCCGCGGCCCCCGAAGAGGTGGCAGATGGCGTCGATGGCGCCCATGGCGCCGGTCGTCACCATGATCTGCTCGGGCATGGTGGGGATCCCACGCGTGGTGTACCGCTCGGCGATCATCGAGCGGAGCGCGGGCAGTCCGGCGGGATAGTCGCCGTGGGTGTGGGCGTAGGGCGGCAGTTCCTCCAGCGCGCCCCGAACGGCGCGGGTGAGCCACGGCTCCGGGGCCGGCAGGGCCGCGGTGCCGAGGTCGATCACCGAGCCCAGTGCCTCCGGCGGCAGGGGCTCCAGTCCGCGCGCGGGCAGCGGATTCCCCGCCGGCACCGCGGTCCAGCTGCCCGCCCCGCGCCGGGACTCCAGGAAGCCCTCGGTGCGCAGGGCCTCGTACGCGGCGGCGACCGTGGTGCGGCTGACGGAGAGGGACAGGGCGAGTTCGCGCTCGGCGGGCAGCCGGGCGGCCACCGGGACACGGCCTTCGAGCACCAGCAGCCGGATGCCGTCGGCCAGCGCGCGGTACGCGGGCGGGCGGCGTGAGCCCGGGCCCGCCGGGCGGTCCTGCTGGGACTTGAGCAGCCGGGCGAGTTGCGCGGCGCCCACCGCAGAGGTCCACTGCGCCATGACGACCAGTCCACCTTCCTCGAATTGGCCATGGATGGATCATCTCCCCACGCCACAGAGTGTCATCCACCAGTCCACTTCCACCAGCAGGGGGGACGTTTTGTCCACACCGGCCCGCCTCGGGCGACGACTCATCCAGCTCTACGCCGGCCTCACGCTGTACGGCGCGAGTTCCGCGCTCCTCGTCCGGGCGGGCCTGGGCCTGGAGCCATGGAACGTGCTGCACCAGGGCCTGTCCGAACTGACGGGCCTGACGATCGGCGTGGTGTCGATCATCGTCGGCGCGATGGTTCTGCTCCTGTGGGTGCCGCTGCGCCAGCGCCCCGGGCTGGGCACGGTCTCCAACGTCTTCGTCGTCGGCCTCGCCCTGGACGGCACCCTCGCCCTGGTGCCCGACGCCCGCACACTGGCCGTCCGGGTTCCACTGCTCCTGGCGGGCATCGTGCTCAACGGAGTGGCCACCGGTCTCTACATCGCCGCCCGCTTCGGGGCCGGCCCCCGCGACGGACTGATGACCGGGCTGCACCAGCGCACCGGCCGCTCGATCCGCCTGATGCGGACGGCCGTGGAGGTGGCGGTCGTGGTCACCGGCTTCGCCCTCGGCGGCACGATCGGCGTCGGCACGGTGCTGTACGCGGTGTCCATCGGCCCGCTGGCCCAGCTCTTCCTGCGCGTGTTCGCCGTTCCGGCGCCGGCCGGGGACAAGCCCGTTGCCGCCGGGACACCCGAACGAGCCATACTGCGTCCGTGACCACGCCCGCACGCCACCCGTACCTCGACCATCCGGGACCCCTCCCGTTCGCGCACCGCGGCGGGGCGGCCGACGGGCTGGAGAACACGGTCGCGCAGTTCCGGCAGGCGGCCGGACTCGGCTACCGCTACATGGAGACCGACGTGCACGCCACGGCGGACGGCCGGCTCGTCGCCTTCCACGACGCGACCCTGGACCGGGTGACCGACGGCGCCGGCCGGATCGCGGACCTGCCGTGGGAGGACGTGCGCCAGGCGCGCGTGGCGGGCCGGGAGCCGGTGCCGCTCTTCGCGGAGCTGCTGGAGACCTTCCCCGGCGTCCGCTGGAACGTCGACGTCAAGGCCGAGCCCGCCCTGCGCCCCCTGCTGGACCTGATCGAGCGGACGAACGCCTGGGACCGCGTCTGCGTGGGCTCGTTCTCCGAGGCGCGCGTGGTCCGGGCGCAGCGCCTGGCCGGGCCGCGCCTCGCGACCTCGTACGGCACCCGCGGGGTACTGGCTCTGCGGCTGCGCTCCTGGGGTCTGCCGGCGGCGCCGCGCCGGTCCGCGGTGGCCGCGCAGGTGCCCGTCTCCCAGTACGGCGTCCCGGTGGTCGACGGGCGGTTCGTGCGCGCCGCCCACGAGCGCGGGCTGCACGTCCACGTGTGGACGATCAACGAACCCGCGCTGATGCACCGTCTCCTGGACCTCGGTGTCGATGGCATCATGACCGATCACATCGACACGTTGCGCAAGGTCATGGAGGACCGGGGCGTCTGGGCCTGAGGCCCGGCACACCCCCGTTCGCGTTCGCGGACCGTCGGCAACAGGGGAACCAGCGGGGAAGCGAGGGCACGGGGTGGGCAGTGACACCGTGCGGGCAGGACAGGCCGGCGACGAGGCCGCCGACCGGCGCCGCGAGCAGCGCGGCTGGTACTTCTACGACTGGGCGTGCTCCGTCTACTCCACGAGCGTGCTCACCGTGTTCCTCGGCCCCTACCTCACGGCGGTCGCCGAGTCGGCGGCGGACGCGGACGGGTTCGTGCACCCGCTGGGCATCCCGGTGCGGGCCGGGTCGTTCTTCGCGTACTGCGTCTCGGCGTCCGTCATCGTGGCGATCGCGCTGATGCCGGTCGCCGGCGCGGCGGCCGACCGCACCGGCCGCAAGAAGCCGCTCCTGGCGGCCGCCGCCTATGTGGGCGCCGGCGCCACCACCGGCCTGTTCTTCCTGGACGGCCACCGCTATCTGCTCGGCGGTCTGCTGCTGATCGTCGCCAACGCGTCGGTGGCCGTCTCGATGGTCCTCTACAACTCCTACCTGCCGCAGATCGCCGGGCCCGAGGAGCGCGACACGATCTCCTCGCGCGGCTGGGCCTTCGGTTACGCGGCCGGCTCACTGGTGCTGGTGGCGAACCTCGTCCTTTTCACCGCCCACGACTCCTTCGGCGTCTCCGAGTCGACGGCCGTGCGCATCTGCCTGGCCTCGGCCGGTCTGTGGTGGGGCCTCTTCACGCTCGTCCCGCTGAAGCGGCTGCGCGACCGCCGCACCGCCCCCGCCGCGGCGCGGGTCCACGGCTGGCGCCAACTCGCCTCCACCATCCGGGACATGCGGGGCAAACCGCTCACCCTGTCCTTCCTGCTGGCCTACCTCGTCTACAACGACGGCATCCAGACGGTGATCTCACAGGCCTCGGTGTACGGCTCCAGGGAGCTGGGCCTGAGCCAGTCGACGCTCATCACGGCGGTGCTGATGGTGCAGGTGCTGGCGGTGGCGGGGGCGCTCGGCATGGGCCGGCTGGCCCGCCGGTACGGGGCCAAGCGCACGATCCTCGGATCGCTGGCCGCGTGGGCGGTGATCCTGGCGGCCGGGTACTTCCTGCCGGCCGGGGCGCCGATGTGGTTCTTCGTGCTGGCGGCCGGGATCGGGCTGGTCCTCGGCGGGAGCCAGGCGCTGTCCCGGTCGCTGTTCTCGCACCTGGTCCCGCCGGGCAAGGAGGCCGAGTACTTCTCGGCGTACGAGATGAGCGACCGGGGCATGAGCTGGCTCGGCCCGCTCCTGTTCGGGCTCACCTACCAGCTGACCGGCAGCTACCGGGACGCGATCATCTCGCTGGTGGCGTTCTTCGCGATCGGGTTCGTGCTGCTCGCCCGGGTTCCGGTGCGCCGTGCGATCGGCGACGCGGGCAATCCCGTTCCGGATCGGATTTAGCGCTCAAGGCGAAAGGGCGGTAGTGTACGCGTTTGGCCTGCCAGGCGTACCGTTACTGCGCGTCAAAGATGCCGAAACGCTGGGTGACATCTCCTAACGGATGTGACAAACCGGGCGCCGGTGGGTACTGCACTGGTTGACAAGGCTGCGGCTACGACGGCGACGCATGACCCGGAACGGGAGATCGGAACGGGAATCTTTACCGCCGACCGGACGTTGACCGGATGACGACGACAGCGACACCTGTCCTGTGGGCGACAAGCCCGGGAGGCACGATTCATGAGTGAGCGAGCTCTTCGCGGCACGCGCCTCGTGGTGACCAGCTACGAGACCGACCGCGGTATCGACCTGGCCCCGCGCCAGGCCGTGGAGTACGCATGCGAGAAGGGGCACCGTTTCGAGATGCCCTTCTCGGTCGAGGCGGAGATCCCGCCGGAGTGGGAGTGCAAGGTCTGTGGGGCCCAGGCACTCCTGGTGGATGGCGACGGGCCGGAGGAGAAGAAGGCGAAGCCTGCGCGTACGCACTGGGACATGCTGATGGAGCGGCGTACCCGCGAGGAGCTCGAAGAGGTCCTCGAGGAGCGTCTCGCCGTGCTGCGGTCCGGTGCGATGAACATCGCCGTCCATCCCCGGGACAGCCGCAAGAGCGCGTAGTCCCCGCCGGGGGCCGGGCCGGTTCGCAGCGCACGCCACGTACGCCAATGGCAGCGGGCGCCGTACGTTCACGTACGGCGCCCGCTGCCATGTCCGTTCTCGGTGGCATGGGTGGCGCGATGCGCCGGTGTCACCGGGTCACCGGGTCAGCGGCGGGCGCTGCTCCCCTGACGGATCGGCCGGCCCCGACGCGCTCGCCGACTCGTCCCTGATCACCTCACCCTGGACCACCTTGCCGTCGGGGCGGTGGATGCGGGCCTGCTGGAAGGCGTCGCCGAACGTGCCGGGGGTGGCCTCGCGCAGCCTGCGGTCGACGGTCCGCCCCGTGTAGCGGCTCACGGCCTGCTGGACCGGCGGAAGCAGCAGGAGCAGGCCCACCGCGTCCGAGATCAGGCCGGGGATCATCAGCAGCAGGCCGCCCAGCATCATCAGACCGTTGCCACCGCGGCGCGAGGAGGGGGCGCCGCCCTGCTGGAGTGCCTCGTTGAGGTTCTGGAAGGCACGGCGGCCCGCCCGCTTGATCACCACCGCACCGAGGACGAGGCCGGCGACCAGCAGCAGGAAGACCGTGAACCCGCCCGCCGCTCCCGCGACCACCGTCAGCAGCCAGATCTCCAGCACGATCCACACCGCGAGGCTCAGCGGCAGATACCGGCGGGGCCGGGAACGCCGGGGCCGGGCGGAGTACGAAGAGGTCGGAGCGCCAGTCGTCATGCTCCCAGTGTGCCTGGCGGCTGCTCAATCCCGGATAAGCACTACGCCTGGGGCTTGCCGCCCCGGCTGGTGATCTTGGTCACCCGCTCCCCCACGCCCCACGCGGTGACCCGCCACAGCGCCTCGACGAGGATGTCACGGCTCATCTTGGAGTCGCCGTGCTCGCGCTCGACGAAGGTGATGGGGACCTCGACGACGTGGTAGCCGGCCTTCACGGCGCGGCGGGCCAGGTCGACCTGGAAGCAGTAGCCCTGCGAGGCGACCTCGTCCAGGCCCAGGCCCTCCAGCGTCTCCCGGCGGAAGGCGCGGTAGCCGCCGGTGATGTCCCGCAGGGGGAGGTCCAGGGCGATGCGGGAGTAAGTGCTGCCGCCGCGCGAGAGGAACTCGCGGGACTTCGGCCAGTTCACCACGCGTCCGCCCGGCACCCAGCGGGAGCCGAGCACCAGGTCGGCGCCCTTGAGGGCGGTCAGCAGCCGGGGCAGTTCCTCGGGCTGGTGGGAGCCGTCGGCGTCCATCTCGATCAGGACGCCGTAGTCGCGCTCCAGGCCCCAGCGGAAGCCCGCGAGGTAGGCGGCGCCGAGGCCCTCCTTGCCCTTGCGGTGCAGCACGTGCACCTGGCCGTCCTCGGCCGCCAGTTCGTCGGCGAGCTTGCCCGTGCCGTCGGGGCTGTTGTCGTCGGCCACGAGGACGTGCGCCTCGGGGACGGACGTGCGCACCCGGCTCACGATCGTCTTGATGTTCTCCGCCTCGTTGTAGGTCGGAATGATCACCAAGGCCGTGCCGAGCGGGCCGAGTCGCCTGTCCCGGGCCCGGGAGCCGGCCGCGGGGGTGCCGTCGCCGTCGTTCACTACTGCCCCTTCATGTCCGTACGCAGGGGACCACCCTAGTGGCCCCGGCCTGCGAGGACGTGACATCGCAGGCGTACGGGGGTGTCGATTCGGCAAGAGCGGGGTAAGAGCGCTCGCCTCGATCGTGTCATGGATCCGCCCGTCCGGCGGATGGGGGCCCGGCGCCCTTCGGGCCGACCTGGGACCCGCTGGCTGCGGGTCTACCGAAAGCCGTTGTCTACTGAGCGCCCGGGCCCCACCCGGGTCACACCTTGCCGACCGTCCGGAACGTTCCCCCGCGGACGCGGGCGCTGAGCCTGGCTCCCAGCGACGGTGACCCGGTGCGGTACACCGTCCCTGACGCAGCGGCGCCGCGACGCGGGTACGGAAGTTCCCCGGCCGGGCGTCCGGTGGTGGACCCGGCAGAACCTACCGGCCCGCTGCCGTCGCCTGTCAACCAGTGCCTTGACCTGTACAAACGACCACAACAGCCAGGTCGGGGCGGAGGATGCGCAGGTCGCGCGACCCAGCGGCGGACACGGGGCGGCGCAGCGCCTCCCCGGGAGATCACTCGCCCGGCCGTACGAACACCGTCCGTCCGCCCACCACGGTCCGCAGGCAGACGGGCAGGTCACCGCCCGGGGTGAGGTCGGGCAGCCCGGGGGTTCCCGAACGCGGGTCGGTCGACCAGCGCGCGACCCGGTCGTCGGGGGCCTGGACGACGAGTTCGCCGGTGCGCCAGACGGCGTAGTCCGCGGGGGCGCCGGGCACCAGGACGCCCGCGTCGTCCCGTCCGACCGCCCGCCAGCCGCCGCGGGTGTGCGCGGTGAACGCGGCGCGGACGGAGACGCGGTGCTCGGGGGTGCGGTGGAAGGCCGCCGCCCGGACCGTGCCCCACGGGTCCAGCGGGGTGACGGGGCTGTCGGAGCCGAAGGCGAGGGGGACGCCGGCGCGCAGCAGGGCCGCGAAGGGGTTCAGCGTCCGGGCCCGCTCGGTGCCCAGGCGCTGGGCGTACATGCCCTCCTCGCCGCCCCACAGGGCGTCGAAGGCGGGCTGTACGGACGCGGTGAGACCGAGTTCGGCGAAGGCCGCGACGGTCTCCGGCGTGAGCATCTCGGCGTGCTCGACGCGGTGCCTGGCGGCGCGGACGCGGGCCAGGCCGACCTTCTCCGCGGCGGCGCGCACACCGTCGACGACCGCGGTGACGGCGGCGTCGCCGATGGCGTGGAAGCCCGCCTGGAGGCCCGCCTCGGTGCAGGCGGCGACGTGGGCGGCGACGGCGGCCGCGTCCAGGTAGGCGGTGCCGGTGTGGGCGGCGTCGGTGTAGGACGCGTGCAGGCAGGCGGTGTGCGAGCCGATGGAGCCGTCGACGAAGAGGTCGCCGGCGGCGCCGGCGGCGCCCAGCCGGCGCGCCTTGTCGACGTCCTGCTCGGCCCAGTAGCCGACGACCCGGGGGCCGGGTTCCTCGGCGGCGAGCCGCAGCAGGCCCGTGAAGTCGTCCTCGGAGGAGATGCGCGGGCCGCCGCACTCGTGCACCGATCCGATGCCCAGGGAGGCGGCACGGGCGAGCGCCGCGCGCTGCGCCCCGGCGCGCTGGGCGGGGGTGACGGCGGCGAACGCGGCGGCCCGTACGGCGTGGTGGGCGTCGGCGGTCAGCGGGCCGTCCACGGGCCCGTGGATCTCCGGTACGAGGTCGAGCAGTGCCGTGGTGACGACCGCGGAGTGCACGTCGATACGGCTGAGGTAGAGCGGCCGGCCGCCGGTGGCCTCGTCGAGTTCGGCGCGCGTCGGGGGACGTCCGCCGGGCCAGCGGGCCGCGTCCCAGCCGTGGCCGAGCAGGACGCGGTCGTCCGGCCGGGCGGCGGCGAAGTCCCGTACCCGGGCGAGCGCCGCCTCCAGGGAGGGCGCGTCGGACAGGTCGAGACCGGTGAGCGCGAGGCCGGTGGCGGTGGTGTGCACATGGGCGTCGGTGAACGCCGGGGTGACGAGGGCGCCGTCCAGGTCGACCACCTCGTCGACACCGTCGGCGAAGGCGTCGGCGGCCCCCTCCGAGCCGACCCAGGCCACTTGGCCCGCCTCCACGACCATGGCGGTCGCGAACGGGTCGGCGGGACTGTGGATCTCGCCCCTGCGCAGAAGGACGGTCCGGACCTCGGCAGCACGCTCACTCATGCCCCCAGTCTCCCGCCTGCCCCGAACCACCCGGCACGCAGGTCACCCGGACACGCTCCGGAACTCCACCGCGGGCGCCCCGACGCCCCCGCCCCGCGTCCCGGGACGTGCCTGCTGCGCCGGATCGGGTCAGATACGGGGCGGGCGGGATTCGTACGGGGTGGAGAGGACCACCGTCGTACGGGTCGACACGCCCGCCAACGTGCGTACGCGGGCCAGCAGTTCCTCCAGCTCGTGCGGGGTGGAGACGCGGACCTTGAGGATGTAGTTCTCGTCGCCGGCGACGCTGTGGCAGGCCTCGATCTCGGGGACGCCGGCCAGCCGGTCGGCGATGTCGTCGGGGGCGCTGGGATCGAAGGGTTTGACCGAGATGAAGGCGGTCATGGGCAGCCCCACGGCCTCGGCGTCGACGACGGCGGCGTAGCCGCGGATGACACCGCGCTGCTCCAGCCGCCGCACCCGCTGGTGCACGGCCGACGTGGACAGACCGGTGGCCTTGCCCAGGTCGGTGTAGCTCATCCGCCCGTCCTTGACGAGCAGCTGCACGATCTGTCGGTCCAGCTCCTCCATGGCGCAAGAACCTACCGTGCGGCCGATCTCCCGGAACAGCCGAGCGGCCCGGGTCGTGTCCAGCCGGCGGACAAACCCACCACGGCGGGCACCTGCGAGCGGCATGTGACCAACGCCACACACCCCGAAGCCTCTCCGTGATGTTCTCGTGATTACCGCCGAGAGCGGACGGGAAGTGCTTGCTGTGGTCGAGGCCGCAGCGCCTTCACGGCCCAGCCTTAGGGGGAGAATCCCATGCAGAGTCTCAAGCGCCCTGGTCGTCCTGTGCCCAGGCGACGGCAGTCGGTCATCGAGTTCCAGCCGGAGAGCCTGGAACCCGACGTCGACGACGACGTGGACGGCGCGGAATCCGACGCCTACGACACCTTCGAGATGTACCGGGTGTTCTGCCCGGAGTGCGCGCAGCCCATCGCCCTGCTGGCGGACGAGGAGGTTCTGCCGGAGCACGCGCTGTGCGTCTCGCCGTGGAACCCGTTCGGACTCACGGTCTGCGCCGGTACGGGGCGCTGGGCGTCCGAGGCCCGGCCCGCGGACGAGTCCGTCGACCCCCAGGAGCAGGACACCGCGCTGCTGTTGACGCTCCCGCAGAGCCTCGACTGGCGCATGCAGCCCTTCTCGCACGTCGGCGGCCCGGGCTCCCGCCCGATGCGCGTGCCGCAGCTGCGCCGGTTCGCCGCCTGAGCGGCGCCGCACCGCCGGGCACCCGCGTCCGTCCGCGCACCACGGCCAGGGCGCACAGGCCGCCGTGGTGCCCGAACAGCGCCCCCGGCTCCCCGGAGGCCGCCGGCCCGGACGCCGGTGAACTCACGCGCGATTCCACCGGGCGGTGACCTGCCCGCCGTACTCCGCGTTGCCCGGGTATGACCACCACGCATCCGGCAGCCGGACGACGGCGGCGCGTCTTCGTGCCGCCGCCGCCCGCAGAATCGGTTCCGTCTGTGCCTTCGCAGCCCACGGACCCGCCGATCTACCGCGACCTGATGCGCGCCTGGGCCGACCGGGGCCGCACCCTGCCGGGACGTCACGACCCGGAGTGGGTCCGGCTGGCGGCGCCGCCGGCCGGTCTCGCGCAGCTCAGCGGGTCTCGGGACCCGCGACGTGACGGGCGATGACCATCCGCTGGATCTGGTTGGTGCCCTCGACGATCTGCAGGACCTTGGCCTCGCGCATGTAGCGCTCGGCCGGGAAGTCCGTGGTGTAGCCGTATCCGCCGAGCACCTGGACGGCGTCCGTGGTCACCTTCATGGCCGCGTCCGTGCAGAACAGCTTGGCCATGGCCGCCTGCCGCGCGAACGGCAGGCCCGCGTCGCGCAGCCGCGCCGCCGCCAGGTACAGCGCGCGGCCGGCCTCGATCTGCGTCGCCATGTCGGCGAGCATGAAGCGCAGCCCCTGGAAGTCGGAGATCGGCCGTCCGAACTGCTGCCGTCCGGCGGCGTAGCCGACCGCCTCGTCCAGCGCGGCCTGGGCGAGGCCGATGGCGCAGGCCGCGATGCCGAGGCGTCCGGAGTCGAGCGCGGACAGGGCGATGGCGAAGCCCTGTCCCTCCTCCCCCAGACGCCGGTCGTCGCCGACCCGCACACCGTCGAGATGGATCTGCGCGGTGGGTGAGCCCTTGAGGCCCATCTTCTTCTCCGGGGCAGCGGCACTCAGGCCCTCGGCGCCGGCCGGCACGAGGAAGGCGGTGATCCCGCGCGGACCCCGCTCACCGGTGCGGGCCATCACCGTGTAGAAGTCGGCGACCCCGCCGTGGGTGATCCAGGACTTGGTCCCGGTGAGCACCCACTCGTCGCCGTCCCGGACCGCCTTGGTGCTGAGCGAGGCGGCGTCGGAGCCGGAGGCCGGCTCGGAGAGGGCGTACGCGCCGAGCAGGCCGCCGCCCAGCATCGCGGGCAGATGCTCGACCTGCTGCTTCTTGGTGCCGTAGGCGGCGAGCCCGTAGGAGGCGAGGGTGTGCACGCTCAGGCCCAGGCCGACGGTGAGACGGGCCGCGGCCAGCTCCTCCAGGACCTGGAGGTAGACCTCGTAGGGCTGGTCGCCGCCACCGTACTCGGAGTCGTAGGGCAGGCCGAGCAGGCCGGAGCGGGAGAGCAGGGTGAAGACCTCGCGCGGGAAGCGTCCCGCGTCCTCCTCCTCGGCCGCCTTCGGGGCGATCTCGTGCTGCGCGATGTCGCGGACGAGCGAGATCAGGTCCCGGGCCTCCTCCGTGGGCAGTTGCCGGTCCACCGGCTGCGGGGCGCGGTCGGGCATGGCGACGCTCTCCTCCCTTTCGGGCACATCGGCGGATGTGCGCCTTGGGTGGGGCGGCTCCGCCGGGGTCTTTCTCGGGCCCAGCCGGTGTCGGCGATCCCGGGTCACGGAAGCTGCTGACCAGCGGCTGTGCGCTGTGAGTATGCCCGATCCGACGCATCTCGTCACCGGTTAACGACCGCTTACTTCAAGAAATCCCAGGGGCCCGAAATTGGTCCGAACCATTGACCGTACTGGTCTAGTCCTCCTAGGGTGCCCGAAACCAACGCTTACCGCGTTCATGCCAATCGGCACGATCCCCTCTCCCCCACGAGGAGACACCGATGCACACTCCGCACCGCCTCCGGGCGCTGCTGTCCGCCGCCTGCACCGTCGCGCTCGGCGCCGGACTGCTCGCCGGCGCGGGCACGGCCACCGCCACCGCCACCCCCACCCGGTCCGCCACCCAGACGGCCGCCGCGGGTTCCAAGGTGGTCGGCTACTTCACCGAATGGGGCGTCTACGACCGCAAGTACCACGTCAAGAACATCGAGACCTCCGGCTCAGCGGCGAAACTCACCCACATCAACTACGCCTTCGGCAACGTCACCGGCGGCAAGTGCGCCATGGGCGACTCGTACGCGGCGACCGACCGCGCCTACACCGCCGCCGAGTCGGTGGACGGGGTCGCCGACACCTGGGACCAGCCGCTGCGCGGCAACTTCAACCAGCTGCTGAAGCTGAAGAAGAAGCACCCGGGGCTGAAGGTGCTGTGGTCGTTCGGCGGCTGGACCTGGTCGGGCGGCTTCGGCGAGGCCGCGAAGAACCCGTCCGCCTTCGCCCAGTCCTGCTACGACCTGGTCAGAAACCCCAAGTGGGCGGGCGTCTTCGACGGCATCGACATCGACTGGGAGTACCCCAACGCCTGCGGCAACACCTGCGACACCAGTGGCCGCGCGGCCTACAAGAACCTGATGGCGGCGCTGCGGGCCAAGTTCGGCGGCGGTGCGCTGGTCACCGCGGCGATCCCGGCGGACGCCAGCAGCGGCGGCAAGATCGACGCGGCCGACTACGCGGGCGCCGCGGCGCATGTCGACTGGTACAACCCCATGACCTACGACTACTTCGGCGCCTGGGACGCGGCCGGGCCGACGGCTCCGCACTCGCCGCTGACCTCCTACTCCGGCATTCCGAGGACGGAGTACACCACCTCGGCGACCATCGCCAAGCTCAAGGGCCTCGGGATCCCCGCCTCGAAGCTGCTGCTCGGCATCGGCTTCTACGGCCGCGGCTGGACCGGCGTCACCCAGTCAGCGCCCGGCGGCACGGCGACCGGACCGGCGGCGGGCACGTACGAACAGGGCATCGACGACTACAAGGTGCTCAGGACCAAGTGCCCGGCGACCGGCACGGTGGGCGGCACCGCGTACGCCAAGTGCGGCAGCGAATGGTGGAGTTACGACACTCCGGCGACCATCGCGACCAAGATGACGTACAAGAACGACCAGGGCCTGGGCGGGACGTTCCTCTGGGAGCTGAGCGGGGACACCGCGAGCGGGGAGCTGATCAAGGCGATCAAGTAGCGCCAGGACCGAGGAGGCGGGGCGGAGGGCGAGTCCCCTCCCGCCTCCTCGCCCTGGGCCCTTGTCTCTCAGTCGTCGCGGCGGGCGGGTGCGGGGGCCGGGTGGGTCGGGTCGATCTCCTCGATGGCGCGCAGCGCGCCGCCGAGGGTCTTCACCAGCAACTCGCGCATGGTCTCCCGGGAGAGTCCGGGCCGGCCGATCCAGTCCAGGGTGGCGCCCTCGACACTGCACACCCAGGCGAGCAGCCCCATGCGGGCCACCGGGGCGATGGCGGTACGGCCGTAGGCTCCATCGGCGATGGTCGCGACGATGGCCTCGCGCACGCCGTCCCGGATGGCGTGCACCTCGGTGTCGAAGCCGACGCCGCCGCAGACGATGGTGCGGTAGGCGGCCTGGTTGTGCTCCGCGTAGCGCAGGTAGCCGTCGATGGTGCGCTGCACCCGGTCCACGGCCGGCATCTCCAGGCCGCGCGCCGCGGAGGTGACCAGGTCGGCGACGGAGTCCTCGATGATCGCCAGGTAGTAGCCGCGCTTGGACCGGAAGTAGTAGTAGATCAGTCCCTTGGCCACATGGGCCTGCCGGGCGATGTCGTCCATCGAGAGGGCGTCGTAGGACGTGTCGGCGAACAGCCTCCGTCCGAGGGCGAGGAGTTCGGCGCGACGACCCTCGGAGCGCTCGGTGCCGCGCACCCGGCTGGGGGTCCCCCCTGCTCGAACGGAGTTCGGAGCTTGGGGGCGGGCGGTCTCACGCGGTGGGATGTTCAATTCGACCCTGGCCTCCAACTGGCGGTCGGACAACCGCAGTATGGCAGGCCGTCATGGCCCGGAGGCAGGTCGCCTCGAAGGCCCCGGTCGCCCGGGGCCTTCGTGCACGCGCGGACTTCCGCTCAGCTCACGCCCACGGCGGCGAGCGCCTTGCGCTGTTGGCCCGTGAGGTGGGCCGGGAAGTACAGGTAGCAGATGCCGCCGGAGCCGGAGGCGACCTTGCCGGAGGCGTTGTAGCGCTTGGTCCTGAGCCAGATGTTCTCGAACTCCCGGCGCCGGTACACACGCCGTACCGCCGCGTCGTTCGGCGAGGCCGGGTCGTTGGCGATCACGTCGCCGTCCGCGGTGAAGCCGATGACGGTCATGAGGTGGCCGTTGGTGCCGTAACCGGCGCCGGTCAGCTCGGTGTTGAGGAAGGACTGGGACGTTATGGCCGGGATCCCGGCCGCGATCAGCGTCTCCAGGTCGATGAGCGAGCCGAGCCGGGTCACCACTGCCTGGAGGTCCTTGAAGGTGGCCGCGTAGGCGGCGTTGAACGGCCAGTTGCCGCAGCCTTCGTACTGATGGTCGTACGTGTACCGGGCCGCGTTGCAGACCTGCGGGTCGGCGTAGGACGGGTCGACCCAGGACAACTGCTCGGGGGTGAGCCGTCCGCCCCAGTACTCGATGATCATCTGGGAGGAGGTGGGGCTGCACCAGGCCTCGCCGCCGTTGTCGTACTCGGGGTACTGGCCGGAGTGGATCGACTGCGAGTAACGCGGGACGGTCAACTCCTTGGCCACGCCCGGTGCGGAGGCCGGGACGGTGAAGCGGTCGGGGACGTCGGAGCCCATGGCGCCGATCCGCCAGACGGTGGGCGTGAGCCGGGTCCCGGGCCTGCGGTGGAGGGTGAGCCGCAGCCGGTAGGAGGTGAGACGCAGCCCGGAGGCCGGATCGTCCAGGGAGAAGGTGTCCGTCCAGATGGTGCTGCGGCCGTCGCTCTGGCCGTCGACGGAGGTCCGTTTGACGTCCTGGTCGCCGGCCGCCCAGCGGCCCATCACGTACCAGGGGGTGTCCGTGCCGTCGGAGTACGTGCCGCGCAGTTCGACCTGGAGCCAGGTGCCGGCCGGGGTGTGCGCGTTCCAGGAGGCGACCGCCTCCGTCGCCGGGACGGACAGCCGGTGCGCCGGGCTGGTCCAGGTGGCGTACTCCCAGGTCTTGGTCGTGCCGGTGTGCGGGTCGGTGTAGTCGGTGGTGCCCGCGGGCTGCGCGATCTCGAGGCCGGGCCGGGTGCCCGCGACGGCGCGGGTACCGCGGGCCGTGCCCGCGCGCCAGTCGGTGTAGGTGGTCCAGGCGCGGTAGTCGACCGGGCGGGCCGGGGCGGCTCCGGCGCCCTTGGCGCCGGCGGCGGGGGCGGGGGCGGCCGTGGCCGCGGCGGCCAACGGGGCCGCGCCACCCGCCATCGCCGCCGCCGCGGCGACCGCGACGGCCAGGACTGATCTGCGGGACGGCTGTTCGGCTCTGCTCATAGGTGGATGACCCCCAGGTGTCCGAAGTCGGGGCGGGTCCGTGGCTGCGCCCACTATGGCCGTGACACCCGCCTCCTGCCAGCACTTCGACATACGCCACGCCCACCAATATTGGTCTCCACCACTGGCATGACCTGCGCCGAGTCCCCGCGTCGCCGGTCAGGCGGCCCGCCCGCGCGGCCCCCCGCGACCACCGGCGGCGCGGGGAGCGGTCACTAGAATGACCGGGAAGAACACACCGTCCCGTCCCCTCCACGCACTCCGGGAATCGCCATCCGCGCCCTCGCCGCCTTCCTTCGTGACGCGCCGCCGTCCTGCGGGACCGTGCGGCTGGTCGGCGTCGACGGGCACGCGGGATCCGGGAAGTCCACGTTCGCCGGGAAGTTGGCCGCGGCGATGGGGGGCGCGCCCGTGCTGCACCTGGACGACGTCGCCAGCCATGAGGAACTGTTCGCGTGGGAAGGCCGGCTGCTGAGCGAGGTCTTCGAGCCCCTCGGGCGGGGAGCGGCGGCGCGCTACGCCCCCTACGACTGGCGGGCGCGGCGGTTCGGGGCCGCGCGGACGCTGCCGCAGGCGCCCGTGGTCCTTGTGGAGGGCGTGGGCGCCGGACGGCGGGCGCTGCGTCCGTATCTGGCGCGCCTGCTGTGGATGGATCTGCCACGCGAGGAGGCCTGGGGGCGGGGCCGGTCGCGCGACGGCGAGGAACAGCGGGAGTTCTGGGCCGGGTGGGTCGAGGCCGAGCGGCGGCATTTCGCCGAGGACCCCTCGCGGCCCTTCGCCGATCTTCTGGTACGGCAGTTGCCAGAGGGATACGCGGTACTTCCGGGGCCTGCCGGGGCCGTTGGACCGGACCAGTTCGTCACCCACGGTGACGGGTCATCGGCAATGTGCTGAACTTGTGAAGACCCTTGCCAAGCAACTTTCCCGAGTCCCCCAACTCCGCTTGACCCGGGGGTCGTACAGGTCTTACGTTCTGAATGAGCGGTCATCGCGTACCGCCCGCAGTCACGAAGCCCCCGGTTGTTCCCCCGTGATCGGGGGCTTCGTTCTGCCCTCTTCGCGTTTTCCGGACGCTGCGCGACGTCATTCGCTCACCCTCGGTCACCACATCGGGTGCGTCCCTTACTCCGCCGCCTCACCGAACAGCCTGTGCGGCACCCTTCGGCGGGCGGCGGCCCCGCAGGTACGATGCCCTCGGTGCGACCTTTGAACGACTGCTTCGCGCACCTGCAACTCCGGTCCGCGGCAGAGCGGTTCGACCACAGGAAGCCGTCAGGTGGATGCCTGGCGGCGAACCTTCGGGGGCACGGTTTGTGGGGGACGTGATGGACTTCGGCACGCAGGGCCCGAAGGCCCCGGCCGACCTCGCGTGGCTGCGAGGCGTGGACGCCTACACGATGGGCGCCTATCCGCAGGCGGAGGAGGAGTTCCGGGCCGCGGTGCGGCTCGACCCGGGGATGGCCGACGGCTGGCTCGGTCTGCACGCGCTGCGCGTCGACACGACGACCGCGCTGCTCAGGATGTTCCGGCACCGCGACCGCTTCAACGAACAGCGCGCCCGGCACCGCCGCACCCTCAACTCCTGGTACTGGCTGGGCTGGTGGGTGCAGCCCGTACTGGAGAGCCCGCGCGACCTGCTGCTCGCGCACGTCTCGCACTGGCTGGACGGCCGCCATGTCCCCGAGCTGGACCGCGCGCTGGCCGGGCTGCCGCCGGTGGACGCCGACCCCCAGGTCCGCTTTCTGCACGCCTGCCGCGCCTACCTCGTCAAGGACTGGGAACAGCTCGTCCGGCACACCGACCCGCTGCTCGACGATCCGCTGCTCGGCATCGAGGCCGGACTGTTCGGCGGCATGGCCCGGGTGCGCCTGGAGATGTACGGGCAGGCCGAGCCGCTGCTGTCGGCCGCGCTGATGCGCTGCCGCAGCGAGCAGCCGCAGCGCAAGGAACTCAGGTACTGGCTGGCGCGGGCGCACGAGGGCACCGGCCGCAGCGCGGCGGCACTGCCCCTGTACCGGGCGGTGCACCGGGTCGATCCGGCCTTCATGGACACCTCGGCGCGGCTCACGGCGATCGCCGAGGGCGACGGGTACGAGGACACGGCCGGCCTCGCCGCGATCACCCTCACCGGCCTCGGGCAGGACCTCATGGACGGCCCGGATCTGCTGGACCCGCTGTTCGGCGCCGAGGGCCGGGACCTGAAGCTGTCCGGGACCGACCTGTCGGTGACCGGTCCACTGCCGTCGGTGACCGATCCGGCGGTGCGTCGGCGCACCCCGGCCGCCGACGCGCCGCTGCCCACCGGGCCCACCGACCCGGCGCTACTGGAGGAAGCGCTCTCCGAACTCGAGCGCATGGTGGGGCTCGAACCGGTGAAGCGGCAGGTCAAGGCCCTGTCGGCGCAGTTGAACATGGCGCGGCTGCGGGCAGGGCAGGGGCTGCCCGTGCAGCCGCCCAAACGCCACTTCGTCTTCTCCGGCCCCTCGGGCACCGGCAAGACCACCGTCGCCCGCATCCTCGGCCGTGTCTTCTACGCGCTCGGCCTGCTCGGCGGCGACCATCTGGTGGAGGCGCAGCGGGCCGACCTGGTCGGCGAATATCTGGGGCAGACCGCCGTCAAGGCCAACGAGCTCATCGACTCCGCGATCGGCGGTGTGCTCTTCGTCGACGAGGCCTACTCCCTGTCGAACTCGGGTTACGGCAAGGGCGACGCGTACGGCGACGAGGCCCTCCAGGTGCTGCTCAAGCGGGCCGAGGACAACCGCGACCACCTGGTGGTGATCCTCGCCGGCTACCCCGAGGGCATGGACCGCCTGCTCGCCGCGAACCCCGGGCTGTCGTCGCGCTTCACCACCCGGGTGGACTTCCCGTCGTACCGGCCGACGGAACTCACCGAGATCGGCAAGGTGCTCGCCACGGAGAACGGTGACCTGTGGGACGACGAGGCCC
This sequence comes from Streptomyces sp. 6-11-2, assembly GCF_006540305.1. Taxonomy (GTDB): domain Bacteria; phylum Actinomycetota; class Actinomycetes; order Streptomycetales; family Streptomycetaceae; genus Streptomyces. The sequence goes on along the minus strand of NZ_BJOR01000001.1, from coordinate 5,988,626 downwards.
GGGACGAGCTGCACTCGATCGCCGGGCACGTGGTCGACCAGGGCTGGATCGACGAACTCGGCAACGGCCGGTTCCTGCGGACCCTCTACGAGAAGAGCTGCGCCTACCGGGACCTGAGGTTGTCCACGTACCCGGGAACGCCGACCCGGGACGACTTGTCGACCCTGCGGCTGCCGGACCTGATGCAGGCGTACGGGGAGGTGCTGTCGGGACGGGGGCCCCAGGATCCGTCGGGGGTGTGAGCACGGCCCCCGCCACCGAGGGCGGTCAGTCGTCGAGGATCGCGCCGCGTTCGCCCATGAACCGCAGCCACTCCCGGTGCCAGCCCGTGGTGCCCCGCAGGTCCACGCCGTGCCAGTCCGGTTCGGAGCGGCGGCCGACCAGCCGCTCGCCCAGGGGCTCCCCCGAACCGCTGTCGAACAGCCGTACCCAGCCGTCCGCGCCGGCCGTCGCCACCACCCCGGACTTGGCGTGCAGCGCCACGGAGAGCACGGCGTGTCCCCCGCCCACCGACCAGTTGCGCTCCCGGTGCCTCAGGTCCCAGGAGCTGAGCGTGCCGTCCCGGCAGCCGCAGTAGAGCACCCCGGTGCCCGAGTCGTACACCAGGCCGAGCACCGTGTCCCCCAGTACGGCGAGGTCGGCGGCATGGCTGCCGTCGTCCTGGACGAAGAGCCGGATCCTGCGGTCGTCGCTGCCGCTGGCCACCAGGCCCGTGCCCGGCAGCGCGCACAGGCAGTACACCCCGGCGTCCGGGTGCGCGACCCACTGCCTGACGGGCCGGCCGGTGACGGCGTCCAGGGCGGCCACGGTTCCGGCGGAGGAACCGGCGAACATCAGGCCGGCGTCCGGGTCCAGGGCGAGGGAGCGCACGTAGCCGGAGGAGACCCGCGTCTGCCACACCTCGTCGCCGTCGAGGGTCCACAGCCGTACGGAACCGTCGGTGCCGCCCGAGGCGAGCCGGGTGTCCCCGACCGCGACGGCGGAGGTGGTGGGGGCGCCGTGGTGGGCGATCTCCAGGAAGGCCTGCCCGTTCTCCCGGTCCGCCAGATACACGCCGCCGTCGAGGGCGGCCGCCACCACATAGCGGCCGTGGGACATCAGGGCCATGTTGCGGAAGACCCCCGGGCAGCGCATGCTCTCCAGGGTGTCCAGGCGGGCCCGGTCCAGCACCTGCACCAGGCCCTCGGCGGTGCCGGCCACGACCTCGCCGTCGTCGGGCAGCATGCCCACCGCGGAGACCACCTGGGTCTCGTGCAGCATCGCTCCGTGCAGCCAGGCGCCCCGCAGGTCGGCTCCGGTCACCACGGCACCCTGGAGCAGCACCGAGCGCAGATCGCAGTTGCGCAGATCGGCGCCGGCGAGGCGGGCGCCCTGGAGGTCGGCACCGCGCAGATCGAGTCCGCGCAGCGAGCGGCCGGCCAGGGAGACGCCCATGCGGTTGGCCAGGGAGAGGCAGTTGGCGGGCAGCCGGCCGCCGACCAGGGAGCCCACCGGTCCGGCGGCGGGCTCGCGGACGGCCGGCGCCGACCCGCCCGGGGGCAGCCAGTCCAGCGGCGACAGTCCGGCGGAGGCCAGTTGCTCGGCCAGGTAGCCGACCGGTTCGGGCAGCAGCAGCCGTTCGTCCAGCGGGGCCCGGTCCCCGGCCCGCAGCGCCGTGCACAGGCTGCGCGCGGTGAGGAACTCGCGCATCGTCTTGAGCCGGAAGCGCACGGTGCCGTCGGCGGCCACCCGCAGGAAGGCCTCCCAGCGGGGGTCGGTGCTCAGCGGCCCGGCCGTCCCGGCGGAGGCGGGTTCGGGCACGCCGAGGATGCCGCGGGCCTCGGCCAGCGGCAGGGCGTGGGTGGCCCGGCTGCGCATCCGGCCCGCGAGCGCCGCGAGCCGGTCGGTGTCGGCGCGGACCGCCGCGCCGTCGACGGCGACGCGTTCGGCGCCGCCGAGCAGGACGGTGACGTACTCCTCGAACAGCTCCGAGGCGGTCGTGGGGGCCTCGCGGCCGGGCACGGCCAGTACCACGGACATCAGGTCGAGCAGACCGGGCAGCCGGGCCAGGTCGGTCAGGGCGCTGCTGGCGTCGATCAGCCGCCGCACCGGTTCCGACCGGGTGCCGAGCCGACGCACCAGGGCCTGGACGCGCTGCTCGTAGCCGAGGTCGGCGAGCCGGATCACCTCGAAGGTGGACCCGTCCGACAGCCGGAGTCCGGGGACGCCGGCGGTGTCCTCGGCCGCGCTCCCGGACATCGGCGCGCCCGGCGCATCACCGGGGCGCAGGGCGGAGCGGTCCTGTTCGAAGTAGCCGGGCCTGCTCGCCAGCAGGATCTTGCTCCGGGGGCCCACCAGATCGGCGAGTTCGGCCAGCGTGCGCCGGGCACGCTCGGGAGTGACCTGCCAGCGCAGTTCGTCGAGCCCGTCGAGGATGACGACCAGCCGGCCGGTGTCGTTGGCGTACCGGAAGGACTGTGTGCCGCCGAGGAGCTCGGCGCCCTTGCCGCGCATCTGCGCGATCAGGAAGTCCTCCAGCGTGCCGGTGGCCGGCATCTCCGACAGCAGGGCGAGCACGGGGACACGTCCGCGGTCGGGGTCGTCCAGGCAGCGGCGGGCCAGGGCGTAAGCGAGGTGCCGGCAGTACCAGGACTTGCCGCTGCCGGGTTCGCCGAGCAGGGTCAGCTGACTGTGCGAGCGCTCGCGCAGCCAGGAGTCGACGTAGTCGTCGAGCCAGTAGGCGTCGCCGCGCACCGGGGCCACCGCGTCGGACAGCGGGCGCCGGCACTGGAGGTCCACATAGGCGCCGCGCTGGGTTCCGTTCTCGTACTCGTCGAGGATCCAGCGCAGATACGGTTCGACGCCGAGTACGCGCTCCAGCAGGGACTGGCGTGTGTGCAGTTCGAGCCGGCCGTCGGTGGCGGCGAGGCGGCGGGCGGTGTTGGAGATCCTGGTCTCGGTGACGGCCATGCCCCGGCCGTGTCCGCCGACGCGTTCGGCGAGCCGGCGCACATCACCGCCCGACAGCTCGCCCTCCACGATGTGCGCGGTGAGCGGCCCGGGTTCGGTGGGGTGGCCGAAGACCGACTCCACGGCGCGGTCGCTCAGCCGTACCGAGTGCTGTGCGCTCCAGCCGAGGACGCCGAGCTGCTCCTCGCACTCCCTTATGGCCGGTGACTCTCCGCGCAGCGCCTCGGTGCCCTGCCGTTCGGCGGTGCCCCGGACCAGGTCGAGCAGGTCCCGGGTGTAGGCGGCGGTGGGGGCGCCGTCGGTGGTGACGACCTTGATCTGGCGCCGCCCGTAGGCGGCGCGCACGCCCTCGTCGGCCTCGGGCAGCACCACGACGGCGCCGCGCCAGTAGGCGCCGAGCGAGTGCAGGGCGGGTGCCAGGAGTTCTTCGAGGACCGGGTCGTACGGGGCGAAGCCGACGAGGACCAGGGTGTGCGAGGCGGGCAGGTCGGCCAGGCGGGCGGTGAGCAGGGGGCGCAGAAAGCGCGCGGCCCGCCGCTCCCGTTCGCCGAGCAGGGCGTCCTGCGGGGCGTCCAGACAGCCGAAGAGATGGACGATCTGGGGCTGTGCGGTGTCCCAGAAGGCGATCGCCGTCTCGGTCTTGACGACGTGGAAGGGGCGCCGGAAGCGGCGGTAGGCGTGTTCGGCCGTCGGATACAGCGAGGTGACCAGGAGGCAGGCCGGTGGGCGGGACGCGAGCCATTCATGGAGCGCTTCGGAGGGCGAAGGGGGCCGTGCGGGCGTCTCGCCGGGCACCGCCGGGCGTCCTGCGCTGCGCAGCAGGGTGATCAGGGCGGCGCGGCCGAAGCGGGCCAGGTACTCCTCGGTGAGCCGGCCCAGCGGAGGGGCCGAGGACTCGTCGGCGCGGCCGAGTTCGGCGAGCAGCGCCGTGCGGACCGTGTCATCCGTCTCGCGGTCGAACTCGGGGCCCAGGACCACGGCCAGGGAGCCGGTCTCCCAGGCCCGGGCCAGTTCGACGACGAGGTGCGGGTCGAACTCCGGCTGGGTGTCAGGCATGGGCGGCGCTCAGTCCGTCCAGCCAGCGGGCCAGGGCCCGGGTGACGCCGTCTTCCGTCACGTCGAGCGGCAGGGTGCGCAGCCCGCGGGTGAGCGCGACCCGCTGCTGCAGGGGCGAGACGTCGGCGGTCAGCACCCAGCCGACGGGTTTGTGCTCACCGAGCCCGGCGGTCGCCAGGTCCCAGAGCATGTTGAACTCCGGGTCGGACGGCCCGGCGCCGAGCACCAGCAGTTCATGAGTCTCCAGCAGGCCGCGCACGTACTCGGCGAGCCTGGGTTTGACCGCGCCGTACACCGCGAAGTCCCGGCGGGTGACGGTCAGCGTCTCCGGGTTGAGCACATCGCCGCACATCTTGACCAGCCGGGGGCGGGCGGGGGCGGTGTAGGCGAGGTCGGAGTCCCGTACGACGACGTCGACCGGACCGGCGACATCCTGCAGGGCCTCCTCGAGCAGCACGTCGTAGTTGGTGGTGAGGATCTCCTTGAGGCCGGTGGCGGCCAGTGCCCGGTGCGCCTCGGTACAGGCGAGGGAGCGGCGCAGTTCGCGGCGCAGATGGGAGATGAGGCTGTTGCGGCCGTACTCCGCCTCGTACGCCTCGGCCAGCGCGGGCAGGTCGTCGGGCAGCGGGGCGCCGCCGGCCGCCGGGCCCAGGGCCTGCCCGAGCGGGGCGAAGAGCCGGCCCCAGCCGGGGTATCCGGCGCCCATGGACAGTCCGGCGCCCACGAGGACGGCCAGGCGGCCCTCCGCGGCCCGTGCGGCGAGGTGTCCGAACACTCCGTCGGCTGCTGTCATCCGCGTCCACCGTCCCCGTTCGTTCGTCGTGCGTCGGTCGTACGTCCGTCGATCACTCGGTGTCCGTCCGCCCGGCGGGGCCGCGCAGCTCCGCGACGGCGGAGCGGAAGCGGGAGACGGAGGCGTTGCCCCGGCCGTGGCCGTAGTCGTGCCGGACCCCGACCTCCAGTTGCCGGGTGACCCAAGCGTCCCACACCGCACGCACCCGCGGGTCCTCGATCGCATCGAGGGCCGCCCGGATCCGACGGGTCAACCGGCCTGTGGCCATGGCGACATGGGAGCGCACGGCGTAGTGCTCCAGCATCCGGTCCACCCGGACGAGTGCCTCGGCGCCGAGCGGGCCGCGGCCCCACACCCGGCGGGCGAGCCACTGCCGGTCGGCGGGGTCGGCGCGCCGCCACAGCAGTCCCGAGACCGCGGTCACCCTGCCGTCGCCGAGGTCGGAGTGGCGCCGTCCGCCGTCGCGGCTCTCCCTGGCGGTGGTGTTGCGCAGGTCGTTGCGCAGCTGGCCGGCCTCGGCGCACCAGGGGTAGGCGGTGGTGACGAAGGCCGCCGCGCGCGGGTCGCAACCGGCGGTCAGGACGTCGGCCCAGGCGCGCCCGACGAAGGCGGTGCGCCGCCGGGCCGCCTCGGTGTAACGCTCCCAGGAGAACGCGTCGGTGGTCAGCGCGTGCCGCTGCGACTGGCCGTCGGCCATCCCGGTCACGCACTCCTCCCACAGCGCGCCGGGCAGCCCGGCGAGCGGTCCCGAGCGCGGCACGCCCCGCCGGGCGGCCTCCAGGGAGCGGGTCAACTCGCCACGTCCGTGGGCCGCGTAGGCCGTGGCAGTGCCGTAGCGCACGCGTTTGCGGTCGAGCAGGTCGTCGAGGCAGTAGAAAACCGCGAACATCAGCTCCGGCACCAGACAGCGGTGGACCAGCCGGTTGGGGCGGCCGAGGGTCAGCCAGGGCAGTACGGCGCGGTACTTGCGGCCGGGCATCGCCTCGACGTAGTGCACGGCGGCCGGGCCCAGCCAGTGCGCGGCGGCGGTGCGCAGCGGGGTGCTCCACAGGTCCTGGACGAAGACCGCGGTGAACTCGGTCTCCACCGCGCCGTACCAGGTGGTGACCGGCCAGGGCGCCCCCTCGGGCCCGGTGGGGGCCAGGTCCGGGGCCGGGGGGACGTTCACTGAGCCGGCCGGCGGGGCGCCGCGGCGGGGCGCTCGCCGCTCGTCCGGCCGGCGGCCGGGCCCACCGTGTCCAGCCAGTGTTCCCAGGAGTGCACGGCCAGGGCCGTGTCCCTCATGGAGAGGATGCCGCGGCCGAACGGCTCGCTCACCGTCTTGCGGTTGGCCCAGAACACATCGGCGAAGTCCTCGGCCGCGGCGAGCCGGCGATAGTCGACGTACGTCATCGGGCGGGGTACGGCGCCGGCCGCGCGCACGGTGTCCAGGGTCACGGCGACCTCGTGGCGGGTCTGGCCGGGCAGCCCCACCATGACGAAGCAGATCAGCAGGACGCCCTCGGCCGCGCACCAGGCGCCCAGATCGGCCAGCCGCTCGGCGCCGACGCGCCCGGAGAAGCGGTTCCGGCCGTCCGGGAGCAGCGACTCCACGCCGACGGCCACGCGGGTGCAGCCGGCCGCGGCCATCTCGCCCAGCAGCGGCGGGTCGAGTTCGGCGTGCGAGGTGACGCACTTCCAGGTGACCCCGGTGCGCGGGGTGCCGACGCGGGCGCAGAAGTCGTGGACGTAGTCGCGGTGGGCGGTGAAGTTGGCCCCGAACAGTGAGACCGCGGTGTATCCGTGGCTCTCGCGGGCCGCGCGCAGATAGCCGGCCAGGGTGTCCAGGCCCGTGCGGAAGTACTCGTGGCGGCCCATCACGTCGGGGATCGGGCAGTAGCCGCAGTAGCTGTCGCAGCCGCGTGACACGCCGACCGCGAGCTCCCGTTCGGGTTCGCGGCCCGGGTACGACTCGTCCGCGGGCAGCCGCGCGTACCCGGCGACGGGCAGCAGGTCCAGTGCGGGCAGCTCCCAGTCGCCGGCCAGGCGGACGCCGGCCGGGCCGCGGGTCCAGGTGCCCGCCGTCCGGGTCAGGGTGCCGGGCACGGGTCCCGGCTCGGCGCCGGCGGCCACCTGGGCGGCGATCTCGGCGAGTGCCGGCTCCCAGTCCTGCTCCAGGACGATCCAGTCGGCGTCGGTGCGCTGGAAGAGCCGGCGCAGGTGGTAGGCGCCCCGCCCGTACAGGGCGATCCGGGTGCCGGGGGACAGCTGGCGCAGCAGCCGGATGGTACGGGCCGTCTCCAGGGTGTTGTCCAGGGTGACGTGCAGGACGACGAGTCCGGTGGCGTGCAGTGCCTCCTCGACGACCGTGTCCCAGGTGACCTCGGGCAGGACGCCGTCGACGACGCGGACCTCGTGTCCGGCGCGGTCGCGCAGATGGGCGGCGACCTCGCCGAGCTCCACGAAGTGGTGGTCCAGGTTGAGATAGGCGCTCACACAGGGTGCTGAGACGATCCGGATCAGCATGGCCGGCCTCCTGGCGGGTCGCGCGAGTGTTCCCGGACAGTACGGAAGTACGGGGGTGCGGAGAGCCGCCGCGCCGGCCGGGCCTCGTGCGCCGGGCGCGCCGTGTAGTGAACCATGCCACACCAGCGAGGACGGGGGCAGCGGTGCGCGCGCCTCAACAAGTGCCGCGCACGGGGCAGTTGCGGTGGATCCCGCCATACGGAAACATCGGCCCGGATGAGGCATCTGCGCAATGTCGAGGTCTACGTGGCCGCGGCGCTGGCCGCCGTGTTCGCCGTGCTGTCGGTCATCGGTGACATCGTGCCGGTGGACCTGCGGTGGGCGGCGCTGCTCGCGGCGGTGGCCCTGCTGGTGTACCGGTCGGCGCTGGAGACCCGGGGCCCGTCCGGGGACGAGTTGCTGGGGGACCGGGTCGCGCTCCAGGAGACCTCGCCGCCGCTCGCCAAGCGGCTGGAAACGGCCCGTACGGTCTGGCTGTTCGCGCCGAGTGCGGTCAACTTCCTGACACCGCAGGTGTCCCAGGCGCTGCGGCACCATGTGCTGAGCCGGCCGGAGGGGTCGGTGCGGGTGGTGGTGCTGGACCCGGCGGCCACGGACGCCGTCGCGGTCGCCGAACATCAGCTGGACGACAGCCTGGACGCTCCGCTGCAGCGGCTGCGGCCGTCGCTCGACACGGTGCTCCGGCAGCTCCGCACCATGGACTCCTGGCCCCGCACCGGCACCTTCGAGTACCGGGTGCTCCCCTACAGCCCCGGCTTCAGCCTGCTGGCCGTCGACCCGGGCGAGCGGGACGGCTGGCTGGTCCTGGAACTGCACGGCATCCGCAACGAGGCCGTCACCAGCCGAATGCACCTGCGCCTCACCCGCCGCGCCCACGAGACGTGGCACCGCTACTGGCTCCACCAGTACGAACACCTCTGGCACCAGTCCCGGCCCCTGGACCCGGCCCCGGGTACGGGGCCCGGCCCGACCCCGGCGCCCGGTCCGGCCCCCGACTGACGAGCTGGTCCGGCCTGTGAGCGAGGCCCGGCGCACCGGTCCGCGCCGTGGCACCACGACGGCGCTGAGCGGCGGCGGCCCCCAGTGGGCAGCGGAGGTCAGCCTGCGGGACGCCCCGGCGCAACCGGCGAAGGGCTCCTCCGAAGACGGAAACCCGACCCGGCCGGGGCGACGACGCTCGGTGAAACGGCCACCGGCCCACCCGGTGAAGCGGGTGGGCCGGTGGCCGTGGTGGGTCAGGCCGTGAGGGCCTGCCGGGGGCCGGGGCGGGGGGACGTGAGGGTCGGGGTGCGGTGGGCCGGGTCTGTGACCTCACCGACCAGGAGCTCCAGCACGTCCTCCAAGGCGACCAGGCCCAGCACCCGGCCGGTGGTGTCGGCCACCTGGGCCAGATGCGTGGCGGCCCGGCGCATCACCGTCAGGGCGTCGTCGAGCGGCAGATCGGCCCGCAGTGTGGTCATCGGCCGCCAGGCCCGCTGTGGCACCGCCCCGTCGAGGTCCTCCAGGTCGAGCACGTCCTTGACGTGCAGATACCCCAGGAAGGCACCGTTGCCCGCGGCGACCGGGAAGCGCGAGTAGCCCGTCCGGGCGGTGAGCGCGACGATCTCGGCCGAAGTGACCGACGGGCCGACCGTGACCAGCGCCTCGGGCCGGAGCAGGACGTCGGTCACCGGGCGTGAGCCCAGCTCCAGCGCGTCCTCCAGACGCTCCTGCTCCTCGGGGTCCAGCAGCCCCGCCTGACGGGAGTCCTCCACCAGCCGCCCCAGCTGCACGCTGGTGAAGGCGGCCTCGACCTCGTCCTTGGGCTCGACGCGGAAGAGCCGCAGGACACCCTTGGCGCAGGCGCCGAGCGCCACCGTGATCGGCCGGCACAGCCGGGCGAAGGCGACCAGACCGGGACCGAGCCACAGCGCGGCCTTCTCCGGCGCGGCCATCGCGAGGTTCTTCGGCACCATCTCGCCGATCACGAGGTGGAAGAAGACCACGGCCGCGAGCGCGATGACGTAGCCGAGCGGGTGGACCATGCCGCTGGGCATGTGGAGCCATGCGAACACCGGCTCCAGCAGTCCGGCCACCGTCGGCTCGGCGACGGCGCCCAGGGTCAGCGAGCAGACGGTGATGCCGAACTGGGCGGCGGCCATCATCTGCGGCAGCCGCTCCAGGCCGTGCAGCACCTGGCGGGCCCGGGCCGTGCCGAGCGGTTCGATCTGGCTGCGGCGGACGGAGACGAGGGCGAACTCGGCACCGACGAAGAAGCCGTTGGCGAGGACCAGCAGCGCGGCGAAAAGCAGTTGGATCACGCTCATCGGGCGGCCTCCGCCACGGCCGGGACCGGGTCCGCCGCGGTGGCGGTGCGGACCAGCCGCACCCGCTCCGCGCGGTAGTGCTCGACCTGGCGCACGGCCAGCCGCCAGCCCGGCAGCTCGGCGCTGTCGCCGGGGGCCGGGATGCGGCCGAGCAGGTCGGCGACCAGGCCGGCGACGGTCTCGTACGGGCCCTCGGGCGCGTCCAGGCCGATCCGCCGGAGCAGGTCGACCCGGCAGCCGCCGTCGACGTCCCAGGCGGGGCTCCCGTCCTCGGGCGGGGCCGGCGCGAGTTCCGGCACGTCCGTGGCGTCGTGCTCGTCGCGGACCTCGCCGACGAGTTCCTCGACGATGTCCTCCAGGGTGACGACGCCCGCGGTGCCGCCGTACTCGTCGACGACGACCGCGATCGGCTGCTCGTTGCGCAGTTGGGCGAGCAGCGGCTGCACCGGCAGGGTCTCGGGGACCAGCAGCGCCGGGCGGGCGATACGGCCCACCGGGGTGCGCAGCCACTCGTCGGACGGCACCGCGAGGGCGTCCTTGAGGTGGACCATGCCGACGACCTCGTCGATCTTCTCGTGGTACACGGGGAAGCGGGACAGGCCGGTGGCACGGGTGAGGTTCACCACGTCCTCGGCGGTCGCCGAGGACTGCAGCGCGCTGACCTTGACCCGCGGGGTCATGACGTGCTCTGCGGTCAGGTCACCCAGGGACAGGGTGCGCACGAAGAGGTCCGCGGTGTCCTGTTCGAGGGCGCCGGCCCGGGCCGAGTGGCGGGCCAGCGAGACCAGCTCGCCGGGGGTGCGGGCGGAGGCCAGCTCCTCCGTGGGTTCGACGCCCAGGGCGCGCACCAGCCGGTTGGCGACCGTGTTGAGCGCCGCGATCACCGGGTGGAACAGGCGCGAGAAGAGATGCTGCGGGCCGGCCACGAAACGCGCCACCTGAAGGGGCCGGGAGACCGCCCAGTTCTTGGGTACGAGCTCGCCGATCACCATCTGGACCGCCGAGGCCAGCAGCATGCCGACGACGACGGCGACCCCGGAGACGGCTCCGCCGGGGACACCGGCCGCCGCGAACGGGCCGCGCAGCAGCCCGGCCAGCGCCGGTTCGGCGAGCATGCCGACGACCAGGGAGGTGATGGTGATGCCGAGCTGGGTGCCGGAGAGCTGGAAGGACAGCTCCTTGAGGGACTCGACGACCCTGAGGGCCCGTCTGTCGCCCTCCTCGGCGGCCTTCTCGGCGTCCGGGCGCTCGACCGTGACCAGGCCGAACTCGGCCGCGACGAAGAAGCCGTTGGCGAGAATGAGCAGAAGCGCCGCTCCGAGGAGCAGCAGGGGGATGGTCATGATGCCGCCGCCTCCGCATATACGCGGAACAGGTCCACGCTATGTCGGCAGGGGGCGGCGCAGGTACTGCAGGACGATCCGTCCATCGCCGGAGGGAGTCACTCCTCGGGTAGCAGGAGCCCCTGGCACCGGTCGTGGAACCCAGGGGCGGAGGCGCAGCGAAAACGCGTCCGTAACCAGATTAATCAAGACACCGGCAGATGCGGCAGGGCGGACGGCACCGAGTCAGTCCCGAGGTTCGTCCGGGGACCGCTCGGAGCCCGGGACCGAACGGGCTTCGACGAGCGCGCGCAGGGCGCGCGCATCGGCGATGGCCTGCTGTTTCGCTATGCCCGGCTGGATGCCCAGCGCGGCCAGGCTGGTGCCGTCGCTGAGGTTCAGGAAAACCCACGGATCACCCGGGCGCAGGTTGACCTGTACTATCTCGGCCCACTCCAGACGGCGCCGGCCGGCGATGTTGACGACGGTGACACCCGCGTCGTCGGCGACCACCTTCGGGCGGGCGAGCAGGACCAGGACCCCGGCCAGGAGCGCGCCGGTGAAGGCGAAACTCACCCGTTCGCCGGGGCTGAGCTGCTCCAGCAGCAGCCCCACGGTCGTGATCACCACGAATATGGCCGCTCCGGCGGTGAGCAGGACGGCCCGGGTGCGGCCCGGCCGGAAGGTGACGGGAAGTGCGGGCAGGTCGGACATCTCTGTGTGCCTCCTCGTCCCTCAGAGACGGCAGGCGTGGATGGCCGTGGTGAGGATGGCCCGGGCACCGATCTGGTACAGATCGTCCATGATCCGCTGTGCCTCCTTGGCGGGGACCATGGCGCGCACGGCGACCCAGCCCTCGTTGTGCAGCGGGGAGACGGTCGGGGACTCCAGGCCCGGGGTGAGCGCGACGGCCTTCTCCAACTGCTCGACCCGGCAGTCGTAGTCCATCATCACGTACGTCCGGGCCACCAGGACGCCCTGGAGGCGGCGCAGGAACTGCTGCACCTTGGGCTCCTCGACGTCGGCGCCGGTGCGGCGGACGACGATCGCCTCGGACTTCATGATCGACTCGCCGACGATCTCCAGTCCGGCGTTGCGCAGGGAGGTGCCGGTCTCGACGACGTCGGCGATGGCCTCGGCCACACCGAGTTCGATGGCGGTCTCGACGGCGCCGTCCAGGTGGACGACGGAGGCGTCGATGCCGCTGTCGGCGAGGTGCTTGCTGACGATGCCCTCGTAGGACGTGGCGACCGTCTTGCCGTTCAGGTCCGCGACGCCGCCGACCGTGCCGGGCTTGGCCGCGTAGTGGAAGGTGGAGCGGGCGAAGCCGAGCGGAAGGATCTCCTCGGCGCCCGCGCCGGAGTCGATGAGCAGGTCGCGGCCGGTGATGCCGATGTCCAGGCGGCCGGTGGAGACGTAGATCGCGATGTCGCGGGGGCGGAGGTAGAAGAACTCCACCTCGTTGACCGGGTCGACGATCCGCAGTTCCTTGGACTCCCGCCGTTGCTGGTAGCCGGCCTCATGCAGCATGTCCGCCGCAGGGCCGGAGAGTGAACCCTTGTTGGGGACGGCGATGCGCAGCATGAGGTCGGCTTCCTTCGTTCGTCTTGTACGACAGTGTGTGCGGTTGCTGGTACTCGGAGTGCTCGGAGTGCTCAGAGGTGGGCGTAGACGTCGTCCAGGGAGATGCCGCGGGCGACCATCATCACCTGGACGTGGTACAGCAGCTGCGAGATCTCCTCGGCGGCCGCCTCCTTGCCCTCGTACTCGGCGGCCATCCAGACCTCGGCGGCCTCCTCGACGACCTTCTTGCCGATGGCATGGACACCCTTGCCGACCAGCTCGGCCGTGCGGGAGGTGGCGGGGTCGCCGTTGGCGGCCTTGTGCTGGAGCTCGGTGAAGAGCTCCTCGAACGTCTTCTTGGACATGGTGCTGCCAACCCTACGCGCTCCGGGCGGCTGCTCACCGCCAGGGTTCGGATACCGAGCGGAGCGTGGCGGCGGTCGCGACCGCCGCGGTGACCGCCTCGTGGCCCTTGTCCTCGCTGGATCCCTTCAGGCCGGCCCGGTCCAGGGCCTGCTCCTCGGTGTCGCAGGTGAGCACGCCGAAGCCGACGGGAACGCCGGTCTCGACCGACACCTGGGTCAGGCCGTTGGCGACGCCCTGGCACACATAGTCGAAGTGTGGGGTGCCGCCCCGGATGACGACGCCGAGGGCGACGACCGCGTCGTAGCCGCGCCCGGCCAGGACCTTCGCCACCACCGGAAGCTCGAAGCTGCCCGGCACCCGGAGCAGGGTCGGCTCGTCGATCCCCAGCTCGTGCAGGGCGCGCAGGGCCCCGTCCACGAGTCCGTCCATCACCTTCTCGTGCCACTGCGCCGCGACGACGGCGACCCTGAGGTCCCCGACGTTCCGGACGGACAGTTCCGGTGCACCCTTGCCGCTCACGTGTCTCCTCGAGTCTTTTCGCTTACTGGTTGCCGCAGGTGGACACGGCGGTGGTGTCCAGCCAGGGCAGGTCGTGCCCCATCCGGTCCCGCTTGGTGCGCAGGTAGCGGAGGTTGTGCTCGCCGGCCTGGACGGGCATCGGCTCCCGTCCGGTGACCCTCAGGCCGTGGCGGAGCAAAGCGTCGGTCTTGTCGGGGTTGTTGGTCAGCAGGCGCACGCTCCTGACCCCGAGGTCCTGAAGGATCCGCGCGCCGGCGCCGTAGTCACGGGCGTCGGCGGGCAGTCCGAGTTCGAGGTTGGCGTCGAGGGTGTCCCGGCCGCGCTCCTGGAGCTCGTAGGCGCGCAGCTTGGACATCAGGCCGATGCCGCGCCCCTCGTGGCCGCGCAGGTAGACCACCGCTCCCCGGCCCTCCTTCTGGATGCGCTCCAGGGAGGTGTCCAGCTGGGGGCCGCAGTCGCAGCGCTGGGAACCGAAGACGTCTCCCGTGAGGCACTCGGAGTGCACGCGGACCAGGACGTCCTCGCCGTCGCCGATCTCGCCGTGCACCAGGGCCACGTGTTCGACGCCGTCGGCGGTGGAGCGGTAGCCGTACGCGGTGAAGACGCCGTGCGCGGTGGGCAGGCGGACCTCGGCCTCGCGGCGGACCGCGGGCTGGGACGGCCGCTCCCCCTGCTCGGGCGGGGCCGGGAGCTCGGACGGGCGCCGGTGCGCGATCAGGTCCTCGATGGAGATGATCGTCAGGCCGTGCTTGCGCGCGAAGACGATCAGTTCGGGCAGGCGGAGCATCCGGCCGTCCTCACCGGCGATCTCGACGATCGCGCCGGCCGGGCGCAGCCCCGCGAGCCGGGCGAGGTCGACGGCCGCCTCGGTGTGGCCGGGGCGGGCGAGCACCCCGCCGGGACGGGCGCGCAGCGGGAAGACGTGGCCGGGCCGGACGAGGTCGGTGGGCTCCGCGGTGCCGCTCGCCAGCAGCTGGAGGGTGGTGGCGCGGTCGGAGGCGGAGATGCCGGTGGTGACGCCGTGGGCGGCACCGGCGTCGACGGAGACCGTGAAGGCGGTCTTCATCGACTCCGTGTTCTCCTCGACCATCTGCGGCAGCTTCAGCCGGTCCAGCTCCTCGCCCTCCATGGGCGCGCAGATCAGGCCGCGGCACTCGCTCATCATGAAGGCGACGATCTCGGGGGTCGCCTTCTCGGCGGCGATGACGAGGTCGCCCTCGTTCTCGCGGTCCTCGTCGTCGACGACCACGACCGGGCGGCCGGCCGCGATGTCGGCGACGGCCCGCTCGACCGGGTCGAGTGTCAAGTCCTCGATGTTGTCGGTGCCGTAGAGGACGGTTGCCGCGGTCATGCGGGCGCTCCTTCCAGGACGGGCCGCGCGTCCGTGCGGGTGCGCAGCCACCAGTCGCGCATGCCCCACAGGACCAGTGCGCCGTAGACGATGTAGACGAAGCCGGAGAAGGCGAAGCCGTTGGCGAAGTTGAGCGGTACGCCGACGACGTCGACGAGCAGCCAGGCGAACCAGAACTCGACCATGCCGCGCGCCTGCGCGTACATGGCGACGACGGTGCCGACGAAGATGTAGGCGTCGGGCCAGGGGTCCCAGGACAGCGACGGGTAGGCATGGAACAGTCCGGCGACGGCGACCGTGCCGACCGCGGCGGCGCCGAGTAGCACGGCACGCTCGCGCCAGGTGGCGAACCGGACGGCGATGTGGCCGTCCGCCGCCCGGCCCTTGCCGCGGTTCCACTGCCACCAGCCGAAGACGGCGACCACCATGACGACGATCTGCTTGCCGGCGCTGCCCGAGAGATGGGCGGTGGCGAACGCGGCGAACAGGATCAGGCCGGACAGGAACTGGACGGGCCAGCTCCAGATGGAGCGCCGCCAGCCGAACGCGAGGCCGAGCAGGCCGATGATGTTGCCCGTCATGTCGGACCACTTGATGTGCTGGCCGAGGAGGGTGAACGCCTCGGAGTTGAGCCAGTTCACCGTCCGGCTCCCCGCGCACGGTCGCCGAGCAGCCGCTCGACGTACTTGGCGACGACGTCCACCTCGAGGTTGACCGGGTCGCCGGGCTGCTTCAGGCCGAGGGTGGTCAGCGCCAGGGTGGTGGGGATGAGGCTGACGGTGAAGTGTTCGTCGCCGGCCTCGACGACGGTGAGGCTGATGCCGTCAACGGTGATGGAGCCCTTCTCGACGACGTAACGCGCGAGGTCCGGCGGCAGCGAGATCTTCACGATCTCCCAGTGCTCGGAGGGGGTGCGGTCCAGGATCGTGCCGGTGCCGTCGACGTGCCCCTGCACGATGTGGCCGCCGAGGCGGGCACCCACGGCGGTGGGGCGTTCGAGGTTGACGCGGGAGCCGGTGGTGAGGACGCCGAGGCTGGAGCGCTTGAGGGTCTCCGCCATGACGTCCGCGGTGAACTCGTCGCCCTCGTGCTCGACGACGGTGAGACAGACCCCGTTCACGGCGATGGAGTCGCCGTGCCGTGCGCCCTCGGTCACGACGGGGCCGCGGAGCCGGAAGCGGGCGGCGTCGCCGAGGTCCTCCACGGCGGTGACTTCGCCCAGCTCTTCGACGATTCCGGTGAACACTTCCCGGGTCCTCCTGCCTCTTCGGGGCACGGACTCCGGGGGCTGCCGACGTCGACAGACTGCACGAACGAGGACACTCGGAGGGCGACGCCGGACGGGACCCGCCCGTGGAGGGCGAGCCCAGAGACGGCGGCGCACACGGGTGTGCTCGCTCGCCGCGCACTGCCTCCCATCCGGACTTTAACCGTCGGTCCAGGAATTCCACCTGGTCAACCGGCCGCTGGAAGCGACCGGGTCGCGGACTATAACCGCCGGTTCGGACTTTCACCGACCCCGGAGTGCGCTGCTACTGGTACAGAGCCAGTGTGCCACGCCCGATCGGCGCGACTACCGACGAAGCGTGTGGGGTGGCTCACAGAACGTACCGCCCGCCGTGCCGTGCGCGGGCGTGGAGGTCCGGCGGCGGGCAAGGGCCGTCGTCACCGCCGCCGGACCGGTCTGCACGGAAGTCAGACACTAAGAGGACTAGACCATGCAGGTCAACAGGTGCGTGGGACATGCAAGTTCCGCCGCGCCGGGCCGAACATACGGCGCGAGCTGTGAAGTTCGCAGGACGCTGGACCGAATTCCGTACGCTCCGGACCGAATTCCGAACAACGTCGGACCGATTCCCTTGCGGCGCCGGGCCGGACCGATTCCCGTGCGGCGCCGGGCC
Source organism: Streptomyces sp. 6-11-2 (assembly GCF_006540305.1). Lineage (GTDB taxonomy): Bacteria > Actinomycetota > Actinomycetes > Streptomycetales > Streptomycetaceae > Streptomyces. The sequence goes on along the minus strand of NZ_BJOR01000001.1, from coordinate 5,971,995 downwards.
GGACCCCTTGCCGCGCCGGACCGATTCCCGTGCGGCGCCGGGCCGGACCCCTTGCGGTGTCAGCGCTCCGGAGGGGCGAACAAGTCGTCCTGGGCCCGGTCGCGGGCGGTCGCGAGCGCGCCGCGCAGCACCGCCCGGCCGCCGAGCGCGCCCGCCCTCACCTCGGTACGCAGCGGGGACATCCGCGCCACGCGCTCCGCCACGCGCGCGGCGAGCATCTCACCGCCCGCCTGTCCGATCTCGCCCCCGAGGACCACGCACCCGGGATCGAGGACGGCCACCACCGAGGCGACCCCGAGGGCGACGCGGTCGGCCAGGGCATCGAGGAAGCGCGAGGCCGCGGCGGAGTCCTCGGCGGCGGATACGGGCGCCCCCGCGGTTGCCCGTACCGCCGCCCGCACCAGTTCCGCGGCGACCGGCTCCGAACCCACGCCCTCCGACCCGCTCCCCTCCGACCCGGCCCCCTCGGCCAACAGTCCGTGCCGCGCCGCCAGTTCCCTCACCGCCGTCGCGCCGGCCAGTGAGTGGAAGCCGTCCGCGCAGTCCGTCGCCGAAGGGAGGCCGTCGGTGCCCGGGACGGGCAGGAAGCCGATCTCGCCGGTGCCTCCGGAGGCACCGCGGCGCAGGGTTCCGTCCAGGACGACGGCCGCGCCCGTGCCGTGGCCGAGCCACAGCAGGACGAACGTGTCCCGGCCCCGGGCGGCCCCGTCGCGCTGCTCGGCCAGCGCCGCGAGGTTGGTCTCGTTCTCGACGGTGACCCGGGCCCGCGGCAGCCGCTCCTGCAACGCCGCCACCAGCCTGCGATGCCATTCGGGCAGTCCCGTGGAGTCGCGGAGCTCGCCGGTGACCGGGTCGATCAGCCCCGGCGCGCCGATGCCGACCGTGTGCAGCCGCTCCGCTCCCGACTCCTTGACCACCCGCTCCACCAGACCGACCGCCTGCTCCAGGGCCGGCCCGGTGCCCGTGTCCCCGCCGATCGGCACGGACTCCGCGGCCAGTTCCCTGCCCAGCAGATCGGCGACGATCACGGACACGCTCTCGGTGCGGACGTCGAGGGCGGCCAGGTGGGCGCGGTCGGCGACGATGCCGTACAGCCGGGCGTTCGGCCCGCGCCGCTGCTCGCCGGACTCACCGACCACGGTGATCAGGCCGGAGGCCGTCAGCCGTTCGACGAGGTCGGCGACGGTGGGCCGGGACAGACCGGTGAGCTGCTTCAACTTCCCTGCCGTCAGCGGTCCTTGCTGCTGAAGCAGCCGCAGGGCGAGCCGGTCGTTGATGGCCCGGGCGGTGCTCGGGGATGCGGGCATGCCGGGAATCCTCCCAGATCTGCGGGCTGCTGCCGTCCTTGATGTGCGCTATCTATCAGGCAGGTTCCCTGATAGTTTACGTCGGCGCGACGGCGCGAGGGGCAACGGCGGTCAGCCCGGGAGGGGCCGGACAATGAGTGCAGTGGTCTACGAACAGCGCGAGGTGCGGCGCGCCCGGTACGCCGTGGCGGCCGTCTTCGCCGTACACGGCGCCGTCACCGGCTCGTTCGCGACCCGCGTGCCGTGGATCCAGGACCACGCCGGGGTCAGCCCCGGGCAGCTGGGGCTCGCGCTGGCCTTCCCGGCCCTCGGCGCGTCCCTCGCGATGCCGCTCGCGGGCGGCATCAGCCACCGCTTCGGCGCCCGCAACGCGCTGCGTGGCCTGATCGCCCTGTGGACGCTCGCCCTCGTCCTGCCCTCCCTCGCGCCGAACCTCCTGACCCTCTGCCTCAGCCTGTTCGTCTACGGCGCCACGGCGGGCATGGCGGACGTCGCGATGAACGCCCTCGGGGTGGAGGTCGAGAACCGGCTCGACCGTTCGATCATGTCCGGCCTGCACGGCATGTGGAGCGCGGGAGCCCTGGTCGGCTCGGCGGCCGGCACGGTCGCCGCGCACCTCGGCTCGGACGCGCGGCTGCACCATCTGCTGGCCGCCGCCGTGCTGACCGTGCTGGGCGTGGCCGCCTGCACCTGGGTGCTGGACCTCCAGCCCGCCCAGGACGAGGAGCCGCCGCCGCGGTTCGCGCTGCCGCCGAAGTCGGCGCTGCTGATCGGCGCGATCGGGTTCTGCGCGGTGTTCGCGGAGGGCGCGAGCCTGGACTGGTCGGCGGTCTACCTGCGGCACCAGCTGGAGACCTCGGCCGGCCTCGCGGCGGCCTGCACCACCGGCTTCACCCTCACCATGGCGATCGCGCGGATCGCCGGCGACCGGGTGGTGGACCGGTTCGGCGCCGTGCGCACGGTGCGGGCGAGCGGCGTGCTGGCGGTCGTGGGCGGCCTGCTCGTCGTCGCCGGGGGCCATCCGGCGGTGGCGATGACCGGGTTCGCGCTGATGGGCCTCGGTATCGCGGTCGTCGTACCGCTGTGCTTCGCCGCGGCCGGCCGCAGCGGCCCGAACCCCAGTCAGGCCATCGCCGGTGTCGCGACCATCACATACACCTCCGGGCTGGTCGCCCCGAGCGCGATCGGCGGGCTGGCCCAGGCGACCAGCCTGGTGGTGTCCTTCGGCCTGGTGACCCTGCTGGCATGCGGTCTGGTCGCCTTCGCGGGGGTGCTCAGGGCGGGTGACCGGGACCGGACGAAGGTCGGTCCCGCGAGCACCGCGGTTCCCGACCCGCGGCCCTGAGCGACGCCTGAGCGGCAGCTGAACGGCCCCTGAGCAGGGGCGGGTGGGCACGGGACCTCCGGGCACCCCCGACAATGGTGCGGACAGGCTCCACGTACAGAGAAAGCGAAATCCCACCATGGACCTCGGCGTGCGCTGGAAGCTGCACGGTGACGGGCGTACGCCCGCACCGGGAGCAGTGGTCCGGCCCGACGAACGGCTCTCGTGGCCCCGCACGGCAGGACTCGGCGCCCAGCACGTCGTGGCCATGTTCGGCGCCTCCTTCGTCGCCCCCGTGCTCATGGGCCTCGACCCCAACCTCGCGATCATGATGTCGGGCGTCGCGACCGTGATCTTCCTGCTCGCCACCCGCGGCCGGGTGCCCAGCTACCTGGGCTGCTCGCTCTCCTTCGTGGGCGTCGCCGCGGTCATCCGGGCGCAGGGCGGCACCAGCGCCACCGTGACCGGCGCGGTCTTCGTCGTCGGTGTCGCGCTGTTCCTGGTCGGCCTCGCCGTGCAGCGTTTCGGGGCGCGGATCATCCACGCCGCGATGCCGCCGATCGTCACCGGCGCGGTCGTCATGCTGATCGGCTTCAACCTCGCTCCGGTGACCGCCTCCACCTACTGGCCGCAGGACCAGTGGACGGCGCTGCTCGTCATGCTGTTCACCGGGCTGGCCGTCGTGTGCCTGCGCGGTTTCTGGTCCCGGATCGCGATCTTCCTCGGCCTGGTCTTCGGCTACGCCGTCTCCTGGGTCTTCGACCAGGTCTTCGGCAGGATCCACTCCGTGGGCGCGAGCGGCAAGCTCACCGACCACTGGCGCCTGGACCTCTCGGGCGTGGGCAAGGCCGACTGGATCGGACTGCCGTCCTTCCACGGGCCCAGCTTCCAGTGGTCGGCGATCCTGGTGGCGCTGCCCGTCGTCATCGCGCTGGTCGCGGAGAACGCGGGGCACGTGAAGGCGGTCGGCGAGATGACCGGCGACCCGCTGGACGACAAGCTCGGCACCGCGATCTCGGCCGACGGTGTGGCCTCCATGCTGTCCACCGCGGTGGGCGGCCCGCCGAACACCACCTACTCCGAGAACATCGGCGTGATGGCCGCGACCCGCGTCTACTCGACGGCCGCGTACTGGGCCGCCGCGGGCTTCGCGCTGCTGTTCGGCCTCTGCCCCAAGTTCGGCGCGATCGTGGCCGCGATCCCGGGCGGTGTCCTCGGCGGCATCACCGTCATCCTGTACGGCATGATCGGCCTGCTCGGCGCGCAGATCTGGATCAACGCCAAGGTCGACCTGCGCAACCCGCTGAACCTGGTGCCGGCCGCGGCGGGCATCATCATCGGTGTCGGCAACGTCAGCCTGAAGTTCAGCGACACCTTCTCCCTCAGCGGCATCGCGCTCGGCACCCTGGTCGTCATCACCGGCTACCACGCGCTGCGGGCGTTCGCGCCCGCCCACCTCAAGAAGCAGGAGCCCCTGCTGGACGAGGGCACGTCGTCGTACGGCGGGGAGGCTCAGGGCACCGGGCCCGCCTCGTAGGTCCCCCTCCGCCCGACCTGTCTCTCAGGCCCCCTCCGCCCCGTTCGCCGACGGGCGCGTTCCCCCGTTCCGGGGAAGCGCCGGGCCCGTCGGCGAACGGGGCGTCCCGGGCCTGGGACGCTGCCCTCATGGGGCAATCGGCACAACTCACCCATGGCCCGGACACAGTGGACGCGCTGGTCGCCAGGATGCGCCACCTGGCCGCCGGGCTGCCCGAGCGCGACGGGGTCGCCGTCTTCCAGCGTGTGTACCTCGCCGCCGCCGAGGCGGCCGGCCGATGGCCCGCGACCACGCTGGACGCACCGTTCGCCGGGCGGTACCTCGCCGCCGTGGACGCGGCCGCCGAAGGACGGCGGCCGCCCGCCTGCTGGCGGCCCCTGTTCCAGTTCCGGCGGCACCCCGGGGTGCGGCCGGCGCAGTTCGCGCTGGCGGGCGTCCACGCGCACATCGGCTACGACCTGGCCCTCGCCGTGGTGGACGCCTGCCGGGCCGCGCGGTGCGAACCGGCCGAGCTGGAGGGCGAGTTCGACCGCTTGGGCGACTTTCTCCTGTCGCTGGAGGAGCGGGTCCGCGAGGACCTGGTGCCCGGTCCCGAACTGCTCCACATCACCGATCCGCTCACCCACCTGCTCGGCTCGTGGGACCTGGAGCGGGCCCGGGAGGCGAGCTGGTCGGCCGCGCGGGCGCTGTGGGCACTGCGCCGACTGCCCGACATGGCCGAGGAGTTCGGCCGGCGGCTGGACGCCGCGATCGGCTTCGACTGCCGCATGATGCTCACGCCGCTGCCGGGCTGATCCGGACATCCGCCCCGCACCTTCCCGGAACTCCCCCGTGATCACTGTACGTTGACCATGGAACACGGACGATCACGAAGGAGCGCACCGTCATGGCGACCCGTCTGGGAATCGGTCTTCCACAGAACCGGCAGTACGACCTCGGCAGGGACGTGCCCGACGTGGCACGCGCCGTGGAGCGCATCGGCTACGACAGCGTCTGGGTGTACGAGCGGGCCCTGTTCCCGGAGCCCGCCACACAGGGCCTGTACGGCATCGAGGGCGTGCCCTGGCCCGACTCGTACCGGCACGTGGCCGACCCGCTGGTCACGCTCACCCTGGCCGCGGCGGCCACCGAGCGGGTCCAGCTGGGCAGCAGCGTGCTGGTCGCGCCGCTGCACGTGCCGTTCCAGCTCGCCAGGTCCCTCGCCTCCCTGGACGCGGCCAGCGGCGGGCGGGTGCTCGCCGGCTTCGGCACGGGCTGGTCCCTGGACGAGTACGCGGCGGCGGGAATCCGGCCGATCAAGGAGCGCGGCCGGGTGCTGGACGAGGTGATCGACGTCTGCCGGGCCGTGTGGGGGCCCGACCCGGTGCGCTACGACGGCCGTATCACGAAGATCGAGTCGGCCGTGGTGGGCCCCAAGCCGGCCCGGCCGATCCCGATCCTGCTGGCCGCGAACACCCGCAAGGCCCGGGAGCGGCTCGTCGAGCACGCCGACGGCTGGCTCCCGGTGGCCATGGGCGCCGAGCAGGTCGCGAGCCAGTGGGACGCGGTGCGGGACCTGGCCGCCGAGCGTGGCCGGCAGCAGCCGATCCGGACGGTGCTGCGGGTGAACGCGACGTACTCGGCCAAGGCGTACGAGGGCACCGGCCGCCGGCCCTTCCAGGGCGACGCCGACCAGATCGTCGAGGACCTCCTCGCGTACGCGGCGATCGGCCTGGAGGAGATCCTGATCGACGTGCAGGGCCGGCTGCGGGACGCCGAGGAGCTCAAGGACGTCGCCGCGGAGGTGTTCGAGAAGGCGCGGGCGGCCGGGGTGTGACCGCCCTGGACTCCGGTCAGTCCTCCGGGAGTTCGACCGGAGCGATCTCGTCGTAGACGTCACCGGGGCCGGGGTTGGCCGGGTCGGTGCCGCCGCCGAGGTGGTGCATGACGCCCCAGACCGCGTTCAGCGCGGTCTGCACGGCGCCCTCGGCCCACCCGGCCGTCCAGGAGATGTCGTCGCCGGCGAGGAAGACGCCCCGCTTGTCCTCGGGCAGCCGGTCCTGCATGAAGTGGGTGAACAGGCGCCGCTGGTAGCGGTAGTGACCGGGCAGGTTGGCCTTGAACGCGCCCATGAAGTAGGGCTCGTTCTCCCAGGAGACGGTCACCGGGCTGCCGATGATGTGCTTGCGGATGTCGACGTTCGGATAGATCTCCGAGAGCGACTTCAGCATGACCTCCATCCGCTCGTTCGCGGACAGCGGCAGCCACTTCAGGCTGTCGTCGCACCAGGTGTAGGAGAGGCAGATGACGGCGGGCTTGTCCGGGCCGTCGTCGAGCAGGTAGGTGCCGCGGGTCATGCGGTCGGTGAGCGTCATCGACATCACGTCCCGGCCGGTCGGCTCGCCCTTGTCGTCGACGGCCCTGTCCCGCCAGAACGGCCGGTCGACGGGCACGAAGAGCTTGCTGGACTCCATGTAGTGGGTGCGCTCGATCGCGGTCCAGTGGTCGATCGGGAACAGCGCGTCGTCGCACCGGACCTTGGACAGCAGCATCCAGGACTGGGCGGTGAAGACGGCCGCCTTGTAGGTGCGGATGTCGCCGTTCGCGTCCGTCACCGTGATCCGGTTGTTCGCGGTGCGGTGCAGCCGGGTCACGGCGGGGCGCGGGTCGCCGTCAACGTGCAGGGACTTCAGCGACGTGCCGTAGGGCCAGTGCAGGATCTTCTCCGGCTCGCGCTCCCAGAGCCTCAGCGGCAGTTGCTGCGAGCCGCCCACGATGCCGCGGTGGTGGTCGTCGGCCTCGGTGTAGACGACGCGCAGGATCTCCAGGATGGAGTTGGGGAAGTCGGTGTCCCAGCCTCCGGTGCCGAAGCCGACCTGGCCGAAGATCTCCCGGTGCCGGAAGGACCTGAAGGCCTCGGAGTCGCACAGGAAGCCGTAGAAGGTCTGGTTGTCGAGCTTCTCGACGAGCCGGGACCAGATCTCGCGGATGCGCGGCACGTCGCGCTCGCGCAGGGCACGGTTCATGTCGGAGAAGTCGGCGCCCTCCTCCAGGCACCTGTTCCAGGCCTCCGCCACGTCCCGGTAGACCTGCGGCAGGTCGTCGACGGTCTCGGCGTAGTGCGACTCGCCCTTGAGGTCGACGACGGTCGACGGGGTCGCCTCGGCCAGGGGGTTGGGGAACGGCCGGGTCTCGAGGCCCACCAGGTCGATGTAGTGCTGGAGCGCGGTGGAGGACGGCGGGAAGCGCATGGCGCCCATCTCGGCGGTCAGCGACTCGTCGCAGCCCTCGAAGCCGACGGTGCGCAGCCGGCCGCCGATCCGGTCGGCCTCGTAGACGACGGGCTTGAGGCCCATCTTCATCAGCTCGTAGGCGGCGACGATGCCGGAAAGGCCGCCGCCGATGATCGCGACCTCGGTGCCGTGCTCGGTCGCGGGGACCTGGCCGAGGCCCGCCGGGTGGGCGAGGAAGTCGTCGTACGCGTACGGGAAGTCCGGGCCGAACATGGTGATCGGCGGCTGCTGCTCGTCGGCGTGCTCGACGGCGTTGGGCACCGTGGACGTCATGGGGTGCGGACTCCTTGCGCGAAAGAACCGGGGGTGGGGAGAGAGGGAAGGTCCGGGGGTCAGACGAGGGACCCGTAGAGGCCGGGGCGGCGGCCTTCCAGATACGGGTTGGCCTCGCGGGAGGCGGCGAGGGCGGCGGGGTCGGCGTCCGCGAGGACCAGTTCCTCGGACCGTCCGGCGCGGGCGCGGGCCACCCCGTCGGGGCCGGCCAGGGCGGAGAGCCCGACGAACTCGAACTCGCCTTCCGTGCCGGCCCGGTTGACGTAGGCGACGTACATCTGGTTCTCGAAGGCGCGCACCGGGACCAGGGACTCGGCGACGAACTGGAACGGGTGCATGAGCGCCGTCGGGACGACGAGGAGGTCGGTGCCGCCCAGCGCGTGGGCGCGCACGTTCTCCGGGAACTCCACGTCGTAGCAGATGATCAGACCGACGGTCAGTCCGTTCAGCTCCGCCTGGACGACCGGCTGCTCGCCCGGCGTGAACTGGTCGTGCTCGAAGTCGCCGAACAGGTGGGTCTTGCGGTAGTTGGCGAGGCGGGTGCCGTCGGCGGAGATCAGCTGCACGGAGTTGTAGACCGTCTCGCCGTCCCGCTCCGGGTAGCCGTAGGCGACGGCCAGCCCGTGCCGGCGGGCCAGCTCCGCGACCGCGTCCGCCCGGTCCCCGTCGGCGGGCTCGGCCAGGCGGCCGATGTCGTCGCCGATCGCGTACCCGGTCAGGAACAGCTCCGACGTCGCCAGCAGCCCGGCCCCCGCGGCGGCGGCCCGGCCGGCGGCGTCGTCGAGGACCTTGAGGTTCTCGACGACGGAGCCGGGACGGCCGGAGCTCTGGAGCAGGGCGGTGCGCATGGGTGTTCCTCACCGGTACGGGGGGTTCGGGGGTCGGTTAGACCGTACGTTCGGCCGTCTCGGGCGGACAAGCCGGAGCCGTTGCGCGCCGGTGAGCGAATCGTTGCGTACAACCGGGCATGGGCGGCGATTCGTTGCGCCACCGCGGGACACGGGGTCGAAGCACAGGTCCGCAGCCGCCCCGCGGCCTCCCACAGCGGCTCCGGGCCGACCGCCCGGGCGCCCGCTACGCGCCGGGCCGGCCCCGGTGGCCCCCTGGCTCGCCGAAGGCGGTCACGACCGCCGCGTGGTCCGAGGGCCAGTCGTTGCCGACGACCTCCGGCCAGGGACGCGGGGTACCCCTGACGTACGTCCAGGAGTCGAGCACCCGCAGCCCCCGGTGCAGCACGTAGTCGATGCGGTCCTGCGGCTCGGGCCGCCCGCTCCCGTCCTCGTGCACCGGGTGGATCGGTGACCAGGTGTGCCCCGGGTCGGCGGCCGGGTCCGGACGGGCCTCGCGGTAGGAGTCGCGCAGGCCCGCCTCCTCGGCCGCCTTCGTCACCGGCCAGGCGACGTCCGGCCGGTCCAGGTGGGAGGGACAGTTGAAGTCACCGACCAGGACGACCGGTACGGAGGGGTCGCCCTCCTCGTCGATCCGGCGCACGGCGTCCCGCATCTGCGCCAGCCGCACCTCCTCGTGGGCGATCAGCAGGTCCGCCGCGAGCCCGTCGTAGGCCGACTCGTACGGGCCGTAGGGCGTGTAGTGCAGGTGGGCCGTCCAGACGTCGACCTCGCGGCCTGGCGCGAGCCCGATACGGACCCCGGCGGCGCCGTAGAAGCCGACGTCCGGGTCGCCGAGGCACGCGGTGATCGGGTGGCGGCTGATGACACCGAGGTTCTCGCCCGCCCGGTGGTGGTACCAGCCGAGTTCCCCGGCGAGCTCCTGGGCCGCGGTGCCCCCGGTCTCCTGCAGGCCCACGACGTCCGCACCGCACTCCAGGATCGCCTCGACCTGCTTGGCCCGGTGGTCGTCGACCTTGCTCCCGCCGAGCCAGAGGTTCCAGCTCATCACCCGCAGTTCGCCGCTCACCATGGCGGACAGTTCCCCGGGGGTGACCCCGGTCAGGCTCTCGCGCAGCCTCCGTCCGGGTGCCGCGTCGATGGGGGCGAGCGACGGCACGGCGAGCACCGCGCACCCGGCCGCCTCGGCGGAGCTGACGCCGGTCTGCGTGTCCTCGACGGCCACGCAGGCGGCGGGGTCGACACCCAGGGCGCGGCAGGCGGCGAGGTAGGGGTCGGGGGCGGGCTTGGTGCGGTCGGTGTCGTCGGCGGTGACGGAGACCGTCAGGCGCCCGGGGCCGAGGACGTCGAGCACGATGTCGGCGACGGCGCGGGGCGACGCGGTCACCAGGGCGGTGGGTACGCCCTCCCGGGCGAGGGCGTCGAGCAGGTCGAGGGCGCCGGGGCGGGGCACGGTGCCGGTGCGGACACGGCCGGTGAACTCGCGGTGCAGTTCTCGGGCCACGTCCGCGGCCGGTGCGCCGGAGGCCGCGGCCAGCCAGCCCGCCGTGTGCTCGACGGAGCGGCCGAGCACCTCGGGCTGGTCCGCCTCGGTCAGGGGTCTGCCGGCGACGTGTTCCACCGCCTCCCACCACAGCCGCTCGGTGTCGACGAGCGTGCCGTCCATGTCGAACAGGACGGCCTGGAGGGGAAGCCGGGGGTGGGGGGTCACGTGATTCTCTTTCACAGCGGGTTCTTCGGGACCGGTTCTTCAGGGCTGGCGGCTCACGGCCGGCGCCTCACGACCTGTTCGGGCGTTCTGCCACGAGGACGGGCCGCTCGGGCAGCGACACGTTCACGGCGGTGCCTGCCGCGAGCCCGGCGGCTTCGTGCGCGGGCAGGTCGGCCTTGACCTCGGTGGCGTCCGCCAGCCGGACGGTGATCCGGACGGTCGCGCCGAGGAAGGCGGTGGCGACCACCCGCGCGCCGCCGTCCTCGGTCGCCCGCACCTGGACGGCCTCGGGCCGCACGAGCACGTCCACCTCGCTCGCGGCGGGAGCCGGGCCGTCGACCGGCAGCCGCTGTCCGAGCACCTCGACGCCGCCGTCGGACAGCCGGCCCGGGATCCGGCTCATCGTGCCGACGAACTCGGCGACGAAGGCGGTCGCGGGGCGGCCGTACAACTCGGCCGGAGGCGCGCATTGTTCGAGCCGCCCGGCGCGCATCACGGCGACCCGGTCGGCGATCGACAGGGCCTCCTCCTGGTCGTGCGTCACGAACAGGGTGGTGATGCCGAGCTCCTGCTGGAGCCTGCGGATCTCCTCGCGCAGGGTCAGCCGGACCTTGGCGTCGAGGGCCGACAGCGGCTCGTCGAGGAGCAGGACCCGGGGGCGCAGGGCGAGCGCGCGGGCCAGCGCGATCCGCTGCTGCTGACCGCCGGAGAGCTGGTGCGGGAATCGGTCGCCCTTGTCGGCGAGGCCGACCAGCTCCAGCAACTCGGCGGCACGGGAACGGCGTTCGGCCGTCCGCACCTTGCGCATCCGCAGTCCGAAGGCGACGTTGTCGCGGGCGCTCAGGTGCGGGAAGAGACTGTACGACTGGAAGACCATCCCGGCGTCGCGGCGATGGGCCGGGACCCGGGTGACGTCGGCGCCGTCCACCAGCACCTCACCGGAGTCGGGGTGTTCGAACCCGGCGAGCATGCGCAGCGCGGTGGTCTTGCCGCAGCCGGAGGGCCCGAGCAGCGCCAGGAACTCCCCCGGCCGCACGCTCAGGTCGAGTCCGCCGAGGGCGACCGTGGCGCCGAACTCCCGGCGCAGCCCACGGAATTCGATGGTGGCGGCCTGCGTCGTGGCGGCCTTCTCAAGGGTGGTGGCGGTCATGGTTCATCCCCGGGACGAAGCGGTTCGGGTGCGTCCGCCGGCACCGGCGAGCGCGAGAAGCAGTGCCCAGGTCACGAGGAGACTGAGCACGGAGACGGCGACGGACATCTGGGCCTGCGAGCCGCCGATGCTGAAGATCCACACGGCGAAGGGCCGGAAACCCAGCAGCTGGGCCACGGTGAACTCGCCGAGGACCAGCGCCAGGGTGAGGAAGGCGGCGTTCAGCAGCGCCCCGCGCAGATTGGGCAGCACGGACCGGATCAGTGCCTGCGGCCAGGAGGCGCCACAACTGCGGGCGGCCTCGACGAGGGTCCGCACGTCGATCGCGCGGAGCCCGGAGTCCAGGGCCCGGTACACGAAGGGCAGCGCCAGTACGACGTAGGCGAGGACGAGCACGACGGGGAAGTCCGGATCCTGCAGGGCCACGAACGTCTGGAACAGCGGGGTGCGGGACAGGTGCTCGGGTCCCCACTTCAGCACGGTCGCGATCCCCGCGACGTACGCGATCGGCGGCACGACCAGCGGCAGCAGGCACACCACTTCGACGACGGGCCGCAGCCGGGGCGCGCCGAGCCGGAGCGCGACCATGGCGGGGACCATCAGCAGCAGCACGACGGCGATGGTGGCGGCGGCCAGTTGCAGCGACAGCAGCAGGCTGGGGACGAAGCCCTCGGTGGAGACGATCCGCGTGTAGGCGTCGAAGGTGACGCCCCGGCCGGGCACGTCGACCGTGAACACCACGGACGCGGCCAGCGGGATCAGGAAGTACAGCGCGGCGAGACCGAGGACGGCCCACCGCCATGGGTTCAGGCGAGCCATCGGGCGCTCCGGCGTTGCAGGGGCAGGTACACGGCCATGACCAGGCCCGCCACCAGGACCATGTCGAGGCTGAGGGCGAGGGCCACGTGCTCCTGGCCGACCAGCACGTTGCCGGAGAGGGCGTCGGCGATCTGCAGGGTGACCAGCGGCACCGAGCTGCCGACCATGGCGGCGGCGGTGGCGTAGGCGGCGAAGGCGCTGCCGAAGAGCAGGACCAGCCCGCCGAGCAGGGACGGCGCGAGGACGGGCAGGGCGACGTGCCGCCAGTACTGCACGGCCGTGGCGCCGTTGTTCCGCGCCGCCTCCCGCCACTGGGAGCGCAGGCCGTCCAGCGCGGGGGTGATGGTGAGCACCATCAGCGGGATCAGGAAGTACAGGTAGACGATCACCAGGCCCCAGAAGCTGTACAGGTCCCAGCCCTTCTCGGTCAGGCCCAGGTGCCGGGTCAGCACACCGGCGTTGCCGAGGGTGGCGACGAAGGCGAACGCCAGCGGGACGCCGCCGAAGTTGGCGAGCACCCCGGAGGCGGTGAGCACGGCCTCGCGCAGCACCCGGGAGCGGGAGGTCACGACCGCCTGCGCGAGCGGCAGCCCGAGCAGGGCCGCGAGCCCGGCGGCGACGGCGGACAGCTTGACGCTGCCGAGCAGGGCGGTCAGGTAGGCGCCGCGCAGGGAGGTCGTCAGGTTGTCCGTGGTGTGGGACTCGGCGCCCGTCCCCGGATCCTGGACGCTGAACGCGCCGTTCAGCATCGCCAGGGCGGGCAGCCCGAAGGCGAGTGCGGTGAAGGCGAGCAGAGGGACGACGGCGAGCCATCCCGGGGCGCGGCGCCGCCGCTTCACCGAAGCGGCGGGCGCCACGTCCGCCCGCGTGAGGGCGGTGGTCATCCGGAGACGGCCTTCCCCCAGCCCTGCGCGAGAACGTCCTTGGCCTTGCTCTGCTGGGCCTCGGACGGGAAGGCGGGTGTGCCGTCGACCTCCGGCAGCTTGGTGGCGGCGGCCTGGTCGAGGGTGCCGGCCTTCTCCATGGCGGGCATCAGGACCGGGCGGGCGTAGCCCTTGAGCCACAGGTTCTGGCCCTCGGCGCTGTAGAGGTACTCCTGCCACAGCCGCGCGGCGGCCGGGTGCGGGGCGTCCTTGTTGATGGCCTGGGAGTAGTACTGGGCGTACCGGCCGTCGGCGGGGACGGCCACCTTCCAGTCCACACCCTTGGACTTGAACTCGTCGGCGTACCCGGCGTTGAGGTAGTCCCAGTCGATGCTGATCGGTGTCTCGCCCTGCTCGACGGTGGCGGGGGTGGACTCGACGGGAGTGAAGTTGCCGTTCTTCTTCAGCTTGGCGAAGAAGTCGATGCCGGGCTGGATGTCGTCGAAGGAGCCGCCGGCGGCGAGGGCGGCCGCGTAGACGCCGCCGAAGGCCGCGCCGGCCTTGGTCGGGTTGCCGTTGAGGGCGACCTGCCCCTTGTACTCCGGCTTGAGCAGGTCCTTGAAGGTGGTCGGGCACTCCTTGACCCGCTTGGCGTCGCAGCCGATGGAGACGTAGCCGCCGTAGTCGTTGTACCAGCGGGCCTGCGGGTCCTTCTGGCCGGCGGGGATGTCGTCGAACGCGACCACCTTGTACCCGGCGAGCAGGCCCTGTTCGGCGGCGCTGAGTGCGAAGGAGCTGCCGAGGTCCAGTACGTCCGGGGCGCGGTCCTGGCCCTTGCGGGAGGTGACGGCGTTGATCTCGTCCTGGCTGGAGCCGTCCGGGTTCTCGACCTCGATCTTGATGCCGTACTTCTTCTCGAAGTCGTCGATCAGGGCGCCGTAGTTGGCCCAGTCGCGGGGCAGCGCGATGGCGTGCAGCTTGCCCTCCTTCTTGGCCGCCGCGACCAGCGCGTCCATCCCGCCGAAGTCGGCGGCGGAGGTGGCGGTGGCGGCGCTCCTGCCGTCGGCGGTGGCCGACGCCTTGTCGGGGGCGGCGCCGCAGGCGCTCAGGGCGAGCGCGGCGACGACGGCGAGGGGGCCGCCCAGGAGGGCAGTTCTCGGCAAGGACACGGTCACGGTCTCTCCAGGGGTGCGCACGAGGGGTGAGGCAGAGCGGAGAACTTGTCTGAACAAGTTGACCTCAGTACGCCCGTCGATGATGTCCTGAACATGAACGCCGACCAAACCTCCAAGGCCCTTCGCCTGCACAGTTCCGTCCGCCGGGATCGACGCTGAAACTCGATTAGGCTGCCTACGCTGTGCACAGCTGTCGACTCAGAGGGGAAGCATGACGGCACGACACGAGGAGATCGCCGACGCCCTGCGGCGTGCCATCGACCACGAGGAGTACACGGTCGGCAGCCGGCTGCCGACCGAGACGGCCCTGGCCGCCGAGTACGGCGTCGCACGCGGTACGGTCCGCCAGGCCGTCGCGGCCCTCACCGCCGAGGGGCTGATCGGCTCCCGGCAGGGCGCCCGCCGGGTCGTACTGGCCAGCCGCCGCAGCCAGAGCTTCGCCGAACTGCGCAGCTTCGCCCAGTGGGCCCGCGCCATGGGGCGGGAGGCGACGGGGCGTGTGGTGGCCCAGGAGTACCGCCCGGCGACCCAGGAGGACGCCGTCCGGCTCCAACTGGACGAGGGCTCACCGGTGTTGCACGTTCTTCGGGTACGCGGACTGGACGGCGAGCCGGTCCTGGTGGAGCGGACCGTGTACGCCGGCTGGGTCGCCCCCGCCGTCGAGGCGATCGAGCCCGACTGCGCGTCCGTCACCCAACGGCTCTACGAGGACACCGGCCTGGTCTTCGCCTATGGCGAACACCTCATCGACGCGGTCGCGGCGGGCGCCCAGGACGCCGAACTGCTCGGCATCCGCCGCACGAGCCCGCTGCTGCGGGTCCGCCGGGTGACGACGACCCGCGAGGGGCGCCCGGTGGAGTGGTCGGACGACCGCTACCGTCCGGACGCGGTGAGCTTCAGCGTGCACAATTCGATAGGGAACAACGCCCTGGCACGCAAGACGGCCGGCTGAAGGGGGCCTTCATGGATGTCGCCGGAATCACCGCGCTGCCGTACGTCGACGAGCACACGACCGTCGTCGCGGCGGACACCGACGCCGTGTGGCGCGGGCTCGGCGCCGCGCTGGAGGAATCGTTCTGCGGTTCCGGCGCGGCCCGTTACGCCCGCCTGGTCGGATGCGCCGACCGTGCGGCGGCCGGACCACGTCCCTTCGCGGAGGGCTCGACTCTCCCCGGGTTCCGGGTGGTCGCCGCCGACACGGGCCGGGAGCTGGTGCTCACCGGACGCCATCGCTTCTCGTCGTACGCGCTGACGTTCCGCCTCGAACCGGCCGGTCCCGGGCGTTCGCGGCTGCGCGCCGAGACCCGGGCCGCCTTCCCCGGCCCGGCCGGCGGCCTCTACCGGCGGCTGGTGATCGCCACGGGCGGGCATGCGATGGGCATGCGGCGCCTGCTGTCTGCGGTCGGCCGCCGGTCCGCCTGACGGCGGGTCAGCCCGGCGCGCCGGAGGAGAAGCGGCGCAGCAGGGGCGAGAGCACCAGCACGGACTTCGTCCGTTCCACGAACGGCTCGCCGGCGATCCGCTCCAGGACCCTCTCGAAGTGCCGCATGTCGGCGGCGAAGACCTGGACGATCGCGTCCGCCTCACCGGTGACGGTGGAGGCGGACACGACCTCCTGGTAGCGCTCGAGGCCGCGCTGGATCGTCTCCGGCGAGGTGTGGCGCCGGCAGTAGATCTCGACGAACCCCTCGGTCTCCCAGCCGAGTGCCGCCGGGTCGACCCGGACGGTGAAACCGGTGATGGCCCCGGTGGCGCGCAGCCGGTCCACGCGCCGCTTCACGGCGGGCGCGGACAGGCCGACCAGCTGCCCGATGTCCGCGTAGGAGCGGCGGGCGTCCTCGGCGAGGGCGTGCACGATGCGTTCGTCGAGATCGTTCAGCACTGTCGGTGGATCACTTCTCGGGACTCGGCGGCTCAGTTCCAGCTGGCGTGCAGCGGCTTGCCCTCGGCGTAGCCTGCCGCGCTCTGAATGCCGACGATGGCCTTGTCGGCGAACTCCTCCAGTGAGCCGGCCCCGGCGTAGGTGCACGAGGAGCGGACGCCCGCGATGATCGAGTCGATCAGGTCCTCGACGCCCGGCATGGCCGGATCGAGGAACATCCGGGAGGTCGAGATGCCCTCCTCGAACAGCGCCTTGCGGGCGCGGTCGTACGCGGACTCCTCGGAGGTGCGGTTGCGCACCGCGCGCGCGGAGGCCATGCCGAACGACTCCTTGTAGGGGCGGCCGTTGGCGTCGTGCTGGAGGTCGCCGGGCGACTCGTAGGTGCCCGCGAACCAGGAGCCGATCATCACGTTGGACGCGCCGGCCGCGAGTGCCATCGCCACGTCGCGCGGGTGGCGGACACCGCCGTCGGCCCACACGTGCTTGCCGTACTTCCTCGCCTCGGCCGCGCACTCCAGGACCGCGGAGAACTGCGGGCGGCCCACGCCGGTCATCATGCGGGTGGTGCACATGGCGCCCGGTCCCACGCCGACCTTGACGATGTCGGCGCCCGCCTCGATGAGGTCCTTGACGCCCTCGGCGGAGACGATGTTGCCGGCGACGACCGGCACCCGCGGGTCGAGGTCCCGCACCAGCTTGACGGCGTTGATCATCGACTCCTGGTGGCCGTGCGCGGTGTCGATGACGAGGGTGTCGACGCCCGCGTCGAGCAGCTGCTCGGCCTTGCCGGCCACGTCGCCGTTGATGCCCACGGCGGCGGCGATGCGCAGCTTGCCCCCGGCGTCGGTGGCCGGGGTGTACAGCGTGGCGCGCAGGGCGCCCTTGCGGGTGAGGATGCCGGCGAGCCTGCCGTCCTTGTCCACGGCGGGCGCGTAGCGGCGGTTGGCACCGTCCAGGGTGTTGAAGGCCTCGCGCGGGTCGATGTCCGCGTCCAGCAGGAGCAGGTCCTTGCTCATGACCACTTCGAGCTGGGTGAAGCGGTCGACACCGGTCAGGTCCCGGTCGGTGACCACACCGACCGGCCGGTGCTGCTCGTCGACGACCACGCCGGCGTTGTGCGCGCGCTTGGGCAGCAGGGCCAGGGCGTCGGCGACGGTCTGGTGCGGGGCGAGCACGATCGGGGTGTCCAGGACCAGATGGCGGCTCTTGACCCAGGAGATCACGTCGGTGACGACGTCGTTCGGGATGTCCTGCGGAATGACCACCAGTCCGCCGCGGCGGGCCACGGTCTCGGCCATGCGGCGCCCGGCGATGGCGGTCATGTTGGCGACGACGAGCGGGATGGTGGTGCCCGTGCCGTCCGGGGAGCCGAGGTCCACGCCCTGACGTGAACCGACCGCGCTGCGGCTCGGCACCATGAAGACGTCGTCGTACGTCAGGTCGTACGCGGGCTGGATGTCATTGAGGAAACGCACGTGCCGCACATCCCAGTCGATCAGAGGTGACCCCCGGACAGGTCCGTCAGGGGGAAAGAGCACGTACTTCATTCTCCCATGGCGCGGGCCGTGCCATGCCCGGACGGAACGTCCAGGCCGGCCGCCCGCCCCCTAGGAGGAACCTCCAAGCGCGAGGGCGACGTCCAGGGCCGGCCGGCCGTCCACCGAGGCGGCGAAGACCTCCTCGGCGATCTCCCACTCCTCCGGCCTGGCCTGCGCGTACGCCTGCCAGCCCCGTACCACGATCAGCATCCCGCGCTCCGCGGCCTCCGCCGGCCAGAGGGTCTCGTCGCCGAGGCTGTCGGCCAGCGCGTCCCAGTTCCGGCCGAACCAGCCGGGCAGTGAGAGGGCACGGGCGACCCGGTCCATCAGCCCCGCCTTGTCCGTGACACCGTCGAGGTCCAGCGTGACCACGACCCGGCCCGCCAGGTCTTCGCTCATCTCAGCACCGCCCGGAACGTGTTGTAGTGATCATCGGTGTAGTAGAACTCCCCGCCCCGGCCGGTGACGATGCGCCTGGCTCCGCGGTCGCGCGACCCCGGGGTCCGCACCGTGTACTCGTGGTAGTAGCCGCGCGGCTCCTTGGGCAGCCGCCCCTCGAAATTGCCGAACACGGTGTTGTCCTGCCGGTACGGATAGGGGCCGCCCTTGTCGACGAGGGCCAGGGTCTGCCGGGCCTCGGCCGGCAGCCGGGACTGACTGATCGTGGCCATCCCATGGGCCCACGACGGGGCTGAGGGGTCGGAACCGCCCGGCCCGGAGGGCGAGCAGCCCGTCAGAAGGACGGCGAGCGTGACGAGGAGCCCCGCGAGCACACGGGGGACGAACCGCAGCAGCATGCCGTCGATGCTCCCACGGCCGTCCCGCGCGGACTCGTCAGGGGCCGTCCGGGTCCGCCCTGTTGAGAGCCGGCCTGGGGGCGGGGCCCGCCGTCATCAGGTAGTCCGCGGCCGAGGTGTCCGTGACCAGGCTGGTGACCAGGCCGGACCGCAGCACCGCGTCGATCGCCGCCGCCTTGCGCTGCCCGCCCGCGATCGCGACGACCTCGGGGATACGGCGCAGCTGGTCGGCCTTGACCGTGATGCACCGCTCCCCCAGGTCCCGCCCGATCCGGCGGCCCTCGGCGTCGAACAGGTGCGCGGCCATCTCGGCGGAGACGCCGAGCGAGGCGTAGTGGGCCCGCTCCTCGTCGCTGAGCATGTCGTGCACCGTCGAGATGCCCGGCTCCCAGGAACCGATGGACACACAGGCGACCGTGACCTTGTCGAAGTACTCGAAGGCGCGTGCGATCCCGGTCTGGTGCCGCAGCGCCGCAGCGGTGGCCGCGTCCGGCAGCAGCATCGGCGCGTAGATGGGGTGGGCGTCGCCCCCCGAGACCTGGGCGGCGCGGCGCACGGCCTCCACCGAGCCGCGCTCGGAGGTCCCGGCGTCGTACACCCCCGTCAGCTGCACCACCGTGCAGGGCGGCAGCCGGTTCAGGGCCGCCGCCATGTGGATGGTGGAACGGCCCCAGGCCAGACCCAGCACGTCTCCCTCGTCGACGAGCTCGCCGAGCAGATCGGCGGCTACTTCGCCGAGGTTCTCGGGGTCGGGCGTCTCCTCTGCCTCGGCCGGGGACTCGACCACGACGGCGTGCCTGAGGCCGTAGCGGGCGCGGAGCGCGTCGGAGCGCTCGGCGTCCAGCTCGGCCGGCACGCGGATCTCGATGCGCACGAGATCCCGTTCGAGAGCGGTCTCCAGGACCCGGGCCACCTTGAAGCGGCTGACGCCGAACTCCT
Source organism: Streptomyces sp. 6-11-2 (assembly GCF_006540305.1). GTDB lineage: Bacteria > Actinomycetota > Actinomycetes > Streptomycetales > Streptomycetaceae > Streptomyces. The sequence goes on along the minus strand of NZ_BJOR01000001.1, from coordinate 5,952,560 downwards.
CGGCGATCTGGATCTTCGATTTGCCCTCGAGGTAGAAACGGCGGGCCATGGCCGCCGCCTGCACCAGCTCAGCGGGTCCCATCCGCATGGCTGACCGGCCCGCCGACATACCCGACACGGCGATCTCCTCACTGCTGTTCACATTCTGGATTCACCGTTCATCCTTGCAGATCCTGCGCGCTTGATCAGCCCTGCTGGGGAGCCGTTCACTCAGCCGTTGTTCAGTGGCCGCACGCCCAGGACGCCTTGGTGGTGGCCGTTTCCGCCTGACTGCGCAGGGCTCGCACCGCTTCGGCGGGGTCCTGCGCACCGTAGACCGCCGAGCCGGCGACGAACACGTCCGCGCCCGCCTCCGCGCACCGCTCGATCGTCGAGGCCGACACTCCGCCGTCGACCTGCAGCCACAGCTGGAGGCCGTGCTTGCCGATCAGCTCCCGGGTGCGGCGGATCTTGGGCAGCATGATGTCGAGGAAGGCCTGGCCGCCGAAGCCCGGCTCCACCGTCATGATCAGGAGCATGTCGAGCTCGGGAAGCAGGTCCTCGTACGGCTCGATGGGGGTGGCGGGCTTGAGTGCCATCGAGGCCCGGGCGCCCTTGGCGCGGATCTCGCGGGCCAGCCGGACGGGAGCGGCGGCCGCCTCGACGTGGAAGGTCACGGAGGACGCACCCGCCTCGACGTACTGCGGCGCCCAGCGGTCGGGCTGCTCGATCATCAGGTGGCAGTCCAGCGGGGTGTCCGTCGCCCGGGCCAGGGACTCCACGACGGGCACGCCGAGCGTGAGGTTCGGGACGAAGTGGTTGTCCATGACGTCGACGTGGAGCCAGTCGGCCCCTTCGACCGCCTTCGCCTCCTCGGCGAGACGCGCGAAGTCGGCGGACAGGATGCTGGGGTTGATCTGCACGGCCATGACCCAAGCGTGCCATGCCCGGGCCCGTCGGCTCCCCCCGGTACCCGGCCTCCAGCCGGGTACCGGGGGGAGCCGACGGTCATGACGCACGGGCGCGCGGTCGGGACCGCCGTGCGCGGGTGCGGTCGGGACCGCCGTGCGCGGGTGCGGTCGGGGCCGCACCCGCCGGCCCGCTCCACGGACGCTCCAGGGACGCTTCGCGGGACGGCGTGGACCGCACCCGGGAAGGGGCCGGTCAGCCGGTGCGGCGGATCAGGGCCAGATACATCGCGTCGGTCCCGTGCAGATGCGGCCACAGCTGCACGTCGGGGCCGTCGCCGAGGATCCCGACGCCCGGCAGCAGCGGGCGGGCGTCGATCAGTTCGGCCTCCGGGAACTGCTTGAGCACGTCGGTGACCACGGCGCGGGTCTCGGCGAGGTGGGGGGAGCAGGTCGCGTAGCCGACCACGCCGCCGACGCGCACCGACTCCAGGGCCGTGCGCAGCAGGCCGCGCTGGAGCGGGGCGAAGCCGTCCAGGTCCTCCGGGCGGCGCCGCCACCGGGCCTCGGGCCGCCTGCGCAGGGCGCCGAGCCCGGTGCAGGGGACGTCGACGAGGACACGGTCGAAGCTGCCCGGCCGCCAGGCGGGACGCGTGCCGTCGGCGGCGATCACCTGGTACGGACCGGGGTTGCCGGCCAGCGCCTTCGCCACCAGCCCGGCGCGGTGGGGCTGCTTCTCGGAGGCGAGCAGGACGGCTCCGCGCTCGGCGGCGAGCGCGGCCAGCAGGGCCGCCTTGCCGCCGGGGCCCGCGCATCCGTCGAGCCACTTCCGGTCGGGGCCGTCGAGGGGCGCGTTCGCCAGGGCGAGCGCGACGAGCTGGCTGCCCTCGTCCTGGACGCCGGCCCGGCCCTCCCGTACGGCGTCCACGGCGCCCGGTTCGCCGCCCTCGGTCAGCCGTACGGCGTACGGCGACCAGCGGCCCGGCACCGCGGCCTCCTCGCGCAGCAGCTCCTCGGTGCCGGCCCGTCCGGGCCGGGCGACCAGGGTCACCTCCGGCCGCTCGTTGTCGGCCTCCAGCAGGTCCTCGATCCCGGCGCGCCCGCCGCCGAGGGAGTCCCACAAGGCGGAGACGACCCAGCGGGGGTGGGAGTGGACGACGGCGAGGTGGTCCTCGGGGTCCTCGTCGTAGGGCGGGGCGACCTTCTCCAGCCATCCGTCGAGGTCGTGCTGCGCGACCTTGCGCAGCACTGCGTTGACGAACTTGGCCCGCCCGTCGCCGAGGACGACCCGGGCGAGCTCGACGGTGGCGGACACGGCGGCGTGGCTGGGGATGCGCGTCCCGAGCAGCTGGTGGGCGCCGAGGGTCAGCACGTCCAGGACGGGCGGGTCGACCTCGCGCAGCGGGCGGTCGACACAGTCCGCGAGGATCGCGTCGTACGTTCCCTGGCGGCGCAGCGTTCCGTACACCAGCTCGGTGGCGAGCGCGGCGTCCCGGCCGTCGAAGTCGCCCTTCTCGCGTGCCTTGCGCAGCAGCGGGGGCAGGACCAGGTTGGCGTAGGCGTCCCGCTCGTCCACGGCGCGCAGCGCCTCGAAGGCGAGGATGCGGACGGGGTCCTTCTGGGGTCGGCGGTAGGGCTTGGCGGGCTTGCGGGGCCGACGGGTGTCGCTCACGAAAAAGGTGCTCCGGTTGTCTGGGTGCGCCGTGCTCGGACGCGCGGTGCACCCAGCCTACGTCCCGGTCCGGGCCGCCCGGTCAGCCGCCGAGCGTCTCGCCCTCGGCGATGCGCGCCCCGCGCGCCCAGTCCGCCGCCCGCATCGGCTTCTTGCCCTGCGCCTGCACCCACAGCAGCTCGACGGCGTACGAACCGGTGCCGACGTGGACGTCGTTCTTGCCGACGGCGAGCGCGCCCGGGGCGAGGTCGGTGCGCTGCGGCGCCGGGGCGGCCTGGATCAGCTTGAGCCGCTCGCCGCGGAACGTGGTCCAGGCGCCGGGCGCCGGTGTGCAGCCGCGTACCACGCGGTCCACGCGCAGGGCGGGCGCCGTCCAGTCGACCCGGGCGTCCTCGACGGTGATCTTGGGGGCGAGGGTGACGCCCTCGGCCGGCTGCGGCACGGCCGCCAGGGTGCCGTCCTCGATGCCGTCCATGGTCGCGGCGAGCAGTCCGGCCCCGGCGAGGGCGAGCCGGGTGAGCAGGTCGCCGCTGGTGTCGGTGGGCCGGATCCGCTCGGTGACGGCGCCGTAGACCGGGCCGGAGTCGAGCCCTTCCTCGATGAGGAAGGTGGACGCGCCGGTGATCTCGTCCCCGGCCATGAGGGCGTGCTGCGCGGGGGCCGCGCCGCGCCAGGCGGGCAGCAGGGAGAAGTGCAGGTTGACCCAGCCGCGGGCGGGGATGTCGAGGGCCGCCCTGGGCAGCAGGGCACCGTAGGCGACGACCGGGCAGCAGTCCGGGGCGATCTCCTTCAGCCGCTCCAGGAACTCCGGGTCGCGCGGCTTGACGGGCTTGAGCACCTCGATCCCGGCCTCCTCCGCCCGCTCGGCGACCGGGCTCGCGACCAGCCTGCGCCCGCGCCCGGCCGGCGCGTCGGGCCGGGTGACGACGGCGGCCACCTCGTGCCGCCCGGAGGCGAGCAGGGCGTCCAGAGCGGGAACGGCGACCTCGGGGGTACCGGCGAAGACGAGCTTCATGGGGTGGCTTGGGCCTCTCGGGCGGGTTGGACGGCGGGCAGCGCACCAGTCTATGACCACGGGCGAAAAGCCGTGGCTGACGGGCGGAGCGGTGCCGCGGACGCCGGGCCGGGCGGAAGGTGACGGGGCCGGGCGAGAGGTGACAGGGCCAGGCGACAAGTGACGGGGCCGGTCGACAGGTGACCGGTCGACAGGTGACCGGGCGGCCGGTGACAGGGCCGGGCGACACAGGTGACAGGGCCAGGCGACAGGTGACCGGGCGGCCGGTGACAGGGCCGGGCGACGAGCGGCACGCCAGGCGGCGAGCCACGAAGCCGGGGCAGCAGGAGGCAAGCCACCGGAGCCGCGGCGGCACGCGGCACGCGGCACGCGGCACGCCAGATAGCAGGCCACGGAGCCGGGGCAGCAGATGACCGGGCCGGGCAACAGCCGGCACGCCAGGCAGCAGACCACGAAGCCCAGCCACAGACGACCCAGCCGGGCAACAGCCGGCACGCCAGGCAGCAGGCCACGGAGCCGGGACAAAGCAGACGACCGGGCGGCGCGTCAGGTGACGGGGGGGGGAGGCCGTCGGCCGACCGTGCAGCGCGCGTCCGGCGCACGGGGGCGTACGCGTGTTTCCCTACGCCCCCACACCGTGACCCGTGGGGGGCAAGCGCGTTGGTCAAGTAAGAGTTGACCACAGCGGGCCGCCTGCTCGGCCCGATTCCTTTCAACGCCGGTTCGAGAGGCTTGTTCATGGCCGACCACGCAACCCACGACGCCCAGGCCCGGGCCAGCCTGCACTTGCTGGTGCGGGACATCGAGCGGGTCCGCCGGCAGGTGGACGCACTGCGCACGCTCACCGCCCAGCTGGGCAACGTCTACCGCCCACGCCGCTCCGGCCCTTCCACGGGCTTCGTCGTCTACGGACGCGCCCCCGCCCCGACCGTCCGTCTCGCCCAGGAGCTGCGGGACAGTGTCGAGACCCTGGTCACGGCCGCCGTGGACTTCGACCGCTCGCTCGGCTTCTCGTGGGACGCCGTCGGCTCGGCCCTCGGCGTCACCAAGCAGGCGGTCCACCGGCGTTACGGCGCCCGCCGCGCGGCGGCCGCGCCGGCCGCCGAGGGCGAGCGGACCCCGGAGCCGACGGGCACCCGTACGGTCAATGTCGGCACCGGCATCGCCACGGTCCCCGCGGCCCGCTCCATGCCGACCCAGCCGACGGCCTGCGGCCCGGCACTGCGCGACGAGCCCCGCCCCACCGCCTTCCCCGGCCCCCGCAACGGCTGACGCCCCCTTCCCGTGTCCCGTCCCAGCGGGCACCCGGGAGGGTCCTGACACCACCGTCGGCCAGGCACTGACGGCTCCCGTCCGCCCATCTCACGCGGTCCCGGGCGCGGCCGGACACCAGGCGGTTCGCTCCCCGCTCCGGCCCGACGGCCGCCGGGCACCCCGGCGAGACCCGTGCCGGTACGACGCGGTGCGGCCTCGGCCACCGCGCCGGGCCCTCGGGGCACAGCCCCGGAACACCGGCCCGCGCAGACCTGACCGCCCGACCTGACCTGCGATCCGTCCTCCGCAGGGCACCGACTCACCCGTGCCGCACGGAGCCTCGGGCCTCTGCGCGTCCACAGCCCGGCCGGGACGCGCGCCTTCGGCGAACGGCAGTACACGCGGCCGGAGTTGGCAGCCCCCCTCACCGTGCGGGCGTTGCCGTGTCAGCCGATGTCCGGTGGGTCGACGCGTACCTGGACCGGGTCATGGTTTCCGCGGGCCATGCGGGCCGCCTGAGTGGACTTCAGGGCGGAGGCCAACGCGGCTCCACTGCCGGGCGGGACGCGGATCAGGGCCCGGGTCCAGTGTTCGCCGGGTGGGGGCGCGCCGGATCGGCGCGGGCGTCCCGGAGGCGTGACCGGTAGCGGGACGGGCCCCAACACCTCTGCCTCCCGCGGCAGTTCGACGGCGGGGAGGAAGTCCGACACCGCCTCCGCCGGGCCCGACACGGCCGCCATGCGGGACACCGGCGGGAACCCGAGTTCGGCGCGTTCGGACAGCTCCCGCAGGGCGTGACCGACGGGATCCCAGCGCACCAGCGCCTGCACGGGCCGCAGGGTCGGCTCGGCGACGACCACCACGGTGCCGCCCTCCGGCTGCGGCCGGACGAGCGCGGCGGCGGCGATCCAGCGCCGCAGCGCGTCCTCGCCGGCGCGCAGATCGGGACGCCCGAGCATGGCCCAGCCGTCCAGGAGCAGGGCCGCCGCGTACCCGCCCTCGGCGACCGGCTCCGCACCCGGGGTGCTCACCACCAGCGCGGGTGTCCCCGGCACCGTGTCCAGCACGTGCTCGCGTCCCGAGGTCCGCACGGGCACGGACGGGAACGCCCGGCCCAGTTCCTCGGCGGTCCGCCGCGCTCCGACGACCTGGGCCCGCAGCCGGAACGAGCCGCACTCCGGGCAGTGCCATGCCGGCTCCTCCCGCCCGCACCAGTCACAGCCGAGCGCCCCCGCGTCCTGCCCCTGGAGGGGTCCCGCGCAGTGCCGGCACCGTGCGGGCGCCCGGCACTGCGCGCAGGCCATCCGCGGCACGTAACCCCGGCGGGGCACCTGCACCAGTACGGGCCCGTGCCGCAGTCCCTCCCTGGCCGCCTGCCAGGCGAGCGAGGGCAGCCGGGCCGCCCGCGCGGCCTCGTCCCGGGCGAGATCGGTGTCGCCCACCGTGCGCACGAGCGGAGCCGCCCGCCGCACCTGTTCCCTGGCGGCGACGAGCGGCCTGGCCCAGCCGCTCTCGACGAGCTGTGCCGCCTCCACCGTGCAGCTCCAACCGCCCAGCAGGAAACCGCACTTGTCCTGCGCGGCGCGCAGCAGCAGCACCTCGCGGGCGTGCGGCTGCGGCGCGTGCTGCTCGCTGTGGCTGTCGTCCCCGTCGTCCCACAGCGCGACCAGCCCGAGATCCCGCACCGGCGCGAACATGGCGGCCCGGGTACCGACGACGGCCCGTACGGATCCCCGGCGCACGGCGAGCCACTGCCGGTACCTCTTCTCGGGCCCCGCGTCGGCGGTGAGCAGCGCGTGCCGTCCCTCGCCCAGCAGGGCCGTCAGCGCGGCGTCCACCCGGGCGGCGGCCCGCCCGTCCGGTACGACGACGAGCGCACCGCGTCCCGAGGCGAGCGCGGCGGCGACGGAGCGGGCCAGTTCCTCGCTCCACCCGGGCCCGGGCAGCGCGTTCCACACGGCACGCGGCGAGCCCCCCGCGGCCAGGGCCCGCACGAACGCGTCCCCCCGCTCGTAGCGGGCCCAGGAGCCCGCGTCGGGTGCGGGCGGCGGCGGCAGCGGTGCGGGCGAGGGCCGTTCCTCGGCGCGCGCCCTGCGCGGCGGCACGGCGAGTTGGAGTACGTCGGCGACGCTGCCCGCGTACCGGTCGGCGACGGCCCGTGCCAGGCCGAGCAGTTCCTCGCTGAGCACGGGCTCGGGCGACACGACCTGGGCGAGCGCGGCGAGCGGCCCCGCGTAGTCGGACTCGGCCCGGCGCTCGATCAGGTACCCGTCGATGAGCCCGCCGCCCTCGCGCCGTCCCTCGCGCACCCGGTGCCGTCCGGCTCCGAACCGCACGCGCACCCGCACCCCGGGCCGCGCGTCGGCGTCCAGTTCGGCGGGCACGGCGTAGTCGAAGTAACGGTCGAGGTGCAGTGCGCCCTTGTCGACCAGTACGCGCGCCACGGGCAGTTCCCCGGCGAGCGCGGCACCGCGCCAGGTGCGCGGCTTGGCCCGCGGCTCCTGCGCCTTGCGCACGCTCTCCCGGATGAGCGCAAGCTGTTCCGGCGGCGCCCCCGCGGCCCCGCCGTCCCCCGTCCCGTTCTCGCTGCTCACGCTTGCATTCTTACCAAACGGGACCGACAACCGACGGCGAGCGAGGCCCGGACCCCCTGGGGTCCGGGCCTCGCTCAGGTCTCGCGGCGGACGGGGCCCGCGGCGCCGGTCCTACAGACCCGCCGCCTCGCGCAGCGCGTCCACGCGGTCGGTGCGCTCCCAGGTGAAGTCGGGCAGCTCGCGGCCGAAGTGGCCGTAGGCGGCGGTCTGGGCGTAGATCGGGCGGAGCAGGTCGAGGTCGCGGATGATGGCGGCCGGACGCAGGTCGAAGACCTCGTCGATCGCCTTCTCGATCTTCTCGGGCTCCACCTTGTGGGTGCCGAAGGTCTCCACGAAGAGGCCCACCGGCTCGGCCTTGCCGATCGCGTAGGCGACCTGGACCTCGCAGCGGGAGGCCAGGCCCGCCGCCACCACGTTCTTGGCGACCCAGCGCATCGCGTACGCGGCCGAGCGGTCCACCTTGGACGGGTCCTTGCCGGAGAAGGCGCCGCCGCCGTGGCGGGCCATACCGCCGTAGGTGTCGATGATGATCTTGCGACCGGTCAGTCCGGCGTCGCCCATCGGGCCGCCGATCTCGAACCGGCCGGTGGGGTTGACCAGCAGCCGGTAGCCCTCGGTGTCCAGCTTGATGCCGTCGTCCAGCAGCGCCTTCAGCTCCGGCTCGACGACGAACTCGCGAATGTCGGGCGCCAGCAGCGAGTCCAGGTCGATGTCGGAGGCGTGCTGCGAGGAGACGACCACGGTGTCGAGGCGGACCGCCTTGTCGCCGTCGTACTCGATGGTGACCTGGGTCTTGCCGTCCGGGCGCAGGTAGGGGATCGTGCCGTTCTTGCGCACGTCCGACAGGCGCTTGGACAGCCGGTGCGCCAGGAAGATCGGCAGCGGCATCAGCGTCGGGGTCTCGTCGGAGGCGTAGCCGAACATCAGGCCCTGGTCGCCCGCGCCCTGCCGGTCCAGCTCGTCGAAGCCGTCGCCCGCGGCGCCACCCTCGACCCGCGACTCGTACGCCGTGTCCACGCCCTGCGCGATGTCCGGGGACTGCGCGCCGATCGAGACGGACACGCCGCAGGAGGCGCCGTCGAAGCCCTTCTTGGAGGAGTCGTAGCCGATCTCGAGGATCTTGTCCCGGACCAGGGTCGCGATGTCCGCGTAGGTCTTGGTCGTGACCTCGCCGGCCACGTGCACCAGGCCGGTGGTGATCAGTGTCTCCACGGCGACCCGGGAGGTCGGGTCCTCGCGCAGAAGCGCGTCGAGAATGGTGTCGCTGATCTGGTCAGCGATCTTGTCGGGGTGACCCTCGGTCACGGACTCCGAGGTGAACAGGCGACGGGACACAACGCTCCCTGGGGTTGCAGCGGCTGCTGGCTGATCATTGGCGGACGGGCACGGGGCTGCGCCCGGCGTCGTCCGAGAACAGTTTATCGGTCGCGCTCGGCCACCGGCCCACCTGTCTCGCCTCTCGGGAGCGCTGTGACCTGCGGCACGGGCATTCTGCCCAAGCCCGGCGACCTTGACCAGAGTCGCCACGCGCCGGGCTTCGACGTTCGAGGGAGCCGGGCGGGGCAGGGGGCGCTCAGCCCAGCCGGGCGGCCACCAGGTCCCACACGGTGTCGGCCAGCGCCTCCTTCGGACCGTGCGGCACGTGGGTCTCACCGCCGCCGGCGGCCAGCACCACGGCCTCGTTCTCCTCCGCGCCGAAGGTCCTGCGCTCCCCCACCTCGTTGACCACGAGCAGGTCACAGCCCTTGCGCTCGAGCTTCTTGCGCCCGTTGGCGAGGACGTCGTCGGTCTCCGCGGCGAAGCCCACGATCACCTGTCCGGGCCGCGCCCGTTCGGCTGATATCTCCGCGAGGATGTCCGGATTGCGTACCAGCGTGATGGGCGCGGGGTCCTCGCCGTCCTTCTTCTTGATCTTGCCGGCCGCGTAGGCCGCGGGGCGGAAGTCGGCGACCGCGGCGGCCATGACCACCGCGTCGGCGTCCGCGGCGGCCTTCAGTACCGCCTCCCGCAACTGCACGGCCGTGCCGACCCGGACCAGGTCCACGCCCGCCGGGTCCGGCAGGGCGGTGTTGGCGGCGACGAGCGTGACCCGGGCCCCACGGGCCGCCGCCGTCCGCGCGAGGGCGTAGCCCTGCTTGCCGGAGGAACGGTTGCCGAGGAAGCGGACGGGGTCGAGGGGCTCACGGGTGCCGCCGGCGCTGACGACGACGTGCCGCCCGGCGAGGTCGGGCTCGGCCGCGCCCCGGGCGAGCACACGGCGGCAGACCTCGAAGATCTCCGCCGGGTCGGGCAGCCGGCCCTTGCCGGTGTCGACGCCGGTCAGCCGGCCGACCGCCGGTTCGATGACGACGGCGCCGCGGCGGCGCAGCGTCGCCACGTTGTCCTGGGTGGCCGGGTGCTCCCACATCTCGGTGTGCATCGCGGGGGCGAAGACCACCGGACAGCGGGCGGTGAGCAGGGTGTTGGTCAGCAGGTCGTCGGCGAGGCCGTGGGCGGCCCTGGCGAGCATGTCGGCGGTGGCGGGGGCGACGACCACCAGGTCGGCCTGCTGTCCGATGCGGACGTGCGGGACCTCGTGGACGTCGTCCCAGACCTCGGTGGAGACGGGGTGGCCGGACAGGGCGGACCAGGTCGCGGCGCCGACGAAGTGCAGCGCGGAGGCGGTCGGCACCACACGCACGTCGTGACCCGACTCGGTCAGCCTGCGCAGCAGCTCGCACGCCTTGTAGGCGGCGATGCCGCCACCGACCCCCAGAACGACCTTGGGCTTGCTCACCGGGCCTCCCCGCACTCGACACACGCACGCCGCGGTTCGTCGGCGTACGCGTCCATGCTGCATCATCGCGGGATCGACTCCCGCACCCCCCGAGCACACCACAGGCCCGGCAGTCGTGCTGCCGGGCCTGTGGAAAAACCTACTGCGATCTGCAGATATGAAGAACCGCAGGGGCTACTGAGCGGGGACTACTGACCCGGGCCCTCGATGGCCTCGGACGTCAGCAGACCCGCGTTGATCTCCCGCAGGGCGATGGAGAGCGGCTTCTCGTGGACGTGGGTGTCGACGAGCGGACCGACGTACTCGAGGAGGCCCTCGCCGAGCTGCGAGTAGTACGCGTTGATCTGGCGGGCCCGCTTGGCCGCGTAGATCACGAGGCTGTACTTCGAGTCGGTGGCCTCGAGGAGCTCGTCGATCGGCGGGTTGATGATGCCCTCGGGCGCGGAGATGGAAGAGGACACGCTCTACCTTCCGATGGATGGGAAAGAATCAGTCGGTGCGACCGTCACGGTCATTCTCACGATCACACAACGTCCATCAAGGCTAGCAGCTCGCGAGCCACGTCCTCGACGGAGGTGTTGACCAGGGTCTCGTCGAACTCCGGCTCGGCCGCGAGTTCGATCTTCGCCGCCTCCAGCCGCCGTTCGATGACCTCGGGCGGCTCGGTCCCCCGCCCGGTGAGTCTGCGCACGAGTTCCTCCCAGGAGGGAGGAGCCAGGAACACCAGCCGGCCCTCGGGCATGGACTCGCGGACCTGCCGGGCGCCCTGGAGGTCGATCTCCAGCAGCACCGGCACACCCGACTCCAGGTGCTCCAGCACGGCGGCGCGCGGCGTGCCGTAGCGGTTGCCCGCGAACTCGGCCCACTCCAGCAGCTCGCCGTTGGCGATCATCTTGTCCATCTCCTCGTCGGTGACGAAGAAGTAGTGGACGCCGTGCTGCTCACCGGGACGGGGCTTGCGGGTCGTCGCGGACACCGACAGCCAGACCTCGGGGTGTTCCTTGCGCATATGGGCGACGACCGTGCTCTTGCCGACCCCTGAGGGGCCGGAGAGCACGGTCAGCCGCGGACGTGCGTCCGGGGGTACGGGGGTCGCGCCCCGGGGTGTTACAGCCATGCGCTGATTATTCCAGGAATCGCGCGGTGCCCGGGACTCCGGCCCCGAGCCCCCGGATTCAGGAGCCGGTGCTGCCGAACTCGCGCTCCAGGGAGGCGATCTGGTTGGACCCGAGGCCGCGCACGCGACGGCTCTCGGAGATACCGAGCCGCTCCATGATCTGCTTGGCGCGGACCTTGCCCACGCCCGGCAGGGACTCAAGAAGGGCGGAGACCTTCATCTTGCCGATGACGTCGTTCTCCTGGCCCTGCTTGATGACCTCGTGCAGGGAGGCGCCGGAGTGCTTGAGTCGATTCTTGACCTCGGCCCGCTCCCGGCGAGCCGCGGCGGCCTTTTCGAGCGCGGCTGCGCGCTGTTCAGGGGTTAGGGGCGGAAGAGCCACGCCTACGTCACCTCGGATGTCGAACTGTCGGATACGGACCGGTGAGGAACCTAGTCGCCCCACACCTGAGGAGCTACGAGCAACACGCTTGCCCGTTCTCCCCCACTACCTTGAGGGCGTGGGAGGCGCCCCCACTCGACGGAGACTAGCGGTCTCGTCCGCCAGAGTCAGCGAGAACAGAGGAAAAGTCCTGGTCAGCCTCCGCCAGGCCGGGCATTTAGGACATAATGCCCCGGATTTGAGGATGTATCCAGACCCAGGCGGGCCCCGGGACGCCCGCCCGGTGACTCAGCCGCCGGTCACCGCGGTCCTGATCTCCTCCGCGAAGCGCTCCGCGGCGCTCCGCAGCGCCCCCACCTCGGGACCGTGACGCAGAACACCCCGGCTGACGCTCGGGACCACGTTGCGCACCGCGGAGCCGAACACCCGGGGAAGGTCGGCCGGCGTCGCTCCCTGCGCGCCGATCCCCGGCGCGAGCAGCGGCCCGCCCATGTCCAGGTCGTACGACGACAGGTCGCCCAGCGTGGCCCCCACCACCGCGCCGAAGGAGCCGAGCGGGGCCTGCCCCGCGTTCTCCTCGGCGAGGTGCGCGAGCACGGTCGCGGCCACGGAACGGCCGTCGGGCCGCACGGCGTGCTGGACCTCGGCGCCCTCCGGGTTGGAGGTCAGGGCCAGCACGAACAGGCCCGCGCCGCTCTCCCGCGCCAGGTCGACCGCGGGCCTCAGCGACCCGTAGCCGAGGTACGGCGAGACGGTGAGCGCGTCCGAGAACAGCGGCGCGTCCTTGCGCAGGAACGACTCGGCGTAGGCGGCCATGGTCGAGCCGATGTCGCCGCGCTTGGCGTCCATCACGACCAGCGCCCCGGCCGCCCGGGCCTCCTCGACCGACTTCTCCAGGACGGCGAGGCCGCGCGAGCCGAAACGCTCGTAGAAGGCGCTCTGCGGCTTCAGGGCGGCCACCCGGCCGGCCAGCGCCTCCACCACGGTGCGGCTGAACCGCTCCAGACCGGCCACGTCGTCGTTCAGGCCCCACTCGGCGAGCAGCGAGGCGTGCGGGTCGATGCCGACGCACAGCGGGCCGCGCTCGTCCATGGCACGGCGCAGACGCGCGCCGAAGGGTTCCACCGGGCTCATGGCGCCTCCCCCGCCTTCCTCACGTCGGCGCCGACCGCGTCGGCGAGGGTGGCGTACGGGCTGGTCCGCAGGCGTGCGGCGAGCCCCTTGTGGATCGCGCGGCTCCAGAAGGGCCCCTGGTAGACGAAGGCGCTGTAGCCCTGGACCAGGGTGGCGCCGGCCAGGATGCGCTGCCAGGCGTCCTCGGCGTTCTCGATGCCGCCCACGCCGACCAGGGTGATGCGGTCGCCCACGCGCGCGTAGAGGCGGCGCAGCACCTCCAGGGAGCGCGCCTTCAGCGGCGCGCCCGAGAGTCCACCGGTCTCCTTCACCAGCGAGGGCGCGGACGTCAGCCCGAGTCCCTCGCGCGCGATGGTGGTGTTGGTGGCGATGATCCCGTCCAGGCCCAGCTCCACGGCGAGGTCGGCGACGGCGTCGACGTCCTCGTCGGCGAGGTCCGGGGCGATCTTCACCAGCAGCGGCACCCGGCGCCCCGGCACGACCCGGTCGGCGGCCTCGCGCACGGCGGCAAGGAGCGGGCGCAGCGCCTCGGTGGCCTGGAGGTCGCGCAGTCCGGGGGTGTTCGGCGAGGAGACGTTGACGACCAGGTAGTCGGCGTACGGGGCCAGCCGCTCGGCGGACTTCACGTAGTCGCCGACGGCATCCTCCTCCGGGACGACCTTGGTCTTGCCGATGTTGACGCCCACGACAGTCCTGAACGCGGGCGTGCGCGAGGCCAGGCGCGCGGCGACGGCGAGCGAGCCCTCGTTGTTGAAGCCCATGCGGTTGATCAGCGCGCGGTCCGCGACCAACCGGAACATCCGCTTCCTGGGGTTGCCGGGCTGCGGCTCCCCCGTGACCGTGCCGATCTCGACGTGGTCGAAGCCGAGCATCGACATCCCGTCGATCGCCACGGCGTTCTTGTCGAAGCCGGCGGCGAGCCCGAAGGGGCCGTGCATCCGCAGCCCGAGGACCTCGGTGCGCAGCTCCTTGTGGCGGGGGGCGAGCACGGCGGCGACGAAGGTGCGCAGCACCGGGACGCGGGCGGCGAGCCGGATCCAGCGGAAGGCCAGGTGGTGCGCCTGTTCCGGGTCCATCCGCTGGAAGAACAGACGGAAGAAAAGCTTGTACATCACTGAGTCCTCGGGTGTCCTCGGGGCCTCATGGGTCCCCATGGGTCCTCGTGAAGAGGGGGGACACCGTCTCCGGTGTCCCCCCCTCGTGGCCGCTAGTCGCGGGTCGCGGTCAGGTGTCCCGCGTGTTCCTGGAGGGAGCGGACACCCACCTCGCCGCGGTGGAGGGCGTCGATGCCCTGGACCGCCGCGGCCAGCGCCTGAACCGTCGTCAGACACGGCACGGAGCGCGCCACGGCCGCGGTACGGATCTCGTAGCCGTCCAGGCGGCCGCCGGTGCCGTACGGGGTGTTGACGATGAGGTCGACCTCGCCGTCGTGGATGAGCTGGACGATGGTCCGCTCGCCGTTGGGCCCGGTGCCCTGGGACTGCTTGCGCACGACCGTGGCGTTGATGCCGTTGCGCTTGAGCACCTCGGCCGTGCCGGAGGTGGCGAGCAGTTCGAATCCGTGGGCCACCAGCTCACGGGCCGGGAAGATCATCGACCGCTTGTCCCGGTTGGCGACCGAGATGAAGGCGCGGCCCTTGGTCGGCAGCGGACCGTAGGCCGCCGACTGCGACTTGGCGTACGCGGTGCCGAAGACGGAGTCGATGCCCATGACCTCGCCGGTGGAGCGCATCTCGGGGCCGAGGACGGTGTCCACACCACGTCCGGAGGTGTCCCGGAAGCGGCTCCACGGCAGCACGGCCTCCTTGACGGAGATCGGCGCGTCCAGCGGCAGCGTGCCGCCGTCGCCGTTCCTCGGCAGCAGCCCCTCCTCGCGCAGTTCGGCGATGGTCGCGCCCAGCGAGATCCGGGCGGCGGCCTTGGCGAGCGGCACGGCGGTCGCCTTGGAGGTGAAGGGGACCGTACGGGAGGCGCGCGGGTTGGCTTCCAGGACGTAGAGGATGTCGCCGGACAGCGCGAACTGGATGTTGATCAGGCCGCGCACCCCGACACCGCGCGCGATGGCCTCGGTGGAGGCCCGCAGCCGCTTGATGTCGTACCCGCCGAGCGTGATCGGCGGCAGCGCGCACGCCGAGTCGCCGGAGTGGATGCCGGCCTCCTCGATGTGCTCCATGACGCCGCCGAGGTACAGCTCCTCGCCGTCGTAGAGGGCGTCGACGTCGATCTCTATGGCGTCGTCGAGGAACCGGTCGACGAGCACCGGGCGGGAGGGGCTGATCTCGGTCGACTCGGCGATGTACGCCTCCAGGCGCGCCTCGTCGTACACGATCTCCATGCCGCGGCCGCCCAGGACGTAGGACGGTCGGACCAGGACCGGGTAGCCGATCTCGTCGGCGATGGTCTTGGCCTGGGCGAAGGTGGTGGCGGTGCCGTGCTTGGGGGCCGGCAGGCCCGCCTCGACCAGCACCTGGCCGAAGGCGCCCCGGTCCTCGGCGGCGTGGATCGCCTCGGGCGGGGTGCCGACGATCGGCACGCCGTTGTCCTTCAGGGCCTGCGCCAGGCCCAGCGGGGTCTGGCCGCCCAGTTGGACGACGACACCGGCGATCGGGCCGGCCTGCCGCTCCGCGTGGACGATCTCCAGGACGTCCTCCAGGGTGAGCGGCTCGAAGTACAGCCGGTCGGAGGTGTCGTAGTCGGTGGAGACGGTCTCCGGGTTGCAGTTGACCATCACGGTCTCGTACCCGGCGTCGTGCAGCGCGAAGGAGGCGTGCACGCAGGAGTAGTCGAACTCGATCCCCTGGCCGATGCGGTTGGGGCCGGAGCCCAGGATGATCACCGCCGGCCTTTCGCGCGGCGCGACCTCGTTCTCCTCGTCGTAGGAGGAGTAGAAGTACGGCGTCCTCGCGGCGAACTCGGCGGCGCAGGTGTCGACCGTCTTGTAGACCGGGCGGATGCCGAGCGCGTGCCGCACCTCGCGGACCACGTCCTCGCGCAGGCCCCGGATCTCGCCGATCTGCTGGTCGGAGAAGCCGTGCCGCTTGGCCTCGGCGAGCAGGTCGGCGGTCAGCTCGGGCGCCTCGGCCAGCTCGTCGGCGATCTCCTTGATCAGGAACAGCTGGTCGACGAACCACGGGTCGATCTTCGTGGCGTCGAAGACCTCCTCGGCCGTGGCACCCGCGCGGATGGCCTGCATCACCGCGTTGATCCGGCCGTCGGTCGGGCGGACGGCCTCGCGCAGCCGCTCGTGCCGGTCGCCGGGGTCGCCGACGAACGTGAACCGGCTGCCCTTCTTCTCCAGCGAGCGCAGGGCCTTCTGGAGGGCCTCGGTGAAGTTGCGGCCGATGGCCATGGCCTCGCCGACCGACTTCATGGTGGTGGTCAGCGTGGAGTCGGCCTGCGGGAACTTCTCGAAGGCGAACCGGGGCGCCTTGACGACCACGTAGTCGAGGGTCGGCTCGAAGGAGGCCGGGGTCTCCTGCGTGATGTCGTTGGGGATCTCGTCGAGGGTGTAGCCGACGGCGAGCTTGGCGGCGATCTTGGCGATGGGGAAGCCGGTCGCCTTGGAGGCGAGCGCGGAGGAACGCGACACGCGCGGGTTCATCTCGATGACGATGACCCGGCCGTCCTCGGGGTTCACCGCGAACTGGATGTTGCAGCCACCGGTGTCGACGCCGACCTCGCGGATGACGGCGATGCCGATGTCCCGCAGGATCTGGTACTCGCGGTCGGTGAGCGTCATGGCCGGGGCGACGGTGATGGAGTCGCCGGTGTGCACGCCCATCGGGTCGAAGTTCTCGATGGAGCAGACGACCACGACGTTGTCGTGCTTGTCGCGCATCAGCTCCAGCTCGTACTCCTTCCAGCCGAGGATGGACTCCTCCAGGAGCACCTCGGTGGTCGGGGAGAGCGCGAGGCCGGTGCCCGCGATGCGGCGCAGCTCGTCCTCGTCGTGGGCGAAGCCGGAGCCGGCGCCGCCCATGGTGAAGGAGGGGCGGACCACGACCGGGTAGCCGCCGAGCTCGTCGACGCCGGCCAGGACCTCGTCCATGGTGTGGCAGATCACGGAGCGGGCGGACTCGCCGTGCCCGGTCCTGCGCCGGACGGCCTCCACGACCTCCTTGAACTGTTCGCGGTCCTCGCCCTTGTGGATGGCCTCGACGTTGGCGCCGATCAGCTCGACGCCGTACTTCTCCAGGACGCCGTTCTGGTGCAGCGAGATGGCGGTGTTGAGCGCGGTCTGGCCGCCCAGGGTGGGCAGCAGGGCGTCGGGGCGCTCCTTGGCGATGATCTTCTCGACGAAGTCCGGGGTGATCGGCTCGACGTAGGTGGCGTCGGCGATCTCCGGGTCGGTCATGATCGTCGCGGGGTTGGAGTTGACGAGGAGGACCCTGAGACCCTCGGCCTTCAGGACGCGGCACGCCTGGGTGCCGGAGTAGTCGAACTCGGCGGCCTGGCCGATGACGATCGGGCCGGAGCCGATGACCAGGACGGACTGGATATCGGTGCGCTTAGGCACGCTGGCCCTCCATCAGGACTGTGCTCATCAAAGACGTGAAGCGGTCGAACAGGTAGGCGGCGTCGTGGGGTCCCGCGGCCGCTTCGGGGTGGTACTGGACGCTGAAGGCCGGCTTGTCGAGGAGCTGGAGGCCTTCCACCACGTTGTCATTGAGGCAGACGTGGGAGACCTCGACACGGCCGAAGGGGGTGTCGGAGACCCGGTCGGTGGGGGCGTCGACGGCGAAGCCGTGGTTGTGCGCGGTGACCTCGACCTTGCCGGTCGTACGGTCCTGCACCGGCTGGTTGATGCCGCGGTGGCCGTACTTCAGCTTGTAGGTGCCGAAGCCCAGCGCGCGGCCCAGGATCTGGTTGCCGAAGCAGATGCCGAACAGCGGCGTGCCGCGCTCCAGGACGCCCCGCATGACGGAGACGGCGTGGTCGGCGGTGGCCGGGTCGCCGGGGCCGTTGGAGAAGAACACGCCGTCGGGCTCGACCGCGTACACGTCCTCGACCGTGGCGGTGGCGGGCAGTACGTGCACCTCGATGCCGCGTTCGGCCATGCGGTGCGGGGTCATGCCCTTGATGCCGAGGTCGACCGCGGCGACGGTGAACTTCTTCTCGCCGATCGCGGGGACCACGTACGCCTCCTCGGTGGCCACCTCGGCGGACAGGTCCGCGCCCTCCATCCGGGGCGACTCCAGGACCCGGGCCAGCAGCGCGGCGTCGTCCTGGACGGCCTCCCCGCTGAAGACGCCGACGCGCATGGCGCCGCGCTCGCGCAGATGGCGGGTGAGGGCGCGGGTGTCGATGCCGCTGATGCCGACCACGCCCTGCGCGGCGAGCTCCTCGTCCAGGGTGCGCTGGGCACGCCAGTTGGAGGGCCGGCGCGCGGGGTCGCGCACGACGTAGCCGGAGACCCAGATCCGGTTCGACTCGGGGTCCTCGTCGTTGACGCCGGTGTTGCCGACGTGCGGGGCGGTCATGACGACGACCTGACGGTGGTACGACGGGTCGGTGAGCGTCTCCTGGTAGCCGGTCATGCCGGTGGAGAACACGGCCTCGCCGAATGTCTCCCCCACGGCCCCGTAGGCACGGCCGCGGAAGATCCGGCCGTCCTCCAGGACGAGTACGGCGGGAACCCTCGAGGTTCCCCTGGTGGAGGTGGTCATCGTTCGGCGCCTTCCGTGCTGTTCTTCTCGATCATGGTGGTGAGGGCCTCGACCCACTCGGTGTGCTCGGCCGCCCGGTCGGACCGGAACCCGGAGTCGATCAGGCGATCGCCGTGCTCCCAGGTCACGACGAGCAGTCCGCCCTCGGTGAGCACCTTGCCGGCGATGCCCTTGTCGAGCCGGGCCCCGCGCAGCTGTGCGGCCGGGACGAAGAAGTCGTTCGCTCCGGGGCGCACCACGTCCAGGCCCACGTCGGTCAGGGTCAGCTCGGCCCGGCTGCGGGTGCCCAGGCCGCGCGCCACGATGCGGTCCAGCCACTGCCCGGCGGTGGTGGAGCCGTGGTAGCGGCCGGTCATCGTCAGGTGCGCCGGACCGGGCTCCTCCGGCGCGCTCGGCAGCTCGGGCAGGTCGCCCTGGAGGGTGGCGCGCCACTTCCAGCCCTCGCGCATCAGCCAGTAGACGAGGGCGATGAACAGGACGAGGCCGATCAGCCAGCCGATACGGGCGCCCCAGTCGGTGACCGCGGCCGATTTCCCTTCCGCGGCGACTTCGGTCGCGAGCCCGGCTGCGAGCAGAGGTGCAGATGTCACGTGAGCTTCCCGTCGACGAGCGTGGCCTTGCCCCGGAGCCACGTGTGGGTGACACGGCCCGGCAGCTCACGTCCCTCGTACGGGGTGTTCCGGCTGCGCGAGGCGAAGCCCGCGGGGTCCACCTGCCCACGGTATGCCGTGTCGACCAGCGTGAGGTTGGCGGGCTCACCTGCCGAGACGGGGCGGCCGTGGCCGGTGGCCCGCCCGATCCGGGCCGGCGCGAAGGACATGCGGTCCGCGATGCCCGCCCAGTCCAGCAGACCGGTGTCGACCATGGTCTCCTGGAGCACCGACAGGGCGGTCTCCAGGCCGACCATGCCCATGGCGGCCGCGGCCCACTCGCAGTCCTTGTCCTCGTGCGGGTGCGGGGCGTGGTCGGTGGCGACGATGTCGATCGTGCCGTCGGCGAGCGCCTCGCGCAGGGCGTGCACGTCCCGCTCGGTGCGCAGCGGCGGGTTGACCTTGTAGACCGGGTTGTAGGTGCGCACCAGCTCGTCGGTGAGGAGCAGGTGGTGCGGGGTGACCTCGGCGGTGACCTGGATGCCGCGGGACTTGGCCCAGCGGACGATCTCGACGCTGCCCGCGGTCGACAGGTGGCAGATGTGGACGCGGGAGCCGACGTGATCGGCGAGCAGGACGTCGCGGGCGATGACCGACTCCTCGGCGACGGCCGGCCAGCCGCCCAGGCCCAGTTCGGCGGAGACGACGCCCTCGTTCATCTGGGCGCCCTCGGTCAGCCGCGGCTCCTGGGCGTGCTGGGCGACGACGCCGCCGAAGGCCTTCACGTACTCCAGCGCCCGGCGCATGATCACCGCGTCGTCGACGCACTTGCCGTCGTCGGAGAAGACGGTGACCCCGGCGGCCGACTCGTGCATGGCGCCGAGTTCGGCGAGCTTGCGGCCCTCCAGGCCGACCGTGACGGCGCCGATGGGCTGCACATCGCAGTAGCCGTGCTCCCGGCCCAGACGCCAGACCTGCTCGACGACGCCGGCTGTGTCGGCCACGGGGAAGGTGTTGGCCATGGCGAACACGGCCGTGTAGCCGCCGGAGGCGGCCGCGCGGGTGCCGGTCAGGACGGTCTCCGAGTCCTCGCGGCCCGGCTCGCGCAGGTGGGTGTGCAGGTCGACCAGGCCCGGCAGCAGCACCTTGCCGTCGGCCTCGACGATCTCCGTGCCCTCGGCGGACAGTCCGGTGCCGACCGCCTCGACGACCTCGCCGTCGATCAGGACGTCCTGCGGCGCGCCGCCGAGCACCTTGGCACCACGGATCAGAATCTTGCTCATGTCTCTTACTTCTCCTCGGTGGTGCGGGCTTGCGGGGCGGGCTCCATGCCGCCGAGCAGGAGGTACAGCACGGCCATGCGGATGGAGACGCCGTTGGTGACCTGCTCGACGGCGGTGCAGCGGTCGGAGTCCGCAACCTCGGCGGTGATCTCCATTCCGCGGACCATCGGGCCGGGGTGCATCACGATGGCGTGCTCGGGCATCCTGGCCATCCGCTCGGCGTCCAGACCGTAGCGCCGCGAGTACTCGCGCTCGGTCGGGAAGAAGGCGTCGTTCATCCGCTCGCGCTGCACGCGGAGCATCATCACCGCGTCGGACTTGGGCAGGGTGGCGTCGAGGTCGTAGGAGACCTCGCAGGGCCAGGACCCGACGCCGACCGGCAGCAGGGTCGGCGGGGCGACCAGGGTCACTTCGGCGCCGAGGGTGTGCAGCAGGTCGACGTTGGACCGGGCCACCCTGCTGTGCAGCACGTCGCCGACGAGGGTGACGCGCCTGCCGGACAGGTCCTGGCCGAGGCCCGCGTCCCTGCCGACCAGTCGGCGGCGCAGGGTGAAGGCGTCGAGCAGCGCCTGGGTGGGGTGCTGGTGGGTGCCGTCGCCGGCGTTGATGACGGCGGCGTCGATCCAGCCGGAGTTGGCCAGCCGGTACGGGGCCCCGGAGGCGCCGTGCCGGATGACCACGGCGTCGACGCCCATGGCCTCCAGGGTCTGGGCGGTGTCCTTCAGGGACTCGCCCTTGGACACCGACGATCCCTTGGCGGTGAAGTTGATGACGTCCGCGGACAGCCGCTTCTCCGCGGCCTCGAAGGAGATCCGGGTGCGGGTGGAGTCCTCGAAGAAGAGGTTGACGACGGTGCGGCCGCGCAGGGTCGGCAGTTTCTTGATCGGCCGGTCGGCGACCCGGGCCATCTCCTCGGCGGTGTCGAGGATCAGGACGGCGTCGTCGCGGGTGAGGTCGGCGGCCGAGATGAGATGACGCTGCATCTGTCAGGCTCCGTAAGGCGATTCATTCGGGAGAATTGGGGCAGACGGGCGCGTGTGAGGGCACACGCGCGGGGCGTACGGCGATGCGTACGCGCGCGTGTTACGGCTGGTCGCCCTGGGCGGCCGGCTTGGCGCCGAGCAGCACGGTGTCGCGACCGTCCTCCTCGGCGAGCAGGACCTTGACCGTCTCCCGCAGCGACGTGGGGAGGTTCTTGCCGACGTAGTCGGCGCGGATCGGCAGTTCGCGGTGGCCGCGGTCGACGAGGACGGCGAGCTGCACCGCGCGCGGACGCCCGATGTCGTTCAGGGCGTCGAGGGCGGCGCGGATGGTGCGGCCGGAGAAGAGCACGTCGTCGACGAGGACGACGAGGCGGCCGTCGATGCCGTCACCGGGGATCTCGGTGCGGGCCAGCGCACGCGGGGGCTGCATGCGCAGGTCGTCGCGGTACATGGTGATGTCGAGCGAGCCGCAGGAGACCT
Organism: Streptomyces sp. 6-11-2; assembly: GCF_006540305.1. Taxonomy (GTDB): domain Bacteria; phylum Actinomycetota; class Actinomycetes; order Streptomycetales; family Streptomycetaceae; genus Streptomyces. Next base: position 5,930,727 of record NZ_BJOR01000001.1, on the reverse strand, counting down.
TGCGTTCGGTGATCTGCTCGAGTTTGACGGCGAGCCGCTGGGCGAGGAAGACGCCCCGGGTCGGAATGCCGAGGAGCACCACGTCGTCGGCGCCCTTGGCGCGCTCGACGATTTCGTGGGCGATGCGGGTCAGCACCCGCTCGATGTCGGGGCCCTCGAGAACGGGCCGGGCATCGGACGCTTGCGTGGTTTCGTGCGAGTCCATGAGAAACGGACCTCCTTCTCCGCCTCACGGGACGGACCTTAAAGGACGTCGGAATTGCGCCATACACGCTACCAGGTGCCGGAGACCTCCCTGATCACCCCCTTGGCGCAACGGACCGCGGTTACCACGGAAGCGGCGCTGCGGACCATTCGGCTTGACGCGACAGAGTAACGCTGCGTAACCTCACAGTGAGTTACCAGCCGCGCGGCGTGGCACCCGAGCCAGTCGCGTCGACACAGTGTCCGGGGAGCCATATGTCCAGCGAATACGCCAAACAGCTCGGGGCCAAGCTCCGGGCGATCCGCACCCAGCAGGGCCTTTCCCTCCACGGTGTCGAGGAGAAGAGCCAGGGACGCTGGAAGGCGGTCGTGGTCGGTTCGTACGAGCGCGGCGACCGTGCCGTGACCGTGCAGCGCCTCGCCGAACTGGCGGATTTCTACGGGGTCCCCGTGCAGGAGCTGCTGCCGGGCACCACCCCCGGCGGAGCCGCCGAGCCCCCGCCGAAGCTGGTCCTGGACCTGGAGCGGCTGGCCACGGTGCCGGCCGAGAAGGCAGGCCCGCTCCAGCGCTACGCGGCGACGATCCAGTCGCAGCGCGGTGACTACAACGGCAAGGTGCTCTCCATCCGCCAGGACGACCTGCGCACACTCGCCGTCATCTACGACCAGTCGCCCTCGGTCCTCACCGAGCAGCTGATCAGCTGGGGCGTGCTGGACGCGGACGCGCGTCGCGCGGTGGCGTCCCACGAGGAGAGCTGACCGCTCGGCAGACCCAGCAGAAACGTGCCGCCGGGGTGGCCGGAACCGTCTTGTTCCGGCCACCCCGGCGGCTTTTTCGCGGCCCCGGTGGGGTGGGCTCGGCCCTGAAGCGGTCAGATGGGACCGGGGGCGTGGGCACGGACGCCGAGGGGCCCGCAGCAGTCGTGCTGCGGGCCCCTGCAAGTCCGTGCGGGCACCGGCTGCGGGCCGGTCCTCTCACACCTGGTCGCGGCGGAGGGAGGGCTTGAGCTCCTTCAGACGGCCCAGCAGGCCGTTGACGAACGAGGGCGACTCCTCCGTGGAGAACTCCTTCGCCAGCTGCACCATCTCGTCCAGCACGACGGCGTCCGGGGTCTCGTCGACCCAGATCAGCTCGTACGCGCCGAGCCGCAGAATGTTGCGGTCGACGACCGGCATACGGTCGAGCGTCCAGCCGACCGCGTACTGCGCGATCAGGTCGTCGATCCGGGTCGCGCGCTCCGCGTAGCCCTCGACGAGCTGCATCGTGTACTCGCTCACCGGGGGCTGCCGGGTGTCGGTCCGGGAGAGCCGGATCCAGTCAGCGAGGACCGTCAGGACGTCGGCGCCGCGCTGGTCACCCTCGAAGAGGATCTGGAAGGCACGCTTGCGGGCCGTGTTGCGGGCAGCCACGGTTAGCTGTTCACCCGGCCGAGGTAGTCGCTCGTGCGCGTGTCGACCTTGATCTTCTCACCGGTGGTGATGAAGAGCGGGACCTGGATCTGGTGGCCGGTCTCCAGGGTGGCGGGCTTGGTGCCACCGGTGGAGCGGTCGCCCTGGACGCCCGGCTCGGTCTCGGCGACGGTCAGCTCGACGGCGGCCGGCAGCTCGACGAAGAGCACCTCGCCCTCGTGCTGGGCGACGGTGGCCTCGAAGCCCTCGATCAGGAAGTTGGCGGTGTCGCCGACGACCTTGCGGTCGATGTGCAGCTGGTCGTAGGTCTCCATGTCCATGAAGACGAAGTAGTCGCCGTCCATGTAGGAGAACTGCATGTCACGCTTGTCGACGGTGGCCGTTTCGACCTTGACGCCGGCGTTGAACGTCTTGTCGACGGTCTTGCCGGAGAGCACGTTCTTGAGCTTGGTGCGCACGAAGGCCGGGCCCTTGCCGGGCTTGACGTGCTGGAACTCGACGACGGACCACAGCTGGCCGCCGTCGAGCTTGAGCACCATGCCGTTCTTGAGGTCGTTCGTGGAAGCCACGGTTGCGGAATCTCCTGGACTGACGTACGACCCGGGGGCAAGCGCACAGCGCGAGGCTAGAGCGCGAGGAGCTCCTTGGTCGTGATGGTGAGTAGCTCGGGTCCGCCGTCCGCCTCGGGGCGTACGACGAGCGTGTCATCGATCCGGACACCGCCCCGGCCCGGGAGGTGGACCCCAGGTTCGACGGTGACCGGCACGCAAGCGTCCAGTTTACCCATGGCTGAAGGGGCCAGCTGCGGGTCCTCGTCGATTTCGAGTCCGACCCCGTGCCCGGTGAGGGGTTGCAGGCCCTCTGCGAACCCGGCCGAATCCAGTACCTGGCGCGCGGCGCGGTCCACGTCGCGGTAGGCGGCGCCGGGGGCCAGGGCCTCCCGTCCGGCGCGCTGGGCTGCGAAGACCAGGTCGTAGAGCTGGATCTGCCAGTCCGCCGGAGACGTGCCGATCACGAAGGTGCGGCCGATCTCGCAGCGGTAGCCGCGGTAGGCGGCGCCCAGGCACACCGTGAGGAAGTCGCCCTCCTCGACCCGCCGGTCGGTGGGCCGGTGGCCGCGGCGGCCGGAGTTCGGGCCGGTGGCCACGGAGGTCGGGAAGGCGGGTCCGTCGGCGCCGTGGTCGACGAGCCGCCGCTCCAGCTCCAGGGCGAGATGGCGCTCGGTGCGGCCGACCAGGATCGACTCCAGCAGCTCACCGAGGGCCTGATCGGCGATCTCGGCACCGATTCTCAGACAGGAGATCTCCTCCTCGTCCTTGACGACTCGGAGCTGCTCGACCGCGCTGCCCAGGTCGGTCAGACGCAGCTGGGGCGCCACCGAGCCGAGGGCCCGGTAGCGGGCCACCGTGAGGTGGTGCTCCTCCACGGCGAGCGAGTCGGCGCCCTGGGTCCGGGCGTGGTCGGCGGCGGCGACGGCCGGGTCGCCGCCGGAGGGTTGGGGCAGAACCTGCACCCGCAGCGCCTCGTCGGGACGGCCCTCGCAGGGCCGGTCGTCCGGCGGGCTCTGGCACACCAGCAGGTCCTCGCGCCTTCCGAGAAGCAGGACGGCACCCTGCGGGGCCGCCCCCGCGAGGTACCGCACATTGGCGGGACGAGTCACCAGCGCCGCCGCGCTGCCGCCCGCGTTGCAGCGCTCCCTCAGCCGGGTCCGGCGGGCCGCGTACACCTCTGACATGAACCGAGCGTAAGAGTCATGGCTCAATATCGCCGTTCGAGAGGTCCGAGTGGGTCTGCCGGATCCCGGCCCCGGGCTACCGGGTGCCGTGTCCGGCGGTCGGGCCGCCTGCCCGCGCCCTACCAGTTCGGGGGGCTGGCGATGGCTCGGGACAGGACCTCGTCCAGGACTCTGGCCGTGGCCGGGACGTCGAGTTGGGAGTTGTCGATGATGGGGAGGCCGGATCCGTACCAGCCGGCCATGCGGCCGTGGATGCGGGCGACCTCCTCGTCCGTCAGCCGGCGGTTTCCGGAACGCTCGGCGTTGCGCTCCAGGACGATGTCCAGGCCGGGCAGCAGCACGACCGGGAGCAGGCCGGGGCCGACATGGCGCTTCCAGCCGCCGAGCCCGACCACCGGGCGGTCGGGGAAGACGGCGTCGTCGAGGATGCACGAGATGCCGTTGGCGAGGAAGTTGCGGGCGGCGAATCCGCAGGTGCGGCGGGCGAGGCGGTACTGCGCCTCGGAGTGGTCGTTCCAGCCCGACTGCGGGTCGGCGAAGCCGGAGCGGACCCACTCGCGTACGTCGTCGAGGCTGATGTGCGCGGTGGGCACGCGGCGGCGGTCGGCCCAGTACTTGGCGACGCTCGTCTTGCCGGCGCCCGCCGGCCCGATCAGCAGCACCGCCAGCGTGGTGGTCGTCGGGTCGGGCGCCGTCTGGGCCGGCGGCACGCTGGGCATGCCGACGGGACCGCCCGGCGGCAGCCGGACATGTCCGGTGGCGTCCGTCGCGGGCGGCGCGGCGGGCGGCGGGACCCCGGGGGCCGACGGGTGTGGGCTCTGGGGGTGCGGCCGCTGAGGCTGCGAGTTCTGGGGGTGCGGCGCTGACGGGGGCGGACCCTGAGGACGCGGCGCCGACGGAGGCGGACCCTGAGGGTGCGGCGCCGACAGAGGCGGCCCCTGGTGATGCGGCGCCGACGGAGGCGAGCCCTGGTGATGCGGCGCCGACGGAGGCGGCTGCTGAGGATGCGGCGCCGACCGGGGCAAGCCCTGAGGGTGCGGCGCTGACGGGGGCGGACCCTGAGGACGCGGCGCCGACGGAGGCGGACCCTGAGGGTGCGGCGCCGACGGAGGCGGCTGCTGAGGATGCGGCGCCGACCGGGGCAAGCCCTGAGGGTGCGGTGCTGACGGACGCGGGCCCGGCGATTGTGGCGCCGGGGCGCCGGGATGGCCCGATGCCGGAGGCGGCGGGGGCACGGGCGCGGAGCCCTGGGACGCGCCCGGGTGCCGCGGCCCCGGGTGATGTGCGTCCGGCGCCCAGCCGGCGGCCGGTCCGTGCCCCGGCTGGCGGGGCGGCGGCAGCGGTGAACCCACTGCGTGCTGCATCCGGTGCGACTCCGTCTCGTACGGGGCAATTGGCGCCGGCAGCGGGTCCGAGCCCCGCCGCCTACCGAACGGTACCGTCCCCGGCCGCCATATGGTGAACGGCCGGGCGCGGTCCGAAGTGCCCGTCGCGGCAGGCAGAACGGGGCGGATGCCGCTCGGTGGGACTTACTGTCCGACCTCGCCGTACGCGGCGAGCAGCACGGCCGGGTCGGGGCCCTCCAGGACGGTGGGCTTGGCGAGGCCGTCCAGGACGATGAAGCGCAGCAGGTCGCCGCGGGACTTCTTGTCGACCTTCATCGTCTCCAGCAGCTTGGGCCACTGGTCGTAGCGGTAGTGCAGCGGCAGGCCCACCGATTCGAGGACCGCGCGGTGGCGGTCGGCCGTGGCGTCGTCCAACCGGCCCGCCAGACGGCCGAGTTCGGCGGCGAAGTGCATGCCGACGGCGACCGCGGCGCCGTGCCGCCACTTGTACCGCTCGTTCTTCTCGATCGCGTGGCCCAGCGTGTGGCCGTAGTTGAGGATCTCCCGCAGGCCCGACTCCTTCAGGTCGGCGGAGACGACGTCCGCCTTGACCCTGATGGACCGCTCGACGAGTTCGGCGGTGTGCGGGCCGGCCGGGGTGCGGGCGGCCTCGGGGTCGGACTCGATCAGGTCGAGGATCACCGGGTCGGCGATGAAGCCGGCCTTGATGACCTCCGCGAGCCCGGACACGTAGTCGTTGACCGGGAGGGAGTCCAGCGCGGCCAGGTCGCACAGCACACCGGCGGGCGGGTGGAAGGCGCCCACGAGGTTCTTGCCCTCGGCGGTGTTGATGCCAGTCTTGCCGCCGACGGCCGCGTCCACCATGGCCAGCACGGTGGTCGGGACGGCGATCCAGCGCACCCCGCGCAGCCAGGTCGCGGCCACGAACCCGGCCAGGTCGGTGGTGGCGCCGCCGCCCACGCCCACGATGACGTCGGTGCGGGTGAACCCGCACTGGCCCAGCGCCTTCCAGCAGTAGGCGGCGACCTCCGCGGTCTTGGCCTCCTCCGCGTTCGGCACCTGGATGGCGACGGCCTCGTAGCCCTGCTCGGCCAGGTCGGCGCGGAGCGCGTCCCCGGTCTCGGCGAGCGCCTCGGGGTGGATCACGGCGACCCGCTTGGCCTTCTCGCCGACCAGGCCGGTGAGTTCACCGAGGAGCCGGCGGCCCACCAGGACGTCGTACGCCTCGGTGCCGGCCGTGCCGGCGATGTGGATCCGCGTGACCGACTCGCTCATACTTCCTTCAACTCCAGTGCGTCCAGGGCGGCTTGGGTGACCTCTTCGGGGGTGCGCCCGTCGGTCGGCACGACCGCGGTGGCGACCTCCTCGTACAGGTGCCGCCGGGCCTCCATCAACTCGCGCCACTGCTTGCGCGGGTTCACGGCGAGCAGCGGGCGGGCCACGTTCAGGCCGGTGCGCCTGACGGCCTCCTCGACGTCCATCGACAGGTACAGGACCGGCAGCCGGGCGATCAGGGCCCGTGTGTCCGGGTCCAGGATCGCGCCGCCGCCGAGGGCCAGTACACCGTCGTGCCCGGCGAGCGCCCGGCGCACCGCCTCCTTCTCGACGGCACGGAAGAACGGCTCGCCCTCGTCGACGAAGATCTCGGCGATGGTGCGGCCCTGCTCCGCGACGATGTCGTCGTCGACGTCCCGGTAGGCGATCCCGAGGCGGTCGGCCAGCATCCGTCCGACGGTGGACTTGCCGACGCCCATGGGTCCGACCAGGACGACGACCGGCTCGGCGCTCACCGGATCGCCAGGTTCTCGAGGTAGGACCGCACGTTGCGGCGGGTCTCGGGCACGCTGTCGCCGCCGAACTTCTCCGCGACGGCGTCGGCGAGGACGAGGGCCACCATGGCCTCGGCCACGATGCCGGCGGCCGGCACCGCGCACACGTCGGAGCGCTGGTGGTGGGCCTGCGCGGACTCGCCGGTGGAGACGTCCACGGTCCGCAGGGCCCGCGGCACGGTCGCGATCGGCTTCATCGCGGCGCGCACCCGCAGCAGCTCTCCCGTGGTCAGCCCGCCCTCGGTGCCGCCGGAGCGGCCCGTGGCACGCCGGATGCCCTCGCCGGTCGTGACGATCTCGTCGTGGGCCTGGGAGCCGGGCACCCGCGCCAGGCCGAAGCCGTCGCCGACCTCGACGCCCTTGATCGCCTGGATGCCCATGAGCGCGGCCGCGAGCCGGGCGTCGAGCCGCCGGTCCCAGTGCACGTGGGAGCCCAGGCCCACCGGCACGCCGTAGGCCAGCACCTCCACCACGCCGCCGAGCGTGTCGCCGTCCTTGTGGGCCTGGTCGATCTCCGCGACCATCGCCTTGGAGGCGTCCGCGTCCAGGCAGCGCACCGGGTCCGCGTCCAGCTTCTCCACGTCCGCCGGGGTCGGGTACACGCCGTAGGGCGCCCTGGCCGCGGCCAGCTCGACGACGTGGCTGACGATCTCGATGCCGGCGGTCTCCTTCAGGTACGACCGGGCCACGGCGCCCAGCGCGACACGGGCCGCGGTCTCGCGCGCGGAGGCCCGCTCCAGCACCGGCCGGGCCTCGTCGAAGCCGTACTTCTGCATGCCCGCCAGATCGGCGTGCCCGGGCCGGGGCCGGGTCAGCGGTGCGTTGCGCGCGAGCTCGGCCAGCTCCGCCGGGTCGACCGGGTCGGCGGCCATGACCTTCTCCCACTTGGGCCACTCGGTGTTGCCCACCATGACGGCCACCGGGGAGCCGAGGGTGAGGCCGTGCCGGACCCCGCCGAGGAAGGTGACCTCGTCCCGCTCGAACTTCATCCGGGCACCGCGCCCATAGCCCAGGCGCCGCCGTGCGAGGTGGTCCGCCACCATCTCCGTGGTGACGGGCACGCCGGCGGGAAGGCCCTCCAGCGTGGCGACGAGTGCGGGTCCGTGGGACTCCCCCGCGGTCAGCCAGCGCAACCTGCTCAACGGTGCTCCTCATGCTCGCGCCTGGAACTGCGACGGCGCGACCGGGTGCGCGGCCCTGGCCCGCCACCTCCGATCCTCCCACGTCCGGACGCCGGCCCCGGTCGCCGGTCCAGCAGTCGGACGCGCGGCGCACAGGCCCGCCCCGCGGCACCGGCATGTCACGTACTCCCGTCGGCCCGTCACGGGCACACGGCGAGTGGGTCATCCGGGCCGCGAGGGCCGGCGCTTCTGCGCCGGAGCGGATGCGCCCTGGTCAGCGGGCCGCGAGGGCCTTCTCGCCCGCTTCGCGCATGGCGTGCAGGGGGGCCGGGCTGTGGCCCGTCATCTGTTCGACCTGGAGGACCGCCTGGTGCACCAGCAGGTCGAGGCCGCCGACGACGGCGCCGCCGGCCATGGACCAGCGGGCCGCCAGCGGCGTGGGCCACGGGTCGTAGAGGACGTCGAAGAGCGTGGCGGGCCGTCCGGGTACGGCGTCGGCGAGCGCGTCCGTCGTCCCGGCCGGGGTGGTGGCGATCACCAGCGGCGCCTTCAGGGCCTGCCCGGCGTCCGTCCAGTCCGCCGTGCGGACCTCGACGTCCAGCCGCTCACCCCACTCCCGCATCTCGGCCGCGCGGGCCTCGCTGCGGACGTAGGCGACCACCTCGCCGGTGCAGACGCGGGCGAGCGCGGCCAGCGCGGAGGAGGCGGTGGCGCCGGCGCCGAGGATCGCCGCCGAGCCGACCTGCTCGACGCCGTGCTCGCGCAGGGCGGCGACCATGCCCGGCACGTCGGTGTTGTCCCCGACCCGGCGGCCGTCCGCGGTGAACACGACCGTGTTGACCGCCTCGACGGAGGCGGCGGTGTCGCTGATCTCGTCGAGCAGCGGGATGACCGCCCGCTTCAGCGGCATGGTCAGCGACAGCCCGGCCCACTCGGGTCCCAGGCCCTCGAAGAACGCGGGCAGGCCTGCCTCGTCGATCTCGAACCGGTCGTACGACCAGTCCGTGAGCCCCAGCTCCGCGTACGCCGCCCGGTGCAGCACCGGGGAGAGCGAGTGGGCGATCGGTGAACCGAGCACAGCCGCCCGACGGGCGTCAGTTGCTCTTGGTGGCATCGAACTTGTCCTTGAGCTTGAGGAATTCGGCGTACGTCTTGGCGAACTCCGTCTTGTGCAAGCCGTCGGTCGCCACGAAATAGATCCAGCCGTCCTGGGTCGGATTCAATGCCGCCCTCAGCGCGTCGTCGCCGGGGTTTCCGATCGGTCCGGGCGGAAGGCCCTTGTTGGTGTAGGTGTTGTACGGGTCCTGGTTGCTGTTGATCTCTTTTTCGCTGATGTGGATGTTGCTCTGGCCCTTCAGGTAATTGAAGGTCGAGTCGAACTGCAGCAACTGGTTGGTCTCGGTGTTGGTCGGCTTCAGGCGGTTGTAGATCACTTCCGCCATCTTGCGGAAGTCGTCGTGCGTCTTGCCCTCGGCCTGGACCAGGCTCGCGACCGTGACGAGCTGGAACGGATCGTCCAGGTTCAGTTCCTTCGCCTTGTCGGCGAACTTGTACCGGGCGTAGACCTCGTCGGCCTGCTTGACCATTTCCTTCAGGACCGCCTCGGGCTTCATGCCCTTGGCCGCGGGATAGGTGCCCGGATAGAGGAAGCCCTCCAGCGGATCCTTGATCCGGCTCTTGTTCTGGGCCCACTTGGGCAGACCGAGGTCCTTGTACTGCCGCGCGGCGATCTTCTGCGTGGTGCCGGCGGCCAGTTCCAGCTGCTTGTCGATGTCCTCGTAGACCAGGGCATTGCGTTCGCCCGGCTTGACCAGGACATTGCTCTGGCTCTTGGGGTCGAGCATCATCGTGATGGCGCTCGCCGCGGACATCTGCTTCTTCAGCAGATAGGCGCCCGCCTGGATCCGGTCTCCATTGGGGTTCTTCGACTGCGCCGCCACGAAGGCGTCGACGCTCTTGACCACGCCCGCCGCCTTCAGCGCCCGGCCGATGTCGTAGCCGCCCGCGCCCTTGGGGATTTCGACGGTGACCATCTCGTTGATTCCGTCGCCCGCGTAGTCCGGGGCGGCGCCGAAACGATCTTGGTAGAACTGGTAGCCGTAGTAGACGACTCCGGCCGTACCTCCGCCGAACACCAGGGCGACGACCAGGCAGGCGCAGCCGCTGCGGCGCTTCTTGTCCTTGCCCTTGCCGCCGCGGCCCTTGCGGTCGCCCCGTCCCCGGCCCTCGTTCGGATCGTCGCCGTCCTCGTCGTCCTCGCCGTCGCCGCCCGCGAAGAACGCGTGGTCGTCCTGTTCGGCTTCGGGATCCGGGTCCCAGTCCGGCCGCGGCTCCGGCTCGGCGCGCCGACGGCTCGGCGGCTCCGGCGGCGGGTAGGCCTCGGGGGTGCCGTAATGATCGGGCTGTTGCGCGCCGTAGGACGCGGCCTGCTGGCCATACGGGTCGGCCGGGTCGCCGGGGTAGGCCGGCTGCTGCTGCCCGCCGGAGCCGTCCCAGCCGCCCTGGCCGTAGCCCTGCTGCTGGAGGTGGCCCGCGTACCGCTGGTCGTACTGCTGCTGCCCCTGGTCACCGTAGGGCTGCTGGTCGTACTGCTGCTGACCCTGCTGACCGTGGTGCTGCTGCCCCTGCGGGTCGTAGTGCTGCTGCCCCTGGTCACCGTAGGGCTGCTGCTGGTACTGCCCGTCGTAGCCGGCCTGCTGCTGATCCCACTCGCCGTACTGCTGTTGCTGCGGCTGCTGCGGATGGTGCTGCGGCCCACCCCCGTAGGGGGACTGCGGGCCCGCGTGGGCCTGCTGTCCCCCCCATCCGCCGTCCCCGTACAACGGGTCCTCCGGATGCCACGGTTCGGGGCCTGGACCCCGGCCATACTCAGTCATCGATCCCCTAGAGCCGCGAGGCGTCGGTCACACGGCTGTGTGCCCCGGCTTCCGTTCCGCCTCTTTCTGTGCGTCGTCTGTTCGAACGCAGGCGCATCGCGCGGAACGTTACCGTATCGCGATCAGATGACCACTTCGACGCCCTCGCCGGGTGCTTTCCCTGACACTCGTTCGGATTCCAGGGCTTGTTGGAGGATGATGACGGCCGCGGCCTGGTCGATCACGGAGCGTCCCTTCTTGGATTTCACCCCGGAGGCACGCAGTCCCTGACTGGCCGTCACCGTGGTCATCCGCTCGTCCACCAGGCGGACCGGCACCGGGGCGATGCCCTTGGCCAGCTCGCCGGCGAAGGCGCGGACCTTGACCGCGGCCGGCCCCTCGCCCCCCTTGAGGGAGCGCGGGAGACCGACGACGACCTCGATCGGCTCGTACTCCGCGACGAGTTGCCCGAGCCGACGGTGTGCCGCGGGGACGTCCCGGCCGGGGACCGTCTCCACCGGGGTGGCGAGGATCCCGTCGGGGTCGCACGAGGCGACCCCGATCCGGGCGTCCCCGACGTCGATCGCGAGCCGACGTCCTCTGCGCATCGCTTCGGCCGCCCTACTTCGCCGTCTCGGCCACGAGCCGCTCCACGGCGTCAACGGCCTCGCCGACGGCGGCCGGGTTCTGTCCGCCGCCCTGGGCGACGTCCGGCTTGCCGCCACCGCCGCCGCCGAGGGTCTTGGCGGCCGTGCGGACCAGGTCACCGGCCTTCAGGCCGCGCTCGCGGGCGGCCTCGTTGGTGGCGATCACCGTGAGCGGCTTGCCGTTGTTCACCGTGAACAGGGCGACGACGGCGGCCCGGCCGCCCTGGATCCGGCCGCGCACGTCGAGCACCAGCTTGCGCAGGTCGTCCGGCGTGGTGCCGTCCGGGACCCGGCCGGTCACGACGGCCACACCGCGGACGTCCTTGGCGGACTCGGCGAGACCGGCGGCGGCCTGGAGCACCTTCTCTGCGCGGAACTTCTCGATCTCCTTCTCGGCGTCCTTCAGCTTGCCGAGCATGGCGGAGACCTTCTCCGGCAGCTCCTCCGGGCGGCCCTTGATCAGCTCCTGGAGCTGGGCGACGACCGTGTGCTCACGGGCGAGGAAGTTGTAGGCGTCCACGCCGACCAGGGCCTCGATACGGCGCACACCGGAGCCGATCGACGACTCGCCGAGCAGCTTCACCAGGCCCAGCTGGGCGGTGTTGTGCACGTGGGTGCCGCCGCACAGCTCCTTGGAGAAGTCACCGATGGTCACCACGCGCACACGCTCGCCGTACTTCTCGCCGAACTCGGCGATGGCGCCCTGCTTCTTGGCCTCGTCGATGCCCATGACCTCGGCGTGCACGTCCAGATCGCGGGCGAGCACCTCGTTGATCTTCTGCTCGACGTCGGTCATCACGGCCGTCGGGACGGCGGACGGGGAGCCGAAGTCGAAGCGGAAGCGGCCGGGCTGGTTCTCGGAGCCGGCCTGGGCGGCCGTCGGACCGAGGGCGTCACGCAGAGCCTGGTGGGTCAGGTGCGTGGCGGAGTGGGCGCGGGCGATGGCCTTGCGGCGGCGGAAGTCGATCGAGGCCTGGGCCTTGGCGCCGACGGTGACCTCGCCGACCTGGACGACGCCCTTGTGGACGTACACGCCCGGGACCGGCTTCTGGCAGTCGCGGACCTCGATGACGGCGCCGGAGTCGACCTTGATGCGGCCGGTGTCGCCGATCTGGCCGCCGCCCTCGGCGTAGAAGGGGGTGCGGTCGAGGACGATCTCGACCTCGTCGCCCTCGGTGGCGGCCGGAGAGGAGGCGCCGTCGACGAGGATGCCGACGATCGTGGACTCGCCCTCGGTGTCGGTGTACCCGATGAAGTCGGTCGCGCCGGCGGAGTCGGCGATCTCACGGTAGGCGCCGACGTCGGCGTGGCCGGTCTTCTTGGCCTGGGCGTCGGCCTTGGCGCGCTCCCGCTGCTCCTTCATCAGGCGGCGGAAGCCCTCCTCGTCCACGGACAGGCCCTGCTCGGCGGCCATCTCCAGGGTGAGGTCGATCGGGAAGCCCCAGGTGTCGTGGAGCAGGAAGGCCTTGTCGCCGGGCAGCACGGCGGAGCCGGCGGCCTTGGTCTCGGCGACGGCGCCGTCCAGCACGTTCGTACCGGCGTTGAGGGTCTTGAGGAAGCGGGCCTCCTCGGCGAGGGCGACCTTCTCGATCCGCTCGCGGTCGGTGATCAGCTCGGGGTACTGCTGCCCCATCATGCCGATCACCACGTCGATCAGGTCCTTGACGACCGGACCGGTGGCGCCCAGCAGGCGCATGTTGCGGATGGCGCGGCGCATGATGCGGCGCAGCACGTAGCCGCGGCCCTCGTTGCCGGGGGTGACGCCGTCGCCGATGAGCATGGTGGCGGTGCGCATGTGGTCGGTGACCACGCGCAGCGCCACGTCCGAGTCGTGGGCGTCGCCGTAGGCGACACCGGTGAGCTCGGTGGCCTTGCCGATGACGGCCATGGAGGTGTCGATCTCGTACATGTTCTGCACGCCCTGCAGAATCATGGCGAGCCGCTCCAGGCCGAGCCCGGTGTCGATGTTCTGGCTCGGCAGGTCGCCGAGGATCTCGAAGTTGTCCTTGCCGGTGCCCTCGCCGCGCTCGTACTGCATGAAGACGAGGTTCCAGATCTCCACGTACCGCTCGTCGTTGACGGCGGGGCCGCCCTCGACGCCGAACTCGGGGCCGCGGTCGTAGTTGATCTCGGAGCAGGGGCCGCACGGGCCGGGAACGCCCATGGACCAGAAGTTGTCCTTCTTGCCCAGGCGCTGGATGCGCTCCTTGGGCACGCCGACGACCTCGTGCCAGATCCGCTCGGCCTCGTCGTCGTCCTGGTAGACGGTGATCCAGAGCTTCTCCGGCTCCAGGCCGTAACCGCCCTTGTCCTGGGGCGAGGTGAGCAGCTCCCAGGCGAGCTTGACGGCGCCCTCCTTGAAGTAGTCACCGAAGGAGAAGTTGCCGCACATCTGGAAGAAGGTGCCGTGCCGGGTGGTCTTGCCGACCTCTTCGATGTCGGGCGTGCGCACGCACTTCTGCACGCTGGTGGCGCGCGGGAAGGGCGGCTTGACCTCACCCAGGAAGTAGGGCTTGAAGGGCACCATGCCGGCCGGGACGAGGAGCAGAGTCGGGTCGTCCGCGATGAGCGACGCCGAAGGGACGACGGTGTGCCCGCGCTCCTCGAAGAAGCTCAGCCAGCGGCGGCGGATCTCAGCCGACTCCATCAGTGGTCCTCATTCCGGTTGTACGAGTACGTCGTGTAGGGGTGTTCCGAGGACGCCGGGCCCTCGACGTACTTCGGGTGATTGCGGTTCTCGATGGCGGTGTACCGCCTGGACGGGGGCAGTTCCGGGTCGAGCGAGGCGTTCAGGCCCAGGGCCTCGCCGAGTTCGGCCTCCCGCTGGGCCATGTTGTCGCGGACGTCGAGCGCGAAGCCGAGGGCGCGGTCCTTGAGCCGGTGACCCGCCTCGACCGCCTTGGTCGCCGCGGTCGCGGCGAGGCTCTCGGGGGTCAGCTGCCTGAGTTTGCGGTTGACCTTGGTGGTGGCCCACACTCCGGCGGCGACACCAGTGGTGAACCAGAACGTACGGCGGAACATCGCTAGTCCTTACTTCTCCCGGTTGTTCCGCTTCCCCCGCCGCGCGGCCGGGACGGTGCGGCCCACGATCACGGTACGCCTCGACGCCTTGCCGGGCACGTCCTCCTTGCGGCCGCCGAGCGCCCGGCGCACGCCGTATCCGAAGGCCGCGACCTTGACCAGCGGACCGCCGAAGGTGGAGGCGACGGTGGTCGACAACGCGGAGGCGTTGGACGTGACCTCCTGGACGTCGGAGGCGATCGCGTCGACGCGGTCGATCTGGCTCTGTGCGGAGCGCACCGCCTGGGAGGCATCGGCCAGCAGCGGAACTGCCTGGTCGGTCACGTCCGCCACGAGCCGGGTGGTCGCCTTGAGCGTCTGGGCCAGCCTCGCCAGTGCGACGGCGAGGAAGGAGACCAGGATCGCCCAGAACACGGCCACCAGGATCCCGGCCACCTCTCCACCGGACACTGTGCGCACCCGCTCCCTGAAACGTGCCTGTACATCGAGAAAGTCGTGCACCGAGCCTATCGCGCCGGGGGTGGGGCTCCGTACCGGATTTCGCGCCCGTGCGCCGGTGGAACGAGCGAGCCCGCCGTCCCGCCCGCCCGGAAGGGCGGGGAGACGGCGGGCCGGGTGGTGCTGTGGTGCTACGGCCTGCCGGTGATCAGCGGGCGTAGTACTCGACGACGAGCTGCTCGTCGCAGATCACCGGGATCTCCTTGCGGTTCGGCTCGCGGTCCAGGCGGAACGCCAGGGCCTTGAGGTTCACCTGGAGGTAGCGCGGGGTCTCGCCGTCGGGGGCGAAGCCACCCTCGCGGGAAACCTGGAAGAGGGTCTTCTCGCGGCTGCGCTCGCGGACCTGGACCACGTCGTCGGGACGGACCTGGAAGGACGGCTTGTCGACCTTCTTGCCGTTGACCTGGATGTGGCCGTGGACGACCATCTGGCGGGCCTGGTAGATCGTGCGGGCGATGCCCGAACGCAGCACCAGGGCGTCAAGACGCTTCTCGAGGTCGATGACCAGGGCTTCACCGGTCTTCATCGACGTCTTGGCGGCACGCTCGTAGGCGCGGACGAGCTGACGCTCGCTGACGTCGTACTGAGCACGCAGACGCTGCTTCTCCAGCAGACGGACCTTGTAGTCCGAGTTCTGCTTGCGGCCACGGCCGTGCTCACCCGGCGGGTAGGGACGCGCCTCGAAGTACTTGACGGCCTTCGGGGTCAGCGCGATGCCGAGGGCACGCGACTTCTTGACCTTGGGGCGGGACTGGTTCGCCATGAACCAAACACCTCGTTTTTTCTGTGCGAATACGGCTTCACCAGGGTTAGGGGAGGTCGCATCCGCAGCCGGGGAAACCCGCCGGGGCCCTGCCGGGCCTGGTGGGCAGCCGCTCCCCTGGTCTGGGCACATACGTGCAGCACGCGAGTGGCCCACCGACCGCTCCCGGAGCTCCGGGTGGTGGTGGGCTGCCCGCGACACCGTTCGACGGTGCGCGACGCTCCTGGATCCCCGCCGTCCTGGAACGGCGGAGTTCCGGCTGAATGTCCCGCTCTGGTGGCGCCGGTTCCCCTTTCGGGGTTCCGGACACGGAACTCAGCGCTTCCCGGCAGTCTACAGGGCGCTCAGGACCGCTTCCGACCGAGGTGCTTGCGGGTCCACTCCACCGCGTCCGCGTACCGCGCCTCGGCGCCGTGCCGTCCCGGGGAGTAGTACTCGCGGTCCTTCAGGGCGTCCGGCGCGTACTGCTGGGCGGCGATGCCCTCGGGCAGGTCGTGCGGGTAGACGTACCCCTGCGCGTGGCCGAGCTTGGCCGCGCCCTTGTAGTGCCCGTCCCGCAGATGGGGCGGGACCGCTCCGGCCTGTCCCTTGCGTACGTCGTCCAGGGCTGCGCCGATGGCCGTGGTCGCCGAGTTGGACTTGGGGGCGAGGGCCAGGGCGATGGTGGCGTGGCTGAGGGTCAGTGCGGCCTCGGGGAAGCCGATCATGGCGACGGCCTGGGCGGCGGCGACCGCCGTGGGCAGCGCGTGCGGGTCGGCCAGCCCGATGTCCTCACTGGCGGAGATCATCAGGCGGCGGGCGATGAACCGGGGGTCCTCGCCGGCCTCGATCATCCGGGCCAGGTAGTGCAGGGCGGCGTCGACGTCGGAGCCTCGGATGGACTTGATCAGGGCGCTGGCGACGTCGTAGTGCTGGTCGCCGTCGCGGTCGTACTTCACCGCGGCCCGGTCGACGGTCTCCTCGAGCGTGGTCAGGCCGATCTCGGTCTCGCCCTTGTCGAGGGCGGCCCCGGCGGCGGCCTCCAGGGCGGTCAGGGCGCGGCGGGCGTCGCCGCCGGCGATGCGCAGCAGATGGCTCTCGGTGTCCTCGGGGAGGCCGACGGCCGACCTCAGGCCGCGCTCGTCGGTGAGCGCGCGGCGGAGCAGACCGCGCACGTCGTCGTCGGTGAGCGGTTCGAGGGTGAGCAGGAGCGAGCGGGAGAGCAGCGGGGAGATCACCGAGAAGTACGGGTTCTCCGTGGTGGCCGCGATCAGGGTCACCCAGCGGTTCTCGACCGCCGGGAGCAGGGAGTCCTGCTGGGCCTTGCTGAAACGGTGGATCTCGTCCAGGAAGAGGACAGTCTCCTTGCCGTACCCGCCGGAGGCGCGGCGGGCGCCGTCGATGACCGCGCGGACCTCCTTGACGCCCGCGGTGATCGCCGACAGCTCCACGAAGCGCTTATTGGTGGCCTTGGAGACCACGTACGCCAGGGTGGTCTTGCCGGTGCCGGGCGGGCCCCACAGGATCACCGAGGAGGGTCCCGCAGGGCCGCCCGCGCCCTCGCCGACCAGTCGGCGCAGCGGCGAGCCCGGCTTGAGCAGGTGCTGCTGGCCCACCACCTCGTCGAGGGTGCGCGGGCGCATCCGGACCGCCAGGGGACTCGCGGCCGGGTCCTTCTCCTGGCGTTCTTCACTTGCGGCGGTGAACAGGTCGGGCTCCACGCTGAAACCCTATGGCACACCACCGACAACGTGGCCGGACGGTGATCACCGCTCCGGCTCAGGCCCAGAGGCTGGTGCCCCAGCGGGTCAGGATCAGCATGACGATGACACCGCAGTGCGTGACCGGCAGCACCCAGGTGAACTCGGCGAGGAAGTTCTTCACCGGGCGCGGGGCGGGCAGGAAGTCGTTGCGGATGTTGAAGGAGGTCACGTACCAGAACATGACGATCGTGGCCACCCAGGCCAGCGAGCACCACAGGCACAGCGCGTTGATGCGGTACAGCGACTGGAACTGGAGCCAGGTGACGAAGCAGACGCCGAAGAGCGTGCCGAAGTTGAAGGTCAGCCAGTACCAGCGCGGGAAGGTGGTGCGGGCGAGCAGGCTCATGCCGACGCAGATGACGATGCCGTAGGCGACCAGGCCGAGCAGCGGGTTGGGGAACCCGAAGACGGTGGCCTGCTTGCTCTCCATGACGCTGCCGCAGGACACGATCGGGTTGAGGCTGCAGCTCGGGGTGAAGGTCTTGCCGCTGAGCTTGCCTTCGAGGATCTTCTGCTTGTCGATCGTGATGATCCACGCGGCGAGCAGACCGGCCGCTCCGGTGATCACCAGCAGCAGCGCGAAGGCGCGGCTGCCGCCCACCGTCCGCGGCGCGGTCACCGCGCGCTCCGGCTCGGGCTCCGCGGAGACGTGTTTGACTGTCGTCTTGCTCATCACGCCGATTCCGTCACTTGTGAGTTGGACCTTCTTCGGGCACGGCCATTGTGCCGCACGTGCGTGTGTGAACACCGTCAGGTGGTGACACGAAGGTGTGCACGGCCGGATCCGAACGTTCGGTTCCGGACGATGCTCGGACCATGACGCGAAACGAACTCGCGGTGGACGTACGGGGGCTGCGCAAGCGGTACGGGGACGTCACCGCGGTCGACGGAATGGACCTGGCGATCAGGAAGGGCGAGGTCCTGGGGCTGCTCGGACCCAACGGCGCGGGCAAGAGCACCACGGTGGAGATCATCCAGGGCCACCGCTCACGGGACGCGGGCGAGGTCTCGGTCCTGGGGGCGGACCCGGCGAGCGCCACGCGCGCGTGGCGCTCGCGCGTCGGAATCGTCTGGCAGGACGAATCGGCGCCCGCCGAGTTGACGGTCCGCGAGACCGTGCGGCACTTCGCCCGGTACTACCCCCGGCCGCGCGACCCGGAGGAGGTCATCGCCCTGGTGGGTCTGGAGGCGAAGGCGGGGAGCCGGATCAAGGCGCTGTCGGGTGGCCAGCGGCGTCGGCTGGACGTGGCCCTCGGGGTGATCGGCGGGCCGGAGCTGCTGCTCCTGGACGAGCCGACGACCGGTTTCGACCCGGCGGCGCGGCGCCGGTTCTGGACGCTGATCCGCACGCTCGCGCAGGAGGGCACGACGATCCTGCTGACCACGCACTACCTGGAGGAGGCGGAGGCCCTCGCGGACCGGCTGGCGGTGGTCGCCCGGGGCCGGATCGTCGCCGAGGGCACCTCTCGCGAGCTGCGGGAACGGCACGCCACCGGCGCCACCGTCGAGTGGACGGAACCCGACGGCACCCCGCGCACCGAGCACACCGGCACCCCCACCAGGACCGTCGCCGGCCTGATGCGCCGCTTCGACGGAGAGATACCGGGCCTGCGGGTGGGCCGCCCCACGCTGGAGGACGTCTATCTCCGGCTGACCGGACAGGAGGACGCGTGATGACCTCGACGGCCGGACGGACCCGCGCCGGGGCGGCGGCCGCGCGGCTGCCCGGGGCGTGGGGCATCGGGCTGCACCGGGGCGCCCTGGAGATCAGGCAGTTCTTCCGGCAGCGCGAGCAGGTGGTGTTCACCTTCGCCTTCCCGGTGGTGTTCCTGTTCCTGTTCGCGTCGATCTTCCACGACGACGTCAGCGGCACCGGCGTCACCGCCTCGCAGCTCTACGTCTCCTCGATGCTGGCCTCGGGCATCATGTCGACCAGCTTCCAGTCCCTGGGCATATCGATCGCGGTCGAACGGGACGAGAAGGCGCTGCGCCGGCTGAGCGGCACGCCGATGCCACCGACGGCGTACTTCCTGGGGAAAATCTGGCTGGTTCTCTTCACCGGCCTGCTGGAGACGGCGATCCTGCTGCTCGTCGGCACCACGCTGTACGGCGTCCGGCTGCCCTCCGACGCGACCCGGTGGTTCCACTTCGCGTGGATCTTCGTGCTCGGCCTGACCGGGTGCGCGCTGCTGGGCATCGCGATCAGTTCGGTGCCCAGGTCGGCGAAGAGCGCAGCCTCGGTGGTCGTGCTGCCGTTCCTGGTGCTCCAGTTCATCTCCGGGGTCTACATCCTGGTCGACGCCCTCCCCGGCTGGATGCTGAACGTCGGCGCCCTCTTCCCGCTGAAGTGGCTGTGCCAGGGCCTGCGCGGGGTGTTCCTGCCGGACTCGGCGCGGGTGCTGGAACAGGCGGGGAGCTGGGAGTTCGGGCGGATCGCCCTGGTGCTCGCGGCCTGGTGCGCCGGCGGACTGGTGCTCTGCCTTCTGACGTTCCGCTGGAAGGACCGGCGGGCGGGCTGAGTCCGGGAGGCGGCCGCGGCCGGAACGGCGAAGGGCGCCGGTGCCGGGACGAGCACCGGCGCCCTTGCGTGAGGAGCGTCAGCCGAGGCGGGATTCCAGTTCCGCGACGATCTCGTTGACCGCGATCGCCGTCTGCTCTCCGGACTCCATCTCCTTGAGCTGGACGACGCCGTCGGCGAGGTCGCGCTCACCGGCGACGAGCGTGAAGCGGGCACCGGACCGGTTGGCCGCCTTCATGGCGGCCTTGAGGCCCTTGTGGCCGTAGGAGAAGTCGGCGGCGATGCCCACCTTGCGCAGTTCGGAGACCTTCGCGAACAGCACCCGGCGTGCCTCCTCGCCGAGCGGGACCGCGAACACGCTGGTGGCCGACGGGATTGGGAGCTCGACTCCCTCCGCCTCCAGGGCCAGGACCGTACGGTCCACGCCCAGCGCCCAGCCCACCGACGGCAGCGCGGGGCCGCCGATCATCTCGGACAGGCCGTCGTACCGGCCGCCGCCGCCCACCGCGGACTGGGACCCGAGCCCGTCGTGCACGAACTCGAAGGTGGTGCGGGTGTAGTAGTCGAGTCCGCGGACCAGCTTGGCGTCGTCCTCGAAGGCGACTCCCTGGGCCTCCAGCAGCGCCCGCACTTCCTCGTGGTACGCCTTGCAGCCGTCGCACAGGTAGTCGCGCAGCAGCGGGACGCCCGTCAGCTGCTTCTGCACCGACTCCCGCTTGTCGTCCAGGACGCGCAGCGGGTTGATGTCGATCCGGGTGCGGGTGTCCTCGTCCAGGTCCAGGCCGCGCAGGAAGTCCTGGAGGGCGGCCCGGTAGACCGGACGGCACTCCTTGTCGCCCAGACTGTTGAGCAGGATGCGGAAGTTGCTCAGGCCCAGCGAACGGTAGGCCTGGTCGGCCAGGATGATCAGCTCGGCGTCGAGCGCCGGGTCCTCCGCCCCGATCGCCTCCGCGCCGACCTGCGAGAAGTGGCGGTAACGGCCCTTCTGGGGGCGCTCGTAGCGGTAGTAGGAGCCGGAGTACCACAGCTTGACCGGCAGGTTGCCGGCCTTGTGGAGGTTGGCCTCCAGGGCGGCGCGGAGCACGGAGGCGGTGCCCTCGGGGCGCAGGGCGAGCTTGTCGCCGCCCTTGGTCTCGAAGGCGTACATCTCCTTGGTCACGATGTCGGTGGACTCGCCGACGCCGCGTGCGAACAGCTCCACGTTCTCGAAGCCGGGGGTCTCGATGTAGCCGTAGCCGGAGTTGCGCAGCGGGGCGGCGATCGCCTCGCGGACCGCCAGGTACTTCGCGGAGTCCGGCGGGATCAGGTCGTACGTGCCCTTGGGGGCCTTGAAGGTGCTCACGGAAGGTCTCTCGTCACATTCCTCGTCGGGGAGCGTCGTCCAGGTCCGCTCCCGGGCCGGCGGCCACCTGCCGCAGATAGGGATTGGTGGCGCGCTCCCGGCCGATGGTCGTCTGGGGGCCGTGGCCGGACAGCACCACGGTCGAGTCGTCGAGCGGCAGGCACACGCGGGCCAGCGAGTCGAACATCTCGGCCGTGTCACCGCCGGGCAGGTCGGTGCGTCCGATGGAGCCGGCGAACAGCAGATCCCCGGAGAAGAAGACCGGCGGGATGTCCGCGGCCCCGGG
Organism: Streptomyces sp. 6-11-2; assembly: GCF_006540305.1. GTDB lineage: Bacteria > Actinomycetota > Actinomycetes > Streptomycetales > Streptomycetaceae > Streptomyces. Next base: position 5,909,410 of record NZ_BJOR01000001.1, on the reverse strand, counting down.
CATCCGGAAGGTCACCGACCCCTTGGTATGGCCGGGCGCGTGCGCGACGGAGAACTCCAGGCCGGCCAGCTTCAGCTCGGCGCCGTCGGCCAGTTCCTTCACGTCGTCCGGTTCCCCCACGGTCAGCTCGCCCATGAGCGGCATGCCGATGGACCGGCCGAGCGCCTTCTCGGGGTCGCTCATCATGTACCGGTCGGCCGGGTGGATCCAGGCCGGTACGTCGTGCGCGCCGCACACCGGGACGACCGAGGCCACGTGGTCGATGTGGCCGTGGGTGAGAACGACGGCGACGGGCTTGAGCCGATGCTTCCTGACCGCTTCCTCGACGCCTTGGGCGGCCTGGTGGCCGGGGTCGATGATCACGCACTCCTCACCGGCGGCGGGGGCGACGAGGTAGCAGTTCGTCCCCCAGGCCCCGGCGGGGAACCCGGCAATGAGCACGATCGTCCTTCGTTGTGTCGATTACGGGCGGCTGCAGCTGTTGTCAGAGCCTACCGGCGCTGCCGGATCCTCAGGTAACCCATATACGGTACGGGCACACGCGGGTGGCCGCCTCGGGCGACGCACCCGTGACCGGTGGACACACGAGACGCATGAGGAGAGAACGCGGTGGTCAGCCAGGAGCAGCGGCGGCGTCAGCTCGCCCGGGAGAAGTTCTTGCGGCAGCAGCAGCGGCGCACCGCCGCGCGGCGCAAGTCACGCGTACGCACCTCCGTGATCGCGTCGGTACTGGGCGTGGTCCTGATCGGCAGTGTCGCGCTGTACACGACCGGGGTGCTGAAGAACGGCAAGGGCGACAAGGCCAACGCGAGCGCCGAGGTCACCCCGAGCGCCTCGGCCACCAGCAAGGCGCCGGACCCGTGCGCGAAGCCGGCCGCGGGCTCGGTGAAGAAGCTGAGCTGGGCCAAGGAACCGGCGATGTCCATCGACAAGTCGGCGAAGTACACGATGACGCTCGACACCACGTGCGGCGGGATGGACCTGGACCTGAAGGCGTCCGCGGCACCGCACACCGTGAACTCCTTCGACTTCCTGGCCGGAAAGGGCTTCTTCGACCACACCAAGTGCCACCGGCTCACCGCCGAGGGCATCTATGTCCTGCAGTGCGGCGACCCGGAGGGTACGGGCCGGGGTGGTCCCGGATACACGATTCCCGACGAGAACCTCAAGGACAAAAGCCTGAAGGGCGACGTCTATCCGGCGGGCACCGTGGCGATGGCCAACACGGGGCAGGCGCACTCCGGTGGAAGCCAGTTCTTCCTGGTGTACCAGGACAGTCCTCTCCCGCCCAGCTACACGCCTTTCGGCACCGTCTCCGAGTCGGGTATGAAGGTGCTGAAGAAGATCGCGGACGCAGGCGCGGAGCCCGCCGATCCGGAGACGGGCAACACCGCCCCGAACGCGACCGTGGTGATCAACAAGGCGACGGTGACGAAGTCCTGACGGCAGCGACGACCGGCTGGGAAATTTCGGTCGCGCTGGATGCGGACAGGCCACCCGCCGGTCGCCTATGTTGGCGGTGACGAAACTGTGGACGATGCCCGGGGGAGCTTCGAGGCCCTCCGCAGGCATCATGTGGAGGAGGCGCTGTGAGCAGCGACCCGTGGGGCCGCGTCGACGAGACGGGGACCGTGTACGTGCGTACGGCCGATGGCGAGCAGGTCGTCGGTTCCTGGCAGGCCGGCTCCCCTGAGGAGGCGCTGGCCTACTTCGAGCGCAAGTACGAGGGCCTGGTTGTCGAGATCGGCCTCCTCGAGAAGCGAGTGCAGACCACCGACCTGTCGGCCAAGGACGCCCAGGCCGCCGTCGGCCATCTGCGGGAGCAGATCGACGCGCACCACGCGGTCGGCGACCTGGACGCGCTGCGTGCCCGCCTGGACAAGCTGGTCGGGACGGTCGAGACACGCCGTGAGGAGCGCAAGGCGCAGCGCGCCCGGCAGGCGGACGAGGCCCGGCACTCCAAGGAGGCGCTGGTCACGGAGGCCGAGGAGCTGGCCCGTTCCGATCAGTGGCGGGCGGCCGGGGAGCGGCTGCGCGCGCTGGTGGACACCTGGAAGGGGCTGCCGCGTCTGGACCGCAAGTCCGACGACGAGCTGTGGCACCGCTTCTCGCACGCCCGGTCGGCGTTCTCCAAGCGGCGCAAGGCGCACTTCGCGCAGCTGGACGCGCAGCGCGAGGACGCACGCAAGGCCAAGGAGCGGCTGGTCGCCGAGGCCGAGGCGCTGTCGGGCTCGACGGACTGGGGTCCCACCTCGGCCCGCTACCGCGAGCTGATGACGGAGTGGAAGGCAGCCGGCCGTGCCCAGCGCGAGCACGAGGACGACCTGTGGAACCGCTTCCGCGGTGCCCAGGACGTCTTCTTCGCCGCCCGCAGCTCGGTGTTCGCCGAGCGGGACGCCGAACAGGCCGAGAACCTGAAGCTGAAGGAGGAGCTGGCCGGAGAGGCCGAGAAGCTCCTGCCGATCACGGATCTGAAGGCCGCCCGCGCAGCCTTCCGCTCGATCAACGAGCGCTGGGAGACCATCGGCCATGTACCGCGCGACGCCCGTCCGCGGGTGGAGGGCCGGATGCAGACGGTCGACCGGGCCATCCAGGAGGCCGAGGAGGCCGAGTGGCGCCGGACGAACCCGGAGGCGCTGGCCCGTGCCGAGGGTCTGACCGGTCAGCTCCAGGCCGCCGTGGACAAGCTGCGGGGGCAGATCGAGCAGGCCCGCGCCCAGGGCAACTCCTCCAGGGCCGACAAGCTCGAGAAGGAGCTTGAGGGCCGCCAGGCGCTCCTGGACCAGGCTCTGAAGGGCCTCCAGGAGTTCGGCGGCTGATCCGGGTCCGCCTGGATCCGGATCCGGGTTCGCCTGGATCCGGCGACGCTTCCACTGACGGCTGAGGGCCCCCGTAGCGCCTACGGGGGCCCTCAGCCGTTCTCTGTACTTGTCTTTCCCCCGGACTCGTCCGGTGGCGGCTACGCCCGGCTGCGCGCCGACGTGACCCGGTAGACGTCGTAGACGCCCTCCACGCCCCGCACGGCCTTCAGGACGTGCCCCAGGTGCTTGGGGTCGCCCATCTCGAAGGTGAAGCGGGAGGTGGCGACGCGGTCGCGGGAGGTCTGGACGGCCGCGGAGAGGATGTTGACGTGCTGGTCGGACAGGACGCGTGTGACGTCCGAGAGCAGACGGGAGCGGTCCAGGGCCTCGACCTGGATGGCGACCAGGAAGACCGAGGACTGGGTGGGCGCCCACTCGACGTCGAGGATCCGCTCGGGCTCACGCGACAGTGACTCCACGTTGACGCAGTCACTGCGGTGAACCGATACGCCACTACCCCGCGTGACGAAGCCGATGATCGGGTCGCCGGGGACCGGAGTGCAGCAGCGGGCCAGCTTGACCCACACGTCGTCGACGCCCTTGACGACGACACCCGGGTCGGCGCTGGAGCGGCGCTTGCGGGAGCGTCCGCGCGAGGGCGGCACGCTCTCGTCGATCTCCTCGGTGGCCGCCTCCTCGCCGCCGAGCGCCTGCACCAGTTTCTGCACGATGTTCGGCGCGGAGACGTGCCCCTCGCCGATCGCCGCGTACAGCGCGGAGATGTCCGAGTAGCGCATCTCGTGCGCGAGGGTGACCAGGGAGTCGCCGGTCAGGATGCGCTGGATCGGCAGGTTCTGCTTGCGCATCGCGCGGACGATGGCGTCCTTGCCCTGCTCGATCGCCTCGTCCCGGCGCTCCTTGGAGAACCAGGCCCGGATCTTGTTGCGGGCGCGCGGGGACTTGACGAAGCCGAGCCAGTCGCGGGAGGGACCGGCGCCGGCCGCCTTGGAGGTGAAGACCTCCACCAGGTCGCCGTTGTCCAGGGTCGACTCCAGCGGAACGAGCCGGCCGTTGACGCGTGCTCCTATGGTGCGGTGGCCGACCTCGGTGTGGACGGCGTAGGCGAAGTCCACCGGGGTGGCGCCCGCCGGGAGCGCTATGACGTCGCCCTTGGGCGTGAAGACGAAGACCTCGTTGCGGGACAGGTCGAAGCGCAGCGACTCCAGGAACTCGCCGGGGTCCTCGGTCTCCTTCTGCCAGTCCAGCAACTGCCGCAGCCACGCCATGTCGTTGATGGCGCCCGCGTCCTTGCCGGCCTTGCCGGCGGGCTTCGGCGCGTCGGTACGGACCTTGGAGGCGCCGGCGACGGCCTCCTGCTTGTACTTCCAGTGCGCGGCGATGCCGTACTCGGCGCGGCGGTGCATGTCGAAGGTGCGGATCTGCAGCTCGACCGGCTTGCCGTTGGGGCCGATGACCGTCGTGTGCAGCGACTGGTACATGTTGAACTTGGGCATCGCGATGTAGTCCTTGAACCGGCCGGGTACCGGGTTCCATCGCGCGTGCACGGTGCCGAGAGCGGCGTAGCAGTCGCGGACCGTGTCGACCAGGACGCGGATGCCCACCAGGTCGTAGATCTCCGCGAAGTCACGGCCGCGGACGATCATCTTCTGGTAGACGCTGTAGTAGTGCTTGGGCCGGCCGGTGACGGTCGCCTTGATGCGCGCGGCGCGCAGGTCGGCCTGGACCTCGTCGGTCACGATGGCGAGGTACTCGTCCCGCTTGGGGGCGCGCTCGGCGACGAGGCGGACGATCTCGTCGTACATCTTGGGGTAGAGGATCGCGAAGGCGAGGTCCTCCAGCTCCCACTTGATGGTGTTCATGCCCAGCCGGTGGGCGAGCGGAGCGTAGATCTCGAGCGTCTCGCGGGCCTTCTTCTCCTGCTTCTCGCGCTTGAGGTAACGCATGGTGCGCATGTTGTGCAGGCGGTCGGCGAGCTTGATGACCAGGACGCGGGGGTCCTTGGCCATGGCGACGACCATCTTGCGTACGGTCTCGGCCTGCGCGGCCTCGCCGAACTTAACCTTGTCCAGCTTGGTGACGCCGTCGACGAGCAGGGCGACGGTGTCGCCGAAGTCCCGGCGCAGCTGGTCCAGGCCGTACTCGGTGTCCTCGACGGTGTCGTGCAGCAGCCCCGCCATCAGCGTGGCCGGGTCCATGCCGAGTTCGGCGAGGATGGTGGTCACGGCGAGCGGGTGCGTGATGTACGGGTCGCCGCTCTTGCGCTTCTGGCCGCGGTGCCAGCGCTCGGCGACCTGGTAGGCGCGCTCGATCTGGCGCAGGGTCGAGTTCTCGATCTTCGGGTCGTTGCTGCGCACTATCCGCAGCAGCGGCTCCAGCACCGGGTTGTACGGGTTGGCGCGCTGCACGCCGAGACGGGCGAGGCGGGCGCGGACGCGGTTGGAGGAGCCGGAACGGCCGGGCTGGCCGACGGAGGGGCGCACGACGGGCGGCGGCGCGGGACGCTCGGTCGGGGCCGGCTTGGGGCGCGCGGCCTCGGTCGACTTGCCTACGGGGGCGGACTGGGCGTGCTCGGCCGTCCCACGGGTGTCGCTCTTCGCGTGCGACGCGGGCTTCGCCGCGGGCGCCGAGGCGGACTCGGGCTTGGCGGCAGTCAGTGGCTGGGCCTCGTCTGGCAAGAGGACTCCTCGTGCGCGATCCGGGTCCCCCAGTCAGGCTCCGGAGCCCCCATGGTAGCGATCCAGAGCTCCAGGATCCCCTCCAGCCCGATCGAAGGACCGTTTACGGGACTAACACACAAGACGGACACGAGATTCCGGTACCCCCCTTTCAAGCCCCCGAACAACCGGGCACCGCCCGGTGTACGGGGTCCGAAGCCCCCGCCGGGACCTGGGCAGAGCCCCAGGAGGGCGCCTCTCCCCCACCGAGCCGGGCAGAGGGCCGGGAAACCGGGGGGGCAGGGGGCAGAGCCCCCGCTGGGGTCTGGGGCGAAGCCCCAGGGAGGGGCCCTTTTCACAACGGGTGGCCGGGTGGGAAAGCCGGGGGTGCAGGGGGCGAAGCCCCCGCCGGGGTCTGGGGCGAAGCCCAGGGAGGGATCCTCTTCACTCACCAAGACGGGTGGGCGGCCGGGAAAGCCGGGGGCGAAGCCCCGCCGGGGTCTGGGGCGAAGCCCCGGGGACGGGACCCTACCCACCCACCGAGACGGGTGGGCGGAGCGGGGGCGCAGCCCCGGAACAGGGGGCCCGGGGCACCAAGCCCCAGGCCCCCACACACCACACTCAGAGCCGGAGGAGCGCCTCCAGCGGCGCCCCCGACAACGCCGGCTCCAACCGGGTCCGCCCACCGAGAAACCCGAGTTCCATCAGTACCGCCACACCGGCGACCTCCGCCCCGGCCCGCCGGATGAGCTGGATGGACGCCTCCGCGGTACCTCCCGTCGCGAGCACGTCGTCGACGACGAGAACACGGTCCCCCGCGCTCAGATCCTCCGCGTGGACCTCGATCTCCGCCGAGCCGTACTCCAGGTCGTACGCCTGGCTCAGCGTCGCTCCGGGGAGCTTGCCCGCCTTGCGCACGGGGATGAAGCCGAGGCCCGCGCGGAGCGCGACCGGGGCGCCGAGGATGAAGCCGCGGGCCTCCAGGCCGACGACCTTCGTCGCCCCCTCCCGGGTGCCGACCTCCGCCAGCGCGTCCGTGAGGACGGTGAACGCCGCCGGATCCGCCAGGAGCGGGGTGATGTCCTTGAACATCACCCCCGGCGACGGATAGTCGGCCACATCACGGATGCGGCTGAGCAGCAGCTCCTGGACATCGGTCATCGTCGCTTCCCCGAGGGTCGGCCGCGGCCCCGGCCGCGGGAGGCGGGCTGGTTGCGCGGGCCCACCACGGCGGGTGCGGCGTCCTCCAGGTCCTCCGGCTCGTCACCGGCGGTGACCCCGGCGGACTCCGCCTCCAGGGACTCGCCCTGCGCCGCCGCGTGCGCCCGCTTCGCGAGCACGCGCTTCTTGAGGGCCTTCATCTGCGGCTCGAGTTCCTTGAGATCGGCGACGAGCGGCGTGGCGATGAAGATCGAGGAGTACGCACCGGCCGCGAGGCCGACGAACAGCGACAGCGAGATGTCGTTCAGCATGCCCGCGCCGAGCACACCGCCGCCGATGAACAGCAGGCCCGCCACCGGCAGCAGCGCCACCACGGTGGTGTTGATGGAACGGATCAGCGTGCCGTTGATCGAGCGGTTCGCGATCTCGCTGTACGTCCAGCGGGTCTGCCGAGTGATGTCCTTCGTCTGCTCCTTGAGGCTGTCGAAGACGACGACCGTGTCGTAGAGCGAGTAACCGAGGATCGTCAGCAGACCGATCACCGTGCCGGGCGTGACCTCGAAGCCGACGAGGGCGTAGACGCCGGTGGTGATCGTCAGGTCGTGGATCAGCGCGACGAGCGCGGCCAGCGCCATGCGCCACTCGAACGCGATCGCCAGGTAGATCACGACCAGGACCATGAAGATCCCCAGGCCCTGCCAGGCCTTGTTGGCGATCTGCTCACCCCAGCTAGGACCGACCAGGTCGGCGTTGATGTGCTCCGGATTGACCTTCAGGTCCTTGGCCAGAGCTTCCTTGACCTGGTCGGACTTGCCGGTCTCGATGCCGGCGATCTGGATGCGCAGGGTGCCGTCACCGAGCTTCTGCACGATCGACTCCGCGCCGGAGGCGGCGTCGTGGGCGTAGCTCTCCGCCTGGGCCACCGACGCGCTCATGTGCTTCGGCGTGGTGAAGACCGCTCCGCCCTGGAACTCGATGCCCATGTTCAGGCCACGCACCGCCAGGCCCAGGATGGCCGTGATGGTGATCAGGATGGAGATGCCGTACCAGATCTTGCGGTTCTTGATGAAGTCGTAGCCGACCTCGCCGTGGTGCAGTCGGGCGCCGAGGTTGCCGAGTTTGGACACCTCACGCCTCCTTCGTCTCGATGGGGGCGGAGGGACGGCGGGTGCGGCGCAGCGGAGGCTTGGCGCCCAGGCGCTTGGGATCCAGTCCCGACCAGCTGTGGCCACTGGCGAAGAACTTCCGACGGGCGAGAATCGTCATCAGCGGCTTGGTGAACAGGAAGATGACGACCACGTCGAGCACCGTGGTCAGACCGAGCGTGAACGCGAAGCCCTGCACCTTGCCGACGGTCACGATGAACAGCACGGCGGCGGCCAGGAACGACACGAAGTCCGAGACGAGGACGGTACGCCGGGCCCGCGGCCAGCCGCGCTCCACGGCGGGGCGCAGCGAGCGGCCCTCGCGGATCTCGTCCCTTATGCGTTCGAAGAACACGATGAACGAGTCCGCGGTGATACCGATCGCGACGATCGCGCCGCACACGGCCGGCAGGTTCAGCGCGAAGCCGATGGTCGGGCCGAGCAGCGACATGAGGGTGTACGTCAGCATCGCGGAGACCATCAGCGAAGTGATGGCGATCATCGCCAGGCCGCGGTAGTAGACCACCAGGTAGATCACGACCAGGGCCAGGCCGATGGCGCCCGCGATCAGACCGGCGTGCAGCTGCTCGCCGCCGAGCGCGGCGGTCACGGTGGTGACGCTGTCCTCCTTGAAGGTCAGCGGCAGCGAGCCGTAGGACAGCATGTTGGCGAGGCTCTGCGCCTCCTCCTGGGTGAAGTGGCCGGAGATCTCCGCGCTGCCGCCGGTCAGCGCCTGGCTGACGTACGGGTCGGAGACGACGTCGCCGTCCAGGACGATGGCGAACTGGTTCTGCGGCGAGGGGTTCTGGGCCAGCTTGCCGGTGATGTCGGCGAACTTCGTGGCGCCCTTGGAGGTGAACTCCATGGTCACGGTCCAGCCGGAGGCGGTCTGCGTGTTGAAGACGGCGTCTGCCTTCTTGACGTCGGTGCCGTCCACCTGGGCGGGGCCGAGCAGGTACTTCTGCCACTGGCCCTGCGAGCTCTGGCCACAGGCGACGGTCGACTCGGTGGGCAGCACGCCCTTGCCGGCGGTGGCACGCACGTCCTGCTTGCTGCAGTCCAGGGCGGCGTACTCGGCCTGGAGCTTGCTGTTCGCGTCACCGGAGCCGCTGCTCGGGGACGGTGCGGCGCTGGTGGAGGCCGACGGGCTCGCCGAGGCGTTCGGGCTGGCCGAGGAGCCGCTCGCGGACGGGGTGGCGTCCGCCTTCAGAGCGTCGGTGACCGGGCGGCCCTGCTTGGTCTCGGTGGCCGAGGGAGTCGGGGAACCGGAGGGGGTCGCCGCGCCGGTGGACTTGTCGGTCGCCTTGTGGGAGGTGCTGGGCGACGGCTCGGCCGGGGCGGCGCCGCTGATGTCGGTGGCGAGGACCGGGCGGAAGTACAGCTTCGCGGTGGTGCCGACCTGCTCCCGGGCCTGCTTGGAGTTGGTGCCCTTGGGGATGTTGACAATGATGTTGTCATTCCCCTGGGTCTGGACCTCGGCCTCCGATACACCGAGACCATTGACACGGCGTTCCATGATGTTGACAGCCGTGTCCATGTTGGCCTTGTTGACCGCGGATTCCTGACCGCGCTCCGGTACCGCCCGCAGCGTGATACTCGTACCGCCGGCCAGGTCGATGCCCAGGCGCGGAGCGGTGTTGCCGGTGACGAACATGCCTCCGGTGAGCGCCACGATGGCGATCAGAATGAGGGCCAGCGAGCGCCCCGGCTTGCTCTGGGCGCTCGCACTGCGTCCCTTTTTGGATACAGCCACCTTTTCAGCTACTCCCTCTCGGGCCGTCCCGCGCCGGGTGAGCTCGGCGACGGCCATCACATGGTGTCGGAATCCCGCGCGAAGTGAACGCATCCCAGGGCGCGCGCAGGTCGTGCCGCGCGCCCTGGGTGGTGACTACTTCGCCTCGGAGTCGCCGTCGGTCTTCTTCGGCTCGTCCTCCGCCTTCGCCTCGGCCGCGTCGGCCGGCTCCTCGGCCGACTCGGCCGGGTCCTCGGCCGCGTCCTTCTTGCCGAGGTCGATGGGCTTGTCGTCGGAGGCGCCGTCGGTGTCGGCGGACTCGTCGGCACCGGTGAGGGAGGAGGCGTCGTCGGGGACGAGGTCGGCGTCGGACTTCAGGTCGTGCTCGACGCCGTGGACGATGCGGTTGTACTCGTCGTCGCTCAGGACGGTCGCGATCGCGTTCTTGGCGAACAGCAGATCGACGCCCGGGCCCGCGTCGAGGAGGACCGTGTCGTCGTTGACCTCCTTGACCGTGGCGTACATGCCCCCGATGGTGCGGATACCACTACCGGGCTGCATCTGGTCGCGCATGTCCGCGGCCTGCTGCTGCTTCTTCTTGGCCGACCGGGTCATCAGGAACATGGCCCCGATGAGCACGATGAACGGGAGGAGGGTCACGAGACTCACGGGTCGGAACTTCCTTCACACGACCGCGATGGGGAGCGGCCTGATTGGTTGGGGGTATGTGTACTGCCTACAAAGGCGGCATCGGCGGAGTCTAGGCGAGTCCGCATGCAAGGAACAACGCTCAGCATGACACCTGGGTTCCTCCCCGGGCCAATACCTCAGCCCTCACGCCCCGAACAGGCCCTGTTGTCCGTTTCCCGCAGCTGACGAGCCGGGCGGGGTGAGACCGAGGTGCGCCCAGGCTGCGGGGGTGGCGACACGGCCGCGCGGAGTACGGGCGAGCAGGCCCTCGCGGACGAGGAACGGCTCGGCGACCTCCTCGACGGTCTCACGTTCCTCGCCCACGGCGACCGCGAGCGTCGACAGGCCGACCGGGCCGCCGCCGAAGAGCTTCAGCAGTGCCTCGAGGACCGCCCGGTCGAGCCGGTCGAGGCCGCGGGCGTCGACCTCGTAGACCGCCAGGGCCGCGGCGGCGATCTCGCGCGTGATGGTCCCGTCTGCCTTGACCTGCGCGTAGTCGCGGACGCGGCGCAGCAGGCGGTTGGCGATGCGCGGGGTGCCCCGGGAGCGGCCGGCGATCTCGGCGGCGCCGTCGGTGTCGATCCGGACGTCGAGCAGGTTCGCCGAGCGGTGGACGACGCGCTCCAGCTCCGCGGGCCCGTAGAACTCCATGTGCGCGGTGAAGCCGAAGCGGTCGCGCAGCGGCGGGGGCAGCAGGCCCGCGCGTGTCGTGGCGCCCACGAGGGTGAACGGGGGCAGTTCGAGCGGGATGGCGGTGGCGCCGGGCCCCTTCCCGACGATCACGTCGACCCGGAAGTCCTCCATCGCCATGTAGAGCATCTCCTCGGCGGGCCTCGACATGCGGTGGATCTCGTCGAGGAAGAGCACCTCGCCCTCCTGGAGGGAGGACAGGATGGCCGCGAGGTCGCCGGCGTGCTGGATGGCGGGACCCGAGGTGATGCGGATGGGGGCGCCCATCTCCGCCGCGATGATCATGGACAGAGTGGTCTTTCCCAGGCCGGGGGCGCCGGACAGCAGCACGTGGTCGGCGGTGGCGCCGCGCGCCCGGGCGGCGCGCAGCACGAGGTCGAGCTGCTCGCGGACCTTCTCCTGGCCGATGAACTCGCCCAGGTCCTTGGGGCGCAGGGCGGCCTCGACGGCCTGGTCCTCACCGTCGGCGGCGGAGCCCACCAGCCGCTCCGCCCCGGGGCCGACGCGCTCCTCGGCGGCGGGCGTGTCGGTCGTGTCGTCCCAGTTCACTCACGTACTCCTGGCTCAGCGGGCTCGGTTCAGGGTCTGCAGGGCCGCCTTGAGCAACTGGCCCACCTGGGGCGTGCCGCCGGCGGCCTCGGCCTGGGGTGCCACGGCGGTCACCGCCTCGTCGGCCTCGCGGGTGGCGTACCCGAGGCCGATCAGCGCCGCGTGCAGCTGGTCGCGCCAGCCCTGGGTGACCGGTGCGCCGACGACGGGTGCGCCGATGGGCTCGCCGAGCCGGTCCTTGAGCTCCAGCAGGAGCTTCTGGGCGCCCTTCTTGCCGATGCCCGGGACGGCGGTGAGGGCCTTCTCGTCGCCGGTGGCGACGGCCCGGCGCAGGGCGTCGGGCGTGTGCACGGCCAGCATCGCCTGGGCGAGCCGCGGTCCCACCCCGCTGGCGGTCTGCAGCAGCTCGAAGACCTGGCGCTCGTCGTCGTCCGCGAAGCCGTACAGGGTCAGTGAGTCCTCCCGTACGACGAGGGAGGTGGCGAGCCTGGACGGCCGGCCGAGGCGGAGCGTGGACAGCGTGTTCGGGGTGCACTGCACGGCCATGCCGACACCGCCGACCTCGATCACCGCGGCGTCGGGGGCGAGGGCTGCGACCGTGCCGCTGACGAAGGCGATCATGCCGTACGGCCTTTCGTTGTCGTCGTTGTCGTCGGGTGTCCGGCCGCGTGCGCGGCGACGGCCTGCTGGAGCCGGTTCTGGGCGGGGGCTCGCCAGATGTGGCAGATGGCCAGGGCGAGAGCGTCGGCGGCGTCGGCCGGCTTGGGGGGCGCGGCGAGCCGCAGCAGCCGGGTGACCATGGCGCCGACCTGCGCCTTGTCGGCGCGGCCGCTTCCGGTGACGGCGGCCTTGACCTCGCTGGGGGTGTGCAGGGCGACCGGGATGCCACGGCGGGCCGCGCACAGCATCGCCACGGCGCTGGCCTGGGCGGTGCCCATCACCGTGCGCACGTTGTGCTGGCTGAACACGCGTTCCACCGCCACGTATTCGGGGCGGTGCTCGTCCAGCCACCGCTCTATCCCCTGCTCGACGGCGACGAGGCGGTGGCTCAGGTCGGCGTCCACGGGGGTGCGGACGACTCCGACGCCGAGCATGGTCAGCGGCCGGCCCGCGACTCCCTCGACGACACCGACGCCGCAGCGGGTCAGTCCGGGGTCGACTCCCAGTACGCGCACGCGTGTCCCCTCCCCTCGTGACATGGTCGCGGTCCGTGGTGGTGATCTTTGCCTGACGCCAGGCTATCCGCTGCCACCGACAACGACGGCGGGCCGGCGGGAATGTCCCACCGGCCCGTCATGCGTGCGGGGCGACCGCGCGTCCGCGGCGGCGTTACGCCTCGACCTTCTCCATGATCTCGTCGCTGACGTCGAAGTTGGCGAAGACGTTCTGCACGTCGTCGCTGTCCTCGAGCGCGTCGATCAGCTTGAAGATCTTCTTGGCGCCCTCCTCGTCCAGCTCCACCTGCATGGTGGGGACGAAGTTGGCCTCGGCGGAGTCGTAGTCGATGCCGGCCTCCTGGAGGGCGGTGCGGACCGCCACCAGGTCGGTGGCCTCGCTGAGCACCTCGAAGGACTCGCCGATGTCGTTGACCTCCTCGGCGCCCGCTTCCAGGACGGCCGTCAGGACGTCGTCCTCCGCCAAGTCGCCCTTGGGGACGATCACGACGCCCTTGCGGTTGAAGAGGTACGACACCGAGCCCGGGTCGGCCATGGAGCCGCCGTTGCGGGTCATGGCGACGCGAACGTCGGAGGCGGCGCGGTTGCGGTTGTCGGTGAGGCACTCGATGAGCACCGCGACACCGTTCGGCCCGTAACCCTCGTACATGATCGTCTCGTAGTCGGCGCCGCCGGCCTCGAGACCGCCGCCGCGCTTGATGGCCGAGTCGATGTTCTTGTTCGGCACCGACTGCTTCTTGGCCTTCTGCACGGCGTCGTAGAGCGTCGGGTTGCCGTCCAGGTCGACGCCGCCCATGCGAGCCGCGACCTCGATGTTCTTGATCAGCTTCGCGAAGAGCTTGCCGCGCTTGGCATCGATGACGGCCTTCTTGTGCTTCGTCGTGGCCCATTTAGAGTGGCCGGACATCTGCCTGTCTCCTTCGCGTAACCCGTCTGCGTACGAACGCAGGAATCCTACAAGGACTCCGCTGTCCGGTTCGCGCGCACCATGTCGACGAACAGGGCGTGCATACGGTGGTCGCCGGTCAGTTCCGGGTGGAACGACGTGGCCAGCGCGTTACCCTGGCGGACCGCGACGATGTGGCCGTCGTGCTCGGCGAGCACCTCGGCTCCGACGCCGACGGACTCGACCCAGGGGGCGCGGATGAAAACGCCCTCCACAGGATCTCCCAGAACGCCCTTGACGTCGACGGCGGCCTCGAACGACTCGTTCTGCCGCCCGAAGGCGTTGCGGCGCACGATCATGTCGATACCGCCGACGGTCTCCTGGCCCGAACGCGGGTCGAGGATCTTGTCGGCGAGCATGATCATGCCGGCGCAGGTGCCGTAGACAGGCATGCCGTCCCGCACGCGCGCGCGGAGGGGGTCCATCACTCCGAAGAGGACGGCCAGCTTGGAGATGGTGGTGGACTCGCCGCCGGGGAGGACGAGGCCGTCGACCTCGGCGAGCTCTTCGGGGCGCCGCACCGGCCTGGCCACGGCGTCCGCCGCGGCCAGGGCGATGAGGTGCTCCCGTACGTCGCCCTGGAGGGCCAGGACGCCAATGACGGGTGAGTCGGTCATGTACGTGAGGTCTCTCTGCGTGCGGTCCCTCGGAACCGGCTCACCAGCCGCGGTTGGCGTAGCGCTCGGTCTCGGGGAGGGTGTCGCAGTTGATGCCGACCATGGCCTCGCCGAGGTTGCGGGACGCCTCCGCGATGATCTTCGGGTCGTCGTAGAAGGTGGTGGCCTTCACGATGGCGGCGGCGCGCTTGGCCGGGTCGCCGGACTTGAAGATGCCGGAGCCGACGAAGACGCCCTCGGCACCGAGCTGGCGCATCAGGGCCGCGTCGGCGGGGGTGGCCACACCGCCGGCGGAGAACAGCACGACCGGGAGCTTGCCCAGCTCGGCGACCTCCTTGACCAGCTCGTACGGGGCGCGCAGCTCCTTGGCGGCGGCGTACAGCTCGTGGTTGTCGTAGCCGCGCAGGCGGGCGATCTCGTTCTTGATCTGGCGCAGGTGGCGGACGGCCTCGACGACGTTGCCGGTGCCGGCCTCGCCCTTGGAGCGGATCATCGCGGCGCCCTCGGCGATCCGGCGCAGGGCCTCGCCGAGGTTGGTGGCGCCGCAGACGAAGGGGGTGGTGAAGGCCCACTTGTCGGAGTGGTTGACCTCGTCGGCCGGGGTGAGGACCTCGGACTCGTCGATGTAGTCGACGCCGAGCGACTGAAGGACCTGGGCCTCGACGAAGTGGCCGATGCGGGACTTGGCCATGACCGGAATGGAGACGGCGTCGATGATGCCCTCGATCATGTCCGGGTCGGACATGCGGGCCACGCCGCCGTCCTTGCGGATGTCGGCGGGGACACGCTCCAGGGCCATGACCGCGACGGCGCCCGCGTCCTCGGCGATCTTCGCCTGCTCCGGCGTGACGACGTCCATGATCACGCCGCCCTTGAGCTGCTCGGCCATGCCGCGCTTCACACGGGCGGTACCGGTCTCGGGAGTCTGGGCGGAGTCGGAAATCGTGGTGGACACGGGTGACCTCACTTGGTGAGAAGAGGGTGTGGTGCGTCACCGAGGAAACGGGATTGGACCAGTCCACGGCAAGGGCCAATGGGAACCCGGTGGATCCTTTTCGCCCGGCACCGCCCGAAAGGGCGCCACCGGTTCCGGTCAGGCGGCCCGCTCCGCCAGGGCCGTCGGCGGCTCGTCGTCCATCTCGAAGGCCATGGGGAACGGGGCGTGTCCGGCCAGCCGGAACCACCGCACCTTGCGGTGCTCGCGCAGCCGGCGGGCGGCTCCCACGGCGTCGTTGTGGAAGCGGCGGGCCATCGGCACCCTGCGCACGGCCTCGGTCAGCTCGTGCGCCGCCTCCTCTCCCCCGGGCGCCTCGCGCACCGCCTCGACCTGCTGGGCCTCTGCGAACACGGCCCGCAGAGCCTGACTCAACTCGCTCTCCGCGACCTCCCGTTGCTCCTCCTCGGCCTGCCGCGCGGCGTGCGCGGACTCGTACAGCACGATGGATGCGGCCGGGTCCAGCACGCCGGAGGTGGCCAGTTCCTGCGCCACCGAGGCCCGCCGCAGCAACTGCGCGTCCAGCGCGGCCCGCGCGGCGTCGATACGGGCGTGCAGCCGGTCCAGCCGCCCGGCCGTCCAGCTCAGATACAGCCCGATGGCCACGAGCGCGACGACAATCCAGATGAGCGTTACGGTCACGGGCGGCAAGGCTACCGGGACGCGCCGCCCGGACGGCCGGGGCCTTGCGTCCCGGATGCGTTGCCGAGGTCAGTCGCGGGCCAGGCCCAGGCGGGCCCGCAGCCCCGTGGTGCGTTCGTCGGCGGCGACGGCCGCGGCGCCGGCGGTGACCGTTTCGTAGACGGAGAGGATGTCGGCGCCGACGGTCGACCAGTCGAAGCGGCGCACATGGGTGCTGCCGCGTTCGCGCAGTTCGGCTCGGCGGGACGGGTCGGACAGCAGGCGCACGGCGGCTTCGGCGAGGGCGTCGGCGTCCTCGTTGGCGAAGAGTTCACCGGCCTTGCCCTGGTCCAGGACCTGGGCGAAGGCGTCCAGGTCCGAGGCGAGGACCGGGGCTCCGGCCGACAGGGCCTCGACCAGGATGATGCCGAAGCTCTCCCCGCCGGTGTTCGGGGCCACGTACAGGTCCACGCTGCGCAGGAGACGCGCCTTGTCCTCGTCGCTGATCATGCCCAGGAACTCCACGCGCGAGCGCAGTTCCCTCGGCAGGTCCTCCACCGCCTGCTCCTCGTCCCCGCGGCCCGCGACCAGCAGACGGGCCCCCGGGCGGGCGGCGAGGATACCGGGCAGCGCCCGCATCAGCACGGGCAGGCCCTTGCGGGGCTCGTCGATGCGGCCGATGAAACCGATCGTGTCCCCCTGCCACTCGGGCCTGGGCTCGGCACGGGCGAAGAAGTCGACGTCGACGCCGTTGGGGATGACCACCGCGTCGCCGCCGAGGTGCTCGACGAGGGTGCGGCGGGCGTACTCGCTCACCGCGATCCGCGCGCTGATCTTCTCCAGGGCCGCCTGGAGGATGGCGTACGCGGCGATCATCGCCCGCGACCGGGGATTGGAGGTGTGGAAGGTGGCGACGATCGGCCCCTGGGCCGCCCAGCAGGCCAGCAGGCCCAGCGACGGCGAGGTCGGCTCGTGGATGTGGATCACGTCGAACCGGCCCTCGTGCAGCCAGCGCCGCACCCGGGCCGCCGACAGGAAGCCGAAGTTGAGCCGGGCCACCGAGCCGTTGTAGGGCACCGGGACCGCCCGGCCGGCCGAGACGGCGTAGGGAGGCAGCGGGGTGTCGTCGTCGGCGGGGGCGAGGACGGACACCTCGTGGCCGAGGCCGATGAAGTACTCCGCCAGGTCCCGGATGTGGAACTGCACACCACCGGGCACGTCCCACGAGTACGGGCAGACGATGCCGATCCTCACGCCGTCGCCTTCCCGGGACGCGCCGGATCCCGCCCGGGATCCAGGTCCGCGAGCCACAAGCGCTGAAGCATGTGCCAGTCCTCCGGATGCTCGGCGATCCCCGTGGCGAAGGCGTCGGCCAGCGCCTGTGTCATGACAGACGTCTTCTCGGCCCGCGTACCTGTCCCGGGCACGTCGACCGGGGGATGGACACGGCCCCGCATGACGGGCGAGTCGTCGTACCAGAGGGTGACGGGCAGCAGCAGGGCTCCCGTCTGCTGGGCGAGGAGGGCGGGCCCGGCGGGCATCCGGGCCGTCTCGCCGAAGAACGTCACCTCCACCCCGGAGGCCGACAGGTCACGGTCGGCGACCAGGCAGACCAGGCCGCCGTCGCGCAGCCGCCGGGCCAGCGTGCCGAACGCGGAGCCGCCGCTGTGCGGCAGGACCTCCATGCCGAGGCCCTCGCGGTAGGCGACGAACCGGTCGTAGAGCGTCTCCGGCTTCAGCCGCTCGGCGACCGTCGTGAACGGCGTCTTCAGCTCGGTGGTGACCCAGGCGCCGGCCAGGTCCCAGTTGGCCAGGTGGGGCAGGGCGAGGACGACGCCCCTGCCTGCCGCCAGACCGTCGGTCAGGTGGTGCAGGTCCTTGGGGTCGAAGCCCGCCCTGATCCGCTCGGCGCTCCAGGCCGGCAACCGGAAGGACTCCATCCAGTAGCGCAGGTACGAGCGCATCCCCGCACGCGACAGCTCGGCGAGGCGCTCGGGGGTCGCGTCGGGGACCACGCGCGCGTAGTTGCCCTCCAGCCGCCGCACACCCTTGCCCCGCTGTCGCCAGGCCAGGTCGGCGACCGTGCGGCCGAGCCGCGCGGCGACCGGTTCGGGGAGCTTCTTCACGGTGCCCCAGCCGAGCCCGTACAGCCCGTCGGTGAGCCGCTCCTGGACGGTCATTTCGCCGCCCCGCTCCCCTGCTCCCGCCGGGCCGCCTCGGCCTCCGCCTCGGCCGACTCCCGGCGCACCGTGACGACCCGCTGGATCAGCGTGACCAGGCTGCCCGCGGCGACGATCCACAGGGCGATCGGCAGCAGGTACTGGATGCCCGGCACCCCGAACTTGTGCAGGCCCGCGAACCCGGCCGCGACCAGCGAGATCACCAGCCGCTCGGCACGCTCGACCAGCCCGTTGACGGCGACCGGCAGGCCGATCGACTCGCCCCGGGCCTTGGTGTACGACACCACCTGGCCGCTGGCCAGACAGAAGATCGACACCGCGCACAGCACGTTGTCGTTGCCCTGACCCGCGTACCACAGGGCGAAACCGCCGAAGATCGCGCCGTCGGCGACCCGGTCGAGCGTGGAGTCGAGGAAGGCGCCCCAGCGGCTGGAGCGGCCGAGCTGGCGGGCCATGTTGCCGTCGACGAGGTCGGAGAACACGAACAGCGTGATCACGACCGTGCCCCAGAAGAACTCGCCCCGCGGGTAGAAGACCAGCGCACCCGCGACCACTCCGGCGGTCCCGATGAGCGTGACCGTGTCCGGGCTCACGCCCCGGCGGATGAGAAACGCGGCGAACGGTGTGAGGACACGCGTGAAGAATGCACGCGCGTACTTGTTCAGCATGGCCTTCCCGAGGGTCGGTGTCGCCGGGCGGCCCCTGCTGGCCACCGGCTGGCCCATCGTAGCCACGCACGCGCGTGCGCGGAGGTCGGGCGCCCGACCTCAGCGGGCACCGGCGACCACCCGTGCGCAAGCGCTGGTCGACGCCGGGATCGGGTCCTTCGTATGGACGCAGCGTGACGGGAGTGGAAAGCTCGAAGGACCGCGGGCGTCGCAGGAGCCGCCAGTGCACGCGGTGCCGCGTGTCCGCGCCCACAGTGACCTCACCCTCAACGGGAGGCAGGATCATGGGCGACAAGACGCAGACCCACCCCGGAGCCGCCGGCAGGGCAAGGGCGGCCGACCATCCCGCATCCGTACGCAATGTGGTGCTGGTCGGCCACTCCGGATCGGGCAAGACGACCCTGGTGGAGGCTCTCGCGCTGACCGCGGGAGCGGTGAACCGTGCGGGCCGCGTGGAGGACGGCGGCAGCATCTCGGACTACGACGAGATCGAGCACCGGCAGCAGCGCTCGGTACAACTCTCCCTGGTGCCCGTCGAATGGGACGGCATCAAGATCAACGTGCTGGACACCCCCGGCTACGCCGACTTCGTCGGGGAACTCAGGGCCGGTCTGCGCGCCGCGGACGCGGCCCTGTTCGTCGTCTCGGCCTCCGACGGCGTGGACGGCTCGACCCGCATGGTCTGGGAGGAGTGCGCGGCCGTCGGCATGCCCCGCGCCATCGTGATCACTCACCTGGAGGCCGCCCGCGCGGACTTCGAGGAGATGACACGGGTGTGCGCGGAGGCGTTCGGCGCGGACGACCCCGACGCCGTCCTGCCCCTCTACCTGCCGCTGCGCGGCCCGCAGGGACCCGACGGGCACGCGCCCGCGACCGGTCTGGTCGGACTGCTGACGCAGAAGCTGTTCGACTACTCCTCCGGCGAGCGCAAGGAGTCCGAACCGGGCGAGGACCAGCTGCCGCAGCTGGAGGAGGCCCGCAACCGGCTGATCGAGGGCATCATCGCCGAGAGCGAGGACGAGACCCTCATGGACCGCTACCTCGGCGGTGAACAGGTCGACGTCAAGACGCTCATCGAGGACCTGGAACGAGCCGTCGCCCGCGGGGCGTTCTTCCCCGTCCTGGCCGCCGCGCCCGCCGCCGAGGGCGCCAAGCAGGGCATCGGCACCGTGGAAATCCTGGAGCTGATCATCCGCGGCTTCCCCACCCCGCTGGAGCACGAGGCACCCGCGGTCACCACCATCGACGGCGGCCCGCGCGAACTGCGGCCGTGCGACCCGGACGGGCCGCTGGTCGCCGAGATCGTCAAGACCTCCTCCGACCCGTACGTCGGCCGCGTCTCCCTGATTCGCGTCTTCTCCGGCACCCTGCGCCCCGACGAGACCGTGCACGTCTCCGGACACGGCCTGGCCGACCGCGGACACGAGGACCACGATGTCGACGAGCGGGTCGGCGCCCTGTCCACCCCCTTCGGCAAGCAGCAGCGCCCGGTGACGCACGTCATCGCCGGCGACCTCGCGTGCGTGGCGAAACTGGGCCGCGCCGAGACCGGCGACACGCTCTCCGCCAAGGACGACCCGCTGCTGATGGAGCCGTGGCAGATGCCCGACCCGCTGCTGCCCCTCGCCATCCAGGCCCACAGCAAACCCGATGAGGACAAGCTCTCCCAGGGCCTGGCCCGGCTCGTCGCGGAGGACCCGACGATGCGCCTGGAGCAGAACCAGGACACCCACCAGGTGGTGCTGTGGTGCCTCGGCGAGGCCCACGCCGACGTCGCCCTGGAACGGCTGCGCAGCCGCTACGGCGTCCAGGTCGACGTCGTACCGCACCGCGTCTCGCTGCGCGAGACGTTCGCGGACCGGTCCGCGGGGCGCGGACGGCACGTCAAGCAGTCGGGTGGCCACGGCCAGTACGCCATCTGCGAGATCGAGGTGGAACCGCTGCCGGGCGGCTCGGGCATCGAGTTCGTGGACAAGGTCGTCGGCGGAGCCGTGCCACGGCAGTTCATCCCGTCGGTGGAGAAGGGGGTACGGACCCAGGCCGCCAAGGGCGTCGCCGCCGGCCACCCGCTGATCGACGTACGCGTCACCCTGCTGGACGGCAAGGCCCACTCGGTGGACTCCTCCGACGCGGCCTTCCAGACCGCGGGCGCGCTCGCACTGCGGGAGGCCGCGGCCGACGCGCGGATCCACCTGCTGGAACCGGTGGCCGAGGTGACCGTGCTGGTCGGCGACGACTACGTGGGGCCCGTGATGAGCGACCTGTCCGGACGGCGCGGCCGGGTGCTGGGCACCGAACAGGTGGGCAGCGGCCGCACCCTGATACGCGCCGAGGTGCCCGAGATCGAGATCGGCCGGTACGCGATCGACCTGCGGTCCCTGTCGCACGGCACGGCCCGCTTCGACCGCCGGTACGTACGGCACGAGCCGATGCCGCCCCAGGTGGCCGACCGCATACGCCAACAGGAGCGCGAGGCCTCATAGTCGGCGCGCCCGGCGCACAACCAGGGCACTGGAACGCATCGTTGCGAACAGGTGGACGGCTCCGGCCGTCCACCTGCCCACGCGCTCCGCTGCCGATACCCTGATGACCTGATCAACAGGTGTGCGGGGCAGGGAAGTCGGGAAGGCCGCAGATGCAGGAGCGGCGGCAATGGGGGCGGAAGTGACGGACGGATTCGATTTCAGTCCCGGGGCTCAGGTGCCCCTGTCCGGCTCGGCGGGGCAGACGGCGGCGACCAACGCGCTCGCCGCGGCCGCCTACCGGGACGACGAAGTGACCAAGATCCTGGCCGCGGACAACGAATGGCACCAGTCCAAGGTCAGTCTGCCGCGCCCCTGGGCGAAGATCTTCCGCCCCAGGTTCGGCGAGGCCTTCTCCCGCGCGGTGATCGACCGCATGCTCGGCGCCGGGCGCAAACCGCTCATCCAGTCCTTCGGCCTCGAACCCCAGGTCGTCGTGGAGCACTGCCTGGCCGCCCACCGCATCCGCCGCGACCGCGACAACTGGCTGACGGCGGTGACGGTACTGTGCGGGCTGCTCTTCCTGCCCGGCCTCTTCGTGTGGCTGCTCGTGTTCACCTTGCGCGCCACCATCGGCAAACGTGAGGACAAACGAGCCGGCGCGCTCGCCAACACCCTGCTGGTCGCCATGGCCGCACTCGCCGTGCTCTTCCTGATCAGGATGCCCTTCACCGACTTCTGGGCCTGGTACGCACGCGCGGCGGTCGTCATGCCCGTGATCGGCTGGTTCTGGGCCAAGCAGATCTGCGAACGCTCGGCGCGCGAACTGCGGGCGCGCTGGGAAGGCCTCCTGACCGGCGGCGGCGTGGGCGCCAAGATCCCCGAAGCCGTTCCGGGCAACCCCGGCGACGCGGCCGAACAAGTACGCAAGGAACTCGCCCGGCTCAGCGCCGAGCAGCGCTCCAACTCCGTCTTCTACGCCGGGCCCAAGGGCATACTCGGCATGGGCACCCGCTGGGGCAGCTGGCAGCTGGCCGAGGAACTGGTCTCCGCCGAACCGGGCAAGGAGTTCCACCCCTTCCGCAGCTGGGACGTCATCACCGCGATCCAGGGCGGCCTGGCCATGCTCGAACGCACCTCCGTCAACACCGGCGGCTTCCCCAAGCCGACCGTCACCCACTGGGTCGTCACACCGATCGGGGAGAACGCCAAGGAGGTCTCCCGGCCGAGCGGCACCGACGTCGAGACGTACACCGTCAGGACGCACGCCATACAGGACATCTGCAACAAGCAGCAGTTCGGCAGCGGCGACCGCCACTACCTCGGGGTCCAGTGGACCCTCTGGGACGGCCATCTGGTGATCACCATGCTGGTCACCGTGACGGTGCTGCACGACACCCTGCGCATCGAGGTCACCGGCCACGCCCTGGGACCGGTCAACCCCCTGTTCAACGAGAAACCGGCGGCCAAGGAGAAGGAGGTCCAGAAGGCGCTCCGCTTCTGGGAGACCCGCAAGGTGAAACTGCCCCTGATCGACGCCGACGAGGTGGTACGGCTCGCCGCCCGCGCCCCCCTGTCCTGGTACCCGCCGCTGCTGAAGTGGCTCGGCGGCAGCCTCACCCTGCCCGAGCCGTTCGGCCTGCGGCACGCCTGGGCCGACCAGCCCTGGCGGCACCGCTTCATGGCCGACGACGCGCTGCGCGCCGCCACCCCCGTGCTGCGGGTGGTGCACGCCGCGGCGCTCAAGGTCCTCAAGGAGAACGGCGTGAACGTCGAGAAGTTCGGCTCCCGCTCCGCGGTCCTCAGCGGCGCCGTCCAGGACGTGTCGCCGAGGAAGGCCGACTCCTACGACGCGTGAGGCGTACGCCCGCCGGACGGACTACTCCTGCCAGGCCTCCGCGAGCATCTTGCGGGTGTCGGCGAGAAGCTGCGGCAGCACCTTCGTGTGGCCGACCACCGGCATGAAGTTCGTGTCACCGCCCCAGCGGGGCACGATGTGCTGGTGCAGATGGGCGGCGATACCGGCGCCGGCGACCGTGCCCTGGTTCATGCCGATGTTGAAGCCATGGGCGCCGGAGGCGGCGCGCAGCGCCCGCATCGCCTGCTTGGTCAGCTCCGCCAGCTCCGCGGTCTCCGCCTCGGTCAGGTCGGTGTAGTCGGCGACGTGACGGTAGGGCACGGTCATCAGGTGGCCGCCGTTGTAGGGGTACAGATTGAGTACCGCGTACACCAGCTCGCCGCGCCGGACGATCAGCCCGTCCTCGTCGGACTTGGCCGGGATCGAGCAGAAGGGGCAGCCGTCGTCGGCACCGGGGCCGCTCGGCTTGTTCTCGCCCTGGATGTAGGCCATCCGATGGGGCGTCCACAGGCGCTGGAACGCGTCCTGCGTCCCCACTCCGATCTGCTGCTCCGGCTCACTCGTCATGCGTGCAGCATATGGCGTGCGGCCTGCGGGCAGGCAAAGGCCCCCGGGGATACCCCGGGGGCCTGAAGACCTATGTCGCTGGGCGCCGCATCACACCTGTACGCGGCGCTCCACCACGTCGAGGAGCTTCGCCAGCGCCTCGTCACGCGGAATGCCGTTCTCCTGGGAACCGTCGCGGTAGCGGAACGACACCGTGCCCGCGTTCATGTCGTCGTCACCGACGATGATCATGAACGGCACCTTGAGCTTCTGATGCGTCCTGATCTTCTTCTGCATGCGGTCCGAGGAGGAGTCCACCTCGACGCGCAGGCCCTTCTTCTTCGCGTCCGCGGCGAACTTCTGGAGGTACTCCACGTGGGCGTCGCCCACCGGAATCCCGACCGCCTGGACGGGCGCCAGCCACGCCGGGAACGCGCCCGCGTAGTGCTCCAGCAGGACCGCGAAGAACCGCTCGATGCTTCCGAACAGCGCGCGGTGGATCATGACCGGGCGCTGCTTGGTGCCGTCCGCGGCCGTGTACTCCAGGTCGAAGCGCTCTGGCAGGTTGAAGTCGAGCTGGACCGTCGACATCTGCCAGGTGCGGCCGATCGCGTCCTTGACCTGGACGGAGATCTTCGGGCCGTAGAACGCCGCGCCACCCGGGTCCGGCACCAGCTGCAGGCCCTGCTTCTCGCCGACCTGGCGCAGGGTCTCGGTGGCCTCCTCCCAGACCTCGTCGGAGCCGACGTACTTCTCCGGGTCCTTGGTGGAAAGCTCCAGGTAGAAGTCGGTCAGGCCGTAGTCGCGCAGCAGGTTCAGCACGAAGGTGAGCGTCTTGTCGAGCTCGTCGGCCATCTGCTCGCGGGTGCAGTAGATGTGCGCGTCGTCCTGGGTGAAGCCGCGGGCACGGGTCAGGCCGTGCACGACACCCGACTTCTCGTAGCGGTAGACCGTGCCGAATTCGAAGAGCCGCAGGGGCAGTTCCCGGTACGACCGCCCGCGCGCGTCGAAGATCAGGTTGTGCATCGGGCAGTTCATGGGCTTGAGGTAGTAGTCCACGCCCTCGTCGAGCTGCATGGGCGGGTACATGCCCTCGGCGTACCAGTCCAGGTGGCCCGAGGTCTCGAAGAGCTTCCCCTTGGTCGCGTGCGGGGTGTAGACGAACTCGTAGCCCTCCTCCTCGTGGCGGCGGCGCGAGTAGTCCTCCATCACCCGGCGGATGATGCCGCCCTTGGGGTGGAAGACCGCCAGGCCGGAGCCGATCTGCTCGGGGATGGAGAACAGGTCCAGCTCGTTGCCCAGCTTGCGGTGGTCGCGCTTCTCGGCCTCGGCGAGGAAGTCCAGGTGCGCCTTCAGCTCGTCCTTGGACGGCCAGGCGGTGCCGTAGATGCGCTGGAGCTGCTTGTTCTTCTCGTTGCCGCGCCAGTACGCCGAGGCGTTGCGCATCAGCTTGAACGCCGGGATCAGCCGGGTGGAGGGCAGGTGGGGACCGCGGCAGAGGTCCTTCCAGCACAGCTCGCCGGTCTTGGCGTCCAGGTTGTCGTAGATCGTCAGCTCGCCGGCGCCGACCTCGACGTCCGCTCCGTCATCGTGCGAAGCCGACCCCTTGAGACCGATCAGCTCCAGCTTGTACGGCTCGTCGGCCAGCTCCTCGCGGGCGGCCTCGTCGGTGACGACGCGGCGGGAGAAGCGCTGGCCCCGCTTCTGGATCTCCTGCATCTTCTTCTCGATGGCCTTGAGATCCTCGGGCGTGAACGGCTTCTCGACGTCGAAGTCGTAGTAGAAGCCGTCCCTGACCGGCGGGCCGATGCCCAGCTTGGCCTCGGGGAAGATCTCCTGCACGGCCTGCGCCATGACGTGCGCGGTGGAGTGGCGCAGGATGTTGAGGCCGTCCTCGGAGGAGATCTCGACGCCCTCGACGGTCTCGCCGTCCTCGATCTCGTGGGCGAGGTCCCTGAGTTCGCCACCGACGCGCGCGGCGACGATCGAGCGCTCGCCGGCGAAGAGGTCGGCGGCCGTGGTGCCCGTCGTCACCGTGCGCTCTTCCCGCTCGGAATCGCGTTGGATGATCACACGGACGTCTGACACCGGTCTCTCCTGACTGCAGGTGGGGTGCGGCGCCATACCTGGAGCGCGCGCATGACTGGGATCGTACCGACCCCGGGCCCGTGACCGCGAAACGATTACGCACGGTCCACGGTCGGTCGCGGTCGTCCGCGTCAGTCGCGGTCGTCCCCGCCGCACGCCTCCTCGAAGCAGTCCGTGTCCTTGGCGTTCTCCTGCAACGACTTCATCAGCCGGTCCCGCTCCTCGTCGTCCACCTGCACGGGTACGACGCCGGAGGCGCCCGTGAGCCGGCGGAAGCCGCCGCGGCTCTCCAGCCGTCCGAGCACCCGCACGGGCAGTCCGACGAGGTGGGCGTGCCCGGCGATGCGGTAGTCCTCCTCGTCCAGGGTCGCGCGCACGTACGGCACTTCTGCGCCCGCGAGCACCCGCAGCCGTACGGTGCCCTCGCCGCGTGGTTGCGCTCGGCGCAGCCGCACCACGGTGCCGGTGATCCGCGCGGGCACCGACGGTTCGGCGTGCAGATAGCGGGCGCCCGCCTCACGCAGCACGGGCAGGTCGCCCGGCGAGAACTCGACGGCCTCTGCGGCGGCCGCGCAGGCCTCGGGGACGCCCGCGGCGGGCGCCCACTCGACGGCGACGCGCGCGCCCTCGGTGCCGCGGACGAGGGCGGCGACGGCCTCGGTGAGCTCACGGCTGGCGCCCGCGCGGACGGCGCCGTCGAAGGCGTCCATGGCGCCGGTGGCCCGGCGGTAGTCGACGGCCTCGCGGACGGCGTACAGGGCCTGGTGGAGGCATACGGCCAGGGGGCGTCCGGGGTCGACGGGGACGAAGGCGGTCAGGCCGCGGCCGTCGGCGGCGGAGCCGACGAGGACGTGGTCCAGGCACGCTGCGGCCGTACGCCGGTGGCGGGCGCCATGGTAGCCGGCACGCGCGCGTGTGGCGAGCGCGGCGGCGAGCAGCATCTGCCGGGCGGCGCCGCGCAGCCGTTCCTCGACGGTCCAGCCGGCGGCGTCGGCAGGCCCCTCCGGCACGTCCCGCCACCAGCGGATCTCGTCGCTGGGCAGGCTGAGCGCGACCAGTACCTCGCGCGCGGAGGGTGTGCCGCTGCGGGCGAGGGCGTCCAGTGCCTCGCCGAGCAGGTCGTCGCTGTCGGGGAAGGCGCGGCTCTCGGGCACGAGCAGGCTGGTGCCGGCGCCGCCGGGGCCGGGCGGGGTCCAGCGGCCGTAGCGGCCGGCGGCGCCGCCGCGCCGCTGCCAGCCGTGCCGGCGCAGCAGGGCCCCGAGGACGGCGGGGTCGACGTCGGAGGGCGCGGGGAGGCGGTTGCGGTGGGCGCCGACGGGGTGCGGTCGCACCGGTCGCAGCGGCTGGTCGAGGGGGCGGTGTGTCATGGTCTGCCTCCCGTCCCGACCCGCGTCATGATCTCGCACAGGGCCCGGTCGTCGAAGATGCGCGAGGTCGGGATCCGCACGGTGGTGCGGTGCCGGCCGGTGACGGGGTGGCCGGCGAGGTTGACCCAGTAGCAGCAGTGTCTGAGGTCGAGCCGGTCGTGGCCGGCGCGCAGCCACTGGTCCTGCGACCGGGGCACGATCATCACGACGAGGATCTTGTGCACCGAGACCGGGGTACGGGCGAGTTTCGCCAGGTGGGCGTTGTCGAGCGTGAAGGAGAAGAACCGGCCCGGGGGGTTGGGCGGTACCTGGTAGGTGCACTTCAGCTGCACCTTGATGGTCACCTCGTCGTCGACGGTGTGACCGGGGGCGCTGTGGCTGACGTGCCAGTCGATGCCGTTGTCGGGGAAGGGCTGCGACAGCGAGCAGCCGGCCGCCGCGGCGACCGCGTGCAGATAGCCCACCTGAAGTGTCTCCATGCAGGCGGTGGTGGCGAGTGTGCCCCGTGGGGCGCTCGCGCGCTCGGGCAGCAGCCCGCCCCGCTCGGGCTGCGCCATCACCATGACAAACAGCCTTCCACGATTGGTGAATCCCCGCTGCGGGCGCGTGAACTGCAAAGACCCGCACTCCTGTTGTGTCCTTCCGGCGTACGGCGCAAACAGCCCGGGTATCACCAAACGGGCAGAAGGCGAACGCAGGAGACGCCGCGTCAGCTGCCCGGGTGGACCGAGGAGTTGTGGGCGTATGACGTGCTGGTACGAGGGGCCTCTGGCCGCGTTCGACACGGAGACGACGGGCGTCGACGTCGAGACCGACCGCATCGTGTCGGCCGCCGTCGTCGTCCAGGACGGCCCGGGCTTCCGGCCGCGGGTTCACCGCTGGCTGGTGAACCCGGGCGTGCCGGTTCCGGAGGCGGCGACGGCGGTGCACGGGCTGACCGACGAGCACCTCCAGCGCAACGGGCGCTGGCCGGCGCCGGTGGTGTACGAGTTGGCCGAGGAGCTGGCGGAGCAGGCCGCTCTGGGGCGGCCGCTGGTGGTGATGAACGCGCCGTTCGATCTGACGCTGCTGGACCGGGAGTTGCGCCGCCATCGGGCCTCGTCGCTGGAGCGCTGGTTCGAGGCGTCGCCGCTGCGGGTGCTGGATCCGCGGGTGCTGGACAAGCATCTCGACCGCTACCGCAAGGGCAGGCGCACCCTCACCGACCTGTGCGCGCACTACGGCGTGGCCTTGCAGGACGCGCACGACGCGGCGGCGGACGCCCTGGCCGCGCTGGAGGTGGTCCGCGCGCTCGGCCGCCACTTCGCGGCCCGCCTGGAACAGCTGACCCCGGCGGAACTGCACACGCTGCAGACGGGATGGCACGCGGCGCAGGCCCGCGGTCTTCAGGCGTGGTTCGCCCGCAGCGGGACGGAGGAGACGGTGGACCCGTCGTGGCCGCTGCGTCCGGACCTGCCGGCGGCGGCCGCCTAGTGCTGTGGCCGGGAAGGTTTGCCGGGAAGCTCGCGGCGTCCGGTGCTGGGGGCACCTCCCACGCCGTTCAGGCAGTGGGGGAGCATCGCAAGGCGGAGCATTGCCCGCGTACTGGATGTACTCGGGTGATGCGACAACGCGGCGTGGGGGTACCCCCGGCCGAAGGCTGGGGGAGTGCCGTGCCGGGCGTCGCGAGCCGGTGAACCTTTCCGGTCACAGCACTAGGCATGTGAAAGGCCGGTCCGCCTGTGCGGACCGGCCTTACCCGGTGGGCGATACTGGGTTCGAACCAGTGACCTCTTCGGTGTGAACGAAGCGCTCTCCCACTGAGCTAATCGCCCGGGAACGCACTGAACCATACAGGCCCGCGGCGCGTTCGTTCAAACCGCTTCCAGGTGGGCGGCCAGTCCGCGTCGTCCGGCTCGCATCATCAGCCGGTGGTTGGCGCGGAAGAGGGGCCGGCCGGGCACGGCGAGCCGCCTGAGCAGCGGTTTGTTCACGTCGACGATCTGGTCGTAGCGGGCGAGGGTGCCGGTGCCGTGCGCGGTGAGCGTCCAGCGCGCCCAGCCGTCGACGTCCCCGGTGAGCGCGGCCTCCAGGACTCCGGCGGCCGGCTCGCGGCGCACCTCGCGCGCGGTGAAGGTCAGGTCGTGGGGCAGGAGGGAACGGATCCGGATGACGCCGGTCGCCGGGTCGGTCCGGGTCACCTCGCGCACCTGCCGCCACCAGTGCGGGTAGTCCTCGACCCGCTCCAGCGCCCGGTAGACGGCGTCGGGCGGTGCGGGCAGGGTCCACCGGGTGCGGAAGCGGTAGTGGGTCCAGTCCATGGAACGAGTCTGGCCCGGACGCCCGCGGTTCGGGATCTCTTCTTCCGTACCCATGAAGAAAGGTGACGGCGTTTTGGAAAAGGTCCGGGGATTTCCTCCGACGGCGTCCGGCACTTCTCCCGGAATGGGACATAGTCCCGGAAGTCGGCCTTCTCCTTGATCCTCAAATACTTCTTCGGGAAGAACGGGACGGAGAGGGTCGACTTCTCGGCGCGTTCGCCGGCGCTCCACTCAGAAGTAACGGATCGTCACCGCGCTCTCTGGCGCCTCAGACATAGACCAACGGCCCGTCCGCGTGATCGCAGACGGGCCGCCGGTTCCGGGTGGGCGATACTGGGTTCGAACCAGTGACCTCTTCGGTGTGAACGAAGCGCTCTCCCACTGAGCTAATCGCCCGGGCACAGAGAGAACATTACCGCATGTCAGGGGATGCCCGGGACCACGGCCCGGCGAGCAACGGGACGCCACCCGCCGCGTTCAGCGGCCGCCGACGCCCCAGGGCGGCACCAAACCGAACCTCCAGACGTACACCCCGACCAGCGCGGCGACGATCACCAGGCCGATCAGGGTAAGCGCGATGTTGCGGCGGCGCACCTCGGGGTCGAGGGCCTGCTGGGCTGCCTCGGTGACCTTGCGCTTGGTCCAGCGCAGCACCAGCTGGGCCCAGACGAACTCGGTGGCCCAGATCGCCATGCCGCCGAAGATCACCAGCCAGCCCGGTCCGGGCAGCGCGAGCATGACGACGCCGGCGATCACGACCAGGAGTCCGACGAGGAAGATCCCCACCTGCCAGCCCAGGTGCAGCACGCGGCGTGACCGGACGAACGCGGGAGCCCGCGACCCCAGCCCCCGCCGGCCCCGCGCCTCCTCCGCCTCCGCCTCGACCTCCGCCCCTTCCGGCTCCTCGGCCGACTTCTGCGGTTCGTCACTCCCCGTATTCATACGTTTCAACCGTACCGGACGAGAATCCGGTCACCGGAATGGGCGTACCGTACGAACACACCCTCGGCCGGAAGAGTTACGTAAAGCCAAGCAAAACACTCAGAGGGGTTTACAACGGCACCGTAGGTGGCATGTCGATTTCGCCGACGTGCGAATCCCCGAGCGCACACTGAGCGAAAGGCCCTGGCGCTTATGAACACCACGGTCAGCTGCGAGCTGCACCTGCGCCTCGTTGTATCGAGCGAGTCCTCTCTGCCTGTCCCCGCAGGCCTGCGGTACGACACGGCCGACCCCTACGCCGTGCACGCCACCTTCCATACCGGAGCCGAGGAGACCGTCGAGTGGGTGTTCGCCCGCGACCTCCTCGCCGAGGGGCTTCACCGACCCACGGGTACCGGAGACGTCCGTGTCTGGCCTTCGCGCAGCCATGGCCAGGGCGTCGTGTGCATCGCCCTGAGCTCTCCGGAGGGCGAAGCCCTGCTCGAGGCCCCTGCGCGGGCCCTGGAGTCCTTCCTGAAGCGAACGGACGCGGCCGTGCCCCCCGGCACGGAACACCGGCACTTCGATCTGGATCAGGAGCTGTCGCACATCCTCGCGGAGAGTTAGGAGCAGGCCCGTCGAAACCCTTCAAGCTGCCCGTCGCCGTCCACTCGGGGAGACGGCTCGGGCCAGGACAACCGCATACGCGAACACATCGGCACCGGTCTCCCGCGGGGGCTGGTGCCGATGTGCTCGCGTGGCCGCAGCGGCGGCGCCGTGAGCTGCTCGGGGGCGCGTGGAGCCACTACCATCGGCCTGCATCGGCGGGCGTGTGCCCGATCCCCAGGTCAGGGAGCGAAACGTGCTGATCACCCACGACACCCGGTGCGCGCTGGACACCGTGGTGGATCTGGTGAACACCGCACCGGAGGACGACGGGGCACCGGACGGGCTGGAGGACGTCGCGGCGCTCGCGGATTTCGTGGCGAACCACAAGATGAGCGATGTGGGTGTGCTGTCGGAGTTCGATCTCTCCGCAGTGCGCAGGATCCGCGGCCGGTTCGCGGGGATCTTCGCGGCCCCGGACTGCCGGACGGCCGCGGGCATGATCAACGAGCTGGTGGCCGCCGCGGGCACCACGCCCCGGCTGACGGACCACGACGGGTACGACTGGCACGTGCACTACTTCGCGCCCGGTGCCTCCGTGGCCGACCACCTGGCCGCCGACTGCGGGATGGCGCTCGCGTTCTTCGTGGTGGCCGGGGAGCGGGAGCGGCTGCGGCGCTGCGAGGCTCCCGACTGCCGGCGTGCCTTCGTCGATCTGTCCCGCAACCGCTCGCGGCGGTACTGCGACAGCCGTACGTGCGGCAACCGTCTGCATGTGGCCGCCTACCGGGCGCGCCGCAAGGAGGCGGCCGGCTGAGCGGGGGGGGCCGGGTGACGGACCTGTCCGGGCCGTCCCGGCGCCGTGCCGATGGTTGTCGTGGTCCCCGGCGGGTGACGCCGAGGACCCACGGATACGGCTCACAGCAACAGCAGGTCGTGCAACGAAGCCATGAGCAGCAGACACCCGATCACCGCAAGGAAGATCATCAGCGGCGGCTGGGAAAGGGCGAAGAGACATCCGCGCGGCTCGTCCTGCTTCGGCGCGGACTCGCTCTGTGTCGTGTCCACCATCTCGGGGCGATGATGACGCAGCCGCCACGGCTGACGCGATCAACACACCAGGATTGTGCGGGAGTCAGCCGGATTCCGTGATCTTCGGTCCGCTTCGGCGCGGACCGTGATCACTTACGGGCGCACCCATGATCACCGTCATATGCCGTGCTTCTTCAGGATCGCCTCGATGTCGCTGAAGTCGTCCTCGCCCCCGGACGCCGCCGGCTTCGCGGCGGGCCGGCCGGAGGTGCGGGCGGCCGGTCCCAGGGACGGCGCCGACGCCGCCGGAGCCACCGCTCCCCGCTCCGCCGTCCGGGTCGTCTCCTTGCGCTCCGTGCGCGTGCCGCCGCGGCGGCGCTCCACCGCCCGGGTCGTCGCGAAGAGCAGCCAGGCGGCGCCGAGCAGGCCGAATCCCGCCCAGGCGGTCGGGCTGAGGGCGGTGTCGGCCAGCCAGCCGACGATTCCGGTCATCGCCAGGCCGACCGGGATCAGGGAGTAGGCGGCGATACGGGCCGCGGCGAGGAAGCGCCGCCGGTACGCCGTGACGGCGGCGATGCCCAGGCCGGCCGCGGAAACGGCGGAACATACGGTCTCGGCGATCATCCGGTCCTCCAGGCAGGCTCACCGGTCGGGGTGGTTCGTCCCTTCCATCCTGCACCGCCCACCGCCGGGGAGGCCATGTTCCGGGCGGACTTCAGGGGGATCTCCGGGTCGTCTCCTCCGCAGGTCCCGGTGGGGCGTACGACGTGTGATCCCGGTTGGGGCGCCCGCCAGGGGCCTGGGAGACTGTCCCCATGAGCGACTCCTCCCCCGCCCACGCCCCCGTCCCGGTCCTCGACGTCTGGTGCGAGCTCCAGTGCCCCGACTGCCGTACCGCGCTCGATGACCTGCGTGCCCTGCGTGCCCGGTACGGCGACCGGCTGGAGCTGCGGCTGCGGCACTTCCCGCTGGAGAAGCACCAGCACTCCTTCGCCGCCGCGCAGGCCGCGGAGGAGGCCGCCGAGCAGGGGCAGGGGTGGCCGTACGTGGAGGCGGTGCTGGGCCGGGTCGAGCGGCTGGCCCGCGAGGGCGAGCCCGTCCTGATCGAGGTGGCACGTGAACTGGGCCTGGACGCCGAGGAGTTCGACACCGCGCTGATCGACGGCCGGCACATCCTGATCATCGACGCCGACCAGGCCGAGGGCAAGGCGATCGGCGTGACCGGCACGCCGACGTACGTGGTCGGGGGCGAGCGCCTGGACGGCGGCAAGAGCCAGGAGGGGCTGCGCGAGCGCGTCGAGGAGATCGTGGACCGGCTGCTGGCCGAGGCCGGGCAGGGGAACTGACCGGCCCGTCCGTCGCCCCCGTTCGCACGGAGTGCCGAAGCGGTTCCTCAGAGCAGTTCCTTGTAGACGGCGCGCAGCACGGGCCGGTAGCCGAGGGACTCGTACAGCCGCTCGGCCGGGGTGTTACCCGCGAAGACGTTGAGGCCCAGGACGCTTCTGCCCGCGGCCAGCGCCTGGGCCTCGGCCAGCAGCATCAGGGAGCGGCCGTGGCCCCGGCCGCGGAAGCGCTCGTCGGCCTCGACGTCGTAGACGAAGGCCCGCTCCTCGGTGACCGCCACCCACAGCGTGCCGACCGGGGTGCCCTCGTGCTCCAGGACGCTGAGCACCATGCCCGGGGTGTCGGGGCCCTGGGGCAGCAGCCGGGCGTGGTCCTCCTCCGACTTGGCCCATGCCTCGTCGGCGGGCACACCGCGGTCGATCCAGCTCTGCGCGTAGCCGCGCTTGCCGTCTTCGAGCCACGGGCCGTACTCGGCCGGGGTCATGGGCCTGCCCCGGCTGCCGGCGGGCAGTTCGGGCGCGGTGGCGTCCAGCCGCTTCTCCATGGTGCGGTTGCGTTCGACGTAGCCGAGCGCCGTGACCAGCCGGACCGCGGCCTCGGTGTCGGCGGGCACGGCGGCCTCGATCCGCTTGCAGCCCCAGCCGCGCACCACCTCCTCGGCGGCGAGCGCGGCCACCGTGCCGCGGCCCCGGCGGCGGTCCGGTTCGTCGATGTGCAGGTCGAGGACCCGGGCGACGGAGGGCCCGAAGACGGGGTGCGTGGCGAGGTGTATCCCGCCGACCGGACGGCTGTTCACGCACACCTGGTAGCGGCGTGAACGGGTTCCGTCGGCGTTCTGCTGCAGCGGCTCGGTCGGCCGCAGGGTCGTGGTCATCAGGGATGTTCTACCCGCTGCGGCACGACGCGGCAGCCGATTATGGCCCGCGTGTGCGGATCCGGACCGCCGTGTCCAGGGTCTTTCGTTTGGATCAGGCCGGATCAGGGAGCGGGGTCCGGTGCCGTGCATCGCACGGCGGAGGAGGGCGGCAGGGCTCCGCCCTGCCGACCGACGACAACGCGGCTGGGGATACCCCCTGCTCGAAGAGCTTGGGGGAACGATGCCAGGCCCCGCGAGCCCGGCATGATCCAAACGAGAGGCCCTAGGGGTCCAGTCGGTGTGCCGAGCGTTCGTCGAAGATCCGCATGGCCTTGGCGGTCACCGGGCCCGGGGCGTCCGGCAGTTCGCGGTCGTCGACACGGTGCACGGCCTGGATGTCGCGCAGGGTGGAGGTGAGGAAGACCTCCTCGGCCCGGCTCAGGACGTCCAGCGCCAGGTCGGTCTCCTTCGCGCCCGTCCACTCGATCGTGAGGGCGCGGGTGATCCCGGCGAGGCAGCCGGAGGCGAGCGGCGGGGTGTGGATCTCCCCGTCGAGGACGACGAAGACGTTGGAGCCGGTGCCCTCGCAGAGCCGTCCGACGGTGTTGCCGAACAGGGCCTCGGTGGCGCCGTGTTGGTGGGCGCGGGCGAGCGCGACGACGTTCTCGGCGTACGAGGTGGTCTTCAGGCCGGTGAGGGCGCCGCGCTCGTTGCGGGTCCAGGGCACCGTGACGGCGGCGGTGGAGTCGGGGCGGCGGGTGGTCTCGCCGAGGGCGACCAGCAGCGTCGGGCCGTGGTCCCCCCGGTCGGAGCCGAGGGGACCCTGACCGCCGGTGTAGGTGATGCGCAGCCGGCCCAGCGGCATCGGGTTGGCCTCGAGCACGGCGGCGCAGGCGCGGCGCAGCTCGTCGTGGTCGGGGTCGGGCAGGCCCAGGCCGCGGGCGGACCGGGTGAGCCGGTCCAGATGACGGGTGAGCGCGAACGGCTTGCCGTCGAGCGCCTTCACCGTCTCGAAGATGCCGTCGCCCACGGTCAGCCCGTGGTCGAACGCGGAGACACGGGCGGACTCGATGTCCCGCAGCGCGCCGTCGAGCCAGATCTTCACCGTTGCAGTCCCTCTCCACTTTCCTCGTACGTGCCTGACGCTACCGCGAGCAGCCGGGCCGCCTTCAGCTCGGTCTCCCGCCACTCGCCCTCGGGGTCCGAGTCCCAGGTGATCCCGGCACCGGCGCCGAAACGCAGGACGGACGTGCCGGCGGCGCGGTCGATCCAGAAGGTGCGTATGCCGACGGCCAGCTCGCCCGTACCGCGGTCGGCGTCGACCCAGCCGATGCCGCCGCAGTAGGGGCCGCGGGGCGCGGTCTCCAGCGCGTCGATGATCCTGACGGCGCTCGACTTGGGGGCTCCGGTGATCGAGCCGGCCGGGAAGGCGGCGTCGAGCAGCTCGGGCCAGCCCGCGCCCTCGCACAGCTCGCCGCGGACCGTGGAGACGAGGTGGACCAGTCCGGGGTGTTTCTCGACGACGCACAGGTCGGGGACGGTGACGCTGCCGGTGGCGCAGACGCGCCCGATGTCGTTGCGGACCAGGTCCACGATCATCACGTTCTCGGCGTAGTCCTTGGCCAGGAGTTCCGCCTCGGTGCGGGCGGTGCCCTTGATCGGGCCGGACTCGACGGTCCGGCCGTCGCGGCGCAGGAAGAGCTCGGGGGACGCGGTGGCGATCTCCACCCCGTGCCCCGGCAGGCGAATCGTTCCCGCATACGGTGCCGGGTTGCCGCGGGCCAGTACGGCGGTCAGGGCGTCCACGTCGGCGTCGGGGGCGACCGGCGCGCCGAGCACGCGGCAGAGGTTCACCTGGTAGACCTCGCCGGTCGCGATGTGCTCGCG
Organism: Streptomyces sp. 6-11-2; assembly: GCF_006540305.1. GTDB lineage: Bacteria > Actinomycetota > Actinomycetes > Streptomycetales > Streptomycetaceae > Streptomyces. The sequence goes on along the minus strand of NZ_BJOR01000001.1, from coordinate 5,873,499 downwards.
GACGCGGCGCACGCCGGCCGTGTACGCGGCGTGGCCGAGGGAAGAGGTCCAGTCACCGGCCGCCGGGCCGCGCCACCGGCCCGGGACGGGAGCGGGGACGGGTTCCTCCCGCACGTCACGGAAGCGGGCGCAGGTCAGCCGGCCCTCGTAGTCCGCGGCGACGGCCCAGAAACCGCTGGAGTCCAGGGCCGCGGGATCGCTGGTGACATCGGTCAGGCCGGTGGCGACACGGTCGCCGAAACGGGCAAGAGGAGGCAGGTCGAGCACGCCGTCGAGTCTATGGCGGGCGCCGTCCCGGGCGGTCCGGGCGTGTCGTTCCGGGCCCCCGGCCGCGTCGCCGAGCGGGCGCAGCGCAGCACGCTGCGCAAACGCGTTTTTGTACTGGCCCGGGAATCCGCTAGAGTTCAACACGTCGCCGGGCCGCGCAAGCGGACCGAAACGACAGGCGGACGTAGCTCAGTTGGTAGAGCGCAACCTTGCCAAGGTTGAGGTCGCGAGTTCGAGCCTCGTCGTCCGCTCGTAGGAAGAGGGGATCTCCCGGATCCCCTGTACTCCTGGTGGAGTGGCCGAGAGGCGAGGCAACGGCCTGCAAAGCCGTCTACACGGGTTCAAATCCCGTCTCCACCTCCAAGGACGATTAGCTCAGCGGGAGAGCGCTTCCCTGACACGGAAGAGGTCACTGGTTCAATCCCAGTATCGTCCACTGGATCTGCCGAAGATCCTTACCCGCGCGATTAGCTCAGCGGGAGAGCGCTTCCCTGACACGGAAGAGGTCACTGGTTCAATCCCAGTATCGCGCACACGGATCGTGATCCCTACCCGTGATCATGATCTTGAGGACGATTAGCTCAGCGGGAGAGCGCTTCCCTGACACGGAAGAGGTCACTGGTTCAATCCCAGTATCGTCCACACACCACGAAGCCCCCGGCCGTCGCGTACGGCCGGGGGCTTCGTCGTTCCACGTGATCGGGGCCGGGGTTCCACGTGACCGGGCCGGGCCGCGGGGGCACAGGGCAATGCCGGCGCAGCTCCCCAGCTGCGCCGGCATTCTGCCGTCCGCCGCACCCCCGTCCCCACGGGGTTTCATGGATGGATGTCCCCGCCCGGACCGCTCTTCCGGGCCTGGGGTCGCCGCTCAGCGCCCCAGCATCACACCCACGGACGACGCCTGTGTGGCCACTGTGTTCCAGCCGTCGAAGACGAGCAGGAGCAGGGCCGCCAGGGGAAGGGCCATCAGCGTCGCCACCAGGGGGTGGCGGCGGCCCGTACGGTGGGGGCGCGTGAGGCGCTCCTGTGCGCGGAGCAGCGTCCGCGGTGCCGTCAGGGCCATGGTCCCTCTCCTGACCGTCTCGGTTGTCGTTGGCAGCGGCGGGTGCTTGACCTCGGGGGACGAGTGCCGCACCCGCCGCTTGACCTCAAATCTAGGTGCGCGGCGCATCCGGGGCGTCATGCCCTCGTACCGATTGGAGGGCCTCCCGGAGGATGAGCCGTGCGCCGGGGACTACTCCCCTGGGTGGAGACATGTCTCCGGGCCTCGGGGTCTTCCCGGAGGGGTCGCCCGCGGCACCGCCGCCCTCACCGGTCACCGGATGAGCCGCCCCCGCTGTGCGTGACTTCGCTCACCTCGGCCGCACCCCGGCGCGGGGCCCGCTCCCCCCGGCGGCGGGGCCCGTCCGCCCCCGGCCCCCACGGCCGCCCGGCACAGGTCCAACCTCCTTCCCCCTGCGGGCGGTTGGGATCTGGAAGGACCACAAGACGGGCTCGCCCCAAGCGTGTTGACCGCCCGTCAAATCCGCTGTCTCGCGCGGACAATCGATGGGGTCGAGAGGGCGCGGCCTCTGCGCGCCGGCGGTCCCGGATACGTAAGCTGTGGCTCGTCACAGGGACCGGGCAGCGGGGATGAACATGGCGATGATGCGCCTGAGGCGCGAGGACCCGCGCGTCGTCGGCTCGTTCAGGCTTCACCGACGGCTCGGCGCGGGCGGGATGGGCGTGGTCTACCTGGGCTCCGACCGCAAGGGCCAGCGCGTGGCGCTGAAGGTCATCCGGCCGGATCTGGCGGAGGACCAGGAGTTCCGCTCGCGGTTCGCGCGCGAGGTCTCGGCGGCGCGGCGGATCCGGGGCGGGTGCACGGCGCGGCTGGTGGCCGCGGACCTGGAGGCGGACCGGCCGTGGTTCGCCACGCAGTACGTGCCCGGGCCCTCCCTGCACGACAAGGTGGCCGAAGAGGGTGCCCTGCGCGCGGCGGAGACGGCGGCGATCGGGGCCGCGCTGTCCGAGGGTCTGGTAGCCGTGCACGAGGCCGGGGTGGTGCACCGTGATCTCAAGCCCTCCAACATCCTGCTGTCCCCCAAGGGGCCGCGGATCATCGACTTCGGCATCGCGTGGGCGACCGGAGCCTCCACGCTCACACACGTCGGCACGGCGGTCGGCTCTCCGGGCTTCCTCGCCCCGGAGCAGGTGCGCGGCGCCGCGGTCACCCCGGCCACCGACGTGTTCTCGCTGGGGGCGACCCTGGCCTACGCGTCGACGGGCGACTCGCCGTTCGGGCACGGCAGTTCCGAGGTGATGCTGTACCGCGTGGTGCACGAGGAGCCGCAGCTGCACGGCGTGCCGGACGCGCTCGCTCCGCTGGTCCGGGCGTGTCTGGCGAAGGACCCCGAGGAGCGCCCCACCACGCTGCAGTTGTCGCTGCGGCTGAAGGAGATCGCCGCGCGCGAGGCTCAGGACCTGGACGAGGCGCGGCCCCCCGCGCCGCGTGGAGCGGAGGCTGACCGGTCGACGGGCCCCCTGGTCGACAGCTACCCGGGACGCCGGCGAACCGGTCAGCCCGAGCAGGCGCGGGGCCGGCGTCGTCCGCCGGGCACCCCCGCCCCACAGGGCGCGGTGCCTCCGTCGCGGGGCGGCACGTCGTCCCGCACGGGCGGCTCGTCCCGGGGCGGCGGTCCCTCCCGTACGGGCGGTTCGCGCCCGGCACCGGCGTCCCGGGGCGGTTCGCGCTCGGGCAGCGGCAGCCGTCCGGTGCGGCGCGACGGCGCCGGGCAGACGGGGCCGCGCGGCACGTCGAGCGGCCTGCGGCCCGCCAATCCGAGGCTGCTGCGGCAGCGTCTGATCGTGTTCGTGGTGGTGACGCTGCTGGTCGCGCTCGGCATCGCGGCGGCGCAGGGCTGCCAGGGGCCCGCGCGGGGGCTGGGCGGCGACGGCCACGGCGTCCGGGAGCAGCGGCACGCGCAGACGACGGAGGCACCGTCGCCACGGCAGCCGTAGGGGACGGCGGGAGTCGCCGGGGAGGATCTCGGGCGTCGGGTGTCAGGTGTCGGGCGGGTGCAACGCTCGTCTGGCTCCTTGGGCGGCGGGTGCAACGGCTCGTCGGGCGGAGGCCACATCTCGTCGGGCGGGGCCTACGGCTGAGGACGACCCGTCACCGCGTGAAAAGCCACCACGACCACGGCGGACGCAGAGGCCGACGGGAGCCGCCAAAGATCATCCCAGGCGCCCAGCGATATCACGGCTCGTCGGGCCGGACGCCGACCCGTCCGGCAAGGCCTACGCCGAGGACGACCCGTCACCGCGTGAAAAACGGGGGCGACCACGGCGGACGTGAGGCCGACGGGAGCCGCCACGGATCGTCCCGGGCGCCCGGCGGTCCCACAGGGCGTCACGTCGGACACCGACTCGTCGAGCAAGCCGGCGGGAGCCGCCACGTGCGTTGAACCGGGCGTCGGCTCGTTGGGCGAAGCCTATGGCTGAGGGCGGCCCGTCGTCACCGCGTAGAAGGCGACCGCGGCTGCGGCGCCCACGTTGAGGGAGTCGACGCCGTGCGACATGGGGATGCGGACCCACTCGTCGGCGGCGGCCAGGGCCCGGGGGGACAGTCCGGCGCCCTCGGCGCCGAGCATCAGCGCGACCCGGTCCATCCGGTGCGGGGCGGCCTCGTCCAGGGTTTTGGCCTTCTCGTCGGGGGTGAGGGCGAGCAGCGTGAAACCGGCCTCGTGGACCGCGTCCAGGCCCCTCGGCCAGGTGTCGAGACGGGCGTACGGCACGGAGAAGACCGCGCCCATGGAGACCTTCACGCTGCGGCGGTAGAGCGGGTCGGCGCAGTCCGGGGAGAGCAGGACCGCGTCCATGCCGAGGGCGGCGGCGGAGCGGAAGATGGCGCCGATGTTGGTGTGGTCGTTGACGGACTCCATGACCGCGACCCGGCGGGCCGTCCGCAGCACCTCGGCCGCGGTGGGCAGCGGCTTGCGCTGCATGGAGGCGAGGGCGCCGCGGTGCACGTGGTAGCCGGTGACCCGTTCGGCGAGTTCGGGGCTCACCACGTGGACGGGTGCGGTGAGTTCGTCGATGACGTCGCGCATCGCGTCGACCCACTTCGCGGACAGCAGCATCGAGCGCATCTCGTACCCGGCGTCCCTGGCCCGGCGGATGACCTTCTCGCCCTCGGCGATGAACAGGCCCTCGGCGGGTTCGCGCCTGCGGCGCAGCTCCACGTCGGTCAGGTCCGTGTAGTCGCGCAGGCGCGGGTCGTCGGGGTCCTCGACGGTGATGAGATCGGCCACGGGTGATACTGCCTTGTCCTGGTGACGGTGGGGGCGGCTGGGGTGGGCGGGGGTCACTCCTCGGTGCGCGGGCCCACCGCGACGACCTCGCCGATGACGATGACGGCCGGCGGCCTCACGTCCTGCGCGCGTACGGTCTCGGCGACCGTCGCAAGGGTCGCGTCCACCCGGCGCTGAGCGGCCGTCGTGCCCTCCTGGACCAGGGCGACCGGGGTGTCGGGGGACTTGCCGTGGGCCATGAGCGTCTCGGCGATCCTGCCGATCTTGTCGACGCCCATCAGGACGACGAGCGTGCCGGTGAGCCTGGCCAGGGACGGCCAGTCGACCAGGGAACGCTCGTCGTCGGGCGCCACATGCCCGCTGACCACGGTGAACTCGTGGGCGACCCCCCGGTGGGTGACCGGGATGCCGGCCGCGCCCGGGACCGAGATCGAGCTGGAGATGCCGGGGACGACCGTGCACGGAACGCCGGCCTCGGCGAGTGCCTGGAGCTCCTCCATGCCCCGGCCGAAGACGTACGGGTCGCCGCCCTTGAGCCGGACCACCGACTTGCCCTGCTTGGCGTGCTCGATGAGGGCGTGGTTGATCGCCTCCTGGGCCATGAAGCGGCCGTAGGGGATCTTCGCCGCGTCGATCACCTCGACATGCGGCGGGAGTTCGGCGAGCAGGTCGCGCGGGCCGAGCCGGTCGGCTATGACGACGTCGGCCTCGGCGAGCAGCCGGCGCCCGCGGACCGTGATCAGGTCCGGGTCGCCGGGGCCGCCGCCGACCAGGGCGACGCCGGGGGTGCGGGTGCGGTGGTGCGGGGCGACCAGCGTGCCGTCGCGCAGGCCCTCCACGACCGCGTCGCGGATGGCCGCGGTGTGCCGGGGGTCGCGGCCGCGCGCGCTGGTGGTGAGCACGGCGACCGTGACGCCCTCGCTGTGGCCGGTGGCCGGGGTCCAGGCGGTCGCGGCGTCGGCGTCGTCGGAGCGGACGCACCACACGCGCAGACGCTCCGCCTCGGCCGAGGCGCGCGTGTTGGCGTCGTGGTCGCTGGTGGCGATCAGCGCGTACCAGGCGTCGGCGAGGTCGCCGTCCTCGTAGGGCCGCCGCTTCCAGGTGATCTCGCCCGTGTCCGCCATCGCCTCCACGGAGGGGGTGGCCTCGGGCGACACGAGGACGACGTCCGCGCCCGCCGCGACGAGCGCCGGGAGGCGGCGCTGGGCGACCTGCCCGCCGCCGAGGACGACCACACGGCGGCCGGTCAGGCGGAGGCCTACGGGGTAGGCGGGGTGTTCGGCCATGAGGCGAGCTCCTCTTGCGGCGGCGGTGCGATAGCCCTGACGTGCGGATTTTACGCGGTCGGGGGATGCGGCGGCCCGGGCGTCCGGTGGCTGGGCGGCGTGGCCGGGTCCGGGCCGTGGGCACCACCAGGGCACGTTGTGGACGGACCATGGGTCCGGTCCGTCCCCACACGCGGCCGGCGGCCGGGGAATCGTGGATTCCGCGCGGCTACTTCTCCGTCACTCCCGCGGAGTCGAACGTGGCCACCTCGTGCATCGCCCGGGCCGTGCTCTGCACCAGCGGCAGGGCGAGCAGCGCGCCCGTGCCCTCGCCGAGGCGCAGGTCGAGGTCGACCAGAGGGCGCAGGCCGAGCTTGTTGAGGGCGGCGACGTGGCCCGGTTCGGCGCTGCGGTGGCCGGCGATGCAGGCCGCCAGCACCTCGGGGGCGATGGCGCGGGCGACCAGCGCGGCGGCGCCGGCGCTGACGCCGTCCAGGATGACCGGTGTGCGCAGGGAGGCGCCGCCCAGCAGCAGGCCGACGATGGCCGCGTGCTCGAAGCCGCCGATCGCGGCGAGCACGCCGATGGGGTCGGCCGGGTCCGGCTGGTGCAGTTCCAGGGCGCGGCGGACCACGTCGGTCTTGCGGGCGAGGGTCTCGTCGTTGATGCCCGTGCCCCGGCCGGTGACCTCGGCGGGATCGGCGCCCGTGAAGACGGAGATCAGGGCGGCGGACGCGGTGGTGTTCGCGATGCCCATCTCACCGGTGAGCAGCGCCTTGTTCCCGGCCGCCACCAGGTCGCGGGCGGTCTCGATGCCGACCTCGATGGCCTGCTTGGCCTCCTCGCGGCTCATCGCGGGACCGGCGGTCATGTCGGAGGTGCCCGCGCGGACCTTGCGGGGCAGCAGGCCCGGCGTGGCCGGGAGGTCGGCGGCGACGCCCACGTCGACGACGCAGACCTCGGCGCCCACCTGTCCGGCGAAGGCGTTGCAGACCGCTCCCCCACCGAGGAAGTTGGCCACCATCTGGGCGGTGACCTCCTGCGGCCAGGGGGTGACGCCCTGGGCGTGCACCCCGTGGTCGCCGGCGAAGACCGCGACGGCCGCGGGCTCGGGGATCGGCGGCGGGCACTGGCGGGACAGGCCGCACAGCTGCGCGGAGATGATCTCCAGCATGCCGAGCGCGCCGGCCGGCTTGGTCATCCGCTTCTGCCGCTCCCAGGCCTCGCCGAGCGCCTTGGCGTCCAGCGGGCGGATCTGCGCAACGGTCTCGGCGAGCAGGTCGTGCGGGTCCTCGCCGGGCAGGGCGCGACGGCCGTACGTCTCCTCGTGCACCACCCAGGACAGCGGGCGGCGCTTGGACCAACCGGCCTGCATCAGCTCGGGCTCGTCCGGGAACTCGTCGACGTAGCCCACGCACAGGTAGGCGACGATCTCCAGGTGCTCGGGCAGGCCGAGGGCGCGCACCATCTCGCGCTCGTCAAAGAAGCTCACCCAGCCGACGCCGAGGCCTTCCGCGCGGGCCGCGAGCCAGAGGTTCTCGACCGCGAGCGCGGAGGAGTACGGCGCCATCTGCGGCTGGGTGTGGCGGCCCAGGGTGTGCCGGCCGCCGCGGGTCGGGTCGGCCGTGACGACGATGTTCACCGGGGTGTCGAGGATGGCCTCGATCTTCAGTTCCTTGAACTGCTTCGCCCGGCCCTTGGGCAGCGACTTGGCGTACGCCTCGCGCTGACGCATGGCCAGTTCGTGCATCGCCTGCCTGGTTTCGGCGGAGCGGATGACGACGAAGTCCCAGGGCTGCGAGTGGCCCACGGACGGTGCCGTGTGAGCGGCCTCCAGGACGCGCAGCAGCACCTCGTGCGGGATGGGGTCGCCGCGGAAGCCGTTGCGGATGTCGCGGCGCTCGCGCATCACCTTGAGCACGGCTTCGCGCTCGGCGTCGTCGTAGCCGGGCGCGGCCGGGCCGGTGGGCCGCGGTGTCTCCGCCTCCGCGGCCGCGTTCTCCTCCCGGGCCTCCTCCGGGTCGGCGCCGTGGGTGCCCAGGTCGTCCGCGTGCTGGACGGCCTCGGGCGCGGGCTCCTCGCTCGACGCGGCGGCGTCGCCGTCGCGGGGTGCGGGGACCGTGACGGCGGGCTCCTCCGGGGCGAGTTGGTCCGCCGGGACGACGATGGGGTGCGGCGGGGTCGGGGCCAGGTGCGGGGTGGTGGGCACCGAGCCCTCGACGGGCACGAACTCTCCGAGGGTCTGGCCGGGCTGCGGCTGCAGGGGAACGCCGGGGCGCAGGGGTGCGCCGTGGGCGTGCTCGCCGGTGGTCCGGTCCGCGGGCGGCTGGGCGGGCTGGGGCCCGGCCGTTTCGGAGGTCTCGGGGACAGCGGCGTCGGCGGGCCGGGATGCGTCCGGATCCTGGACGGCGGGGTCCGCGATATGAGCCGCGGCGGGTACGGCGGCGGCATCGGCCACGTCCTGCGGGCCGGGCTCCACGACGGTGAGCGCCTCCGGCGAAGTCGGCTGCTCCACGACGGGGACGGGCGTCGCGGAGGCGTCGGCGGGAGCCGCCGGGGCGAGCGTGGTCTCGGGGGCGTCGGCGGCCTGGGCCTGCGGCCGCGTGGCCGCGGTCGGTTCATCTGCCGCGACGGTGGCGTCGGCGGAGTCGCCGGTCTCCGGGGTGTGAGCGGCTGCCGGAACCTGCGCGGCCTCGGCCTGGGCGGTCTGCTGGGCGGCCCCTGCCGGGCTCTGGCCCGTCTCAGGGGTGCCGACGGCGACGGGCACGGGCTCGACCTGCACGGCTCGCACTCCCCTGGGGCCGGTTCCCGTTGCCCGCGTCGTCGCGGCGGCGGCCACGGCGTCGGCGGGGACACCCGCCTGCGCGGCCTCGGCCGCGCCTTCGGGAGCAACGGCGGTCCGGGGCACGTCCACACCATCCGTCACCTGCGCGGCGTCCGGGGCGTGCGCGGGCTCGGCGGCACCGCCGGGCGCGCCCCCCGCCGCGGGCACAGGGGCACCGGGAACGACGCCGGCACCCTCCAACTGCGGGCCGGCCTCGGGCATCCGCCCACCATCGGGCACCTGGCCCGCGTCCGCGGCGACGGCACCGTCCGGCCGGGTCCCGGCTTCCGGCACCCGGCCACCGTCCGGAACCGGACCCGTGTCCGGGGCAACCCCGGCGGCAGCGCCCTCCGACGGGGACACCGCCGCGGCCTCACCACCGGGCTCAACTCCGGACCCCGGCACGGGCGCACCGGGAGCGACACCGGCGCCCTCCGGCTGCGGCCCGGCCCCGGGCACCTGACCCGCGCCCGGGACAACCCCGGTCACAGCGTCCCCGGGCTGGAATGACACACCCTCAGCCGCACCACCGGGTTCAATCCCGGCCCCGGGCACGGCAACACCGGCGCCCTCCGACCGCGGCCCCGCCTCCGGCGTCCGGCCACCGGTCGGGACCTGGCCGAGCACCCGGCCCCGGCCGTCCGTCGGCGGGTGGCTCGTGTCAGGGCCGTACGGGACGGCGCCGGGCAGGGGCGCGTCGGCGGCGACGGCGGCTTGGGCCACGCCGACCGGCTCCGGGACCGCAACGGCCGTCTCCGCGGTTCCCGCCCCGGCGAGCACCGGAGGGGCCGCCACGGTGGGCTGGGCGCCCCAGGGCGCGGCGCCCTGCGGGGCCGTCTCGCGCAGCTGCGGGACGTCGAGGTACTCGGGGCCGGTCGTGGGCGGTCCGGGCCGGCGGACCGGCGCGTCCGCGGGGCCGCGGTCGGCCAGGGAGCGGACCGGCGCGTCCGCGGGGCCGCGGTCGGCCAGGGAGCGGACCGGGCTCGCGGAGGCGTCGGGGATCGGCGGACCGAGGTGCAGCGGCCGGCGCGGAGACACCGCCGCGGCGATCCCGGCCGGCGGCGTGGCCGCCGGGTCGTGGTGCCGCACACCGGCGAGGTCGACGGAGCCGGTGTCGCGTCCGGCCGTCTCGTGCGGGCCCGGCTGGTGGACAGCCTCGAGGACCGGCTCCGGGGCGGGCGGGGCCACCTCGTTGCCCCACGCTCCGTGGGAGCCCGGCAGGAGCAGGTCTTCGTCCTCGGCGGGAGACTCGGAGAGGTAGGCGTACGCACCGTTCGCGGGGACGCCCGGCTGCTCCACCATGCCTGCGCTCTCCGGCAGTCCCTCGCCCGGGACCTGGCCGGTGTCGGTCATGCGTACCCCTCGCCCATCGGTTTAGTGCTCCTACGACCAGCTCACCCGGAACGGCGCACCGACCGCCCCCAGTGAAGAACGAGCGTGCGCGCCGTGCGGCACGAACAACCCGTCCGGAAAAGGCGACAAAGCCATTGAGTGGCATTCTCGCGGTCGTCCGGCCACCGCGACAGCGTGATCCGCGACGGCCCGCTGTGGACTGCGCCACGTTGCGCGTTCTCCGGGTCTGCCGTACCACACCCGCCCTGAATCGGGTGGGTTTTCCGGACATTGACGAACGAACTTCCGGACCACCCGGTGCGGTGCAACGATCGGCCAGCCTACCGCGCGCGGTACGACAACCCGATCACGGGGCACGCTCGGGCAGCACGGCACTGAGCAGGAACACGACGCTGCGCTCGGTCTCCGTCCAGGCGCGCGTGTCGAGTGCCACGGACTGGAGCAGGGCGCACTCGACTTGGTATCCGTGCTCGGTGAGGTCGCGGCCGACGAGTTCGGCCGCGTCCCGGGTCGCGGCATGGGCGACGATCCGCTGCGGACGCCGGTCGGCGACCGCGGAGACCACGGCCACTCCCCCGCCGCCGACGCGGACGACGTCCGGTTCGGGCAGGTTCTCCAGAATGTGCGGGGCGGTGCCGTGCACCACCTGCGTGCGGACGCCGAAGCGGTGCGCGGCCGACTCGGTGCGGGCGCAGGCCCGCGCGTCCCGGTCGACGGCGATGACGGCGGCGCCGCCGCGCGCGGCCTCGGTGGCGAAGGCGCCGCTGCCGCAGCCGATGTCCCACACCAGGTCGCCGATTCGCGGTCCGAGGCGGGCGAGTTGGGCGGCCCGGAGCAGATCGGCCTCCCCCTCGCCGAGCCCGCCGCCGTAGGCCTCGGCGGGCTGGGTCCAGCCGCGCGGCCCGTGGGCGGGGTCGTTCCCGGCGATCCAGCCGCCGCCCTCGCCGCCGCCCCGGCCACCGATGACGATGACGACGTTGGGGTCGCGCCAGGTGTGGTCGGCGGCCTTGTCGGAGGTGACGACGCTGACCTGCTCGCGTTCGGTGCCGAGTTCCTCGCAGATGACGAACGTGCGGTGCACTCCGTCCAGGAGCAGGCCGAGTTCGGCGGGTCCGGCGCCGGGAGCGGTGAGCACGGCAACCTTGGCGTATGCGCGGCACACGTTCACCGCGCGTCGCAGGGTCCGCTTGTGTGCGACGACCACTTGGGCGTCGTCCCAGGGCATTCCGGCGCGGGCGAAGGCGGCGGCCACGGACGAGACGGCGGGTACGACCTCGACCTCCAGGCCGAACTCCGGTGCGCGCAGGCTCCGTACGACCCCGAAGAAGCCCGGGTCGCCGTCGGCGAACACCACCGCGGTACCGCGGTGGGCGGCGATGCGGCGGGCGGCGAGGGCGACACTGCCGAGGCGGATGCGTTCGGCGGTGCGCGGTACCTCGGGCAGCGCCAGGTGGTGGGCCGCGCCCGCCACAAGGGTGGCGGCGCCCAGGGCGCCGCGCGCCGCCTCGGTCAGCGGCGAACCGTCCCAGCCGATCACCGTGACCCGGTCGGCCATCGTCGTCAGTCTCCAGGATTGCGCAGGTCGTCGGGGCACGGACGCCCGAGGGCGTGTTCCGCGAGCGTACCGGGTGGAGCTGCCGGGTGCGCGGCGGGGCGGGGCGGGGCGGGTGTGCCCGCGGGTCCCGGCGCCTCAGTTCCATTCCGAGAAGGACGTGTAGCCGCAGGATTCGGCGAGCTGCTCGCCCGCGCCCTCCAGGTCCTCCGGCAGCAGGCTCCACACGATGAAGTCGGTGCGCATGTCGGTCCATGTGCCGTCCTCGGTGCGGACGTGCGCTATGCAGGCGTTGCGCAGCACGCCCTCGCTGATGCAGCCGATCTTCTGGGCGACCTGCTGGGAGGCGGTGTTGTCGGCGGCCGTGCGCAGCTCGATGCGTTCGAACTTCTGGTCCCCGAAGAGCCATTGCGCGGTGGCGAGCGCGGCCTCCGCGGCATATCCCTCGCCGCGTGCCCAGGGTGCGACGATGTACGACAGCTCGGCGGACCGCACGTGCCAGTCGGCCTTGGTCAGCTGGACGACGCCGACCAGCCGCTGGGTGAGGAACTCGGTGACCGCGAGGTCCAGGCCCCGGCCGGCGGTGCGTTCGGCGGGGGCGTACCCGGTGATCCAGGTGCGGGCCCCGTCCTCGGTGAAGGGCTGGGGGACGTCGGTCCAGGCCGCGACCTGTTCGTCGTTCATCATCTCGGCCAGGGCGGGTGCGTCGTCCTCCTCGAGGGGACGCAGCACCAACCGCTCCGTGCTGATGGAGATGTTGGGGAAGGTGCTGTTCATGCGCCGCTCCGTAACCTTCGGAAGAACCGTCAGGGCCTGCTGAACTGCCCAGCATGCAGCATGAAAGCACTGAACCGCACGACGGGGTCCTCCCCCACCGCCTGAACGGCGTGGGGGTGCCCCCACCCGGTGAGGGCGCGGACCTCGTGCGTCGCGCGGGTGGCGTCCGGCGGATCAGAAGGCCGGGACGACCGCTCCGTCGTACTTGTCCTCGATGAACTTCTTCACCTCGGGCGAGGTGAGGAGCTGGGCGAGCTTCTTGACCCGCGGGTCGTTCTCGTTGCCCTTCTTCACGGCGAGGAAGTTGGCGTACGGGTTGCCCTTCGCGGCCTCGGCGGCGATGGCGTCCTTGGCCGGGCTGAGCTTGGCCTCCAGCGCGTAGTTGCCGTTGATCACCGCGGCGTCGACGTCACCGAGGGAGCGCGGCAGCTGGGCCGCCTCCAGTTCCTTGAACTGCAGGTTCCTGGGGTTGGAGGTGACGTCCTTGGGGGTCGCGTCGTATCCGGCGCCGGCCTTCAGCTTGATGACGCCGTTGGCCTCCAGCAGCTTCAGGGCGCGGGCCTCGTTGGTGGTGTCGTTGGGCAGCGCGACGGTGGCGCCCTTCTTCAGGTCGGCCAGCTTCTTGACGCTCTTGGAGTACACGCCGAGCGGCTCCAGGTGCACCGTGCCGCCGGGGACCGGCACGATGTCGGTGCCGTTCTTCTTGTTGAAGTCGTCGAGGTACGGCTTGTGCTGGAAGTAGTTGGCGTCGACCTGACCCTGCTGGACGGCCGTGTTCGGGGTCACGTAGTCGGTGAACTCCTTGACCTCCAGCTTCAGGCCGGCCTTCTTCGCCAGGTTGTCCTTGACGTAGGCGAGGATCTCGCCCTGCGGGGTGGGGGTGGCGGCGACCGTCAGCGGGGCGTTCGCGTCGGCCTTGCCGGAGCCGGATTCCGAGCCGCAGGCGGTGAGCCCGAGGGTGAGGGCTCCGGCGGCGAGGACAGCGGCGGTGATCTTGGTGGTGTTACGCACGAAAAGTGCCTTTCCTTGGGTGGTGCGACCCCAAATACGGGGAGATCTGGGAGGAGGTCTTCAGGCGGCCTTGCCGACGCCGGTGGCCGCGGGCTCCCCGGCCTTCAGCAGCCGCAGCTTCGGCGCGGGGCCGGAGCGGCCGGAGCGGCGGTGCAGGGAGCGGGCCGCGAGGTCGCCGGCGAACTGGATGGCCGAGATGACCACGGCGAGGATGGCCACGGTGATCCACATGAGCTGGGTGTCGAAGCGCTGGTAGCCGTAGCGGATGGCGATGTCGCCGAGGCCGCCGGCGCCGACGGTGCCGGCCATCGCGGAGTAGCCGATGAGGGCGACGATCGTGGTGGTGGTGCCGGCGATCAGCGAAGGCAGGGACTCGGGGACGAGGGCCTTGCGGACGATGGTCCAGGTGTTGCCGCCCATCGCCTGGACGGCCTCGACCAGCCCGCCGTCCACTTCGCGGACGGACGTCTCGACGAGCCGGGCGAAGAAGGGGATGGCGCCGATGGCCAGCGGCACGATGGCCGCCTCGCGGCCGATCGTCGTGCCGGTGACGAAGCGGGTGAAGCTCATCAGGGCCACCATCAGGATGATGAACGGCATCGAGCGGGCGACGTTCACGACCTGCCCGATCACCTTGTTGGCGACGATGTTCTGCAGCAGCCCGCCCCGGTCGGTGAGGACCAGCAGGACACCGAGGGGCAGTCCGCCGACGACGGCGATGAGCGTGGACCAGCCGACCATGTAGAGGGTGTCCCAACAGGCCTGGGACAGCAGCGGCTGCATCTCGGACCAGGTCACTTGGCACCTTCCTTCACCAGTACCGGCTGCTGGGCCGGGGCGTGGTCGACGACGTCGATCTGCAGACCCTGCTCGCGCAGGAAGCCGATGGGCACCACGTTGTCCTCGTAGCGGCCGGGCAGTTCGATGCGCATCCGGCCGACCTGGAGGCCGCCGATGGTGTCGATGGCCGCGCCGAGGATCGAGATGTCGATGTTGTAGGTGCGGGACAGCTGCGAGATGACGGGCTGGGTGGCGCTCTCACCGTGGAAGGTGACGTCGATGACGGTCCGGTCGCCGGCGGAGGCCTCCCCACCGACCGGGAAGAGCGCGGCGGCCAGTTCGGAGCCCGGGGTGGCGAGGAGTTCGCTCACCGTGCCGGACTCGACGATGCGTCCGTTCTCCATGAGTGCCGCCGAGTCGCAGACGGACTTCACGACGTCCATCTCGTGCGTGATGAGCAGGACGGTCAGGCCGAGCTGCCGGTTCAGGTCGCGCAGCAGCTGGAGGACGGAGCGGGTGGTCTCCGGGTCGAGGGCGCTGGTGGCCTCGTCGGACAGCAGCACCTTGGGGTCGCCGGCGAGGGCGCGGGCGATGCCGACGCGCTGCTTCTGGCCGCCGGAGAGCTGGGCGGGGTAGGCCCGCGCCTTGTCGGCGAGACCGACGAGGTCGAGCAGTTCGAGCGCCCTGCTGGAACGTTCCTTCCCGGACGTGCCGAGGATCTCCAGCGGCAGCTCGACATTGTCCTGGACGGTGCGCGAGGACAGCAGGTTGAAGTGCTGGAAGACCATGCCGATCCGGCTGCGGGCCCGCCGCAGGTCCTTGCCCGCCCGGTGGCCGCGGCCGGCCAGCGCGGTGAGGTCCTGTCCGGCGACGGTGACCGTGCCGGAGGTGGGCCGCTCCAGCAGGTTGACGCAGCGGATGAGCGAGGACTTGCCCGCGCCGGACTGGCCGATGACGCCGTACACCTCGCCTTCGCGGACGTGCAGGTCGACGCCGTCGAGCGCGGTGATCTCGCGGCCGCGCGAACTGTAGACCTTGGTGAGGCCCGATGTGGTGATCACGTGGGTTTCCGTCACTGTCGAGTGCGCGGCGCGTCGTGGGCGCCGGGCACGGCATTCATGGTCGGGGAGCGCCAGAACGCGGCACGGCTCTCGCAGAGGTGCTCAAACCGGGAGAAACGTGTGCGCGGGGGCGTGGCTCGGCCGCGGACGCCCGGACGGACCGGACGCGGGCGCGGACATGAGCGGGCTCTCGCTTCGGGGCGCGAGGCTCAACTGGTGCAGGGGCCCTCTAGAAGGCGCACATTCGACGTACAGGACACATACAACGAGCACCGGGCGACACAGTCGCCTCGGTCGCCGGGATGCGGTCGCTCGTCGTGGTCATGCGGTCAGTAAACCAGACCCACGGGGACGGGAGGCCAGCGTTGTCCACATGCTGGACGCACGTGGACACCTGGGCGATGGGGCGCGGACCTGGGGGTTTGGCGCCTGTGACCAGTGCGGACAAGGCCCGCGAGCGTCCGTCCGTACGGCCGGGGGCAGGCGCGGGGAACGCCGGACTGTGGCCAACGCCACGGCGCCGCACCGGGGAAGCCGCACCGGCGGGCACCGGGTCCCGCGGGGCCGGGCCGGGCGCGGCGGGGCGTTCGCCCCGTAATAAGGTCGCAGCATGCTTGATGCCCTGACGCTGGTGACCGGCGTCGCCGCGCTGCTGCTCGCCGCCTGGTGCGGCTGGGCGGCCTACCGTGACCAGCCCACGAAGGACTGGCACTTCATCGGGATGGCGGTGGTGTCGCTGCTCGCCCTGGTCCAGCTGGTGGTCGGGGTCGTGGCGCTGGCGCGGGGCGAGAAGCCGGCACAGGGGACGACGATCTTCCTCGCCTATCTGCTGGGAGCCTTCGCGTGCGTCCCGGCGGCCGGGCTCATGTCGCTGACCGAGCGGACGCGCTGGGGTTCGGTGACGGCGGCGGCGGGCGGAGTGGTCCTCGCCGTCCTGGAGGTGCGGCTCTATGACATCTGGGGAAGGTGAGATGAGCGCCGTGGAGGAGAAGCCGGCCGGGGCACGGCTCGTCAGCGGTCCGGGCACGCTGCTGGTCTGGCTGTACGGCGTGATGGTCGTCGGCGCGGTGTCGCGCTCGGCCTACCAGATCGCCACCGAGTTCGACCGGGCGCCGCTCGCCTACTCGCTGTCCGCGGTCGCCGGAGTCGTGTACGGCTTCATCACGTACTCGCTGGTGCGCGGCGGGGAGAAGGCGCGCAGGGCCGCGCTGGCGTGCTGCGTCGCCGAGCTGGTGGGCGTGCTGACGGTCGGCACGTGGACGCTCCTCGACAAGTCCGCCTTCCCGGACGCGACCGTGTGGTCGGACTACGGCCGGGGCTACGTCTTCATCCCGGTGCTGCTTCCGCTGTCGGCCCTGTACTGGCTGCGCAAGGCGCGGAAGCAGCAGCCGCAAGCGGCCTGAGCCGGTCCGCGGCCGCGCTAGGCGGTCGCCGCGTAGCTGCCCTCCGGCTTCTCCAGGATGATCATCGGTACGCCGTCGGCGCCCTGGGAGGTGCCGACCACCTGGTAGCCCACGCGCCGGTACAGGCGCAGGTTGCCCTCGCTGCGGTGACCCGTGTGCAGCCGGAACCTGGTGGCGCCGCGCTCCGCGGCCAGCGCGGCCTCGGCCGCGCGCAGCAGCCGGGCACCGATCCCGTGCCCCTGGAGGCGCGGGTGGACGCAGAGCTTGCTGATGAGGGCCGCGCCGTCCTCGGCCACCCCGCCGCGCACCGAGCCGACCACCTCGTCGCCGAGCCGCGCCACGAAGACGCAGTCCGCGGTCAGCTCGTGACGGATCGAGTCGAGGCTCTCGACGAGCGGGTCGATGCGGTAGTTGCCGTACAGCGCGGCCTCACTCTGGAAGCACAGGTACTGCAACCTGAAGATCTGCTCCGCGTCCTGTTCGGCCGCCGCAGAGATGGTCACGCTCATGCCCATGTGCGCACGCCTCCCGCTCACTTGATCACCGGTCGTCCCCCACTCCTATCCCCGTGCTTCGCGGGCCGCAACCTCCGGTGCGCGCAATCGTCGCGGACATCCCGGACAACTGGCATGTTCCGGGCCCGTGCTGTCTTGTGAGATACCCAACTCACCCGCCCTCCAGTGGGGGGTGGGGTCCGCTGGCGACCGCGGTGCCCGTCGTGACACGACGCGGCCGTCCCGGCGCGGGCTGCCGGGACGGCCGTGGGTCGCCCCGAACGGGGCGACGAAATTCAGCGGTTGGCGTGCCGGCCGCTCAGGAAGTCCTCGCGGGCGAGCAGTCCGGTGTCGGCGTTGTCGGTGAAGATGCCGTCGATGCCGGTGGCGAAGTAGGCCTGGAACACGGCGAAGACGTCACCGTAGGCGTCGGCGGCGTTGCCCTTGCGGAACGCGGGCGGCAGGAACGGGTTCTCGTTGCGGGCGGTGTACGGGTGCAGGATCAGACCCGCGGCGTGCGCGTCCCGGACCAGCGTGCTCGGCCGGGTGAGGTTGCCGTCGGCGTCCTTGGGGATGACCAGGTCGACGGTCGGGCCGATGCCCTGCGCGTAGGAGGCGATCTCCTTCAGGCCCTTGGGCGAGATCAGGTCGGCGACCGTGCGCGGATCGCGCGCCTCGACGAAGTCCCAGGGGCGGCTGCGGGCGTCCGACAGCAGCACCACGAGCGGATTGCCGACCAGCCGGTCCAGCCGCTGGACGCTGCTCGGCTCGAAGGACTGGAGGATCACCGGGGAGTCCTTCTTGTCCTTGCCGTACTTGCGCAGCAGCGCGGCGACCCGCTCCTCCAGGCCGAGGCCCAGCTTGCGGAAGTACGTCGGGTGCTTGGTCTCGGGGTAGATCCACACCTGCCGGCCGCGCTTGCGGGTCTGCTCGTCCTGCCACTTCAGGACCTCTTCGAAGGTGGGGATCTCCCAGCGGCCGTTGTAGAGGGTGTTGTGGGGACGGTTGGCCGGGATGCGTTCGATCGCGCGCAGCGTCTTCAGCTCGGCGAGGGTGAAGTCCTCGGTGAACCAGCCGGTGGTGGGCACCCCGTCCAGGGTCTTGGTGGTCCTGCGGGCGGCGAACTCGGGGTGGTCGGCGACGTCCGTGGTGCCGCCGATCTCCGGCTCGTGCCGGCACACGAGGTGACCGTCCTTCGTCGGCACCAGGTCACCGGCCTCGACGACATGGGCGCCGAGGTCGAGTGCCAGGTCGTAGGAGCCGAAGGTGTGCTCGGGCCGGTAGCCGCTGGCGCCCCGGTGGCCGACGATCGTCGGCACGGGCAGGCTCTTCAGCCCGCCGCCCTTCCTGCCGCCGGCTCCGCCCTGAACGGCTCCGGCCGCGCCGGGCAGTCCGAGGACCGCGCCGCCCGCGCCCAGCACCGCGGCCCCGAGTACGGCCCGGCGTCCGGTACCGCGTCCCTGCTCGTCCGACTCCCGCGTACCCATGACCGCCTCCTGGTCTCGTGTCGTCCGTGCGCGCCGATCGTAGGTGGGCACCGATGACGGACGGGAGACCGCGCGGCGAACACCGGCGTGACGCCGGGTGTCGTCGGAGGCCGTACGGGACACAAGGGGCGCCGCCCGCCGAACGGGTGACGGTCCGTCGGCATGACCCGGGCCGGCCCGGGAAGACGCACTCAGTGGCGGTCGTCGCGGCCCCTGGTACGGCCGATCCGCCGAACGGGGCGAAGTGGCGTACGGCACGGGCGCCGCCGCGCGCGTCACGCGGTCCGGGTGCCGCCGCCTCGGGCCGCGGTGTGTCACGGCCCGCGGACCGCCGCCGGTCCCCGCGGACCGGAACCGCCACGGCCGCGCCCGGCACCACGAGCGGCACGACGAAGGCGACCACGACGGACATCCCGTTCTCCGCCCCCGGACGGCGAGCGACCTCCATCACATCGTTCCGTTCGGGTCAACGGCGCGAAACGTACCTCCGTCGCAGGTAAACGTATGTCAACAGTGTGTAAGAGGCGGTGAGCCCGATGTGCATTCGGCCCCGGGCCGCGAGTATCGTCCTCACCTGCACAGACTCATGAACAATCCCTCGACATCTCCAGACACCGGAGGGCCCGTTGTCCCGCTTCGCGCTCATCAAGGCAGTGCTCGGCCCGATCATGCGCCTGATGTTCCGCCCACAGGTGGAGGGCGCGGAGCGGATTCCGGGCGACGGCCCGGTGATCCTGGCCGGCAACCACCTGACCTTCATCGACTCGATGATCCTGCCGCTGGTCTGCGACCGCCAGGTCTTCTTCATCGGCAAGGACGAGTACGTCACCGGGAAGGGCTTCAAGGGCCGGCTGATGGCCTGGTTCTTCACCGGCGTCGGCATGATCCCGGTCGACCGTGACGGCGGCCGGGGCGGTGTGGCCGCGCTGATGACCGGCCGCCGGGTGCTGGAGGAAGGCAGGATGTTCGGCATCTACCCGGAGGGCACCCGCTCCCCCGACGGCCGCCTCTACCGCGGCCGCACCGGCATCGCCCGGCTCACCCTGATGACCGGGGCGCCCGTGGTCCCGTTCGCCATGATCGGCACCGACAAGCTCCAGCCGGGTGGCTCGGGTCTGCCCCGGCCCGGCCGCGTCACCGTCCGCTTCGGCGAACCGATGGAGTTCTCCCGGTACGAGGGCATGGACCGGGACCGGTACGTCCTGCGAGCCGTGACCGACTCGGTGATGGCGGAGGTCATGCGGCTGTCCGGGCAGGAGTACGTCGACATGTACGCGACCAAGGCGAAGGCGGCCTAGCCAGGTCTCGGGCGGTCCGGCGGGGCACCGACGGCCGCGGGTCCACCGTGGCCGGTCGCCATCGCGCCGTGCAGGCTTGTCCCGGCACCGCCCGCGTCCCTGTCGTACCGGCACCGCCCGCGCCGCCGTCGTACCAGCGCCGCCCGCCTCGTCGGCGGTGTTCCGCCCGCCGGGAGCGGTGTTCCGCGCGCCGGGAGCGGTGTTCCGCGCGCCGGCCGGCGCGCCGGGCTCCGGCGGACGGGGCCGCGACGACGGCGGCGAAGGTCGACCGCCGTCGCTCCGCCGCGCCGCCCGCCCGGGGTTCAGAGCTTCTGGCCCTTCAGCAGGAACCACGCCGCCAGTGCCGTTGCCAGCAGTACCGCCGCTCCCGCTCCCGACGCCAGGTGCAGGCCGTGGACGAAGGACTCCCTGGCCGCGTGCAGCAGGGCCTCGGAGGTCCGCGCCGGCAGGCCCGCCGCCACCTCGACCGCGCCGCCCAGCGACTCGCGGGCGGCGGACGGTGTGCCCTCCGGACCGGTGAAGCCCCGGTAGACGCCGGTCACGATGGAGCCCAGCAGGGCGATGCCGAGGGCCGCGCCCAGTTCGTACGCCGTCTCGGAGACCGCCGAGGCGGCGCCCGCCTGCTCCTTGGGCACGCTGGACAGGATCACGTCGGCGGTCACCGTGAAGGAGAAGCCGGCACCGACACCGACCACCAGCAGGGACGTGCCCAGCAGCGGGTAGCCGGTGGTCCCGCTGAGCGTCGTCAGCGCGGCCAGCCCCAGACCGATGGCAGCCAGTGAGCCGGAGACCACGGTCCGCACCGAGAAGCGCCTTGCCGCCCGCCCGGCGAGCAGTCCGGCCGCCACCGCGCCCACGGCGGCGGGCAGTTCGAACAGGCCTGCCTCGAACGGCCGCCTGCCCTGCACGAGTTGCAGGTACTGGGACAGGAAGAACACCAGACCGGACATGCCGAGCACGGTCAGCAGATCGGCGAGGACGGCGCCGGAGAACCCCCGGCTGCGGAAGAGCCGCATGTCCAGCAGCGGCTTCGGCAGCGTGAGCTGGCGGCGGACGAATCCGTACAGCGCGGCCGCGCCCAGCAGACCCGTGGCCAGGACCGGCCAGGTGAACCCTCGCGCCGCGGCCTCCTTGACCGCGTAGACGACGCCGATCACGCCGACCAGCGACAGCACGACGCTCGCCAGGTCCCACGGGCCCGGGTCGGGGTTGCGGGACTCGGGCAGGGTCTTGATGCCGACCAGGACGAGGACCGCCATCACGGGCAGGTTGATCAGGAAGACCGAGCCCCACCAGAAGTGCTCGAGCAGCAGGCCGCCCACGATCGGGCCGACGGCCGTGCCGCCGGAGGCGGTGGCGCCCCAGATGCCGACGGCGAGGCTGCGCTCGCGCGGGTCGTGGAAGAGGTTGCGGATCAGGGCGAGCGTGGCGGGCATCAGGGTGGCGCCCGCGACACCGAGCAGCGCCCGCGCCAGGATCATCATGTCCGGCGTGGCGGCGTAGGCGTTGAGCACGGAGACCGCGCCGAACGCGGTGGCTCCGCCGAGCAGGATGCGCTTGCGGCCGATGCGGTCGCCGAGGCTGCCCATCGAGACGAGCAGACCGGCGATGACGAAGGAGTAGACGTCGCCGATCCACAGCAGCTGGGTGCCCGAAGGCCTGAGGTCCTCACTGATGAAGGGGGTCGCGAGACCGAGGACGGTCGCGTCGACGGCCACCAGCAGCACGGCGAGCACGAGGACGGAGAGCGCGAGCCAGCGGCCCGGACGCTGCTCCACCTCCGCCGCACGAGCCGGCTGCAGGGTGCTGGTCATGATTCCTCGTTCCGTGAAGTGTCCGTGCGCAGTGCACCGCCGAGCAGCAGCTCGGCGATCATGTGGTGGAAGTCCTTGGGGGCGACCTTGCCGCTCAGTACGACGTAGGCGCCGGAGGCGATGAGGCCGAAGAGGGCCTCGGTGAGCCAGGCGGGGGTGAGGTCGATACGGATCTCGCCGCTGAGCTGGCCGCGCCGGAAGACCTCGGAGATGCGCTCGTCGAGCCGCGCCCAGCCCTCGTTCTGCTCCTCGCCCTCGAACAGCTGGTTCTCCGTGTAGAGGAAGGAGAGCAGCCCGGCCGCCGGTTCGATCTCGCGGACCAGGCGCCGTACGGCGTCGCCCGCCGGCCCCTCCCCCAGACGGGCCGCGTCGAGGGCGGCCTCGCACTCGGCGATGCCGAGCGCCTCCAGCGCCCTGACGAGCGAGTCGCGTCCGGCGAAATGGCGGTGCAGCGTGGCCCGGCTGATCCCGGCCGCCTTGGCGACCTCGTCCATGGTGGCGGTGGACTTGTGGGTGAGCAGGGTGGCTGCGCTGCGCAGCACGTGGTCACGATCGACAGCCATGAGACAACGATACTCCAGATGAGACAACGCTGTCTCATATTAGGCATGTGTGTCTCACGGCTCGTGCTGGAGGAGGGTGCCGTGGGCGCTCAGTGCCAGGGCAGCTGCCCGCGCCGCTCCCAGTAGGCCCGCGGCTCCTCGGCCAGCGCGTCGAGGCGGGTGAGCTGGTCCTCGTCGAGGTCGACGGCGGGGGCGTGCAGGTTGGAGGCGAGCTGGCCGGGGGTGGCGGCGCCGGAGAGGACCACACCGGCCCAGGGGCTGCGCAGGATCAGGGCGAGGGCGACCGCGTCGCAGCCCAGGCCCGTCTCCCGGGCGACCGCCTTGAGCGCCTCGGGGGCGTACGGCTCGGCGAGCCGGCCGTTGGCCATGCCCTCCTTGACGATCACCGTCAGTCCGGCGTCGTGCGCCTCGGCGAGGGCGGGACCGGCGGAGGTCTCCAGGGCGTTGTACGTCGACTGGACGGTACGGAAGAGGGGGGCGCCGCCGACCGTCACGCCGAGCGCGGCCCGGACGGTGTCGGCCTGGGCGGGTCCGCTGGTGGAGAAGCCGATCGTGAGGCCGTCCGCGGCGGCCTCGGCGAGCCTGGCGTGCAGTTCCTTGTCGGTGAGCGCCGGGCTGTCCGGGGTCAGCGAGTGGATCTGGTACAGGTCGAGCCGGTCGCCGAGCAGTCCGGCGGTCTCGGCGCGCTGCCGCTCGTAGGTGGCGAGGCTGTGGTCCTTGACCTCGTGCCGGTCGGCGTCGGTGGTCCAGTTCGCGGTGTAGGTGTAGCCCCACTTGCTCCCGACGACGACGTCGTCGGCGTCGGGGCGGGCCCTGAGCCAGCCGGCGAGGAACTCCTCGGCGCGGCCGTAGGAGCGGGCGGCGTCCACGTAGCGGACGCCCTGGGCGTAGGCGGCGTCCAGGAGTTCGTGGGTGCGCTCGCGCAGGGCGTCCACGGTGCGGTCGGCCGGGAGGTCCCTCTCACGGCCGAGGTTGATGTAACCCGGACGCCCGACGGCGGCGAGTCCCAGTCCGATGTGGCACGTGGGGGTCGTGGCCGAGGCCAGTCGGGCGAAGGGCATCGCGGGCTCCGTTCGGTCGCTTCCTTACGGCTGTGGACCAACGTAACCCGCGAGGCCCCGAAGGCCGGCGAACTACTTCCGGGCGTCCGCCCACTGGTGCTGCGCCGCCACGTCCGCCTTGACCTCGGCGAGCTGGACGGCGACCGCGCTCGGGGCGGTGCCGCCGCGGCCGCTGCGGGAGGCGAGGGCGCCGGGGACGTTGAGGACGGTGCGCACCTCGGGCGTCAGATGGGCGGAGATCTTGGCGAACTGCTCGTCGGTCAGCTCGTCGAGTTCCTTGCCCTCGGCCTCGGCGGCCTTCACGCACTCGCCGGCGACCTCGTGCGCCACCCGGAACGGCACGCCCCGCTTGACCAGCCACTCGGCGATGTCGGTGGCCAGCGAGAAGCCGGCCGGGGCCAGCTCCTCCATGCGCTCGCGGTGCACGGTGAGCGTGGCCATCATGCCGGTGAAGGCCGGCAGCAGGACCTCCAGCTGGTCGCAGGAGTCGAAGACGGGTTCCTTGTCCTCCTGGAGGTCGCGGTTGTACGCCAGCGGCAGGGCCTTCAGGGTGGCGAGCAGCCCGGTCAGGTTTCCGATCAGCCGGCCGGACTTGCCGCGCGCCAGCTCGGCGATGTCCGGGTTCTTCTTCTGCGGCATGATCGACGAGCCGGTGGAGAAGGCGTCGTGCAGGGTCACGAAGGAGAACTCCTTCGTGTTCCAGATGATGACCTCCTCGGCGATCCGGGAGAGGTTCACACCGATCATCGCGGTGACGAAGGCGAACTCCGCGACGAAGTCCCGGGAGGCCGTGCCGTCGATGGAGTTGCCGGCGCTGCCGCGCTCGAAGCCGAGGTCCCGCGCCACCGCCTCCGGGTCCAGGCCGAGGGAGGAACCGGCCAGGGCGCCGGAGCCGTACGGCGACACGGCCGTCCGCACGTCCCACTGGCGCAGCCGCTCGGCGTCCCGCGACAGGGACTGGACGTGCGCGAGGACGTGGTGGGCGAACAGGACCGGCTGGGCGTGCTGGAGGTGGGTGCGGCCGGGCATGGCCACGTCCGGGTGGGCCTCGGCCAGGCCGATGAGCGCGTCCTGGAGGTCGGCGATCAGGCCGCCGATGATCCTGGCGTGGTCGCGCAGGTACATGCGGAAGAGGGTGGCGACCTGGTCGTTGCGGGACCGGCCGGCGCGCAGCTTGCCGCCGAGGTCGGCGCCGAGGCGCTCCAGCAGTCCGCGTTCCAGGGCGGTGTGCACGTCCTCGTCGGCGACGGTGCCGGTGAAGGAGCCGTCGGCGACGTCCGCCTCCAGCTGGTCGAGGCCGGCCAGCATGCGCCGCAGTTCGTCGTCCGTGAGCAGCCCGGCCTTGTGGAGCACGCGCGCGTGGGCGCGGGAGCCGGCGATGTCGTAGGGCGCGAGGCGCCAGTCGAAGTGGACGGACGCGGACAGCTTCGCCAGGGCCTCGGCGGGGCCGTCGGCGAAACGGCCGCCCCAGAGCCGTACGTCACCGCTGTTGCTGCTCACTGCGTTGCTCCTCGGAGATGGCGATGTGCGCGACCGCCTCCCCACCCGTGAGTGAGGAGGCGGTTGTCAGGCTAGTGCGTGCGAGGCGACCCGGCGCCGTGACGCGAGGTCCGCGCCGGGTCGGGGCCCAGGGTCTTTCGTCTGGATCGAGCCCTGCATGATCCGGACGAAAGCCCCCTAGGCCAGGTCGCGCCGTGCGGCGATCTGCGACGACAGGCTGTAGATGTCGATGAAGCCCTTGGCGGCGGACTGGTCGAAGGTGTCGCCGGTGTCGTAGGTGGCGAGGTTGAAGTCGTACAGCGACTCCTGGGAGCGCCGGCCCGTGACGACCGCGCGGCCGCCGTGCAGGGTCATGCGGACGTCGCCGGAGACGTGCTGGTTGGCCTCGTTGATGAAGCCGTCCAGGGCGCGCTTGAGCGGGGAGAACCACTGGCCGTCGTAGACCAGTTCGCCCCAGCGCTGCTCGACCTGCCGCTTGTAGCGGGCGAGTTCACGCTCGACCGTGACGTTCTCCAGCTCCTGGTGGGCGGTGATCAGGGCGATCGCGCCGGGAGCCTCGTACACCTCGCGGGACTTGATGCCGACGAGGCGGTCCTCGACCATGTCGATCCGGCCGATGCCCTGGGCGCCGGCGCGCTCGTTGAGCTGCTGGATGGCCTGGAGGACGGAGACGGGCTTGCCGTCGATGGCGACCGGGACGCCCTCCTTGAAGGTGATGATCACCTCGTCGGCCTCACGGGCGACGGCCGGGTTCTGGGTGTACTCGTAGATGTCCTCGATCGGCGCGTTCCAGATGTCCTCGAGGAAGCCGGTCTCCACGGCGCGGCCGAAGACGTTCTGGTCGATGGAGTACGGGGACTTCTTGGTGGTCGCGATCGGGAGGTTCTTCTCCTCGCAGAACGCGATGGCCTTGTCCCGGGTCATCGCGTAGTCGCGGACCGGGGCGATGCACTTCAGGTCGGGGGCCAGGGCGACGATGCCGGCCTCGAAGCGGACCTGGTCGTTGCCCTTGCCGGTGCAGCCGTGGGCGACGATGCCGGCGCCGTGCTTCTGGGCGGCGGCGACCAGGTGCTTGACGATCGTCGGCCGCGACAGCGCGGAGACCAACGGGTAGCGGTCCATGTAGAGGGCGTTGGCCTTGATCGCCGGGAGGCAGTACTCGTCGGCGAACTCGTCCTTGGCGTCGGCGACCTCTGCCTCGACGGCACCGCAGGCGAGCGCGCGCTTGCGGATGACGTCCAGGTCCTCGCCGCCCTGGCCGACGTCGACCGCAACGGCGATGACCTCGGCGCCCGTCTCCTCGGCGATCCAGCCGATGGCGACGGAGGTGTCCAGACCGCCCGAGTAGGCGAGTACGACGCGCTCGGTCACGGGATTCTCCTCACACTGCATTCGCTGATATGCATGAGTATGCAGAACTCTGCATGGTTCGTCAATCTCATCCGGGGCGCGTCGCGGCACCAGGGGATTCGCAAGGTGCTTTCGGAACTCGCCCGTCACTCCCTGAACGAGCGCAACCGCTTCCGCGTATCTCCCGGCGAACACGGGCGCCCCGGCCGCCGGACCCCGGGCGCCTGCCCCCGGCCGCCTGCACCTCACCCCGTGAGGTGACAGGCAGCCGTGGCCGCCCCGAGGAAGCGCCGGCCGGGGCGGCCACGGTGGGCCCTGAGGAGGCCGCAATTCCTTAGACAGGCGAAAGAACTTTCCCGGATAATCGTTGGACATGGGAAAGACGTATGAGCGCATAGACGGCAGGCTGCGCACGTTCATCGAGCGGCAGCCCCTCTTCTTCACCGCGACCGCCCCGCTCTCCGGCGACGGCACGGTCAACCTCTCCCCCAAGGGCCTCAAGGGCTCCTTCGCGGTGCTCGACGAGCACACCGTGGCCTACCTGGACTTCGCCGGGTCCAACGCGGAGACCATCGCCCACCTGCGTGAGAACGGCCGGATCACCCTGATGTGGTGCGCCTTCCAGGGCCCGCCCAGCATCGTGCGCGTCCACGGCCGGGGCGAGCCCGTCTTCCGCGACGACCCTCGCTTCGGTGAACTCCTCGCCCGTTTCCCCGACATCGATCCGGCCGCCCACGGGCTTCGCGCGATCATCGTCGTACACGCCGAACTGGTGCGGGACACCTGCGGATACGCGGTCCCCTTCATGGCGTACGAGGCGGACCGCGATCTGCACGGCAGGCGCTTCGCGCGCGAGGACGACGCCTCGCTGAGCGACTACTTCACCAGGAAGGAGCACGTGGCCACCAGCCTGGACGGACTGCCCGGACTGCCGTTGCCGCTGCCGCCGTCCACGGTCTGAGCCATGCGCCCCGGTGTCGCCGCGCTCCTCGCCGCCCTGTCCCTCCTCGCTCTCGGTGCCGCGCCCGCGGGCGAGGTGGTGCCGCTGCCGGCGCGGATGCGGGACACCGGCGGCGGCTCCCAGCTGATCACCGCTCAGGCGGCCCGCGCCGGAGCCACGTCGGGCACCGTCACGTGGTGGGACCTGCACGGCGGACGCTGGGTGCGGGCCGGTTCGGCGCCGGCCCGGTTCGGCGCGAAGGGGCTCGTCGAGGGCATGGAGCGGCGGCAGGAGACGTACACGACGCCGACCGGGCTGTACCACCTGCCGTTCGCCTTCGGCGTCCAGTCCGCGCCGGGCGGGACCCGGCTGCGGTACCGGCGGGTGGGCCCGGACTCCTGGTCGTGCCAGGACAACGGCTCGCGTTCCTGCAACCGCTGGACCCAGCCGCGCCCCGCGGACTGCCGGGCCACCGAGTCCGAGCACCTGGTGGCGTACCCGAGGCAGTACGCGCACGCGCTTGTCATCGGGTTCAACCACTCCCGTCCGGTGCGCGGCCGGGGGGCGGGCATCTTCCTGCACGTCAACGGGCCCGGGGCGACGGCCGGCTGTGTGCCGGTGCCGCGTGAGGCCATGCGGCGGATCCTGGCGTGGGCGGATCCCGCGCGCCGGCCGCACATCGCGATCGGCACGGCGGGCGGCGCGACCGCGATCAGCCGTTACCGACTCAGGGGCTTTCGTCCGGATCAGGCCGGATCAGGCCGGATCAGGCCGGATCAGGCTTGCGAGCCCGGCGTGATCCGGGCGGAAGATCCTGGACGCCACCCGCCGGCAGCCGGACGGTGAAGGCCGTGGAGCCGGGGCGGCTGTCCAGACCGACACCGCCGCCGTGGGCCTCCGTCACGGCGGCCACGATCGACAGGCCCAGGCCGGCCCCGGCGCCGCCGAAGGAGTCGGTGCGGCGGCGGTCGGCCCGGGTGAAGCGCTCGAAGACACCGGGCTGGACCTCCTCGGGGACGCCGGGCCCGTCGTCGTGCACCCGCAGCACGGCCGTGGCGGCGCTCTCCGGGTCCGCCTCCCGGTCGCACTCCAGGTCCAGGGACACCGTCACCTTGGTGCCCGCGGGCGTGTGCGCACGCGCGTTGGCCAGCAGGTTGGCCAGCACCTGCTGGAGCCGGTGCGCGTCACCGGTCACCGTCACCGGTTCCTCCGGCAGCTCCAGCGTCCAGCGGTGCTCCGGACCCGCGGCCCGGGCGTCCGTCACCGCGTCCAGGACCAGTCGGGTCAGGTCGACCGGGTGGCGGTCCAGGGGACGCCCGGCGTCCAGCCGGGCCAGGAGCAGCATCTCGTCGACCATCTCGCCCATGCGCGCGGACTCGGCGGCGATGCGTTCCAGGGCCCGGGTGACCTCGGGCGGCACCGGCCCCGGGTGCAGCAGGGCGAGCTCGGCGTGGCCGCGCACCGTGGCGACCGGGGTGCGCAGTTCGTGGCTGGCGTCGGCGGCGAATCCGCGCAGCCGCTCCTCGCTGGCGTGCCGTTTGGTCAGCGCGTCCTCGACGTGGTGGAGCATCCGGTTGAAGGCGGCGCCGACCCGCCCGACCTCGCTGCGCGGGTCGGCGCGCGGCGCGCGGGGCGGCAGCGTCACCTCGCCGCTGGCGAGCGGCAGCTCGCTGACCCGGGCGGCGGTTTCCGCGACCCGGGTCAGCGGCCGCAGCGACCAGCGCACCCACAGGGCGCCCGCGACCCCGGCGACGGCCAGGGCCAGGGCGGAGACGATCCCCGCGACCAGTTCGAGGCGGTGGACCGCGGCCCGCACCGGCGCCATCGGCAGCCCGGTGACCAGCACGTCGCCGTCCCGGCCCGGCCAGGCCGCCAGCCGGTACTCACCCAGGTCGGACAGGCGCACCGTGCGCCCGCCGCGGTCCACCGGGAGCGCGGCCAGCGCCCCGCGGTCGGCGCCGGTGAGGGTGACGTCGAAGCCGGGACGTGACTCGGAGGGGACCATGGCCGCGTGGGTCACCGTGCCGCCGAGGAGCCGCGCACCGAAGGTGCCGGCGGCCTGGCGGCGGGTGTCGCCGCGCTCGTCGCCGTCGTGGTCCGAGGGCTTGGCGGGCGTGACGGTGCCGTGCTCCAGGCTCTCCGGGAAGCCCGGACCGGCCTGCTGGAGCTGCTGGTCGATCCGGCCGGTGAGGAAGCCGTCCAGTTCGAGGACCGCGGCCACGCCGACGGCGGCGCAGCCGACGGCCAGCAGCACCACCAGGCCGAAGGTGAGCCGGGCCCGCAGGGTGCGCGGCCGGGGCAGCCGCGGTGTCCGCGTTGCCATCGCCCGCCGCGGCACGGTCACCGTACCGCCGGCTTCAGCACGTACCCGGCCCCGCGCACCGTGTGGATCATGGGCTCGCGGCCGGCGTCCACCTTCTTGCGCAGGTACGAGATGTACAGCTCCACCACATGGGCCTGGCCGCCGAAGTCGTAGGACCACACACGGTCGAGGATCTGCGCCTTGCTCAGCACCCGGCGCGGGTTCTGCATCAGGAAGCGCAGCAACTCGAACTCGGTCGGGGACAGCTCGATCAGCTCTCCCGCCCGGGTGACCTCGCGGGCGTCCTCGTCCATGACCAGGTCGCCCACGGTCAGCCGCGGGCCGTCCGCCGGCTGCCGGGCCATGCCGGCGCGGCGCAGCAGTCCGCGCAGCCGGGCGACCACCTCCTCCAGGCTGAACGGCTTGGTCACGTAGTCGTCGCCGCCCGCGGTGATCCCCGCGACACGGTCCTCCACCGCGTCCCGCGCCGTGAGGAAGAGCACACAGACGTCCGGCTGCGCGGCGTGCAGCTCACGCAGCACGGCGAATCCGTCGGTGTCCGGGAGCATCACGTCGAGGACGACGGCGTCGGGCCGCACCTCGCGCGCCGCGGCGACGGCCGAGGCCCCGTCGCCCGCGGCGCGCACCTCCCAGCCCTGGTAGCGCAGGGCTCCGCAGAGCACTTCGGCGAGGTCGGGGTCGTCGTCGACGACGAGGACGCGCACGGGGGTGCCGTCGAGGCGGGTGAGGGCGGGCAGGCCGGGAGGGCTCGGGCGGAAGGTGTTCATGGCCCCTCCAGCATCGCCGGTCCCCGGCCCGGACGGCGAGGGAGGACCCTCTGAGTTTTCTGTGAGTGGGCCCACTCTGCCCGCGGCTCAGAGCTTCCTCAGAGGTTCGCCCCGCACAGTGGCGTCCTGGACCGGCGAAGGGACGGGAGAGCGGATGACCACGGTGTACGAGCGGCGGGCGGCACCGCCCGTGCCACTGGCGCCCCGGCGCTCCCCGGCGGGCGCGGTGCTGGCGCTGCTGTGGTCCGGTGCGGCCGCGGTGGTCCTCCTGTGGTGGTTCGACACCGCCTCCGTCGTGGGCGCGGCGGGCTGGCTGACCGGCGCCGGGCGGATCGCGGGCCTGCTGTGCGGGTACGCCTGCGCGGTGCTGGTGGGCCTGATGGCGCGGGTGCCGCTGCTGGAGCGCCGGATCGGCTCGGACCGGGTGGCGCGCTGGCACGCGATGGCCGGCCGCTACACGGTGTGCCTGCTGGTCGTGCACGTGGTGCTGATCCTCGCCGGGTACGCCGCGCAGGACGGCTTCTCCGTTCTGCGCGAGGCGGTCACGGTGGTGCTGGACTACCCGGAGATGCTGAAGGCCACCGCCGGGACCGTGATCCTCTTCGCCGTCGGCGTCACCTCGGCGCGCGCGGTGCGCCGCCGGACCGGTCACGAGTTCTGGTACTACACGCACCTGCTCACCTACGCCGCCGTCTTCCTGGCCTTCGGCCACCAGGTGGCGCTGGGCGCCGAGTTCACCGGTCACGTCCTGGCCACGGCGGCCTGGTACGCGCTGTACCTGGGCGTCGCGGCCCTGGTGGTGTGGTTCCGGATCCTGGTCCCGGTACGGCTCAACCTGCGCCACCGGATGCGGGTCGAGCTGGTCCACAAGGAGGCGCCGGGCGTGTACTCCGTCGTCGTGCGCGGCCACCGGCTGGACGAACTGGGCGCGCTGCCGGGGCAGTTCTTCCGCTGGCGGTTCCTCGCCGAGGGCATGGCCTGGACGTCGACGCCGTACTCCCTGTCGGCACCGCCCCGCCCGGACCTGCTGCGCATCACGGTGAAGGCGCTCGGCGACCACAGCGCGGCCGTGCCGCTGCTGCGGCCGGGCACCCGGGTGTGGGCGGAGGGCCCCTACGGGTCGATGACCGCCGACCGGCGCTCCTCGCACAAGTCCCTGCTGATCGCTGCCGGGGTCGGTATCACGCCGCTGCGGGCGCTGTTCGAGACGCTGCCCGGTGACGTCACCCTGCTGTACCGGGCACGTACGGCCGAAGACCTCGCCCTGGGCGGTGAGTTGGAGGCCATAGCGCGCGGGCGCGGGGCCCGGGTGCTGTGCGCGCTCAACGGCCCGCGCGGCGAACGCCCCCGCCTCACCGCGGAGTCCCTGAGCGCGGCCGTCCCCGACCTGGCCGGGCACGACGTGTACCTCTGCGGTCCGCACGCCTTCGCCCGGGACCTGTACGAGGTGCTGCGCGCCGCCGGGGTTCCGGACCGCCGTATCCACCACGAGTCGTTCGAGCTGTGAGGCCCTGTTGCACGCGCTGAGGAAGAACCGTCCGCTGCGCCGCGTCGTGCTGGCGAGCGCCGCCACCGTCTCCGGACTGGTGATGCTGCTGTCGCTCAAGCCGCACACGCCGCCGCAGATCGCCGCGGATCCCGCGCCGGCCCCGTCCAGCGGTTCCAGCACGTCCGGCGGGACCGGCGGGGCCGGCCGGTCCACCGGTACCAGGTCCGTCACCGGTGAGACGGTGCAGACCCGCTGGGGTCCGGTCCAGGTGCGGGTCACGCTCGTCGACGGCCGGATCACCGACGTGACGGCGCTCGCCCAGCCCTCGGACAACCCGCGGGACCGGGAGATCAGCGGCTACGCCATCCCCCAGCTGCGCAGGGAGACGCTGACCGCGCAGAGCGCGAGCATCGACACCGTCTCGGGGGCGACGTACACCAGTGACGGATACCGCCGCTCGCTCCAGTCCGCGCTGGACGCGGCCCGGAGCTGAACCTCGACCGGACACTGAACGCGGGGCCGCCGTGGCACGTATTCCAGGGCCAAGGGACCACGCCGCCGCCCTTGACCCCGTCCGCGGAGGAACCGTGACCAGCACGCTCGCAGGAGGCCGCGCCGCCCGGCGCCAGACGATGCGCCGCATCCGGCCGCGCCGCTCCCCCGCCGTCCCGCTGCTGACCGCCGTCTGGGCGGGCGCGGCGGGCGTCGTCTGGCTGTGGTGGATGAACACCCCGTCCATCGACGGCACCGCCGGGAGGGTCCTGAACGCGGGCCGGATCACCGGCCTGCTCGCCGGCTACCTCATGGCGCTGGTCGTGCTCCAGATGGCGCGGGTGCCGGCCCTGGAGCGGCGGGTGGGCTCCGACCGGGTCGCGCGCTGGCACGCCATGACCGGCCGGTACACGCTGTGCCTGGTCCTCGCGCACGTCTTCCTCACCATGTGGGGCTACGCGCTGCTGGGCGGCAAGTCGCTCGGCGACATCGTGGCGCAGACCGTCGAGTCCGTCGAGCAGCTGCCCGACATGGGCAAGGCCGCGATCGGCACCGGTCTGCTGGTGGTCGTCGGACTGGTCTCGATCGGCCCGGTGCGCCGTCGGATGCCGTACGACACGTGGTACCACGTGCACCTGCTCACCTATGCCGCGGTGTTCCTGACGTTCTGGCACCAGATCACCACCGGCAACGACTTCGCCGTGGAACCGGCCGCCAGGGCCTTCTGGTACGGCCTGTACGGCGCGGTGACCGCGCTGGTGATCTGGTACCGGATCCTCACCCCGATCCGGCTGAACCTGCGCCACCGCATGCGGGTGGAGGCGGTGATCGAGGAGACGCCGGGCATCGTGTCGGTGCTGATCGGCGGCAAAAGGCTGCACCGGATGGGCGCGGAGGCCGGGCAGTTCTTCCGCTGGCGGTTCCTGGCACCCGGCATGCGGTTCTCCTCCCACCCGTACTCCCTGTCGGCGGCGCCCCGTCCGGACCTGCTGCGCATCACCGTGAAGGCGATCGGCGACCACAGCGCCGGGCTGCGCGAACTCACCCCCGGAAGCCGGGTGTGGGCGGAGGGGCCGTACGGCGCGCTGACCGCGTCCCGGCGCAGCCGCGGCAAGGTGCTGCTGGTGGCGGGCGGGGTGGGCATCACGCCGATGCGGGCGCTGTTCGAGACGCTGCCCGGCGCGGCCGGTGACATCACGCTGCTGTACCGGGCCAACAGCACGCAGGACCTGGCCCTGTGGGGCGAACTGGCGAAGATCGCCGACGAGCGCGGCGCCCGGCTGATGTACGCGGTGAACAGCCCGGACGGGGAGCGCCCCGACATCTCCGCCGAGTCGCTGCGCCGCAAGATCGCCGACATCGACCGTCACGACGTCTTCATGTGCGGCCCGCCCGGCTTCGCGCAGTCGGTGTACGAGGCACTGCGCGGCGCGGGTGTCCCCGCCCGCCGCATCCATCACGAGTCGTTCGAGATGTGAGCGACGGAACGCGGAACGGCCGCGGAAACCAGATGACTTACGGGACTCACGGGAATTCAGGAGCTCATCGGCGATGAGGAAGAGCCACCCCATCCGACGTGCCGTGCTGGCCGGCGCCGCGACCGTGTCCGGCATCGTGCTGCTGCTGTCGCTGAAGCCGGCCTCCGACCCGGCCTCCGCCTCGGCGGCCGGCGCGGCGCCGCAACGGACCGCGGCGGCGCAGGAGTCGCCACAGGGCGGCAGCGGCGCGCAGCGGACGGGCACGCAGTCCGTGACCGGCGACGTGGCCCGGACCCAGTACGGCGACGTGCAGGTCCGGCTGACCGTCAGCGGCGGCAGGATCACCGCGGCGGAGGCGGTACAGGCACCGCAGGGCGGGGTCAGCGGCCAGAAGAGCGATCTGGCCGTCCCCAGGCTCAACCAGGAGGCCGTGACCGCGCAGAGCGCCGACATCGACACCGTCTCCGGGGCGACCTACACCAGCGGCGGCTACAAGAAGTCCCTCCAGTCGGCACTCGACAAGGTGAAGGCGGACAGTTCGGCGTCCGGGCAGGCCTCCGGTCCGGCATCCGGGCAGGCCTCCGGTCCGGCATCCGGGCAGGCCTCCGGTCCGGCATCCGGGCAAGCCCCCGGTTCGCCTTCCGGCTCGTCCTCCTCGGGGGCCGCCGGCTCGCAAGCCGCGCAGACCCGTACCGTCACGGGCGAGGCCGCACAGACCCAGTACGGCCCGGTGCAGGTCCGGATCACGGTCAGCGGCGGCAGGATCACCAAGGCCGAGACGGTACAGGCACCGCAGGGCGGGGTCAGCGGCCAGAAGAGCGACCTCGCCGTCCCCAGGCTCAACCAGGAGGCCGTGACCGCGCAGAGCGCCGACATCGACACCGTCTCCGGGGCGACCTACACCAGCGGCGGCTACAAGAAGTCCCTCCAGTCGGCACTCGACAAGGCGGGTGGCTGAGGCCATGTCCGGTTCGGCGCAGGGTCCCGCCGCGGTGCGGCACGCGGAGGAGGTCATGGGGACCGTCTTCTCCTTCGACGTGCGCGGCGGTCGGTCCGACGCGGTGGCGGCGGCCCTGGACGAGGCGATCGCCGGGCTGCACCGCGCCGACGAGGTGTTCAGCACCTACCGCGACGACAGCCAGCTCTCCCGCCTGGCGCGCGGCGAGCTGACCGTGGCGGAGTGCGACCCCGAGGTCGCCGAGGTGCTCGAACTGGGCGCCGAGGCCGAACGGGTCAGCGAGGGCTGGTTCAGCCTGCGCTACCAGGGGAGCCTGGATCCGACCGGGATCGTCAAGGGCTGGGCCGCCGAACGGGCCGCCCGGCGGATCGCGGCGGCGGGGGTGAGCGGGGTCAGCGTGAACGGCGGCGGAGACGTGCAGTTGCTCGGCTCCCCCGACACGCAGCGGCCCTGGCGCGTAGGCGTCTCGGACCCCCTGCGCCCCGGCGGGCTCGCGGCGGTGGTCTCCGCGGCGGGTACGAGCGAGCTGGCGGTGGCGACATCGGGCACGGCCGAGCGCGGCGCCCACATCGTCGACCCGGGCACCGGCAGGTCAGCGGTCACCGACCTGGTCGCGGTCACCGTGGTCGCCCCCAGCCTGACCTGGGCGGACTGCTGGGCGACGGCCGCGTTCGCCATGGGCTCCCGCGAGGGCCTGGCCTGGCTGGAGTCGTTGCCGGACGTGGAGGCGCTGCTGATCACGGCGGGCGACGAGGTCAGGTGCACGCACGGGCTCGCCGCCCGCCTGGGCTGAGGTCCGGCCGGCCCCGCGCCGAGCTCACTGGCCGTTCTGCGCCAGCCTCAGCAGGTGGTCCGCCAGCGCCTGTCCCCCCGTGGGGTCCCGGCTGATCAGCAGCAGCGTGTCGTCGCCGGCGATGGTCCCCAGGATGTCGTGCAGCTCGGCCTGGTCGATGGCCGAGGCGAGGAACTGCGCCGCCCCCGGAGGCGTCCGCAGGACCACGAGGTTGGCGGAGGCCTCCGCGGAGATCAGCAGCTCCTGCGAGAGCCGCCGCATCCGCTCCTCCTTCACCGACTCCCCCAGCGGTGCGCGCGGAGTGCGGAAACCGCCCTCGCTGGGCACCGCGTAGATGAGGTCGCCGTCGGTGTTGCGGATCTTCACCGCGTTCAGCTCGTCCAGGTCGCGGGAGAGCGTCGCCTGGGTGACGCTCAGCCCGTCGTCTGCCAGCAGCTTCGCCAACTGGCTCTGGGAGCGCACTGGTTGCCGGTTGAGGATGTCCACGATCCGGCGGTGGCGGGCGGTGCGGGTCTGCGGCACCGCAGGCCCGGCCTCGGTCTGACCGTTCTGCGCCTGACTCATCGTCGTCTCAATCTCCGGATCATCCGTCCCCGTTTGCCACGTCCAGGACGCCGGGCAGCGCTCCGAGGAAGGCGTCCACCTCGTCGTCGCCCAGGTTCAGCGGCGGCATCAGCCGTACGACGTCGGGGGCGGGCGCGTTCACCAGGAAACCGGCCTCCTGAGCCGCCTGCTGCACCTGGGGCGCGCGCGGCTCGGTGAGCACGATACCCAGCAGCAGGCCCGCGCCCCTGACGTGGGCGACCAGCGGGTGGTCCAGTGACTCGATCCCCTCGCGCAGCTTCTCGCTCTGCCGCTTGACGTTCTCCAACAGCCCCTCGCCCGCGATCGTGTCCAGGACGGCGAGTCCGGCGGCGCAGGCGACCGGGTTGCCGCCGAAGGTCGTACCGTGCTGACCGGGCTGGAGCAGGTCGCCGGCGCGCCCGAAGGCGACGGTGGCGCCGAGCGGCAGTCCGCCGCCCAGGCCCTTGGCGAGCGTGACGACGTCCGGCAGGACGCCCTCGTGGGCCTGGTACTCGAACCAGTGCCCGGTGCGCCCGACCCCGGTCTGCACCTCGTCGAGGACCAGCAGCGAACCGGTGGCCGCCGTGATCGCCCTGGCCGCCTTCAGATAGCCGGGCGGGGGCACCACGACCCCGTTCTCGCCCTGGATGGGCTCGATGACGACGAGGGCGGTCTCCTCGGTGACCGCGGCGGCCAGGGCCCGCGCGTCCCCGTAGGGCACGTGGGTGACCTCGCCGGGCAGCGGCAGGAACGGCTCCTGCTTGCCGGGCTGTCCGGTGAGCGCGAGGGCGCCCATCGTCCGGCCGTGGAAGCCGCCCTCGGTGGCGACCATGTGCGGCCGCCCGGTCAGCCGGCCGATCTTGAAGGCGCCCTCGTTGGCCTCGGCGCCGGAGTTGCAGAAGAACACCTTGCCGTCCCGGCCGAAGAGCTGGAGCAGCCGTTCGGCCAGGGCGACGGGCGGTTCGGCGATGAACAGGTTGGAGACATGGCCGAGGGAGGCGATCTGCCGGCCGACCGCCTCCACGACTGCGGGATGGGCGTGGCCGAGCGCGTTGACCGCGATACCGCCGACGAAGTCGACGTACTCCCGGCCGTCGGCGTCCCACAGTTTCGCGCCCGCACCGCGGACGAGGGCGAGCCGCGGGGTGCCGTAGTTGTTCATGAGCGCGCCCTGCCAGCGCGCGGCCAGTGCCTGGTTGCCCGTCTCCTGATCACGCACGTCCTGGTTGCTCACGACTCCCCCTGTTCGTCCGGCACGACCATCGTGCCGATGCCCTCGTCGGTGAAGATCTCCAGCAGGATCGAGTGCTGGACCCGGCCGTCGATGACGCGGGCGGTGGTCACGCCGCCGCGCACCGCGTGCAGGCAGCCCTGCATCTTCGGCACCATGCCGGAGGACAGCTCCGGCAGCAGCTTCTCCAGCTCGCTCGCGGTCAGGCGGCTGATCACCTCGTCGGAGTTCGGCCAGTCCTCGTAGAGGCCCTCGACGTCGGTGAGGACCATGAGGGTCTCGGCGCCCAGTGCCGCGGCGAGCGCCGCGGCCGCCGTATCGGCGTTGACGTTGTAGACGTGCCCGTCGTCCTCGGAACGGGCGATCGAGGACACGACCGGGATGCGGCCGTCGGCGAGCAGCGCCTCGATCGCGCCGGTGTCGATCGCGGTGATCTCGCCCACCCGCCCGATGTCGACCGGCTCGCCGTCGATCTCGGGGGTGTGCTTGGTGGCGGTGATGGTGTGGGCGTCCTCGCCGGTGAGGCCGACGGCGAAGGGCCCGTGCTGGTTGAGCAGGCCCACCAGCTCCCGCTGCACCTGCCCGGCGAGCACCATCCGCACGACGTCCATGGCCTCCTCGGTGGTGACCCGCAGACCCGCCTTGAACTCGCTGACGATGCCGTGCCGCTCGAGCGCCCGGCTGATCTGGGGGCCGCCGCCGTGCACGACGACGGGCCTGAGGCCGGCGTGCCGCAGGAAGACGACGTCCTGGGCGAAGGCGGCCTTCAGCTCCTCGTCCACCATGGCGTTGCCGCCGAACTTGATGACGACGATCTTGCCGTGGTGCCGGGTCAGCCAGGGCAGCGCCTCGACGAGGATCTTCGCCTTGGGGAGCGCGGTGTGTTTGCGAGTGGTTGCGGAGCTCATGAGGAGTACGCGCTGTTCTCGTGGACGTAGTCGGCGGTGAGGTCGTTGGTCCAGATGGTGGCGGTCTGGGCGCCGGCGGCGAGGTCGGCCACGATGTGGACCTCGCGGTAGCGCATGTCGACCTTCGCGCGGTCCTCGCCGACGCCGCCGTTCTTGCAGACCCAGACGCCGTTGATGGCGACGTTGAGCCGGTCGGGCTCGAAGGCGGCCCTGGTGGTGCCGATCGCCGAGAGGACGCGGCCCCAGTTGGGGTCCTCGCCGTGGATGGCGCACTTGAGGAGGTTGTTGCGGGCGATGGAGCGGCCCACCTCCACGGCGTCCTCCTCGGTCGCGGCGCCCACCACCTCGACCTTGATGTCCTTGCTGGCGCCCTCGGCGTCCCGGATGAGCTGCTGCCCGAGGTCGTCGCACACCGCCCGTACGGCCTCGGCGAACTCCGCGTACGGCGGGGTGACCCCGGAGGCGCCGGAGGCGAGCAGCAGCACGGTGTCGTTGGTGGACATGCAGCCGTCGGAGTCGACCCGGTCGAAGGTGACCCTGGTGGCGGCGCGCAGCGCCTGGTCGAGCACGTCGGACTCGAGGTCGGCGTCCGTGGTGAGGACCACGAGCATGGTGGCCAGGCCCGGGGCGAGCATGCCCGCGCCCTTGGCCATACCGCCGACGGTCCAGCCGTCCTTGGTCACCACAAACGTCTTGTGGACGGTGTCGGTGGTCTTGATGGCGATGGCGGCCTTCTCGCCGCCGTGCTCGGAGAGCCGGGCGGCGGCCGTCTCGATGCCCGGCAGCAGCTTGTCCATGGGCAGCAGGACGCCGATCAGTCCGGTGGAGCAGACCGCGACCTCGATGGCGCCGACACCGAGCACGTCGGCGGCCTTCTCGGCGGTGGCGTGGGTGTCCTGGAAGCCCTTGGAGCCGGTGCAGGCGTTGGCGCCGCCGGAGTTGAGGACGACCGCGGAGAGTCTGCCGTCCTTGAGGACCTGCTCGGACCACTGCACCGGGGCGGCCTTGACGCGGTTGGAGGTGAAGACGCCCGCGGCGGCGCGGCGGGGGCCGGTGTTGACCACGAGGGCCAGGTCCGGGTTGCCGCTCTCCTTGATCCCGGCGGCGATGCCCGCCGCCTGGAACCCCTTGGCTGCCGTGACGCTCACTGCATCTCCCTGTTCGCCGCGCCGCGGTAGCGGCTGATGTCACTGCCGCCCGTGCGGCGCAGCGGTGCGGCCATCGTCCTTGTCTGCGGCACGGTGGCTGCACGTGCGTCGCTCACGGTGCGACTCCGATCGTGGAAAGTCCGAGTTCCTCGGGAAGTCCGAGGGCGATGTTCATGCTCTGCACCGCGCCGCCGGCGGTGCCCTTGGTCAGGTTGTCGATGGCGCTGATCGCGATGACGCGGTGCGCGGCGGGGTCGTACGCCACCTGGATCTGCACGGCGTTGGAGCCGTACACGGAGGCGGTGGCGGGCCAGCGCCCCTCGGGGAGGAGGTGGACGAAGGGCTCGTCGGCGTAGGCCTTCTCGTACGCGGCGCGCACGGAGTCGGCGGTGACCCCGGGCCGGGCCTTGGCGCTGCACGTGGCGAGGATGCCGCGAGGCATCGGCGCGAGCGTGGGCGTGAAGGACACGGTGACGCGCTCCCCCGCCGCGGCGCTGAGGTTCTGGATCATCTCCGGGGTGTGCCGGTGCAGGCCGCCCACCCCGTAGGGGGACATGGATCCCATGACCTCGGAGCCGAGCAGGTGCGGCTTGGCGGCCTTGCCGGCGCCGGAGGTGCCGGACGCGGCGACGATCACGGCCTCGTTCTCGGCGAGTCCGGCCGCGTAGGCCGGGAAGAGAGCGAGGGAGGCGGCCGTCGGGTAGCAGCCGGGCACCGCGATGCGCCTGGCCCCCGCCAGCGCGGCGCGGCCGCCGGGGAGTTCGGGGAGGCCGTAGGGCCAGGTGCCGGCGTGCGGGGAGCCGTAGAAGCGCTCCCAGTCGGCGGGGTCATTGAGCCGGAAGTCGGCGCCCATGTCGATGACGAGGACGTCGGGCCCCAGTCGCTCGGCGACGGCGGCGGACCGGCCGTGCGGCAGGGCGAGGAAGACGACGTCGTGCCCGGCGAGGACGTCGGGGGTGGTCTCCTCCAGGACGCGGTCGGCGAGGGGCGGCAGGTGCGGTTGCAGGGCGCCGAGCCGCTCTCCGGCGTTGGTGTTCCCGGTCAGGGCGCCGATCTCGGCCTCGGGGTGCGCCAGGAGCAGGCGCAGCGCTTCTCCGCCCGCGTATCCACTCGCTCCGGCGACCGCCACACGTACAGCCATGAACCCTCCTCCTCGATGGCATGACTATACGTATTCCTGCACGTTTATGCAACGGAATCAACGTCGGTCGTCGTACGGTGAGCGGGTGGAAAAGGGCGAGCGAGCGGCGGAGGGCCGGTTCCTGCCGGTGCCGGACGTGCTGGTGTTCCTGGCCGGGAACTGGCGGGTCCGGCGGTCGGTGCGGGATCTGGCGGACGGCGGGACGGGGGAGTTCACCGGTACGACGGCCTTCGGCGCCCTGGACGGCGGCGGGCTGCTGCACCGGGAGTGCGGCACGTTCGTCTGGCAGGGGGTGGCCCGGCCCGCCGAGCGGACGCTGCGCTTTCTGCCCGGGAACGTGCCGGGCACGGCCGACGTGCGCTTCGCGGACGGGCGGCCCTTCCACGATCTGGACCTGCGCTCCGGGCGGCACCTGGCCGCGCATCCGTGCGCGGCGGATCTCTACCGGGGCGAGTTCACCGTCCGGGACGCCGGGCACTGGCGCACGGTGTGGCGCGTGGGCGGCCCCGCGAAGGACCTGCTGCTGACGACGGACTACGCGCGCGAGGACTGAGCGAGGACTGAGGCCCCGGTACGCAGCCCGCCGCGGGTCCCGGCCGTCCGCTCCCCCGGCCGGCCGTCAGGGCAGCACCTCCGCGCAGGCCGCCCGCAGGCGGCGCACGCCCTCGGCGATCTCCGCCGTGCCGCCGACCGCGGCGAAGCTCAACCGCACGTGGGCGGCCGGGGGTTCGGCGCTGAAGTACGGGCGGCCGGGGGTGAGCGCGACGCCCGCGCGCAGGGCGGCGGCGGTCAGGGCGGCCTCGTCCGCACCGCCCGGCAGACGCGGCCACAGGTGGTAGCCCCCGGACGGGACGTGCGGCGGGGCGAGTTCGGGAAGGCGGCTCCGCAGCGCGGTGGTCATCGCGTCCCGACGGCTCTTCAACTCCGTGGCGAGCGCGCGCAGATGGCGGGGCCAGGCGGGAGAGCCGACCAGTTCGAGAGCGGCCTCCTGCAACGGCCGCGGCACGAAGAACGTGTCCACGACCTGGATGGCGCGCAGCCGTTCCAGCACCGGGCCGCGCGCGACCAGCGCACTCACCCGGAAGCTGGGCGAGGTGGCCTTGGTCAGCGAGCCGACGTGCACCACGACCCCGTCCGGGTCGGCGGCGACGAGCGGGGGCGGCAGGGTGCCGGCGTCCTCGTGCGCGAGCCGCCGTACGAAGTCGTCCTCGACGACGAAGGCGCCGGCCTCACGGGCCGTCCGCAGCACCCGCGCGCGCCGGTCGGGGGCGAGGACGGCGCCGGTGGGGTTCTGGAACAGGGGCTGGCAGACGAACACGCGGGCGCCGGTGGCCCGGAACGCGTCGGCGAGCAGTTCCGGCCTCACCCCCTCCGCGTCGACGGGCACGGGTACGGGCCGCAGCCCGGAGGACCGGGCGATGGCCAGCATGCCGGGATAGGTGGGCGACTCGACCAGCACCGGAGCGCCGGGCGGGGCCAGGGCGCGCAGGGCGGTGGTCAGCGCGGACTGGCCGCCCGCGGTGATCAGGACCTCGGCGGCGGTGACGGTCCCGCCCGGTCCGCCGATGTCCCGCGCGAACCACTCGCGCAGCTCCGGCAGCCCCTCCAGCGGCGGCCTCCCCCACGCCCCGGGACGGCGGCCGGCCCGGGACAGCGCGGCGGCCATGGCCCGCTCGGGCTGCAACGAGGGGTGCAGGTAGCCCCCGTTGAACTCGATCACGCCCGGCGGCGGGGCGGCCAGCGAGATCGTCACGCCGGAGGCGTCCACCGTGCGCGGTACGAGGTCGGCGGCGCCGTCCGCGCTGAGCGCGACCTCCTGCCAGGAGGTGTCGCCGGCGGGAGCGGCCGTCCCGCGCGCCGGGGCGCGGAAGGCGCCGGCGCCGGGACGGGTGACCACCAAGCCCTCGGCCGCCAGGTGCGACAGGGCCCGCGAGACGGTGACCGGGCTGACCCGGTACCGCTCGACGAGGACCCGGCTCGACGGGAGCTTTTCACCAGGTGAGTAGCGGTCCAGTTCCCGCCGCAGGCGTTCTGCGAGTTCGGTGACGCTGCTACGCTGTTGCATGAGAGCACAGAGTAGCGCTACCGCATCGACACCGATAGCAGTGGACGCCCCGGCCCGCTCGCGCGCCGGCACCCTTCAGGCGGCCCTCGGCGTGGTCGCCTTCTCCCTGACCTTCCCGGCCACCGCCTGGGGCCTGGAGGGCTTCGGACCCTGGTCCCTGGTGGCCGTGCGCAGTGTGCTCGCCGCCGTCCTCGCGGGCGGCTGCCTGCTGGCGCTGCGCGTACCGCCGCCCGCACGCCGGCACTGGCCCGGCCTCGCGGTCGTGGCCGCCGGAGTGGTCCTCGGCTTCCCGCTGCTCACCACGCTCGCCCTGGAGACCTCCACCACCGCGCACGCAGCCGTCGTCGTGGGCCTGCTGCCGCTCACCACGGCGCTGCTCTCCGCGCTGCGCTTCGGCGTCCGCCCCTCGCGCACGTTCTGGACGGCGGCGCTGGCGGGCGCGGCGGCCGTGGTGGCCTTCACCGTGCAGCAGAGCGGCGGTGCGCTGACCACCGCCGACGGCTACCTGTTCGGCGCCCTGCTGGTGTGCGCCGCCGGCTACACCGAGGGCGGCCGGCTGGCCCGCGTGATGCCGGGCTGGCAGGTCATCGGCTGGGCGCTGGTGGCGTGCCTGCCGCTCACCGTGCCCGCGGCCGCGCTCGCGCTGACGCACGAGCCCGTGCACCTGGGCGTCCACAGCGTGACCGGACTGCTCTGGGTCGCGGCGGGCTCGCAGTTCCTCGGGCTGGTCGTCTGGTACCGGGGCATGGCCGCCGTCGGCATCCCGAAGGCGAGCCAGTTGCAGCTGGCCCAACCCCTGCTCACACTGGTGTGGTCGGTGCTGCTGCTCGGCGAGCACCTCACTCCGGCCGCCCCCGTGACGGCCGTAGCCGTGCTCGTCTGCATCGCCGTCACCCAGCGGGCGCGCGGCTGACCGGCGCTCACACCGGTGCCGACCGCACACCGGCCCGGCGGCTCACCGGTTCGGCCGCGCTCCGCACCGTAGACTCGGAAGTCGAGGACCGCTGCTCCCGCACATGGTGAGGAGGCCCCGTAGATGCGCGCAACCGTGGGCGACCAGCTCGTCCAGCACGGCAGGGTGGTCGGTCAGCACGACCAGATCAGCGAAATCGTCGAGGTCATGGGCACGGAGGGCAACCCGCCGTACCGCGTCCGCTTCCCGGACGGGCACGAGGCCGTCATGTCACCGGGCCCCGACTGCCAGGTCCGCCACAAGAAGGAACACGAACACCACTGAGTCAGCGCGGGGGTCTCGCCGGCCGGCGGTAGTGGTCGGCGACGACCCTCGCCATGGCCCCGGTCGGATCGGCCGCCACCTCCTTCGCGGCGAAGAAGACGTGCCCGCGCACTTCCGGGTGCGCGGCAGCGAGGGTGAGGTGGCGGGACAGCTCGTCGGGGTCCCGCCAGGCCGCGCCCTGCGCGGGGTCGCCGGCCCTGTAGAGCGCCTCCCCCACGTACAGCCGCGTACGGCTGCCCCGTGCCGCCTCGGCCCACCAGGGCAGCAGGGCGGCGTAGTCGGCGGTGGCGAAGCCGATGGCCCAGTACAGCTGTGGGACGACGTAGTCGATCCAGCCCTCCCCGACCCACTTGCGGGTGTCCGCGTACAGGTCGTCGTACGTCTGCACGCCGGCCCGGGTGTCCGAGCCGCGCGGGTCGGACGAGGCGTTGCGCCACACCCCGAAGGGGCTGATCCCGAACCGGGTGCCCGGGCGGGTGGCGGCGACGGCCGCGGCCGTCTCGCGGATCAGCCGGTCGATGTTGTCGCGCCGCCAGTCGGCCCGGCCGGCGAAGGCGCCGCCGTACCGGTGGTGGGCGGCGTCGTCGTCGAAAGTCTGGCCGGCGACCGGATAGGGGTAGAAGTAGTCGTCGAAGTGGACGCCGTCCACCGGGTACCGGGACACCGCGTCGAGCATGGCCCGCTGCACGAACTCCCGGACCTCGGGCAGGCCGGGGTTGTAGTGGAGGCACCCGCCG
Organism: Streptomyces sp. 6-11-2; assembly: GCF_006540305.1. Taxonomy (GTDB): domain Bacteria; phylum Actinomycetota; class Actinomycetes; order Streptomycetales; family Streptomycetaceae; genus Streptomyces. The sequence continues at coordinate 5,829,076 of NZ_BJOR01000001.1, read as the reverse complement.
TACCGGACCACCCAGTCGGGGTGCCTGCGGGCCGGATGGGAGGCGGCGAGCAGGGCCGGGTCGTCGTGCAGGGCGACCCGGTAGGGGTTGAACCACGCGTGCAGCCGCAGTCCGCGGGCGTGCGCCTCCGCCACGGCCGTGCCGAGCGGATCCCAGCCCGGGTCCCTGCCCTGCGTGCCGGTGAGGAACTGCGACCACGGCTCGTGGGGCGAGGGCCACAGCGCGTCGGCCGCCGGGCGCACCTGGAGGAACACCGTGTTGAGCCGGCGGCGCACCGCCACGTCGAGCAGGGCGGTCAGCTCGCCGCGCTGCCGGGCCACGCTCAGCCCGGTGCGGGAGGGCCAGTCGCGGTTGCGCACGGTCGCCAGCCACATGCCGCGCATCTCGGTGACCTCGGCGCGGCCCCTCCGGTCGGTGCCGGTGCCGCCCGTCGCGGTGGCCGCGTCGCCGGTCACCGCCAGGGTCGACAGCGCCGCCACGGTGAACGACCGCCGTGTCACCCGTGTCCCTCGGGCCATCCGGGCACTCCCCGTACGCCGTGGATCCGCACGGTCACGGATCGTTCACCGGCCCAGCATGCCCGACCCGGGCGACCGGTCACGGCCGCCACGGGGGTAACGTGCACGATCGGAGCAGGCACCGCACAACGAGCCGCCTGCCACAGCCGTAGGAACTGCGAAAGGGACGATGTGACCGGCATTTCGGGAGACATTGCACGCGTCGGAGTGGTGGGCTGCGGCCAGATGGGTGCGGGCATCGCCGAGGTGTGCGCCCGGGCCGGCCTGGAGGTGAAGGTCGCCGAGACCACCGGCGAGGCCCTGGAGATTGGCCGTACCCGGCTGTTCAACTCCCTGGCCAAGGCGGCCGAGCGCGGCAAGATCAGCGAGGCGGAGCGGGACGCGACGCAGGCCCGGCTGAGCTTCACCACCGACCTCGGCGAGTTCTCCGACCGCGACCTGGTGATCGAGGCCGTGGTGGAGAACGAGCAGGTCAAGACCGAGATCTTCCAGGTCCTGGACCAGGTGGTGACCCGGCCGGACGCGATCCTGGCCTCCAACACCTCCTCCATCCCGCTGGTGAGGCTGGCGGTCGCCACCGCGCGCCCCGACCAGGTGATCGGCATCCACTTCTTCAACCCCGCCCCGGTGCAGCAGCTGGTCGAGCTGATCCCGGCGCTCACCACCTCCGAGGGCACGCTGAGCCGGGCGCAGCTGTTCACCGAGAAGGTGCTCGGCAAGCACGCGATCCGCGCCCAGGACCGCTCGGGCTTCGTGGTGAACGCGCTGCTGATCCCCTACCTGCTCTCGGCGATCCGGATGTTCGAGTCGGGCATCGCCAGCCGCGAGGACATCGACAACGGCATGGAAATGGGCTGCGCCCACCCGATGGGCCCGCTGAGGCTGTCCGACCTGATCGGTCTGGACACGGTGGCCTCGGTCGCCCATTCCATGTACGAGGAGTACAAGGAGCCGCTGTACGCCGCTCCCCCGCTGCTCCAGCGCATGGTGGACGCCGGCCGGCTCGGCCGGAAGTCCGGCTCCGGCTTCTACACCTACGGCTGACCACGAGGAGCGACGGTCGGCGGGCCCGGCACCGAGACGGTGCCGGGCCCGCGTCGTTCGCACACCGTGTGCGCTCCCTCAGGACAGCGTGTCCTGCCCGGGCCTGAGGTGGTGCAGAAGCAGTAACGCGGCCGCCATGTTGGCGGCCGGGACCTGGCCGCGGGCGACCAGGTCGGGAACGAGCTTGAGGGGGACCCATTCCCGGCGGTCGGACTCGAAGTCGTCCGCCGGGTGTCCGACGTACTCGCCCTCGTCCGACCAGTAGATGTGGTGCCGGGCATCGGTGAGTCCGTTGGACGGCTCCACGCTCATGAGGTGGTGCAGGGGGCCCGGCCGCCAGCCGGTCTCCTCCTCCAGTTCCCTGGCGGCCGCGGCCGTGATGTCCTCGCCGTCCTCCACGACGCCCGCCGCGAGCTCCCAGCCCCAGCTGTCGGTGATGAAGCGGTGGCGCCACAGGAGGAGGACCTCACCCGCCTCGTTCACCACCGTGGCCACGGCGACGGGCCGCAGCCGTATCAGGAAGTGGTCGAGGTGCCGGCCGTCCGGCAACTCGACATCCGCGAGGTTGACGGTGAACCAGCGGTTTGCGTACACAGTTTGTTCGTTCTGTTTCGTCCACTGCACGGTTCTGCCACCTTCCGTCGGGTCAGTGGCAATATCGCAGCCGGACCGGTCCCGCAGCAGGCGCATGGCGAGCCGCCGGGAGCACCGCGCCGCCGTCACAGCGGTACGCGCAGGGCTCCGTCGATCAGTTCGGCCGCCTCGGCCGTGCCGGCGCTGCCGTTGCGCACCAGGTGCTCGCGCACCGCGCGCAGTCTGTCCCGCAGCCGCTGCGACTCCATCCCACGGGCCTGTTCGGCCATCCGCACGGCCGTGGCCACCGCTTTGTCGGCGTTGCCCCGGCGCAGTTGGATCGTGCTGAGCATGGCCAGTCGGTGCACCCGGCCGCGGTCGTGCGCGGGGTTGTCCACGGCGGCCGCGGCGTGCTCCTCGGCGGCGGCCAGCTCGCCGAGGCTGAGCAGGGCCTCGGCCACCTGCACGTTGACCAGGCCGGGTTGGACGTAGCCCGTCTCATCGGGTTCGTATCCGCGCCGGATGCGTTCGGCGGCGGACTCGGCGCGCCCGATGCAGGCCAGGGCGCTCGTGCCGTCGCCGAGGTGGGCGTAGGCCTTGGCCTGCATCGCGTACAGGTCGGAGGCGAGCGCGGGGGTGATGTGCTGGCCGGCGGCGCGCAGCGCGGCCTCGGCGAAGGCGACGGCCTGGCGGTACTCCCGCATGAACAGCGACTGGTTGACCAGCAGCGCGATCACATAGGCGCCGAGTCCCCGGTCCCCGCTGGCCTTGGCGAGCCTGAGTGCCTGGTGGAAGTAGCGCTGGGCCAGGCCGTGCGCGTCGGAGTCGTAGGCGCAGATGCCCACGATCGCCACCAAGGCGCCGGTGGCGCGGTGCAGTTGGCGGCCGGTGGCGTCGGTGTAGCTGCCCCGCAGCAGCGGGGTGGCCTCGACGTTGAGGAAACCCACGACACGGCCGCGGGTCGCGACGCCGCCGGCCTTGCGGTACATCTGCTCGTAGTGCGTGCGGGCGGCGCGCAGCATCTCGATGTCGGACGGGGTGACCCGGTGCCGGCCACCGCGGGAGACATCCACGTCCTCGGGCGGGTTCTCCCACTCCCACACGGGCATGACGGCGGGCGTGCCGGTCACGGCGGGGGCTCCGAGGAGGTGCGGGCGCTGCTGCTCGTCGGATCGCCACAGGGCGGTGGCGCGTTCGACGAACCCGGACAGCGAGGTGCCGTGCGGCGCGGAGGGCTCGCCGGGCACACCGAGGCCGATGTCGTCGAGCGTGACCGGCCGGTGCAGCCGGCCCGCCAGCACCTCGCAGATCAGGTCGGGCACCTGGCCGCGCGGTCGCTGGCCCTTCAACCACCGGGCCACGGCGGTGTGTTCGTACCGGAGCGCGAGTCCGCGGGCCCGCCCCTCCTGGTTGACGTGCGCTGCCAGGCCCGCGTGCGAGATGCCGGCCTCGTCCAGGATCGCGTCGAGCAGTGTGTTGGGCTGCATGGGTGCCCCCCGGTGGCTCTGTGGCGACAGCGTAGTGCGTTCGCCTTCACACGGGGTGTGAACGGAGCACGCGCATCCGGGCTGCACGCGCGCTGTCGCGGAGAGTCCCCACCCGGTTGACTGAACCGCCTCCTCCAAGAGGCCGTCCGGGCCGCCGGCTCCCCCTCGAAAAGTACGGCGGCCCGGCACGGCGACGCTCCGCGAGATGACCGGCCTTGCCGACCCGGGCGGACTCAAGCAGGGGCGCGGGGAACCGCGCGACCAGCCACCGGCCACCCGACAACCGACCCGCCCCACCGAGTGGCCCACCCCCGTCGACCGAGGCCGGCCCAAAAAAGGGGCGCGGGAAACTGCGCGACCGGCCACCGGCCACCCTCACCCGACAACCGACCCGCCCCACCGAGTGACCCACCCCCGTCGACCGAGGCCGGCCCAAAAAAGGGGCGCGGGGAACCGCGCGACCGGCCACCGACTGCCCGCAGTCGGCGACGGACTCGCAGTCCCCCCGCGCTTGACCCGTCAGCTGCGCAGTACCGCCCCCGTGCGCGACGCGGCCAGCGCCACCGCCGCGTCGCGGGCGGCGGACGCCTCGTCCACGGTCAGCGTGCGGTCCGGCGCGCGGAAGCGCAGCGCGAAGGCGAGGGACTTGCGGCCCTCGCCGAGCTGCTCGGCGTTCTCGTAGAGGTCGAACAGCCGGATGGACTCCAGGAGTTCACCGGCACCCTCGCGCAGCGCGGCCTCGACGTCGGCGGTCGGGACCGGCTTGTCGACGACGAGGGCGACGTCCTGCGTGGCGACCGGGAACGTGGAGATGCCCGGCGCCCGCGGGGTGTCGTCGCCGACCTGCTCCAGCACGTCCAGGTTCAGCTCCATCGCGCAGGTGCGCTCGGGCAGGCCCAGTGCCTTGACCACGCGCGGGTGCAGTTCGCCCGCGTGGCCCACGACCCGCTCGGCGCCGTCCACCGTGACCGCGAACTCGGCGCAGCGGCCCGGGTGCCACGGACCGTACTGGCCCTTGCGCACGATCGGTTCGGCCCCGGTCTCGCGGGCCACGGTCCGCGCGGCCTCGACCGCGTCGGCCCAGTCGGCCGGGCGGCCCTTGCCCCACCAGCCGGTCTGCTCACGGGCGCCCGCGAGGACCACGGCCACATGGCGCGGCTGCTCGGGCAGCGCCGCGTTCAGCTCCGCGATCTCCTGGTCGGTGGGACGCCGGTCGATGGGCGGCTGGGCCGCGACCCGCTGCTCCTCGCGCGGGTGGAAGACCAGGCCGGTCTCGAACAGGGCGAGATCGTGGCTGCCGCGGCCGTCGTTGCGGCGCAGCGCGCCGAGCAGGCCCGGCAGCAGCGTGGTGCGCAGCGCGGGCTCCTCGTCGCTGAGCGGGTTGACCAGCCGGACCACACGGCGCGCGGGGTCGCCGGGCTCCAGGCCGAGCTGGTCGAAGACCTGCTCGCCGACGAACGGGTAGGTCGGCGCCTCGACGTAGCCCGCGCCGGCCAGCGCGCGGCCGACCCGGCGGTGCAGCCGCTGGCGGTGGGTGAGGCCGCGGCCCGAGGGGAGCCTGGGCAGCGTGGAGGGCAGGTTCTCGTAGCCCTCCAGGCGGATGACCTCTTCGGCCAGGTCGTTGGGGTCCGTCAGGTCGGGCCGCCAGGAGGGGACGGTGACGGTCAGCTCGTCCTGCCCCTCCACCTGACAGCCGATCTGCTGGAGCCGGCGGACGACGGCCTCACGGCCGTAGACGACGCCCGCGACCTTGTCCGGGTGGTCGGCCGGCACGGTGATCGTGCGCGGAGCCGCGGGCGCGGCGACCTCGGTGACACCGGCGTCGGCCGTGCCGCCCGCGAGCAGGACCAGCAGGTCCACCGTGCGCTGGGCCGCGGCGGAGGCGGCCTGCGGGTCGACGCCCCGCTCGAAGCGGCGGGAGGCCTCCGAGGACAGCTTGTGACGGCGGGCGGTGCGCGCGATGGAGACCTGGTCGAAGTGCGCGGCCTCGATGACGACCTCGGTCGTCGCGCTCTCCGTGTCCTCGTGGTCGGCGATCTCGGTGTTGGCGCCGCCCATGACGCCCGCGAGGCCGATGGCGCCGCGCTCGTCGGTGATGACGAGGTCCTCCGCGTGCAGCGTGCGCTTGACGCCGTCGAGGGTGGTGAACTTCTCGCCCTCCTCGGCCCGGCGCACGCCGATCGTGCCCTGGACCAGCTTGCGGTCGTAGGCGTGCAGCGGCTGGCCGAGCTCCAGCATCACGTAGTTGGTGATGTCGACGGCGAGCGAGATCGGGCGCATGCCCGCCTTCTGGAGGCGGCGCTGGAGCCAGATCGGGGAGCGGGCCTCGGGGTCGAGGCCGGAGACGGTGCGCGCGGTGAAGCGGTCGCAGCCGTGCGGCTCGTCGATCCGCACCGGGTAACCGAAGGCGTTCGGGGCCGGTACGTCGAGCAGGGCGGGGTCGCGCAGCGGCAGGCCGTAGGCGATCGCGGTCTCGCGGGCGACGCCGCGCAGGGACAGGCAGTCGCCGCGGTTGGCGGTGACGGCGATGTCGAGGACCTCGTCGACCAGCTCCAGCAGCTCGATGGCGTCCTTGCCGACCTCGGTCTCGGGCGGCAGCACGATGATGCCCTGGCTGCCGTCGTCGCCCATGCCCAGCTCGTCGCTGGAGCAGATCATGCCGTGGGAGGTCTTGCCGTAGGTCTTGCGGGCGCTGATCGCGAAGCCGCCGGGCAGCACGGCGCCCGGGAGGACCACGACGACCTTGTCGCCGACGGCGAAGTTGCGGGCGCCGCAGACGATCTCCTGCGGTTCGCCGGTGCCGTTGGCCTGGCCGACGTCGACGGTGCAGAAGCGGATCGGCTTCTTGAAGCCCTCCAGCTCCTCGATGGTCAGCACCCGGCCGACGGCGAGCGGCCCCTTGAGGTCGGCGCCGAGCTGTTCGACGGTCTCGACCTCGAGGCCGGACGAAATGAGCTTGGCCTGGACGTCGCGCCCGGTCTCCGTCGCCGGCAGGTCGACGTACTCCCGCAGCCAAGAAAGCGGGATCCGCATCAGATCTCCATCCCGAACGGCCGGGTGAACCGGACGTCACCCTCGACCATGTCTCGCATGTCTTCGACGTTGTGGCGGAACATCAGCATCCGCTCGATGCCGAACCCGAAGGCGAAGCCGCTGTACTTCTCCGGGTCGACGCCGCAGGCGGTGAGCACCCGCGGGTTGACCATCCCGCAGCCGCCGAGCTCGATCCAGCCCTCGGAGGAGCAGGTGCGGCAGGGCCGGTCGGGGTTGCCGACGGACTCGCCCCGGCAGACGTAGCACACCATGTCCATCTCGGCGGACGGCTCGGTGAAGGGGAAGAAGTTCGGCCGCAGCCGGGTCTTCATGCCCTCGCCGAACAGCGACTGCACCATGTGGTCCAGGGTGCCCTTGAGGTCGGCCATGGTCAGGCCCTCGTCCACGGCGAGCAGCTCGACCTGGTGGAAGACAGGTGTGTGGGTGGCGTCCAGCTCGTCGGTGCGGTAGACGCGGCCGGGGCAGATCACGTAGACCGGCAGCTCGCGTTCGAGCAGGGAGCGGATCTGCACCGGCGAGGTGTGCGTGCGCAGGACGACAGCGGACTCGCTGCCGCCTTCGGGGCCCTGCACGAAGAAGGTGTCGGCCTCGCCGCGGGCCGGGTGGTCCGGGCCGATGTTCAGGGCGTCGAAGTTGAACCACTCGGCCTCGGCCTGCGGGCCCTCGGCGACCTCGTAGCCCATGGCCACGAAGACGTCCTCGATGCGCTCCGAGAGCGTGGTCAGCGGGTGGCGGGCGCCGGCCGGTACGCGGTCGAACGGCAGCGTGACGTCGACGTCCTCCTCGACCAGCACACGGGCGTCCCGCTCCGCCTCGAGCTCGGTCTGACGGGCGGCGAGGCCCTTGTTCACCGCGCCGCGGGCCATGCCGACCCGCTTGCCGGCGTCGGCCTTGGCGTGCGGGGGCAGGGCGCCGATCTCGCGGTTGGCGAGGGAGAGCGGGGAGGCGGGGCCGGTATGGGCGACCTTGGCCTCGTGGAGCGCGTCGAGGGAGTCCGCGGCGGCGAAGGCGGCGAGCGCCTCGTCCCGCATGCGCTCGATCTCTTCCGGTTTCAACGCCTCGACCTCGACAGGGTCGTACGACTTATTGGGTGCCGACATCTCTTCCCGTGCTTCCGATTGGCTGGCTGGAGGTCCCCGTCACCGACTCGCACCGACTCGCACCGACTCGCGGACAGATCGTCACGGTTTTCGGGACACAAAGGTGCCAAAGGCCGAGTCTAACGGGGCCGGGGAAAGCGAATGCGCCCGTGGGTCCTCGGCGGGTGCTCAGAGCAGGTGTGCCGGGGTGCCCACGGGCAGGGTAAATCGGATCTCCGCGCCGCCGCCGCGGGCGCGGCCGACCGTGATGGTGCCGCCGTGGGCCTCGACGATGCCCTTGACGATGTAGAGCCCGAGTCCGGTCCCGCCGCGCTTGCTGCCCCGCCAGAAGCGGGTGAAGACACGGTTCATGGACTCCTCCGGAATGCCGGGTCCCTCGTCGCTCACCGTGACCGACGTGGCGGTGTTCCCCGCGTCGTCCCCTTCCCGTGGGGACGGCGCCGGCGTGACATCGATGGTGACGGATCCCTCGCCGTGCCGCACGGCATTTTCCACGAGGTTGCTCAGCACCTGGTCGATCTTGTCGGGGTCGGCCCACAGCTCGGGCAGCGGCTTCTCGACGCGCACCAGGAACCGGTCGGCGGGCTGGCCGGCGGCGACGTACGCCTGGACGTGCCGCCCGACCGCGGCGCCCATGTCGACGGGCTGGCGGCGCACCTCCAGGCGGCCGGAGTCGATGCGGGATATGTCGAGCAGTTCGGCGATGAGCCGGGTGACGCGGTCGGCGTCGGCGTCGACGGTCTCCAGCATCAGCCGTTTCTGGTCGTCGGTGAACCTCTCCCACTTGGCGAGCAGGGTCGCCGTGAAGCCCTTGACGGAGGTCAGCGGCGAGCGCAGCTCGTGGGCGACGGTGGCGATCAGCTCGGCGTGGCTGCGCTCGGTGCGGCGGCGGGCCTCGGTGTCGCGGAGGGAGACGACGACACGGCGGACCGGGCCGGTGGGGTGGGTGCGGACGTACTTCGCGCAGACGAGAACCTCCCGGCCCCCGTGCAGCAGAAGGTTGCGTTCGGGCTGGCCCACCCGGATGGCCAGGCCGCCGTAGGGGTCGGTCAGCTGCCACCAGCGGCGCCCCTCCAGGTCCTCCAGCGGCAGGGCCTTCTCCAGGGGCTGTCCCAGGGCCTGGTCGGCGGGTACGGCGCTGATCCGGGCGGCGGCGGCGTTGAAGCAGATGATCCGCCCGTGCTCGTCGGCGATCACCAGGCCGTCGGGCAGGTCGTCGGGGTCGATGCCGAGGCCGACGGGATCGTCCTGCCGGGGCGCGGGTGGTCGTCGCGCGTCCCGCGCTCCGGGCGCGCGACCGGTGCCGACACTCATCCCCTCACCCCACCTCTCAGCCGGTGCAGCAGGCCCCCGGGCTGGTCACCCTACTGGTTGCGGGTGGCGGAGCGGCATCCTCCGGAGCCTCGCTGCGCACGGGCCGACGCGTACAGACATACGGCGGCGGCGGTCGCGAGGTTCAGGCTCTCGGCCTTTCCGTGGATGGGGACGCGTACGACGGCGTCGGCGAGGGTGCGGGTCTCCTCCGGCAGGCCCCAGGCCTCGTTGCCGAACACCCACGCGGTGGGGCCGCCCATGGTGCCGTGGTCGAGCTCGTCGTCCAGATCGTGCTCGCCCGCGCCGTCGGCGGCGAGGATGCGCACCCCGGCGTCCCTGAGCGCGGCGACCGCCCGCTCGACGGGGACGCCGACGGCCACGGGCAGGTGGAACAGGGAGCCGACGGAGGCCCGGACGGCCTTGGGGTTGTAGAGGTCGACGGAGGCGTCCGTGAGGACGACCGCTTCGGCTCCGGCGGCGTCGGCGCAGCGCAGGACGGTGCCGGCGTTGCCGGGGTCGCGCACATGGGCGAGGACGGCGACGAGCTTCGGGCGGGCCGCGACGATGTCCTCGAAGGGGGTGTCGAGGAACCGGCACACGCCGACGAGCCCCTGCGGGGTGACGGTGGTGGAGATGTCGGCGATGACGTCGTCGGCGGCGAGGTGGATCCGGGCTCCCGCGGCGCGGGCCGACCCCACGATGTCGGCGTACCGCTCGGCGGCCTCGACCGTGGCGAACAGTTCGACGAGGGTGGGCGTGTCGCCGGCCCGGTGCGCCGCCGCCTCCCGCACGGCCTGCGGCCCCTCCGCGAGGAACAGCCGCTCCTTGCCCCGGAAGTTCCGCTTGGCCAGCCGCCGCGCTGCCGAGACGCGGGGCGAGCGGGGGGAGATCAGGTCAGGGGTGGCGGGGGCCATGGAGAGCTTCACCTTCGGTAGGAACGTTCCGCCGCGACGGCGGTCAGCCGGCGGCCCCGGGCGGCGCCGGACGTGCCTCGGGCACCGCACGGCGCACATACGACGGACCCGCAGGCAGAGCCCACGGGTCCGTAGGATCGCGCCGGCCGGGCCGGCGCTGCGTCACGCAGCCTTGGGCGCGTTGACGTCGCTCGGCAGGGCCTTCTGCGCGACCTCGACGAGCGCGGCGAACGCGCTGGCGTCGTTGACGGCCAGCTCGGCCAGGATCTTGCGGTCGACCTCGACGTTCGCGGCCTTCAGACCCTGGATGAAGCGGTTGTACGTGATGCCGTTGGCGCGGGCAGCGGCGTTGATGCGCTGGATCCACAGCTGGCGGAAGTCACCCTTGCGCTTCTTGCGGTCGTTGTAGTTGTAGACCAGCGAGTGGGTGACCTGCTCCTTGGCCTTGCGGTACAGGCGCGAGCGCTGACCGCGGTAGCCGGAGGCCTGCTCGAGGATCGCCCGGCGCTTCTTGTGGGCGTTGACTGCCCGCTTGACGCGTGCCACTTGATTAACTCCTTGTAGCGGGGCCGTGGTTGTCCTCACACGGCCCGGAAACGATTGGGTCCCGGTCCTGACGTACGGCGCGCGGAGATCGGACGATCACGCGCCGCCGCGTCACTTGCCGAGAAGCTTCTTGATCTTCTTGGCGTCGCCCGGGGCCATCTCGGCGTTGCCGGTGAGGCGACGCGTCAGACGGGACGACTTGTGCTCGAGCAGGTGGCGCTTGCCGGCGCGCTCACGGAGCACCTTGCCGGAGCCGGTGACCTTGAAGCGCTTGCTGGCACCGCTGTGCGACTTGTTCTTCGGCATAGCGCCGTTCTCTCCTCGTAGGTGGCGCTCCGGTGCCCGGTCGCGAGAACCGGGCACGGTAGGAGCGTCGCTCTTGTATCGGTTACATCCTGGGACGTGGGGTCCCGGGGGTCACGCTTCGACGTGCTCCTCGGCCGACTCCTCGGCCGGCGCCTCGGCGTCCGCGGCGTTCTGCGAGCGGCCCGGGTTGGCCTTCGCTTCGGCCTTGCGGGCCTCCTGCGCCTGGCGGGCCTCGGCCATCGCCTCGGTCTTCTTCTTGTGCGGACCGAGAACCATGATCATGTTGCGGCCGTCCTGCTTCGGGTTCGACTCCACGAAGCCGAGGTCCTGGACGTCCTCCGCGAGCCGCTGCAGCAGCCGGTAGCCCAGCTCGGGCCGGGACTGCTCGCGACCACGGAACATGATCGTGATCTTGACCTTGTCGCCCTGCTTGAGGAACCGGACGACGTGACCCTTCTTGGTGTCGTAGTCGTGCGGGTCGATCTTCGGCCGGAGCTTCATCTCCTTGATGACCGTGTGCGCCTGGTTCTTGCGCGCCTCACGGGCCTTCATGGCCGACTCGTACTTGAACTTCCCGTAGTCCATGAGCTTGCACACGGGCGGACGGGCGTTCGCCGCGACCTCGACCAGGTCCAGGTCGTACTCCTGCGCAAGCTCCAGTGCCTTCGCAAGCGGCACGATGCCGACCTGCTCGCCACTGGGACCGACAAGTCGCACCTCGGGAACGCGAATCCGGTCGTTGATGCGGGGCTCGGCGCTGATGGATCCTCCTCGGTTAGCACCACGCGACGGTCTGGCGGACAGCCGCGTACTCTGTGTTCGACAGACCTAACCGCGCCGAAGCACGAAAAATGCCCCGGACGATCACAGGCGGGGCTCCTCGAACTACCGGAGCAACCGCCGCGATGGACGCGGGGCGCACTTTCGGACGGATCGCCACCGCTGGGGCGGACCCGTCTGACCGGTGACCCGCCGCCCCGGAGGGCGGTCAGGTGGGAGTTCGAAGCCTCCACTTGTGGGCCGGGCCCGTATGCCTGGGCATACACGTCCAGCCGGTCGTCACTCAAGGTTAGCAGGATCCATGGGGAAGGGCTAATGCAGGATGTCCAGGGCTCCCTGCGGGAGCCCCCTCGTCCTGCACCTATCGTGTGGGGCATGAGTGAGACCTCCCCCTCCGGCCCCGCCGAGCAGCCCGACTTCGACGCCATGACCCGCGACATCGCGGAGGTCCCGGCGGTCGAGGTGATCGTGACGGTCGCCGTCAACCTGATGAGCGCCGCCGCCGTGAAGCTCGGTCTGACCGAGGAGGGCGACGAGCACAAGGACCTGGACGAGGCCCGCAAGCTGGTGTCGGCGCTCGCCGGACTGCTGGACGCGAGCGCCACCGAGATCAGCTCCTTCCACGCGGCGCCGCTGCGCGACGGCCTGAAGTCGCTGCAGCTGGCCTTCCGCGAGGCCTCGCTCGTCCCGGACGAGCCGGGCCAGGGCCCGGGCGAGAAGTACACCGGGCCGATCTACGGCTGAGCCGCTCCCGCGGATCCCCGTTCCCCACCCGGCCGATCACCGCTGCGTCACGCAGCCGAACCCCTCTCCTTCACGTACAAGGGCTCGCCAGGCGGCGTCGCCCCGGCTGGCAGCAGTGCCAGGTCGAGGCCGCGCACCAGGCGGGCCCTCAGTGTCTCGCTGGCGGCGAGCCGCGCGGCCACGGCGCGGGCGGTCTCGGCCGGGGCGGTGGGGACGGACGGGTCGAGCACCAGTGCCAGGGTCCCGTCGGCCTGCCCCCGCCCGAGGTGGGCGCGCAGCACGGCGGGCTCCGCGGCGACGGCCTCCCGCACGGCGGTGACGACGGCCGGGTCGGCCAGCGGGTCGGTCGTCGTACGGCCCTCGGCGAGGGCGAGCAGGGCGGGGCCGGTCAGCTCGAACGGCACCGGTCCGGCCATGTCCAGTACCACCGTGTCCGCCTTCTCGTGCGCGGTGGCCTCCAGGACCTGGTGCAGCCGCACGGCCACGGGCCGGGCGTCCGGGTCCCAGCGGGCCAGGGAGTCGGTGGAGGTGAAGGCGGGCAGCGCGGTGCGGTGACCGGCCTTCAGGGTGGGTACGGCCATCTCGCTGGTCTTCTCCCGGCGCAGCCCGTTCTCGTCCTCCTCGACCTCGCCGAGGACGGCCACCACGGGCACGAGCAGCCGTGCGCTCCTGAGCGCCTCCAGGACGGGTCCCACGGCGGTGCGGTCCTCGGCCCAGGCGGCGAGCGCCGCGCTCAGCCCGGGGTCGACGGAGCCGTCGTCGTCGGAGAAGCCGGAGTCGGGAATGTTCTTCTTCGCCACGGTGCCGACCCTATCCGGGGCCGTGCCCGCTCCCTCAGGGTCCCCTGGCCCACGTCCGCCGCGGCTCCCGCGGGACGTTCGGGCCCCGTATCGTCGGCGGCGGACGGGCCGCGCGCGGGGAAACGGTGGGGGAGGACGGGGACGCGCGCGGGGACGGCGGCAAAGGACGGGGGCCGCGAGTGGGGAGGTGGCGGTGGGGACGGCGAGCGATGGACCGGTGCCCGTGCCGGTGGCGGCGACCGGGGGCGCGACCGTGGCGGTGGCGGCCCGCCGTCTCGGTTCCGGGGCGAGCGCCGGATACGGCGACGCCGTGTTCGACACGGCGAGCATCGTCAAGGTCGGCATCCTGGCGGCCCTGCTGCTGCGGGCGCAGGACGCGGGGCGGCGGCTGACCGGGCGGGAGAGGACGTACGCCGCCGCGATGATCGAGCACAGCGACAACGACGCGGCGTCGGCACTGTGGCGGGTCATCGGCGGCGCGGACGGCCTGGACGCGGCGAACGAGCGCTTCGGACTCACGGGGACCACCGGCGGCGACGGTCCGCTGTGGGGTCTGACCCGGACCACGGCCGCCGATCAACTCGTCCTGCTCCGGCAGGTGTTCGGCGGCGCCGGCGCGGAACGCTCGGAGCTGGGCGAGGCCTCGCGGACGTACCTTCAGGGGCTGATGGGACGGATCGCCCCGGGCCAGGACTGGGGGGTGTCGGCCGCCGCCGACGGCTCCGGGTGGGCCTTGAAGAACGGCTGGCTGCCGCGCGGTACGACCGGTCTGTGGGTCGTCAACAGCATCGGGCGGGTGACGGCCGGCGGCGACGACTACCTGGTGGCCGCCCTGTCCAGCGGCAACCGGACGAAGGAACAGGGCATCGCGCTGGTGGAGGCGGCCGCCCGGGCGGCGGTGTCGGCGTGCGGCCGGAGGGCGTGATCCGGGCCTCCTCGGCCGGACGGTCCGGGGCTGCGGCGGAAGATCGGGGCCACGACCGGAAGGCCCCGGTCTACAGCCGGAAGTCGGCCCCGCCCTCGCGGCGGCCGCGCCACAGGACGACCGCCACGACCAGCATCACTCCCCCGGCACTGCCCGCGAGGGGTCCCGCCCAGCCGGAGGCGCTGTCGGCCCCCTCGGCGGAGTCGGGGCCGGGGCCGAAGTACCGCTCGCCGTAGGACGCCGCGGTCAGGCCCTCGGGCCGGAGGCGGTCCGCGGCCTTGATGGCGGCGGCGGGATCGACCAGGCCGAAGCCGCGGGAGTCGTCGCGGCCGCCGACGGGGGCGTTGCGGGCCGTGTCCTCCAGGAGCTTCTTGATCTGGGCGGGGGTCAGACCCGGGTGGGCGGCCTTGACGAGGGCGACCGCGCCGGAGACGAAGGCCGAGGCCGCGCTCGTGCCCCAGCCCTCGTAGTACCGCTGGTCGGGGTCGGCGATGACGACGTCGACGCCGGGCGCGCTGACCGTCGCGTACCAGCGGCGGGTGGAGAAGGAGGCGCGGGTGCCGTAGCGGTCCACGGCGGTCGCGGCGATCACGCCCGGGTAGGCCGCCGGGTAGGAGATGTGGTCGCCCTTCTCGCCGCCGTTGCCGGCCGAGGCGACGACGACGGCGCCCTTGCTCAGCGCGTACTGGACGGCCTCGTCCTCGGCGGGCTCGGGGTGCGCGGAGTCCGAGTCGTCGCCGAGGGAGAGGTTGATGACGTCGGCGCCCTGGTCGGCGGCCCAGCGGATGCCGTCGGCGAGGGCGTTGCCGCGGGTGCTGCGGGCCTTGCTCCGGGCGGAGTCGTCCTCCTCCAGGATCACCCGCACGGGCAGGATCCGGGCCTCGGGCGCGATGCCCATGACTCCGTCCGCGTTGCCGGGGCCGTGCCCGTGACCGGCGATGATGCCGGCCATGGCGGTGCCGTGCCGGGCCCAGGGGCGGTCCCCGCGCCGCGCGCCGAAGCCGATCATGTCCCTGCCGGTCAGGACGTTGCCGCGCAGATCGGGGTGGTCGTCGTCGACGCCGGTGTCCAGGACGGCGACGGTGATGCCCTTGCCCCGGGTGGTGTGCCAGGCCTCCTGGGTGTGCACGGCGTCGAGGCCCCACTGCTGGGCGCGGATGCCGTCGGCGTGCGCGGGGGCCGACGGCACGAGGGCGAGACAGGCGGCGAGGAACAGGCTCGGGACGCCGACCGCGAGAGCCCTGCGCGGCTTACGGTTCCCGGGTGTCACGGCGGCTGTCACGACGGCTCCTCCGTGGCTGACTTGACGGTCTGGCGCAGGCCCCGCTCGATGCGGTCGGCGAGGCCCTGGGCCTCGTTTCCGAGGCCGGCCTGGGCTGCGGGGGTGGTGGCTCCCGACTTCGTCGCGTCGGCGGCGGCCTGCGGGGTGCCGGCGGCGCGGCCGTCGGCCCAGCCGGACACGGCGTAGACGACCACCGGGGCCTCGGTCAGCACGGAGACGGTCCACGACGCGCGCTGCTCGTCGCCGAAGGCCGCGGCGACGGTGCCCTTGGCGGCGTACGGGCGCGGCACGAGGTCGGTGCGCCGGGCGAGCCCCTCGTTCTCGAAGCGGGCGGCGAGGGACGTCATGGTGGGGGCGTCGGCCTTGGTGAAGAGCAGACCGACGGTGGTGACGTAGCTCTGGGTGGCGTCCGTGTAGGTGGCGCGCAGCAGACGGGCGCAGCCGACGGGGGTCAGGGCCTTGCGCAGCAACGGGTCGAAGGCGCCCTCGCAGCCGCTGTCCGGCGCGACGGCGACCCGGGTCCAGGTGCGGTCGGCTCCGCCCGGTCCGGCGCCGCGGCCGTCCACGGTGGGCGGGAAGAGCTGGTCGACGGGGACGCTGTGCCACATGGCGCCGGCCGTGGCGAAGCCGCCCTCCGCGCCGGGCTTCCCCGGCTCCCCGGTGAGCCAGCTGCCGGTCACGGCGCCGCCTATGAGCCCGATCCCGAGCACCACGCAGGCGGCCGCCACGGCGACCCGCGGCCGTACCAGCGCACCGGTCGGCCGTGCCCGCCGGTCGTAGCCCTCCGGCTCCCCGAACCCCATGCCGAGCCCCGTCCCCGGCGCCATGGCCGCGCTCCAGGACAGCGCCGGATCAGGCGCCGTGGCGGCACCCGTGGCTCGCGGCGGTGCACCGGCGGGGGCCGCGGGAGCACCCGGGGAGGCGTCGAAGGACGGATGCGGCGGAACCGGAGTCCACTCCGACCCGGTCGGCCGCTGGGGCGTGCCGGTGGGGCGGGGACGGTTGCCGGCGTCGCCTGGGCCGACGAGGCTGCCGGGTCCCGCGGTCCGGCCGGGCGCGCCCGGGTGGCGTGCCGTGCCGAGGGGGCCGGTCGCGGCGTCGGCGCCGATGACGGGCCCGGTCTGGGATTCCAGGGCGGTGGCGGGGCCCCTCGCGGTGTCCGACCGGAGGTCGCGTGCGGAGGACGGGGCCGTCGGGTGGTGCGGTGCGCTCGGCACCGGGGGGTTGTGGACGGAGAGGGGGCGCAGGCGCGCGGTCGTCTCCGACGGGGTTTCGGCGGGCGCGCCGCCACCGCGTGCCACCGTTGAGGGCGGGTGCCCCGGTGGCGGGGGTATGTCCCCGCGCTCGCGCCGGCCGGGCTGCGCCGGGTCACCGGGGAAGCGGTCGGCGGCCCTCCCGTCCCCGGAGGCCGCACGTCCTGACGGGGCGTCAGCGGAGCCGCGACCACGCGCAGCCCCGCGCCCGGGCGCCTGCGACGCGCCCGCTGCACGGCCCGCAGTCCCGGCGTGGGTGTCTGCGGACGCCCCAGGCCCGGCAGGGGTTCCGGACGTCGCGCGTCTCTCGGCCGATGGCGTGCCGAGTGGAAGGTCCCCTGCCCGACCGGGGCCCGGCCGGGCAGGTGCCTCGCGGCCGGCCGTCGGGGGTGCGTCCGGGAAACGGGCCGTTGCCGGGGGCGGGGGCGGCGTCGTGGGGGGTGTGGTGCGCTGGGAAGGGGGTCGGAAGTCCGGGAAGCGGGGGCGGGAAGCGGTGGTGGTCCGGGCGTCGTCGGTGGCGGAGCCGGTGCGAGGCGGCGGGAAGCCGGTGCCGTGGCCCGCGCGGATGTCCGTGTCCGACCCCCTCGGTCCTCCACCTGTCACGGCACCCGGGGAGCCGTCCGGAACCGGAGCGGCGGAACCCTCCGCAGCGCCGCGCGGGGAGCCACCCCGGCCCGGAACGGCCGAACCCGCCGCAGTGCCGCGCGCTTCCGTCGTCGTACCGCCGCCGGGCGCCGCCCGTGCCAGGCCCTCGCCCGCGCCGGGCGCGGCCTGGGTGGGCCGGTCGTCGGTGGGGCGTGCCGTCGTGTCCGAGTCGCCGTCGCCGCCCGAGGGCCCGACGGGCCGCGGGGGGACGGGGGCGTGGCGCGCTTCCGTGCTCATGCACCCCCCGTTTCCTCGTGCCCGTGCCGTTTCACCGGGCACGGCCGTCCTCGTCGCCCCGCCCGGCGCGGACTCGTCGCCACCGGACACGCATACCCGTACGAGCGATCCGCCATCCCGACTCAACGCCGCGGCCGGAATCACCTCGCGGTTCCGCCGATCGTGCGCGTCACTCTACGGGCTGCCCCGGTCCCGGCGGGAACCAGTCCAGGAGCCCAGGGGGATCTGCCCGGAACATCCCCCTACCCTGCGGTAATCAGGTCTGGCAGGCTGCGCCCATGACTGCGCGCGCCGCCGACCGGGCCCGTTACGACCGGGCCACCGCCCAACTCGACGCCCCTGTGGCCATCGTGGACCTGGACGCCTTCGACGCCAACGCGGACGACCTCGTCCGCCGGGCCGGCGGCAAGCCGATCCGGGTCGCCAGCAAGTCCGTACGCTGCCGGGCCCTGCTCGAACGCACCCTGGCGAAGGACGGCTTCGCGGGCGTCATGTCGTTCACCCTCGCCGAGTCCCTGTGGCTGGCCCGTTCGGGCTTCGACGACGTGCTGCTCGCCTACCCCTCCGCCGACCGCGCCGCCTACGCCGAACTCGCCGCCGACCCCAAACTCGCCCGTGCCGTCACGGTGATGGCCGACGACCCGGCGCAACTGGACCTGATCGACGCCGCACGCGAGGGCGGACGTGAAGTCGTCCGGGTCTGCCTGGAGTTGGACACCTCGCTGAGGCTGCTCGGCGGGCGCGTGCGGGTCGGCGCGCGCCGCTCCCCGCTGCACTCCCCCGCCCAGATCGCCGACATGGCCCGTACGGTGGCCCGGCGGCCGGGGTTCGCGCTCGTGGGGATCATGGCGTACGAGGGCCATGTGGCGGGTGTGGGCGACGCGGTCGCGGGGCGGCCGCTGCGTTCGCGCGCGATCCGGCTGATGCAGGCGGCGGCGCGCAGGGAACTCGCCGAGCGGCGCGCCGCCGTGGTGCGGGCGGTCCGGGCCGTGGCGCCGGACCTGGAGTTCGTCAACGGCGGTGGCACCGGCAGTGTGCAGCACACGGCGGCGGAGGACGCGGTCACCGAGGTCGCCGCGGGCTCCGGGCTGTACGTCCCGCGGCTCTTCGACAACTACACGTCGTTCCGGGGCCGTCCGGCGGCGCTGTTCGCCCAGCCCGTCGTACGGCGCCCGGGGGTGGGGGTCGTCACGGTCCTGGGCGGCGGCTACCCGGCCTCCGGCGCGGCCGGCGCGGACCGGCTCCCGGTGCCGTACCTGCCCGAGGGGCTGCGCTACGACCCCCAGGAGGGTGCGGGCGAAGTGCAGACCCCGCTGCTCGGCTCCCCCGCCGACGACCTGCTGATCGGCGACAAGGTGTGGTTCCGGCACGCCAAGGCGGGCGAGTTGTGCGAACGGTTCGACACGCTGCACCTCGTCGAGGGCGATCGTGTGACGGCGGCGGTACCGACGTACCGGGGCGAGGGGCACACTTTCCTGTAGCCACGGGCTCCTTCCTGTGGCCACGGGCTCCATCCCGTAGCCCGGGCCCCGGGAGCCCGTACCCCCGGCATCCGCCGATTCCGGCTCAGCTCGACGGGCCGATGCTGCTGCCCACGCCGCCGCCGGTCGTGGCGTCGCCGATGGGCCGGATGCCCTTGGTGATCCTGTCCATGTCGGCCGGCGGCGGGCCGTCCGGACCGGCGTCGAAGACGAAGCGGACGAGGACCGGCGCCTGGGTGCCGGTGCTGGACGGGAAGACGAGCGACTCGACGTAACCGCCCGGCCCCTCGGCGGTTGCGACCAGCCGGCGCACGAAGTAGCCGGCCCGGCCCGCGACCGCGACCTGCCCGGACGCGACGGTCCGCTGGGAGGTGATCCCGCCGTAGAGGCGCTGGCCGATCGCGTTCCGCTCGTACGCCTCCTCGGCCGCGTCCTGGATGTCCCGCCTGGCCAGGGTCTCGGGGGTGGTGCCCTCGGCCGCGGTCGCCGTGCGGGTGATGACCAGGCCGTGCCGGCACAGCCCCACCCCGGCGGGGCAGTCGTAGACACCGTGGGTGGTCATGACGACGTCGTGCTGGGCGATGTTCTCCGGTTTCTCCCAGCCCTCCGGCAGCGGCAGGGTGATGCCGTTGAGCTGGTCGACGGCGACGGAGGGATCGTCGTCGGCGGAGGCTGCCGGGGACGGCGACGAGGTGGCGGTGGGGGCGCTCGTGGGCGTGGCGGACCGTGTGCCGGTGGCGGGGTCCGCCGTGCCGCCGCCCCTGTCGTCGCGGCCCAGCAGGACCGCGCCCGTGACGACCGCGGCGACCAGGACGGCACCCGCGGTGACGAGGGCGACGGCCTTGACCCGGGACGGCCCCGCGCCGCTGGGCGGTGACGGGGGCGGCTGCCCGGGCGGCCCGGGGGCGCGCCGGTGCTCGGTCCAGGCCGTGCCGTCCCACCAGCGTTCCAGGTGGGGGGCGTTGGGGTCGCGGTACCAGCCGGGCGGGGGCGTCATGCTCACCCCGGCACTCTATGCACCCGGTCCGTCGGATTCATCGGCCGCCGGCCCCGCGGACGGCGGTCCGGGAGGCCGTGCTCGTATGCGCGGTCCGCCGAATCCGCCGAATCCGCCGCGATCGCGCACACGTCAGCCGCCGTCACCCAACCGGCCCGGTTCCAGCCCGAGTTCACGCTCGGCCGTGGTGAACAGCAGGGTGTCGAGCGCGGGGTGGGTGAAGCGCGTGTCGTCGTTGGCGTAGGAGCCGAGTCCGTCGATCGCCACGAGGATGACCACGCACGCCCCGAGGGCGTCGTCGGTGGTGAAGTCTCCCGCGCGCACACCGTCCTCGATCACGGCGGTCAGTGCGTCCCGCATGATCACCTCCTGCTCGGCGACGACGCGCAGGAGGTTCGGGCGGTAGCGGGAGAGGTGGCGGGCGTTGAGCCAGAGCCGGCCGAGGTCGACGAAGTCCTCGCCGCCGAGGCGGCGCAGCAGGCGGCTCAGCCGCCGTACCGGCGGCAGCTCGGCCTCCCGAACCCGGACCGTGACCCCCGCCCCAGCCCCGCACGGCGCGCTTCCCGAACCCGGTCCGCGACGACCGTCCCCGCCCGGCACGGCGCGCTTCCCGAACCCGGTCCGTGACCCCCGTCTCAGCCGGCCCCCGGCCTCGTGCGTTGTCCGGTTCCGGTTTCCGAGCGTGTCAGGGACAGCAGTTCGCGGGCCGGGCCCACCGGGCGGTGACCGGTGGGCCAGACCGCGCGCAGGTCGCGTTCGAGGGTGACGCCGTCCACGGGCACGGGAACGAGCCGGCGCAGGGACAGCTCCTCGCCCACCGCGAGTTCGCTGAGCACCGCCGGTCCCGCTCCGCTCACCGCGGAGGCCTTCACCGCCGTCGTGGAGGACAGCTCGATCAGCGGGCGCGCCAGGCCGCCGAGCGCCGCGTCCAGCACCTGCCGGGTGCCGGAGCCCTTCTCCCGCAGGATCAGCGGCGTGGTGGCCAGTTCCTCCGCGGACAACGGCCGCCGGCGGCGGGCCCACGGGTGGGCCGGCGCGGTCACCACGAGCAGGCGGTCGTGGCCGATCACGACGGAGTCGAGACCGGACGGCACCGACACCCCCTCCACGAACCCCAGGTCCGCCTCGTCCGCGAGCAGCCGCTCCGCGACCACCGCCGAGTTCCCGGCGAGCAGGGACACCGCCGTGTCCGGCCGCCGGGTACGCAGCGCGATCAGCCATCCCGGCAGCAGGTACTCCGCGATCGTCATGCTGGCCGCCACCCGCAGCCGCGAGTCCCGCCGGTCCCGCAGCGCCTGCGCGCCCGCGTCGAAGGCCTCTGCCGCCTCGACGACCCGCCGCGCCCAGTCGGTGACCAGCGCACCGGCGTCCGTCAGCCGCGATCCGCGCGGCGAGCGGTCCACCAGCGCCACACCCAGCTGCCGCTCCATGGAACGGATCCGGCTGCTCGCCGCCGGCTGGGTGATGCCCAGCTCCCGCGCGGCCCCGCCCAGGCTCCCCAGCCGCGCCACCGCCAGCAACAGCTCCAGCGCGCCCAGGTCGGGCACCCGGTGCCCCAGCGAGGTCCTCGGCCGCCGTCCCGCGCCGTCTCCTCCGTTCACCTCAGTCCTCTCGGTACTCCTCATAAGGCCAGCTTATGTCGTGATAGACACAAACCCCCTGGTGGGAGCGTATGGACCGGGAAAAGCTGGAGTCATGGTCATCGCAGCCCACACCCTGCCCCGGCAGGCCGCACCCCGGCCCCGCGTCCCCGCCGTCCGCCATCTGGGCCCCAACTGGTACGCCTCCGTCATGGGCACCGCCGCCGTCGGCACCGCGGGCGCCGCGCTGCCGCCGCACATCCCGGGACTGCGCACCGTGTGCACCGCCGTGTGGGCGCTCTCCCTCGTCGTGCTCGTGGCACTGCTCACCGCCCGCACCCTGCACTGGACCCACCACCGCGACCAGGCCCGCGCACACCTCCTGGACGCGACGGCTGCGCCCTTCTACGGCTGTCTGTCCATGGCCCTGCTGGCAGTCGGCGGCGGCGCCCTCTCCGTCGGGCGGGACTGGATCGGCACCCCGGCCGCGGTCGCCCTGGACGCCGTGCTGTACACCGCCGGTACGGCCGTCGGGCTCACGGCCGCCGTGGCCGTGCCGTACCTGATGGTCGTGCACCACCGGATCGAGCCGCACCAGGCCACGCCCGTGTGGCTGCTGCCGCTGGTCGCGCCGATGGTGTCCGCCGCCGTGGGACCCGCCCTCGTGCCGCACCTGCCGGCCGGACAGGCCCGGTCGACCCTGCTCCTCGCGTGTGTGGCGATGTTCGGGCTCAGCCTGCTCGCGACCCTGGTCGTACTGCCGGTGATCTTCGGCCGGCTGCTCACGGCGGGCCCGCTGCCGCTCGCGCTGACCCCGACGCTGTTCCTGGTCCTCGGCCCGCTCGGGCAGTCCACCACCGCCGTCGGCGCCTTCGCGGACACGGCACCCGGTGTCGTACCGGCCCCGTACGCCGGCGGTTTCGCCGTGCTCGCCGTGCTGTACGGCGTCCCGGTCATGGGCTTCGCGCTGATGTGGTTCGCCTTCGCCGCCGCCCAGGTGCTGCGCGCCGCCCGCCAGGGCATGGGCTTCGCCATGACCTGGTGGTCGTTCACGTTCCCGGTGGGCACCTGCGTCACCGGTGCCGCGGCCCTCGCCCGGCACACCCACCTCGCCGCCTGCAGCGTCCTCGCGGTCGGTCTGTACGCCGTCCTCGTGACCGCCTGGGCCGCCGCGGGCGTGCACACCGCCCGCGGGCTGATCAGCGGCGCGCTGCTCGCAGCGCCTCGCCCAGCACCCGTGGAGCCCGCGCCAGTGACGGCCCGTACCACGTCAGGTGCCGCCCGCTGACCAGCGCGCAGGGCAGTCCGGGGAAGGCCTCGGGACCGTCGTCGGCGGTGAAGCGGTACGGCTCGTCCGGCAGTACGACGACGTCCGGCGCCGCGGCCCGCAGTTCCTCCAGCGGGACGCGCGGATAGCGCTCGGCGTGCCGGGTGTAGAGGTGGTCGACGCCCAGACGGGCCAGGACGTCACCCGCGAAGGTGTCCCGGCCCAGCACCATCCAGGGCCGCCGCCAGATCGGTACGACGGCCGTCGTACGGCCCGGGGGCACGGGCGGTGACGACCAGGCCGCCTCGGCCTCGTCCAGCCACCGGGGCCGGCCGGTCCCGCCGCACGCGCTCAGCACCCGCGCCAGCTCGCGGAAGGCCTGCGGCAGGTCCCGGATCCCGGTCACCAGGACCTCCAGGCCCGCCGCACGCAGGGCGTCGAGGTCCGGCGCCCGGTTCTCCTCCTCGTTGGCGATCACCAGGTCGGGGGCGAGGGCGGCGATCCGGTCCACCTTGGGGTTCTTGGTGCCGCCGACCCGGGTGACGTCGAGGCCGGCCGGATGAGTGCACCAGTCGGTGGCGCCGACGAGCACGCCGGGCAGGGAGACGGCCACCGCCTCGGTGAGCGAGGGGACCAGCGAGACGACCCGCATCAGCGCGACCGGTCCTGTACCGCCTCGATGTGCTCGGCGACCGCGACCACGACGACCCGGGTGTCGGCCACGGTCGCCCGCCAGCGGTGGCGCACCCCGCCGGTGAGGTACATCGTGTCGCCGCGCACCAGCCGGTAGGCACGGCCCTCCGCCTCGATCTCCACCGCTCCGTCGGCGACGTACATCAACTCGTCGTTGCGGTGCTGGAATTCACGGCCGGCGTCGTGGTCCCCGGTGAACTCCGAGGCGTGCAGCTGGTGGTGGCCGCGCACCAGGGAGCGCACCCGGGGTTCGGGTTCCAGCTCGGTGACCTCGGCGCGCACGACGTCGACGCTGCACGCCGGGTCGGCCGCCGCCAGCAGTTCCACTGCGGTGGTGCGCAGGGCGTCGGCGACCTTCTCCAGGGAGGTCTGGCTGGGCCGGGCCCGGTCGTTCTCGATCTGGCTCAGGAAGGGGACCGACAGGCCGCTGCGGTCGGCCACCACGGCGAGGGTGAGCCCCAGCGCGCGGCGGCGCCGCCGGACGGCCGCGCCCACTCGAAGGGGCCGCTCTTTGTTGTCGCCCATCGCTCCGGCTCCCTCCTTCGCTCGTCGGTCCGCTGCTCGTGGGGCCGCTGCCCGTGGGCCCGGTTCCGGGCGCACTCCTTCTGATGAGTTCTCTGCACCCTACGCATGTTCGGCAAACAGTTTCCTGTCGCCGTCATGTCCCTGTAAGGATCGCGCGGGCCCGGGGCGTGTGGGGGTGGCTCTGCGTGGTTGGCCGGATTCCTTCTGTGGACAAGCGTGCGGGGCGGGCCCGTCCCACGCATCGCAGGGCGACGCGGGGCGGGCCCGCCCCTTCGGCGGTGTCCGGGTCGGCGGCTACTGCGGGGTCATCCGCGCCGGGACGTCGGGGTGCTGCTTCAGCCAGGCGGTGACGGCCTCGGCCTCGTGGCCCTGACCGTGCTGGTTGATCTCGCTCTCCAGGCTGCCGAGCTCGTCCTCGCTCATCCGGAAGTTCTTGATCCACTTGGTGAGCTGCGGGTACTGCTCGGGGAACTTGGCGCTGGAGATGGTACGCACGGTGTTGCCCTCGCCGAAGAGCTTCTTGTCGTCGGCGAGCTTGGTGAGGTCGTAGCGGCTGTACGCCCAGTGCGGCGACCACAGCACCACGGCCACGGGCTGCTTCTTGGCGTACGCGCGCTTGAGCTCGGCGAGCATCGCGGGCGTGGAGCCGTCGACGACCTTGTACTCCTTGTCCAGGCCGTAGCCGGGCAGGACCTTGTCCTTCAGCAGGGTCATCTCGCCGGTGCCCGGCTCGATGCCGATGATCTTCCCGTTGAAGGTGGACGCCTTGCCCTTGAGGTCCTCCAGGGACTTCACGCCCTTGACGTAGGACGGCACGGCGATCTCCAGGGAGGTCGGCTCGTACCAGGTGCCGAGGTCCCTGAGTCTGTCCTTGTTCTTGTCCCAGTAGTTCTTCTGGGCGTACGGCAGCCAGGCGTCGAAGTTGAGGTCGATGTCACCGCCGGCCAGGCCGGTGTAGACCGGGCCCACGTCCATCTGCTTCAGGTTCATCCGGTAGCCGCGGCGTTCCAGGACGTTCTTCCACAGGTGGGTGACGGCGATGTCCTCGTCCCACGGGAACCAGGCGACGTTCAGGGTGCGCTTGGCCTCCGCAGGCTTGGCGGCCGAGTCGCCGCCGGGCAGCGGGGCGAGCTTGTCGACGACGCCCGGGTTGTCCTTCAGCCAGGCGCGGACGGCGTCCTGCTGGCGGCCCTTGCCCGACTTGTTGATCTCGGCCTCGAGGCCGGTGAGCTGCTTCTCGGTCAGCTTGAAGTTCTTCAGCCACGTGCCGACGACCGGGTCGTCGTTCGCGAAGCCCTTGCGGGCCAGCGTGTGCACGCCGTCGCCCTTGCCCCAGGAGCCCTTGGGGTCCTTCAGCTTCTTCAGATCGAAGTCGCTGTACGCCCAGTGCGGTGACCAGAGCGTGACGACGATCGGTTCCTTCTTGCTGTAGGCGCGCTTGAGCTCGGCCAGCATGGCGGGCGTGGAGCTGTCGACGACCTTGTACTCCTTGTCCAGGCCGTAGTCCTTGAGGACCTTGCTCTTGAGCAGGGCCATCATGCCGGCGCTGGACTCGATGCCGGTGATCTTCCCGCCGAACAGGCCCGCCTTGCCCTTGAGGTCCTCGAGCGAGTTCACGTCCTTCATGTACGAGGGGACGGTCAGCTCCAGGGACGTCGGGCCGTACCAGGAGCCGAGGTCGTCGAGCCGGCTGCCGTACTTCTTCCAGTACTGGGCGTGGGTCGTCGGCAGCCAGGAGTCCGTCTCGAAGTCGACGTTGCCCTGGGCGAGCGCGGTGTAGAGCGGTCCGGCGTCGAACTGGCGGGCGTCGACCTGGTAGCCGCGCTGTTCGAGGATCTCCTTCCACAGGAAGGTGGACGCGACGCCCTCGTCCCACGGGATGTATCCGATGGTGATCTTCTTGCCGCGGCCCACGTCGCTGCCGTCGCCGGCGGCCGTCGCACTGCCGCCGCCCCCCGCGAAGAGGCCCATGCCGCCCGCGACCAGGGCGAGGATCACCACGCCGATCACGGCGATCTGCGGCTGCGGCCGGTAGGACCAGATCTTCAGGCCCTTGGCGGCCCGCGCCTTGGCGGCGGCGCGCCGGCCGAGCGGCGAGACCTCGGTGCCCAGGGCGCTGGTCATGCGGTCGAGGTAGATCGCGAGGATCACGATGGCGATACCGGACTCGGAGCCGAGGCCGACGTTGAGCTGGCCGATGGCCTCGTTGACGTCGCCGCCGAGGCCGCCGGTGCCGACCATGCCGGCGATCGCGGCCATGGACAGGCCGAGCATGATCACCTGGTTGACGCCGGCCATCACGGTGGGCAGCGCCAGCGGCAGCTGGACGCGCAGCAGCGTGTTGCGGGGCGTGGTGCCGAACGCCTCGGCCGCCTCGACCAGTTCCTTGTCGACCTGGCGGATGCCCAGCTCGGTCATGCGGACGCCGGGCGCGAGGGCGAAGATCAGGGTGGCGACGATGCCCGCGGAGGCGCCCGTGCCGAAGAACAGGATGGCCGGGATGAGGTAGATCATCGCGGGCAGCGTCTGCATGAAGTCCAGGACCGGCCGGACGAAGGCGCTGACCCGGTCCGAGCGGGCCGCCCAGATGCCGACCGGCACCGAGATCACCAGCGCGATGATCGTGGCGACGAGGACCAGCGACAGGGTCACCATCGCGTCCGACCACAGCTCCATGGAGTCGATGAACGCGAACCCCACGAAGGTGAGCACTCCGGCGAAGGCGCCGCGCAGCCACCAGGCGAGCACGGCGAAGATGCCCGCGAGCAGCAGCGGTTCCGGCGCCTGGAGGACGGCGTTGATGCCGTCGTAGGTGCCGGTGAACACGGCCTTGAAGAAGTCGAAGAGCCAGGACATGTGGCCGAGCAGCCAGTCGACCGCGGAGTTGACCCAGTCGCCGAGCGGGATCCTAGGCACGGGCCACCGCCTTGTCGCCGCCCTTGTCCCGCGGCGCGTCGCAGCTCACCTGGGAGCTCTGCTCGTCGCCCAGGAAGCCGACGAGGCGCTGGCGCGGGACGATGCCGACGAGGTCGCGGTGCTCGTCCAGCACGGCGACCGGGTGGGGCACGCGGGCGCTGATCGCGCACAGCTCGGTGAACGGGGTGTGCGGGGTCGCGGTGTCGCAGCCGCAGTCCGCCTCGTCACCGCGTACGTCGCGGTCCATGACCGACTCCGCGGTCAGCACCCGGGACCGGTCGACGTCCTGGGTGAAGGAGGCGACGTAGTCGTCGGCGGGGCGCAGCAGGATGTCCTCGGCGGTGCCCGTCTGCACGATGCGGCCGTCGCGCATGACGGCGATCCGGTCGCCCAGGCGCATGGCCTCGTTGAGGTCGTGGGTGATGAAGACGATCGTCTTCTTGAGCGTCTTCTGGAGCTGGAGCAGCTGGTCCTGCATGTCGCGCCGGATCAGCGGGTCCAGGGCGCTGAAGGACTCGTCCATCAGCAGCAGGTCGGCGTCGGTGGCCAGGGCGCGGGCCAGGCCCACCCGCTGCTGCATGCCGCCGGAGAGCTCGTCGGGCCAGGAGGACTCCCAGCCGGCCAGACCGCACAGGGCGAGCGCCTCGTCGGCGCGGCGTTCGCGCTCGGCGCGGGGCACGCCCTGCACTTCCAGACCATAGGCGGCGTTCTCACGGACGCTGCGGTGCGGGAAGAGCGCGAAGTGCTGGAAGACCATGCTGATCTTCCTGGAGCGGACCTCGCGCAGCTCGCGGTCGCTGAGCGCGGTCAGGTCCTGGCCGTCGAAGCTGACGCTGCCGGCGGTCGGCTCCAGCAGCCCGTTCAGCATCCGCAGGAGCGTGGACTTGCCGGAACCGGACAGGCCCATGACGACGAAGATCTGGCCGGGATCGACGCTGAACGAGGCATCGATGACGGCGGCGGTGGTGCCGTCGGCGCGCAAGTCCTCGCGGTCGGCACCCTGCCGTAGCTTTTCGACTGCCTCGTCCGGTCGTCGGCCGAACACCTTGAACAGGTGCTGGGCCTGAAGTCTTGAAGACACGCGTACCTCTTGTCTCGGGGCCAGGAACGGGATGCGGAGGGCCGCTGACAGTTGAAGAAAGCAACCACCTTCGATCCGAAGCGCGCCTGCCCAGACCCGTTTGGCTCAAACCGAACGTGGCCTGCTTCACATCGCCGTCGGCTGCCGTTCACGTGGAATCCACGGTTCCCGGCCGTCCGGTGACTGTCGGTGCCGTACGGCATGATGCGAGACGTGACCGGACGACTGATGCTCCTCGACACCGCCTCCCTGTACTTCCGCGCCTATTTCGGCGTCCCGGAGTCGATCAGGGCCCCGGACGGCACGCCGGTGAACGCCGTGCGCGGGCTGCTCGACTTCATCGACCGGCTGGTCAAGGACCACCGGCCCGACCATCTGGTGGCCTGTATGGACGCCGACTGGCGGCCGGCCTGGCGGGTGGAGCTGATCCCCTCCTACAAGGCGCACCGGGTGGCCGTGGAGCACACCGGCGGTCCGGACGAGGAGGAGGTGCCGGACACCCTGTCCCCGCAGGTCCCGGTGATCGAGTCCGTCCTGGACGCGGTGGGCATCGCGCGCGTGGGCGTCGCGGGGTACGAGGCGGACGACGTGATCGGCACGCTCACCGCACGGGCGACGGGCCCGGTCGACATCGTCACCGGCGACCGGGACCTGTACCAGCTGGTGGACGACGCCCGCGGGGTGCGGGTGCTGTACCCGGTCAAGGGCGTCGGCACACTCCAGGCCACCGACGAGGCCGCGCTGCGGGAGAAGTACGGGGTCGACGGCCCGGGGTACGCGGATCTGGCGCTGCTGCGCGGCGACCCGAGCGACGGACTGCCCGGCGTGCCCGGCATCGGGGAGAAGACGGCGGCCAGGCTGCTCGCCGAGTTCGGCGACCTGGCCGGGATCATGGCGGCCGTCGACGACCCGAAGGCGAAGCTCACGCCGTCGCAGCGCAGGCGGCTCGACGAGGCGCGGCCGTATCTCGCGGTGGCGCCGAAGGTCGTGCGCGTCGCCGCCGACGTCCCGGTGCCGGACGTGGACACGGCGCTGCCGCGCGCCCCGCGCGATCCGGCGGCACTCGAGGAGCTGGCGGCCCGCTGGGGTCTGGGAGGTTCGCTTCAGCGGCTGCTCGCCACGTTGCCGGCGTGACGGCTGTGGCGACGCGCGCGGCCGGCGGCCGGACGGGGGAGGTACTCACCGGGGCGAGGTGTTAACTTAGGTAAACCTAAGCAAGGGGAAACAGGGAGGCCGTCATGGCAGAACGTCCGGCGCGCAAGCCGCGCAGGACCCACTCCGCGCAGGTCGTCCGGACCGAACGGCTGACCCCGCACATGCAGCGCGTGGTGCTCGGCGGGGAGGGCCTGGCCGGCTTCTCGGCGGACACCTGCACGGACCACTACGTCAAGCTGCTGTTCCCGCCCGACGGGGTCACCTATCCGGAACCCTTCGATCTTCAGGGGATCCGCGAGGAGTTGCCGCGCGAGCAGTGGCCGGTGACCCGGACGTACACGGTGCGCGCCTGGGACCCCGGGCACCGCGAGCTGACCCTGGACTTCGTCATCCACGGCGACGAGGGGCTGGCCGGCCCCTGGTCGCTGCTGGCACGGCCGGGCGAGACCGTGCACTTCCTGGGTCCCGGCGGCGCCTACGCCCCGGACGCGAGCGCCGACTGGCATCTGCTGGCCGGCGACGAGAGCGCCCTGCCCGCGATCGCGCGCTCCCTGGAGGCACTGCCCGAGGGCGCGACGGCCCACGCCTTCGTCGAGGTCGCGGGTCCCGAGGAGGAGCAGAAGATCGACTCCGACGTGGAGGTGGTCTGGCTGCACCGCGGCGAGCGGCCCGTCGGCCGGGCTCTGGTGGAGGCCGTACGGGCGCTGCCGTTCCCCGAGGGCCGGGTGCACGCGTTCGTGCACGGCGAGGCCGGGTTCGTGAAGGAGCTGCGCCGGCTGCTGCGGGTCGAGCACGCCGTTCCCCGCGAGGACCTGTCGATCTCCGGCTACTGGCGGCTCGGCCACGACGAGGACGGCTGGCAGGCCTCCAAGCGCGACTGGAACGCCCGGATCGAGACGGAGCAGGAGGGCGCGGCGCCGGCCGCGTGAGCCATGTACGAAAGCGGCGGTACCCGGGGCGGTACTGCCGCTTTCGCGTGGCTCAGACCGACCGCTGGTAGGAGCGGAACGTCCGTATCGACAGCCACACCGCGGCCACCGCGAGGGCCAGCAGCGCGCCGCCCCGGCTTCCCACGACACTCCAGTCGGGATGCGCGGACATCGCGGAACGGCCCGCCACCATCGCCCAGTTGAGCGGGTTGAAGTCGGCGATGTGGCGCATCCAGGCGGGCATCTGCGCGGGCGCCATGAAGGCGGAGGACAGGAACGTCAGGGGCAGCAGCAGGAAGGTGTTGATCCCGATGATGGACTCCCGCTCCTGCACCAGCATTCCGAGCGCGTTGGAAAGCGCCCCGAAGACCGTGCCCAGCAGCACCGAGGCGAGCACCAGGATCAGGACGCCGCCGACGCCACCGGGGTAGTCGGCCCCGCCCAGCAGGCCGAGCAGCACGATGACGACCGACTGGAGGGCGGTGACCAGGCCGTTGTGGACCACGTTGCCGTTCATCAGGGCGGCCCGGCTGACCGGGGTGGTCAGGAACCGGTTGAGCGTGCCGCGCTGGATCTCCTCCAACGTGCCCATGCCGGCCCACATGTTGGAGCTGAGCGCGCTCATCACCACCACGCCCGGTACCAGGTAGTCCAGGTACGAGGTGGTGCCGAAGCCGCCGAGTTCGACGACCTTCCTGAAGAGGTTGCCGAACAGGAACAGCCAGATCACCGGCTGGATCAGCGTGATGACCGCGTAGGCCGGCTGGCGCGCGAACACCATCAGCTGACGCTGGGTCATGTACCAGGTCTGGGAGATCGCGGTGCTCATCGCGCACCTCCGGCGAGGGCGAGGGCCTCGGTGCCGGGGGCTCCGCTCCCGGCCTCCGCCTCGGCGTAACGTCGGCCCGCGTAGCGGAGGTAGACGTCGTCGAGGGAGGGGCGGGCCACGGTCGCCGCGGTCACGGTGACCCCGGCGCGCTCCAGGCCCGCGAGGAGCGCGGGCATGGCGGCGGCTCCGTCGTCGGCGCGGGCGCTGATCCGGCGTCCGTCGATCAGCACCTCGTGCACGCCGGGCAGGGCGCCCAGGGCGCTGCCGAGCACCGTGCGCCCGGCGTCGCCGACCGCCTCGCGCAGTTCCACGTGGACCGCGTCGCCGCGCAGTTCGCCCTTGAGGGAGTCCGGGGTGCCCTCGACGACGACCCGGCCGCGGTCGACGATGGCGATGCGCTCGGCGAGCCGGTCGGCCTCCTCCAGGTAGTGCGTGGTCAGCAGGATGGTCAGGCCCTCCTCGCCGGCCAGGCGGCCGATCTCGTCCCACATCGCCGTACGGGCTTCCGGGTCGAGGCCGGTGGTGGGCTCGTCGAGGAAGAGGACCTCGGGCCGGTGCACCAGTCCGAGGGCGACGTCCAGGCGCCGCCGCATACCGCCGGAGTAGCCCTTGACGGGGCGGCGGGCGGCGTCGGCGAGGCTGAACCGCTCCAGCAGTCCGTCGACCCGGCGGTCCAGGCCGGCGCCCCTCAGTCCGTAGAGCCTGCCCTGGAGCCGGAGGTTCTCGCGGCCGCTGGCGACCGGGTCGGCGCCCGAGCTCTGCGCGACCACGCCGATGGCACGCCGCACCCGGTCCGGGTGGCGCAGCACGTCGTGGCCGGCCACGGTCGCCTCGCCGGAGTCGGGGCGGGCCAGGGTGGTGAGGATCTTGACGGTGGTGGACTTGCCGGCGCCGTTCGGACCGAGGAGACCGAAGACGGTGCCCGGCTCGACGGTGATGTCCATGCCGTTCAGGGCGGTGACGTCACCGGGATAGGTCTTGGTCAGCCGACGTGCCTCGACGGCGGGCGCACGGGTGGGACTCATGGCGGAGCTCTCCTGGATGCGTGGATGCGGATGGGTGGCGAAGATCGCCGAATGATCCACGTGAGAGCGCCGGGCTATCCTGGGTGTGCCGCACCTCGATCGCCCAAAGAAGCCTCACGGTGGATTCGGCTCGGGGTTCGAGACCCTGGCGGGGCTGCTGCAACAGCCCTGCCGGGGTCTGTCTCATGGACGGTTCACTTCTGGTAGTGGCGTTCCTCGGCTTCCTTGAACTCCGCGGGGATCTCCCCCGTCTCGTGGAACCGGCGCCAGCTCTCGACGCCCGGCAGCGAGCCCTCGCGGATCTCGCGGGCGAAACCGCGGACCCACTCCGTCTCCGCCTCGGCCATGTGCTGGTGGTACTCGACCTCGACGAGGAACAGGCGCGGCAGCGTCTCGTAGAGCTTGTCCAGCACCGCCCGTCCGCTCGCCACCCGCATTTCCAGGGCGGTCAGCCGCTCCTCCAGCAGCCGCACGACGTCGTCCGGGGGCAGGGCCCCCAGCAACGAGAGCGCGGTCTCGAAGATCGGGTACTCCTTGGCCGGTACGGCGACGAGGTCCGACAGCCATCGCGTCATCTCCTCGCGGCCGGACTCGGTGAGCGCGTAGATCGTGCGCTCGGGGCGGTTGCCCCGCCGCTCCACGTCGACCACCTCGACGAAGCCGCGCTCCTCGAGGTTCTGCACGACCGTGTAGAGCGAGCCGTAGTTGATCTTGGTGCTGGCGTCCTTGCCCTGACGGCGCAGGGTCTGCGCGATCTCGTAGGGGTGCATGGGCTTCTGCCAGAGCGTGGTCATCACGGTCAGCGCGAGCGGATTGCTCAACTTTCTGCGCCCGCCGGCCATACCCCATCACCTCGCTTCCGAATATCCGTAGCCGAACATATCGCGACCCCATCCCCTCCGTCAATACACGCGATATATCGTGGCCTCCGGGATCGGGCACTCCGCCTCAGTCCCCCCGGACGCGCGCGTGCAGATGCATGTCGTGCCAGCCGTCCGCGTGGAGGCCCGAACTGCGCTTGGTGCCCTCCAGGGCGAAGCCGGTCCTGGTGGCGACGCGGCAGGAGGCGCCGTTGTGCACGGAGTGCAGGAGCTCCAGGCGGTGGAACCCGGTGTCCTCGAACGCCCAGTGGACGAGGGCCGCGGTGGCGCGCGAGGCCACCCCCCGGCCACGGGCCGCCGGAGCGGTCCAGTACGCCACCTCCGCCGCGCCGTCCTCGAACCGCACCTCGCGCAGCGCGACCCGCCCCACCGGGCGGCCGGTGTCCGCGTCGGCCACCGCCCACTGGGCCTCCCGGTCCGCCGCCCATGCGGCACGCCACTCCTCGATCCAGCCGGCCGCCTCGGACTCGGACTCGGCGGCCCTGGCATGCCACTGGTGCATGACCGGGTCCTGGAAGACGTCGTGGACGACGGGCGCGTCCTCGGGCGTCCAGGGCCGCAGGAGGAGACCGTCGCCGGTGGGCAGGGTGGGCTGCCCGGCGCGCGCGAAGGTGCCGGCGGGAAGTACCGGGCTGGTGAGAAAAGGCATGGCCCGTATCCTGCCCACGCGAAGGCCGCCGGCGCAGTGATTTTCCGGGGCCGTGGGCGGCCTCGTAGGCTTCGGTCGATGCGACGCAAGACCCGTACCCCGCCCTCCCCCCTGCCCCAGCGCCACGGGGTGGACCCGGTGCGGGTCCGGCTGCCCGCCGCGGGGACCTGGACCACCGTGCGGGCGTATCTGGTGGAGCGGCTGTCGGGGGCCGGCCCCGGGGTGGTCGGGGCCATGGTCGACGCGGGCCGGGTCGTCGGGGCCGACGGACGGGCGGTGGCGCCCGACGCGCCGTACGAGCCGGGGATGTACGTGTGGTTCCACCGGGAGCTGCCCGAGGAGGTGCCGGTGCCCTTCCCGCTTCGGGTCGTGCACCGCGACGAGCACCTCGTCGTCGTCGACAAGCCGCACTTCCTCGCCACCACCCCGCGCGGCTCGCACGTCGCCGAGACGGCGCTGGCACGGCTGCGACGGGAGCTGGGGATCCCCGCGCTGAGCGCCGCGCACCGCCTGGACCGGCTCACCGCCGGGCTGGTGCTGTTCACGGTGCGGCCCGAGGAGCGCGGCGCCTACCAGACGCTGTTCCGCGACCGACTGGTGCGCAAGGAATACGAGGCGGTGGCCCCTTACGACCCGGCGCTGGTCCTGCCGCGGACCGTGCGCAGCCGGATCGTGAAGGAGCGCGGGGTGCAGGCCGCCCGCGAGGTGGCGGGCGAGCCGAACGCCGTCACGCGTGTGGAACTGGCCGAACACCGCGCGGACGGGCTCGGACGGTACCGGCTGGCGCCCGCCACCGGACAGACGCACCAGCTACGGGTGCACATGAACGCGCTGGGCGTGCCGATCCTGGGCGACCCGCTCTACCCGGTGGTGACCGCCCCCGTGCCGGCCGGCGACTTCCGGCGCCCGCTGCAACTGCTCGCGCGGACACTGGAGTTCACGGATCCGGTCACAGGGGCGGAGCACCGGTTCACCAGCGGACGGGTGCTCCAGGCCTGGTCCGACTTCGCGGGGTGGGCCGGTCAGTAACCGCGCCACCAGCGCAGGAAGCGCTGCCAGGCACCCGGGGGTCGGGCCGTGGCGGCGGCCGGTGCGGGGTTCGACGTCCCGGCGCCCGGCGGCTCCTGCGCCGCCGCGGGCGCGGGCGGCGGCTCGGATGACGGCACGGGCGGCAGCTCGGGGGACGGCACGGATGACGGCCCGGGCCGCTGCCGAGCGGCCGCGGTGCCGACCTCCCAGGCCGGGCGCGGCGGCGCAACCGGGTGCGGGCTGTGGCTCGGCTTCGCTTTCTCGTCCTGCTGCGGCCGCGGCGTGAACCGCACCGGCAGCTCCACCAGATGGCGGGAGGCGATCGACTCCGTCCACCGCAGCTCCGCCTCGTCGCGGTCGAGCCGGACGTCCGGCAGCCGGGTCAGCAGCATGTCGACGCCGACGTCGGCGATGGCGCGCCCGACGTCCTGGCCGGGACACTCGTGCGGACCGCCGCCGAAGGCGAGATGGGAACGGTTGCCCTGCATGTCCGCCGTCGGGCCCGGCCGCACCCGGGGATCGACGTTGCCCGGCGCGATGCCCAGCAGCAGCCCGTCGCCCCGGCGGATGCGCCGGCCACCGAGTTCGGTCTCCTGCTTGGCGAAGTAGCCGAAGATGGTGCTGAACGGCGGCTCGTCCCACAGGGACTGCTCGACCGCCTCCGGCACCGTCATCTGACCGCCGTTGAGCTGGGCCCGGAAGCCCGGCTCGGTCAGGACCCGGCGCACGGTGTTGGCCAGCAGGTTGGCGGTGGCCTCGTAGGTGCCGATGAGCACGACCCGCAGGTGCTGGCCGACCTCCTCGTCGGTCAGGCCCGCCGGCTGCTCGATGAGGTGGCTGGTGAGGTCGTCCTCGGGCCGGGCCCGGCGGCGGGCGGTGACCCGCAGCAGGCAGTCCATGATGTACTCGTTGCTGGCGATCGCGGTCCCGGTGCCCTTGAGCATGTCGCGGGCGGCCTGCACGATCCGGTCGTTGTACTCCTCGGGCATGCCGAGGACCTGGCACATCACCGCCATGGGCAGATGCTCGGTGAACTGGGCGACGAGGTCGGCGCGGCCCGTCTCGCAGAACCGGTTGACCAGGCGCTGGGTGGCCCGGCCGATGTGGCGGCGCAGGGCGCGGAAGTCGACGAACTCCAGGGCGCCCTGGACGGCGCCGCGCAGCCGCTTGAGTTCCTCGCCCTCGGCGTGTGCGCAGATCGGCTGCCAGGCGATGTGCGGCATGAGCGGGTGATCGGGCTTGACCGTGCCGTCCCTGAGCGGCGTCCAGATACGGCTGTCCTTGGTGAACTGCGACGGGGTGCTCACCATGTGCAGGTTCTCGGCGTGGCCGAGGACCACCCACATCGGCACGTCGTCGTGGAGCAGTACGGGCGCCACCGGTCCGTACTGGTCGCGCAGTTGCTCGTAGAGCACTCTCAGGTCCCGCGCCTCGTGGAGCCGGTGCAGTCCTCCGGGCCCGGTGCCGTGCGCGGGGCAGCCGGGGGGCGGGTCGAGGGCGAAGTCGTCCGGACCGGTCGGGGAGTGGGGTTCAGGCGTCACAGCGGTCGCTTTCGGAAACGGAAGAGGTGTGGGTGCGGGACGGGCCGACCGGTGCGGATCAGGGGAGCGAGCCCGTCGCGGCGAGGGAGTGCAGGAAGCGCGTCAGCGTCATCAGCACATCGCGGCTGGAGGCGCGGCGCCGCGCGTCGCACTCGACGATCGGGATCTCCTCGGACAGGTCGAGCGCGGCGCGCAGTTCCGGGAGCGGGTGACGCGGCGCGTCCGGGAAGGAGTTGACGGCGACGACGAAGGGCACGCCGCGCTCCTCCAGGCGGCCCATGACGTCGAAGCTGACCTCCAGCCGGCGGGTGTCGGCCAGCACCACCGCGCCGAGCGCGCCCTCGAACAGCCCGTTCCACAGGAACCAGAAACGCTGCTGGCCGGGGGTGCCGAAGAGGTAGAGAACCAGGTGGTCGCTGATGGTGATGCGGCCGAAGTCCATCGCCACGGTGGTGGCGCTCTTGGACTCGGAGCCGTAGTCGTCGTCGACGCCGATACCGGCCTGGGTCATCGTCTCCTCGGTGGTGAGCGGCCTGATCTCGCTGACCGAGCCCACCATGGTCGTCTTGCCGACCCCGAAACCACCGACGATCACGATCTTCGCCGCGGCCTGGGCCGTGTGCGGCAGATGGTCCTCGGTGCGCGGGCCGGGAATGGTGTCAGAGCCTTTGAAGTCCATGCATCACCGCTTCGAGGAGGTGTCGGTCGGGGACTGCCCGGCGGACGATCGGCGCGCGGGCCTGCACTAGGCCGGCCGCGAGCAGCTCGGTGATCAGGGCCGTCGTCGCGCTGAACGGCAGGTTGAGGTAGGCCGACAGCTCGGCCACGGACAGCGGGGCGGCGCACAGCCGCAGCAGCGCCACCTGCTCCGGGGTGGCGGACGGCGGCGGCTCGGTGCGCGCCACGATCAGTGTCACCAGGTCGACGGCCGCGCGGGCGCCGTCCTCGCCCGCACCGGCGACCACGTACAGCCGCTCGGGGTGCTTCTCCTCGCCCTGCCCGGCGGGTCCGGGGGCAGGTGGCGGTTCGTGGCCGGGGGAACGCCTCTGGCGCCGCGGAGGGGTCATACGGTCTGCCCGCCCCGCCGCGGCGGACTGGTCAGGTGGGCGCCGATGCGGACCACGAGGTCGCGCATGCGGGCGCTCATGAGGCCGGGTTCGGTGCGGATGTCGGCGAGCACGGCGAGATAGGCGTTGGCCCCCGCGGACATGAGGTAGAAGTAGCCGCCGTCGATCTCGATGACGACCAGCTTCATCCGGCCGTCGCTGCCCGGGATCTCCACGGCGACGGCGGTCGCGAGGCTCTGGAGTCCGGCACAGGCCGCGGCGACCCGGTCGGCGGCGTCGGCGTCCCCACCGTAGCGGGCGATGCGCAGTCCGTCGGCCGAGAGCACCACGATCATCTCGATGCCCGGCACGCTGTCGTGGAGCTCCTTGAGCATCCAGTCGAAGTTGGCTCGCTGCTGGATCACTTGAGGTCCCCCTCGTCGTCGGCCCGGACGTCGGCCTCGGCTCGGGCCGGCTCCTCGATCAGGTGCAGATACGCGGTCGGGTCCTGGGTGAACGCCGTCGGGTCCGGGCCCGGGTTGTCCTTCTTCAGCCCGTCCCAGAACGCCTCGACCCACAGGCCCGGTTCGGAGTCCTTCCTCGTGGGCGCGGGCCCGGGTGGGGGCACGGCCCGCACCGCCCCGCCCTCCCGCTCGGCGGCTGCCTGCCCGGCGCCGCGCCGGCTCAGCGGGGTCCTGGTCCGGCTGCGGCGCTGCGGCAGGCCGCCCGCCGTCCACTCGGTGACCTCGGGGACCTCGTCGTCCGCCGGGGACACCGCGGCGGGGACACGGGGGCTGGTGGGGCGACGCCTCTTCGGGGCGCGCTCGGGGCCCGCCACCGCGTCCTCCCCCGGAGCCGGAACGGAGGTCGCGCCGATGCCGTGGGCGAGTCCCGGAGCGGGATCGGTGGTCGTCATGTCGCCGGGCACGACGAGGACCGCGCGGACACCGCCGTACGCGGAGGCCCGCAGGGAGACCTGCATCTTGTGCTTCGCGCACAGGCGTCCCACGACCGCGAGGCCGAGGCGGGGAGTGTCACTGAGGTCCAGCGGGTCGACACCGGCCCTGGCCGCCTCGAGCAGGCGCTCGATCCGGGTGCGGGTCTCCTCGTTCAGGCTGACGCCGCCGTCCTCGATCTCGATGGCGACGCCGGTCTGCACCTCGACGGCCGTGACGTGCACCTTGGTCTGCGGCGGCGAGTAGCGGGTGGCGTTGTCGAGGAGTTCGGCCGCGGCGTGGATGACGGGCTCGACGTCGACGCCCTTGATGTTGACCTTGGCGATGGAGTGCAGTTCGATGCGCCGGTACTCCAGGATCCGGGACATGGCGCCGCGCAGCACGCTGTAGAGCGTGACCGGGTTGGGCCACTGCCGGCCGGGGCGGCCGCCGCCGATGACGGAGACGGAGTCGGCCAGACGGCCGATCAGCGCGGTGCCGTGGTCGATGCGCAGCAGGTCGTCGAAGACCTCGGGGCTGCGGCCGTGGTCCTCCTCCATCTCCCGGAGTTCTCTGGCCTGTTGGTGCACGATCGCCTGGACGCGCCGGGCGATGCTGACGAAGGCGCGCTGGGTGGAGTCGCGGATGTTCTCCTCGTCGTCCACGATCTTGAGGATCATGCGCACCACCGAGCGCTGCGACTCGGGGATCCGGCGCCACTCGGGGTGGCCGTCGACGATGTCGCGCATCACCTCGGGAGGTGTGTGGCTGGCGCGCAGGTGGTCGACGGCGGCGGGGAGGATGTCGGAGGCGAGACGGTGGATCTCCCGGTCGTGGGCGGCCAGGCGCCCCTCCAGATCCACGGTGCGCCGGGCGTGCTCCGCCCGCTGGTCCCGGATGGTGCGTCCGCGGCGCACCGCTTCGGCACCCGTGCTGAGCACCAGCAGGGTGGCGACTGCGCCGCAGCAGGCCACGGCGAGGCGGGCCGAGTCCGTCACCAGGGCGACGGCGGCCCCGGTGGCCGCCGCCATCACCAGGGCGGGCAGCAACAACACGCGCGCGTAGGGAAGTTCACGGCCACCGGGGGGCGATTGAACACTCACCATGTAAGCCCTCTGAGAAGAATCGGCTGGGTTCGGGCAGCTTCCAGTGGGGGTACGTCATGAAACTGACGGGAATTTCGGCATGTTTGAGGACGCTTGGGAGCAAGCTCACGAACAACCTCAA
The DNA here is from genome assembly GCF_006540305.1 of Streptomyces sp. 6-11-2. GTDB lineage: Bacteria > Actinomycetota > Actinomycetes > Streptomycetales > Streptomycetaceae > Streptomyces. The sequence goes on along the minus strand of NZ_BJOR01000001.1, from coordinate 5,789,768 downwards.
CTCGCTGCGCCGCGGGCGAGCATAATCCGGTCGGATCATCGCCATGTCATATTCAGCAACGGCCTGAAACGGGGCGCACGGCAGGAGTACGCTCGGGGCATTTGCACGCCCCGGCTCCATTCGAACACGTACGGTGACGCAGTGCGGGCATACGAAAATCACATGGCCCCGGCGGCACCCACCGGGACCATGTGATCGATGCGATCGTCCGGCTCCGCCTACCCGACCGAGGAGTAGGCCACGACCCCCCGCAGCAGCCCCTCCACCGCCTTGCGCGCGTTCTTGGCCACCGACGAGCCCTCCACCGGCGCCGCCGCCGAGATCTGGCCCAGCACGTCGATCACCTGCTTGCACCAGCGCACGAAGTCGCCCGCCGGCATCTCCGCCTCGCGCAGCACCTCGTCCAGGCCCTTGCCGGAGGTCCACATGTACGCGGCCCAGGCGAAGCCGAGGTCGGGCTCGCGCTGGCCCACCCCTTCGGTCTGGTTGATGCGGAAGTCCTCCTCCAGGGCGTCCAGCCGGCCCCAGATCCGCACCATCTCGCCGAGCGCCGCCTTCGCCTTCCCGGAGGGCAGCTTGGGTGCCATGGCGTCGTCACTGACCCGTGCCTCGTACACCAACGCCGAGACGCAGGCGGCGAGTTCGGCCGGTCCCAGGCCCTCCCAGACGCGCTCGCGCAGGCATTCGCTGGCCAGCAGGTCGAGTTCGCCGTACAGCCGGGCGAGCCGCTTGCCGTGCTCGGTGACCTCGTCGCCGCGCAGATAGTCGAGCTCGGTCAGCAGCGCGACGATCCGGTCGAAGGTGCGCGCGATGGTGTTCGTACGGCCCTCGATGCGGTGCTCCAGCTGCTTCGTGTCGCGCAGCAGCCGGTGGTAGCGCTCGGCCCAACGGGCGTGGTCCTCGCGGTCGTCGCACCCGTGGCAGGGGTGGGCGCGGAGCGCGGTGCGCAGCCGGGCGATCTCGCGGTCGTCGGCCGCCTGGGAGCGCCGCTTGCGGTGCCGCTCCGCCGGGATGTGCCCGGCCTTGGTACGCAGCGCGGAGGCGAGGTCGCGGCGGGACTGCGGGGAGCGCGGGTTGAACGACTTCGGGATCCGCATCCGCTCCAGCGGCTCCACGGGCACCGGGAAGTCGATGGCCGCCAGCCGCTTGACCTGACGCTCGGCGGTCAGCACCAGCGGGCGAGGGCCGTCGTGGTACTCCAGGCCGCGGTGGCCGTTGGAACGTCCCGCGGGCAGACCCGGGTCCAGCACCAGCGCCAGACCCGCGAACTTGCCGGTGGGGACGTGGATGACGTCGCCCGGCTTGAGCTTCTCCAGGGCGACGGCGGCCTCGGCACGCCGCTGGGACGCGCCCTGCCGGGCCAGCTCCGTCTCGCGGTCCTTCAGTTCCCGGCGCAGCCGCGCGTATTCCGTGAAGTCGCCGAGATGGCAGGTCATGGAGGCCTTGTAGCCGTCGAGACCCTCCTCGTTGCGCTGCACCTGCCGGGAGATCCCGACGACCGACCTGTCGGCCTGGAACTGCGCGAAGGAGGTCTCCAGCAGCTCGCGCGAGCGGTGCCGCCCGAACTGCTCGACCAGGTTGACCGCCATGTTGTACGACGGCTTGAAGCTGGAGCGCAGCGGGTAGGTGCGGGTGCCGGCCAGGCCCGCCAGGTGCTCGGGGCTCGTGCCGCGCTGCCACAGCACCACCGCGTGGCCCTCGACGTCGATGCCACGGCGGCCGGCGCGACCGGTGAGCTGCGTGTACTCGCCGGCGGTGATGTCGGCGTGCTGCTCGCCGTTCCACTTCACGAGCTTTTCCAGCACCACCGAGCGGGCCGGCATGTTGATGCCGAGAGCGAGGGTCTCGGTGGCGAAGACCGCCTTGACCAGACCGCGCACGAACAGCTCCTCGACGACCTCCTTGAAGGTCGGCAGCATGCCCGCGTGGTGGGCGGCGATACCGCGCTCCAGGCCCTCCAGCCACTCGTAGTAGCCGAGGACGTGCAGGTCCTCGGCCGGGATGGCGGCGGTGCGCTCCTCGACCAGGGCGCGGACGCGCTCGCGCGCCGGCTCGTCGTTGAGTCTCAGGCCCGCGTGCAGGCACTGCTGGACGGCGGCCTCGCAGGCGGCGCGGCTGAAGATGAAGGTGATCGCGGGCAGCAGGCCCTCGGCGTCCAGGCGCTCGATGACCTCGGGACGGCTCGGCGTCCAGATCCGGGACCGCTGTCTGCGCTCCCGCTCACGGTCGGCCTCGCGCATCGCGCGGCCGCGCCGGCGGTCCTGGAACGAGGGGCGGCCGGCCTCCATGCGGGCCATGCGCGTGAGGTCGGGGTTGACGGCCTTCCGGTGGCCCTCGCCCTCCTCGAACAGGTCGTACATCCGGCGCCCGGCCAGCACGTGCTGGAACAGCGGAACGGGCCGGTGCTCGGAGACGATCACCTCGGTGTCCCCGCGGACGGTGTCCAGCCAGTCGCCGAACTCCTCGGCGTTGGACACGGTCGCCGACAGGGACACCAGGGTCACCGACTCGGGCAGGTGGATGATCACTTCCTCCCACACGGCGCCGCGGAAGCGGTCGGAGAGGTAGTGCACCTCGTCCATGACCACATAGCCGAGGCCGAGCAGGGTCTGGGAGCCGGCGTAGAGCATGTTCCGCAGCACCTCGGTGGTCATCACGACCACCGGGGCCTCGGAGTTGATGCTGTTGTCGCCGGTCAGAAGGCCCACCTTGCCGCTGCCGTAGCGGCGGCACAGGTCTGCGTACTTCTGGTTGGACAGCGCCTTGATCGGCGTCGTGTAGAAGCACTTCCTGCCCTGCTGGAGGGCGAGGTGGACGGCGAACTCGCCCACGATCGTCTTGCCGGAGCCGGTGGGCGCGGCGACCAGTACGCCCTTGCCCGCCTCGAGCGCCTGGCAGGCCTCGATCTGGAACGGGTCGAGGCCGAAGTCGTACATCTCGCGGAATCCCGCGAGGGCGGTGGCCTGCTCGGCAGCTCGCCTGCGCGCTGCCGCATACCGCTCGGCCGGTGAGAGGTCCTCTGTCATCGTGCTTTCGAGCGTACCGGGCCGCACCGACAACAGGACGATCATTATCCCGATCGCCCCCGAGGCGGAAAAAGCCGGCCGCTCGCGGTGCGAGCGGCCGGCCGGGAACCCGCGGCGGTGATCAGGTCACGTCGTCGTACCCGTTGACCCGGTCCGTCTGCTCGGGCAGGGCGCGGCGGGTGGTGACGGGTTCGACCTCGTCGATCTCCTCGGGGGTGAGGTCGAGCTCGGAGGCTTCGTCGTCCGACGGTCCCAGGGCCGCCAGGCGGTCCTTTCGACGGTCGTTGAACAGGGCGATGATCACCGCGATGAAGTACAGCCCCCAGATCGGCGCCGCCAGCGCCAGCATCGTCAGGGGGTCGGCACTCGGCGTGGCCACCGCGGCGAACGCCGTGATGCCGACGACCATGCCGCGCCACCAGCCGAGCATGCGCTTCCCGGACAGGATGCCGGTGAGGTTGAGCATGACGAGCAGGAGCGGCATCTCGAACGAGAGGCCGAAGACGATCACCATGCGCGAGACGAGGTCGAGCAGGTCGTCCAGCGGCAGCAGGTTGTCGACATCCGCGGGAGTGAAGCCGATCAGCACCTTGGCGGTGGTGGGAAGCACTTTGTAGGCGAGGAGGCCGCCACCGAGGAAGAGCGGTACGCCCGCGCCGACGAAGGCGTAGGCGTACTTCCGCTCGTGCTTGTGCAGGCCGGGGGCGACGAACGCCCACAGCTGGTAGAGCCAGATCGGCGAGGCCAGCACCACGCCGGCCATCAGCGACACCTTCAGTGCCAGGGTGAAGGGCGCCAGCAGACCGTTGATCGTGAGGTGTGCGCAGGTGGTGCTGCTGCCCGATTTGGCCAGTTCCTCGAAGGACTGCCCACACCCCACCGAGCTCAGCACCGGCTTGGTGATGAAGTTGACGATGTCCTTGTAGAAGAAGGCGGCGACGATCGTCACGACCAGGATCGCCAGGACACCTTTCCCGAGCCGGTTGCGCAGCTCACGGAGGTGATCCGCGAGCGACATCCGCCCCTCGGGGTCCTTCTCCTTCTTGCGGGCGGACTTGAGCAACCCACATCCTCATCTCGTGCAGCGGACCGGAAGGGCTCCGGTCCTCCCGTCAGCGCTGAGTCGTGTCCGTCGGCTCGTTGACCGGGCGCGAGCTGGTCACGTCACCGGGCGCGGCCTGGATGGTGCGCTGGGCCGAGGACTGCTGCTCCTCACCGGCCGGAGTCGCCGAGCCGGCCGCGTTGGTCGACTTCGCCTCGTCCTTCATCGCCTTGGCCTCGCTCTTCAGGATGCGCGCGGACTTGCCGAGCGAGCGCGCCATGTCCGGGAGCTTCTTCGAACCGAACACCAGGACGATAACCAGGACCAGGAGCACCAGATGCCACGGCTCAAGTGCGTTGCGGAACATAAAGTCTTCACCTTCTCACTGAGGCGGGGCGGCGGGCATGTCCGACCACTCGGACAGGTGTCTGACCTCGTGCTGGCAGCGATCGTAACGCCCGGGGGTGAACGCTGAGCAATCCCCGTGCGTACTCCTGCTGGGCGACCCGTGCCTCTTAGTGCGGGCCATGACCAGCAGCGTACCCGGCCACAGGGGCAGGATGGCAGGGCGAGGCGATCGAAAGGGCACGGCGTTCGGGACTTCCCGGACTTTCCCGGCGGGACTCACCGCGACTCCAGCGACCGGGCGGCGCTCAGGCTCGCCCGCTCCAGGTCCTCGGCGGCCCGGTTGATGCGCTGCGCCGACTCCGTGACCTGCCGGCCGAGGCGCTGCGCCTCGACGAAGACCCGGACGGCGAGCACTCCGAGGACGGCCATCCCCACGAACCCCACGGCCACCGCGAACATCGCCCAGAACATGACGCCGAGCCTAGAGGGCCGAGTGCAGGCGCAGCGTGCTGACCCCGCCGCCGGTGAGCAGTTCGACGATCCGCTCGCCGGCCGGCTTGCGGACCGCGGTGCCGCATTCGGGGCAGGTGAACGAGTAGAAGGTGGTGCGGCTGCTGGCGCCGACGACCAGGCGCAGCGCGCCCGCGGCGAGCTCGAACCGGCCCCGGCAGTCGGGGCAGCCCGCCCGGAACACCACCGGAGTCACGCTCCGCATCCCGGCGAACGCCGCCGCCACCGACATCTCACGCACCCCAGCCGTCGCCGACTCGCTCAAAGCCCCTGCTCCTGCCTGTCGTACCGACCGTCGTGAACCACGTCCGCACCCCCGGGCCCGCCCGCCGCGAGGGCGTCCGCGGGGCCCCCGGCCCCGTCGTCCGCCGGCTCGTAGGCGGCCAGGGCCTCACGGGCCGCCCGCCGGGCGCTGTCGGCCAGCTCCCGCGGGGCGACGATCCGGCCGTCCCGGCCCAGGCGCAGCGCCAGCCGCCTGAGCGACGCCGGATCGGGCGTGCGCAGAGTGATACGCAGTCCGCCGTCGGGAAGCTCATCGGCACTGTCGTGCGGGTAGTACTCGGCGACCCAGCGGCCACCGGGACCGACCTCGACGACCACCTCCGGGTCCTCAGCGGCCGGCTGGACCAAGGCCTGTGACAAGTCGCGCAGCTCCATCTCCGGCGGTGCCGAGGGCTCGTCGAGGATCTTGATCTCGGCGACCCGGTCGAGCCGGAAGGTGCGCCGCGCCTCGGAGCGGCGGCACCAGGCCTCCACGTAGGTGTGCCCGACGCTGACCAGGCGGATGGGGTCGATCTCGCGCTCGGTGACCTCGTCGCGGGCGGGCGAGTAGTAGCGGATCCACAGCCGGCGGCGCTCGGAGATCGCCCGGTCCACGTCGGCGAAGACCCCGCCCTCGGACTCGAAGGTCACCGACAGCCGGGAGCTGGCCCCGGCGGCCTCGCCGGCCGCGGCCTCCACCTTGGCCGTGGCCCGCAGCAGGGCCTGCCGGTCGCTCTCCCGCAGTCCGGGCAGCGTGGCCACCGCGCGCGCCGCCACCAGCAGCGCGGTCGCCTCGTCGGCGGCCAGCCGAAGCGGCTCGGCCGCCTCCGCCCCGAGCGCGGCGGGGTTGTGCCACCAGATGCGCTCGCCGTCCGTGTCGATGTCGAGCAGATCACCGCCGCGGAAACTCGTACCGCACATGGGCAGTACGTCGAGGTCGGAGACCAGCTCGTCCTCGGTGATGCCGAAGGCGCGCGCCACGTCCTCGATCCGGGCGCCGGGGCGCTCCCTGAGATACGTCACCAGGGAGAGCATCCGCCGGGTCTGGTCGATGGCGCTCGCGGGCCTGACCGGTTTGCCTGCCACAGTGTCGCTCCGCTCCCCCTCAGCCCCCGGCCACGGCACGCAGCCGGTCCAGCACGTCCGCCCGCAGCTCGGCCGGCTCCAGGACCACCACGTCCGGTCCGAACTCGACCAGCCAGGCGTCCAGCCCGTGTCCGTACGGGATGTCCAACTCGTCCCAGCCGTCTCCCCGTTCCCGCACTGCGGTGGCCTTCGCCCGAAGGGGGTACCCCGCGTCCGCGCGCAGCCGGATCCGCGCGGAGCGGTCGGCGCTCTCGCCCGCCCAGCTCGCCACGGTCTCGCGGACGGTGACGACGTCCGGGACCGGCGCGGTGAAGCCGCTGCCCCGGGAACGGACCCTGCCGGTGATCCTGGACAGCCGGAAGACCCGCTCGGCTCCCCGGTCTCGGTCGAACCCGGCCAGGTACCAGTGGCCGCGCCAGCACTCCAGCGCCCACGGCTCGACGTGCCGGGTCCCGGGCTGGGCGGCGTTGGCCTTGCGGTAGTCGAAGACGACCGGCCGGCGGTCGCGGCAGGCCAGCATCAGCGGCTCGAAGGCGGCCTCGTGCACCGGGATGCGCGGCTCCAGCGCGCCGTGCGCCTCGTAGGGGTCGACGTCCTCGGGCAGCCCGGCCGCGCGCAGCTTCTGCAGGGCGCCGCTGGCCGCCCCGGCCAGCCGGGCCTGCTGCCAGACCTTGGCGGCCAGACCGAGCGCGGCGGCCTCCTCGGCGTCGAGGGTGATGGGCGGCAGCCGGTTGCTGTCCCGGCGGGCCAGGTAGCCGACCTCGCCGTCCAGGCTCTCCACGGTCTCGATGACCAGCCCGAGCTCACGCAGGTCGTCCTTGTCCCGCTCGAACATGCGGTTGAAGGAGTCGTCGGACGCCGCAACGCCGCCCTTCTCCGACCCGGAGGCAGCGCCCCTGTCCCGGCCGGAGGCCACGCCCCTGTCCCGGCCGGAGGCCTCGACGTAGGCCTCGATGGACTCCCGCAGTTCGCGCTTGCTCAGCGGCCGCCGCGTCCCGAGCAGGCACAGCGCCAGGTTCATCAGCCGCTCGGCCTTGGCAATGGCCATCGACGCCCTTCACCTTCCGTATGGTCCTTACGACCGATGACCGTACCGCCCCGCAGCGTACGGACAAAAGCCGAGGCCCATGCCCGGACAGGCATGGGCCCACGGATGATCGGATCCAGCACGGATCCGGTGCACGACGATCAGACCGCGACCAGGTCGCAGACGAAGATCAGCGTCTCGCCCGGCTTGATCCGGCCGCCCGCGCCGCGGTCGCCGTAGGCGAGGTGCGGCGGGATGGTCAGCTGGCGGCGCCCGCCGACCTTCATGCCCTGCACACCCTGGTCCCAGCCGGCGATGACCTGGCCGATACCCAGCTGGAAGCGGAGCGGCGTGCCACGGTTCCAGGAGGCGTCGAACTCCTCGCCGGTGGAGAAGGCCACGCCGACGTAGTGGACGGCGACGGTGTCGCCGGCCTTGGCCACGGGCCCGTCGCCCTCCCAGATCTCCTTGATCTCGAGATCCGCCGGGGGCTCGCCGCCCGGGAAGTCGATCTCGGGCTTCTCGATGCTCACGTGTTTCTCCTGCTCATCTACGACAAGGCAACCTGCACAGTCTGACATCCCCGCCGGGTGCGCGCCCGCGCCGGGAGACCGTGGCGCGGTGCTACATCGCCGCCAGGATGTCCACCGTGAAGACCAGCACCGAGTCCTTCTTGATGCCGCTGTTGGGGGGCGGGTTGTCGCCGTAGCCCAGGGCCGGCGGAACGACGATCAGGACCCGGCTGCCGACCTTCTTGCCGGCCAGTCCGTCGGCCCAGCCCTTGACGACCTGCTGGAGGGAGAACGAGGTCAGCGCATCGCGCTTGTACGTCGAGTCGAACTCCTTGCCGCCGTCCCACAGCACGCCCTTGTACTGGACGAGCACGGTGTTCTCCGGCTTGACCACGGGACCGTCGCCCTCGATCACGTAGTCGGCCACGAGCTTCTTGGGCGCGGCCGTCCTGGGCACGGTGATGGACGGGGCGGCGCCGTCGGTGTTGGTGCCGATCTTGGGCAGGTCGGCGTTGTCCTGGGCGACCGTCTTGCCCTTGGCCGAGCTCTTGGAGTTGAAGGTGTCCTGGAGGTCGACGACGAACACCAGCGTGTCGGTGCCCTTGATCCCGGCCTGGGCGTTGCCCTGCGTGCCGTATCCCCAGGTGGGCGGCACGGAGAACAGGACGCGGCTGCCCACCTTCTTGCCGGCGAGGGCATAGCGCCAGCCGTCGATGATCGTGCCCTGGGCGAGCTGGATGACCAGGGGGGCCTTGCGGTCGTAGGAGTTGTCGAAGAGCTTCGCCGAGTTCCAGATCTGGCCCAGGTAGTGCGCCTGGACGTAGTCGTTCTCCGCGATGGTGCGGCCACCGCCCGCGATCACCGTCTTGACGGCGATGTCCTTCGACGGTTCACCACTGCCCTTGGCGACGGTCGGCTTCTCGCCGAACTTCGTGCCCGCGGTGATCGCCGGCAGCGGCCCGGAGACGATCTTCGGCGAGGGCGCCGCGGACGGCTCGGAGGGCGACGGCGACGCGCTCTCGCTGGCCTTGCTCGAACCGGCCTTGTCGTTGCCGCAGGCGGCCAGGGTGACAAGTCCCGCGGGTACGGAAAGAAGAAGTGAGCGTCGGCGCACGGTGGGGGCCTCGTAATCGGTCGATCTTCTGATGGCGTGCGCGCAACTCTACGTCGTGAGCGGAGCGCCGTACGGTGAACGTACGGCGCCCGTGTGGCGTTCCGGTTCTCGTGTTGATCCGGCGTCCTCGTCCCGCCGGGCTCACATTCCGGCGATCAGCTTCTCCACCCGGTCGTCCACCGAACGGAACGGGTCCTTGCACAACACCGTCCGCTGTGCCTGGTCGTTGAGCTTCAGGTGCACCCAGTCGACGGTGAAGTCCCTGCGCTGTTCCTGCGCCCGCCGGATGAAGTCGCCGCGCAGCCGTGCCCGAGTGGTCTGCGGGGGAACCGACTTGCCCTCGAAGATCTTCATGTCGTTGCAGATCCGGGTGGCTTGACCCTTCTTCTCCAGCAGGTAGTACAGGCCACGACGGCGGTGGATGTCGTGGTAGGCGAGGTCTATCTGGGCGACCCGCGGGTGCGACATGGTCATGTTGTGCTTGGCCCGGTACCGCTCGATGAGCTTGTACTTCATCACCCAGTCGATCTCGGTGCCGATGCGGTCGAGGTCCTCGGTCTCGATCGCGTCCAGCGTACGGCCCCACAGCTCCAGCACCTGCTCCACCGTGCCGGTGCGGATACCGCGCCGCTCGCAGAAGTCCACGGCCTTCTCGTAGTACTCCCGCTGCACCTCCAGCGCGGAGGCCTCCCGGCCGCTGGCCAGGCGCACCTTGCGGCGGCCCGTGATGTCGTGGCTGACCTCGCGGATCGCCCGGATCGGGTTCTCCAGGGTCAGGTCGCGCATCACCGTGCCCGCCTCGATCATGCGCAGCACCAGGTCGGTCGCGCCCACCTTGAGCAGCATCGTCGTCTCGGACATGTTGGAGTCGCCGACGATGACGTGCAGCCGCCGGTAGCGCTCCGCGTCCGCGTGCGGCTCGTCGCGGGTGTTGATGATGGGCCGCGAACGGGTGGTCGCCGAGGAGACGCCCTCCCAGATGTGCTCGGCCCGCTGGCTCACGCAGTACACCGCCCCGCGCGGGGTCTGCAGCACCTTGCCCGCCCCGCAGAGCAGCTGCCTGGTGACCAGGAACGGGATGAGGATGTCCGCGAGACGCGAGAACTCTCCGTGCCGTGCCACCAGATAGTTCTCGTGGCAGCCGTAGGAGTTGCCCGCCGAGTCGGTGTTGTTCTTGAAAAGGTAGACGTCGCCCGCGATTCCCTCCTCGTGCAGGCGTCGTTCCGCGTCCACCAGGAGTCCTTCGAGAATGCGCTCGCCGGCCTTGTCGTGGGTGACCAGTTCGATCACATTGTCACACTCGGGTGTCGCGTATTCCGGGTGTGATCCCACGTCGAGATAGAGCCGGGCGCCGTTTCGCAGAAACACATTGCTGCTGCGGCCCCATGACACGACACGGCGGAAGAGGTACCGCGCCACCTCGTCAGGCGACAGGCGGCGCTGTCCCCTGAACGTGCACGTGACGCCGTACTCGTTCTCCAGCCCGAAAATGCGGCGGTCCATGACTGAACATTACGCCCGATCCTCTGCGCTCAAACGGGGTTCGGCAGCACGATTTGGATCATTTTCCGATGAAGCAGCAACCACCGCCCGCCCAACGGGAGCTGTGAGGACCCGCCCGGTGACCAGCAACACCAGCAGCGACACGGCCCCGGCGACGCCCGGCACCGCGAAGCCCCAGAGCGCGCCGCCCGCCTCGACCACCGGGCCCGCGACACCCGTTCCGACGGACGCGCCCACGGTGAACGTCGTCACCAGCCAGGAGAAGGCCTCCGTCACCGTGCCGGCCGGCGCGTGCCGGTCCACGATGATGAACGCGCAGGCGATGCAGGGCGCCAGGAACACCCCGGCCAGCACCGTCAGCGCCACCATGGCCACCGCTCCGGGCATCAGCAGCAGCGGCAGGTAACACACCGCCAGAAGACCCACCAGCAGGCGCAGTCGCCGCTCGGGCGCGCCGGCCCACTGGCGCGCGCCGTAGACGGCGCCGCCGACCAGCGCGCCCAGCCCCAGGGCGGCCATCAGCCAACCGTAGACCGCGTCTCCGCCGTGGTCGTCCGCGTAGGGCACCGCCGCCACCGTGATGGAGCCCATGGCGACACCGACGAAGAGGAATGCGCCGAGCAGCGCCAGCAGGCCGGGCGAGCGCAGCGCGCCCAGCCAGTGCGCCTCCCGGGGCGCCGAACGCCAGGCCCGCGAGGGCGGCGAGACGACCACGGACAGCGCGCCCAGTACGCCGACGGCGTTCAGCACCACCAGCGCCGCCTGCGCCGACCACAGCGAGACGCAGAGGGTCACGAGCAACGGGCCGACGGTGAACATCACTTCCTGTGCGACGGCGTCCATCGCGTAGGCCGTGTGCACCTGGTCGTCCCTGCGCAGCACCGAGGGCCACAGCGCCCGCAGACCGCCCTCCAGCGGCGGGGTGAAGAGCCCGGCCGCCGCCACGGCCGTGTACGCCACGGCGGGCGGCTGGGTGCCGGTCAGGGCGAAGACCGTCATCGCCAGCGCCGCGGCGAGCGCGGCGGGCAGCTGGACGCGGGGCTGTCCGTGCATGTCCACCAGGCGCCCGAGCACGGGCTGGCCCACCGCGTTGGCCACGCCGTACACCGCCGCCAGCGCCCCCGCGAGGCTGTACGTGCCGCCCTCCGCGCGGACGAACAGCACGATGGCGATCGCCGCGGTGGCGTTGGGCAGCCGCCCCACGAGGGTGCCGGTCAGCAGCCGGGCGGCGTGCCTCGCCCTGAGGATCTCCAGGTATCCCCCGAATCCCACGGCCATCGCCTGCCTTCCACCGGTTCGCCCGAGGTGCTGGAGCAACCTCTGGTGTTACGTATAACGTTCTCGGTCATACGTACCATGTGCGCTGTTCACCAGTCCAGACGAAGGAGCGTCCCCGCGGTGGCACGAAGCAGCACGCGCCCCACCAGCCGTGACGTCGCGCACGCCGCCGGGGTGTCCCAGGCCGCCGTCTCCCTGGTCCTCGGCGACAAGTGGCGCGGCCGGGTGTCGCAGGCGACCGCCGAACGGGTGCGCCGGGCCGCCGAGGAACTCGGCTACCGGCCCAACCTCGCCGCCCGCAACCTGCGCCTCGGCCGCACCCGGACCGTGCTCCTGGTCGTCCCCGCGCTGACCACCGAGTTCTTCGCCGGCGTCTACACCGGCGCCGCGCGCGTCGCCGCCGAGCACGGCTTCGGCGTCGTCCTCTACCCCTCCCCCGAGGGCATCGGCCCGGCCCGGAACCCGTTCGCCTCGGCCCAGGCGGCGCTGGACGGCGTGATCGCCTCCTCCATGGCCGCCGACGCGCTCTCCGCGATCCGCGGCGACCAGCTGCCGCTGGTCATGCTGGACAGCGACCCCGCGGGCAGCCTGGGCGCCGCGACCGTCAACCTGGACATCGCCGACGGCGTACGCCAGGTCGCCGACCATCTGCTCGGGCTCGGTCACCGGCGCTTCCTGCACCTCGCGGCGGACGTGGCCTCCTGGACCTTCGAGGTGCGGGCGAGGGAGCTCGGCGCCCGGGTGGGCGCGGTGCCCGGCACCTCGGTACGCACCGCGCGCGCCCCCATCTCCATCGAGGACGCCAGGGCCGCCACCGAGGCCGCCGTGAGCGCCCCCGGGCCCCGGCCCACCGCGCTGGTCTGCGACGACGACAAGCTCGCCGCAGGCGCCTACAAGGCCCTGCGACGCCTCGGCCTGCGCGTGCCCGACGACGTCTCCGTCACCGGCCTCGACGACCTCGCCCTGGCCACCGCCATCGACCCCGAGCTCACCACGGTGCGGCTGGACGCCGAGCTGTTCGGCGAGCGGGGCATGCACGCCCTGCTGGCCGTTCTGGAGGGCCGCGCTCCCGTCGGCGGGGACATCCCCGTGGAACTCGTGGTACGGGGCTCCACGGCGCCGCCCGGCCCCTCCTGAAACCGCCCGGCGCCCTGAAAACGCCCGGTGCCCCGGCCCACAGCAGGCCGGGGCACCCGGGAACGGGGCTGCGGAGCGGGACTACTTCTCCTCGGAACCGTCCTCCTCGGCGCTCTCCGCCTCGGTCGCCGCGCCGTCGGCCTCGAGCAGCCTGCCCAGCTGACGGCCCACGATGCGCTTGAACTTGCGCTTCTGCGGCCGCGTACGGTCCAGCACCGCCACCTCCAGGCGCTCGGCGGGGATCTCCCGCTCACTGCCGTTGGTGTCGCGGGACAGGGCCTGCACGGCCAGCTTCAGCGCCTCCGCCAGCGACATGCCGTCCCGGTGGCGCTGGTCCAGGTAGCCGCTGATCTGCTCGGCGTTGCCGCCGACCGCGACCGAGCCGTGCTCGTCCACGATCGAGCCGTCGTGCGGCAGCCGGTAGATCTGGTCGCCGTCCGGGGTCTCCCCCACCTCGGCGACCACCAGCTCCACCTCGTACGGCTTCTCGGCGGCGCTGGAGAAGATCGTGCCCAGTGTCTGGGCGTACACGTTCGCCAGACCGCGGGCGGTCACGTCGTCCCGGTCGTAGGTGTAACCGCGCAGGTCGGCGTAGCGGACGCCGCCGATGCGCAGGTTCTCGTACTCGTTGTACTTGCCGGCGGCCGCGAACGCGATCCGGTCGTAGATCTCGCTGAACTTGTGCAGCGCGCGGGACGGGTTCTCACCGACGAACACGATTCCGTCGGCGTACTGCAGCACGACCAGGCTGCGGCCACGGGCGATGCCCTTGCGGGCGTACTCCGCCCGGTCGGCCATGGCCTGCTGAGGTGATACATAGAACGGCGTCGACACCGGCTATCCGTCCCTTTCTGTAGAAGTCACTGGATCACCGAACAAGATCCGGGCGCCGGCTACAGCAGCGCGGCCCGCGGGCCGTCCGGCTGCTCCAAGCGCCGCTGGAGCACCGAGCGGGCGATCTCCGAGGACTCGTCCTCGGTGATCCGGCGGAATCCGTCCTCGGTGATCACGGTGACGATCGGATAGATCCGGCGGGCGACATCGGGACCACCGGTCGCCGAGTCGTCGTCTGCCGCGTCGTACAGGGCCTGGACCACCAGCGTCGTGGCCTCGGCCTCGGTCAGGTCCTCCCGGAAGAGCTTCTTCATCGCGCCGCGCGCGAAGATCGAGCCGGAGCCCGTGGCCGCGTAGCCGTGCTCCTCGGAACGGCCGCCCGTCACGTCGTAGGAGAAGATCCGGCCCTTCTCGCGGTCCAGGTCGTACCCCGCGAAGAGCGGGACCACGGCCAGACCCTGCATGGCCATGCCCAGGTTGGAGCGGATCATGGTCGACAGCCGGTTCGCCTTGCCCTCCAGCGAGAGCTGCGTCCCCTCGACCTTCTCGAAGTGCTCCAGCTCCAGCTGGAACAGCTTCACCATCTCCACCGCCAGACCGGCGGTGCCGGCGATGCCGACGGCGGAGTACTCGTCCGCCGGGAACACCTTCTCGATGTCCCGCTGCGCGATCACGTTCCCCATCGTCGCCCGCCGGTCACCGGCCAGGACGACACCGCCCGGGAAGGTCGTCGCCACGATGGTGGTGCCGTGCGGCGCCTCGATCACGCCGTGGGTCGGGGGCAGCTGCCGCTTCCCCGGGAGCAGCTCCGGCTGGTGCTCGGCGAGAAAGTCCATGAACGAGGAGGACCCGGGCGTCAGGAAGGCAGCTGGTAGACGCCCGGTGCTACGAGTGTTGGCTTCCACGCGTTTCCCTCCACGTAAGCAGCAGCCCGCCTTATGGCATCGGGCCGATCCTTGAACTGCCCCAGTGCAGCATTGCAGCTGAAGCACAGTACGCCACGGACCCTACCCGTCTCATGGCAGTGATCCACATGCTCTGGTGGAGCCGAGAGACATATACAGCAGACGCCCCCTATGAGGCGATCAACTCCTCGCGCTCGGCTTCGGTCAAGCCGTACCGGCGCTTCAGGTGATCCTGCCGTCCCTGGATGGCACGGCACGCCTTGCAACGCGTCGACAGACCGTCCGACGCAGTCGCGTTGCGATGCCACTCACTGTGCGGCTTGACCTCACCACACGTCCGGCAGAACTTTTGCCCGGCCGGGACCTCCACCTTCGCCCGAACCGACTTGCCCACGACTTCCCGGCGGCGCCGGTAGTGCGCGGCGCTGTACTCCGCCACGCACTCCCGGCAGTGCACCTGGAGGCCATCACGTCGATTCTTGTCCCGCGCGAATGCGGCAAGAGGTAGCTCTCGCTTGCATTTCGTGCACTGTTTCGCATTCGGCTCGCCGGCCACCCTCACCCCCCGCGCCGACCTTCATTTCGAAAGCGAACAACCTAGATGGCTTTCACTCTCCACCTTTTTGCACGAAGGAGCGCACGAAATCCTCGGCATTTTCCTCGAGTACGTCGTCGATCTCGTCCAGCACGGAGTCCACGTCGTCGCTCAGCTTCTCGTGGCGTTCCTTGAGGTCGTCCGCGGCCTGCGCGTCCTGGGACTGCTCCTCGACCTCCTCGGTGGAACGCGTGGCCTTCTGCTGCCCGCCGCCGGTGTCCTTCGTTGCCATAACCCTCACCCCGCTCAGTTCGCCCGACATGGTCGCCATTACGGCCGATCGGTGATGTTCCGACCCTACAAGCCGGGTCCGACATCGGCCCCGCACTTTCTCCAACGTACGAGGGCCACCTCGATGATTCCCGGCGCCGGGGATTTCCACCCTGGAGGACACGCCCGGTCCGGGATCCGCTCAGCCGCCGGAAAGCACCCTGACCAGGTCTTCCGCGGTACGGCAGCGGTCGAGGAGCTCTTTGACGTGATTACGCGTTCCGCGAAGCGGTTCCAGGGTTGGGACGCGCTGGAGCGAGTCCCTGCCCGGCAGATCGAAGATCACCGAGTCCCAGGAGGCCGCGGCGACGTCGTCGGCGTACTGCTCCAGGCAGCGGCCGCGGAAGTACGCGCGCGTGTCCTCCGGCGGCTTCCTGCGGGCCCGGTCCACCTCGGTCTCGTCCAGCAGGCGCTTGATGCGGCCCCGGGCCACCAGACGGTTGTACAGGCCCTTGTCGGGGCGTACGTCCGCGTACTGGAGGTCCACGAGGTGGAGGCGGGCGGCGTCCCAGTCGAGGCCGTCACGGCGCCGGTAGCCCTCCATGAGCTCCCGCTTGGCGACCCAGTCCAGCTCGCCGGCCAGGCTCATGGGGTCGTTCTCGAGCCGGTTGAGCGTGTCCTCCCAGCGGGACAGCACGTCCTTGGTCTGCTCGTCGGCGTCCGCGCCGAACCGCTCCTCCACGTACTTGCGCGACAGCTCGTAGTACTCCATCTGGAGCTGCACCGCGGTCAGTGTCCGGCCGCTGCGCAGTGTGATCAGGCGCTTGAGGCCCGGGTCGTGCGAGACCTGGTGGAGCGTGCGTACGGGCTGGTCGACGGCCAGGTCCACGGCGATGAAGCCGTCCTCGATCATGGACAGGACCAGGGCGGTCGTGCCCAGCTTGAGGTAGGTGGAGATCTCGGAGAGGTTGGCGTCGCCGATGATCACATGCAGGCGCCGGTACTTCTCCGCGTCGGCGTGGGGCTCGTCGCGCGTGTTGATGATCGGCCGCTTGAGTGTGGTCTCCAGACCGACCTCGACCTCGAAGTAGTCCGCGCGCTGGCTGAGCTGGAAGCCGTGCTCGTGGCCGTCCTGGCCGACGCCGACACGGCCGGCGCCCGTGATGACCTGGCGGGAGACGAAGAAGGGCGTGAGGTGGCGAACGATGTCGGAGAAGGCGGTCTCCCGCTTCATCAGGTAGTTCTCGTGCGTGCCGTAGGAGGCGCCCTTGTTGTCGGTGTTGTTCTTGTAGAGGTGGATCGGCTGGGCGCCGGGCAGCTGGGCCGCCCGCTCCGCGGCCTCGGCCATGATCCGTTCGCCGGCCTTGTCCCACAGGACGGCGTCGCGCGGGTTGGTGACCTCGGGCGCGCTGTACTCCGGGTGGGCATGGTCGACGTAGAGCCGTGCGCCATTGGTGAGGATGACGTTGGCCAGGCCGATGTCCTCGTCGGTGAGCTGGCTGGCGTCGGCCGCCTCGCGGGCGAGGTCGAAGCCCCGGGCGTCCCGCAGCGGATTCTCCTCCTCGAAGTCCCAGCGGGCCCGGCGCGCCCGGTGCATGGCCGCCGCGTAGGCGTTGACGATCTGGGATGAGGTGAGCATGGCATTGGCATTGGGGTGGCCGGGGACGGAGATCCCGTACTCCGTCTCGATGCCCATTACTCGCCGTACGGTCATGCGGCCCTCCTTGCCCGGCGGCGCCCTCGGTCGTGGGCGTCGCTCAAGTACCGCTGATGCCCGGGTGCCTGTGCGGTGCCCGTCCCCGCACTGCGCAACCCGGCGGTACGAAAGAGCCTAGAACGCCTTTGCGCTGGTGGGGAGATCATTTGCGTCATTGCCTGCTCCATGCGTGGCCCGGAAACAGCCGACTGCGGGTACCCCGTGGAGGGCACCCGCAGCCACCCCGCATTTACAGGTACTGACCGGTGTTCGCCACCGTGTCGATGGAGCGTCCGGTGTCCGCGCCCTGCTTTCCGGTGATGAGGGTGCGGATGTAGACGATCCGCTCGCCCTTCTTTCCGGAGATCCGGGCCCAGTCGTCCGGGTTGGTGGTGTTGGGCAGGTCCTCGTTCTCCTTGAACTCGTCCACGCAGGCCTGGAGCAGGTGGGAGACGCGGAGACCCTTCTGGTTCTTCTCGAGGAAGTCCTTGATCGCCATCTTCTTGGCGCGGCCGACGATGTTCTCGATCATGGCGCCGGAGTTGAAGTCCTTGAAATACAGGACTTCCTTGTCACCGTTGGCGTAGGTGACCTCCAGGAAGCGGTTCTCCTCGGTTTCGGCGTACATGTGTTCCACCGCGGTCTGGATCATGCCCTGGACCGTGGCGTCCTTGGCGCCGCCGTGTTCCGCGAGGTCGTCCGAGTGCAGCGGGAGGCGCTCGGTGAGGTACTTCCCGAAGATGTCCTTCGCCGCCTCGGCGTCCGGACGCTCGATCTTGATCTTCACATCGAGGCGGCCGGGCCGCAGGATGGCCGGGTCGATCATGTCCTCGCGGTTGGAGGCGCCGATCACGACCACGTTCTGCAGGCCTTCCACACCGTCGATCTCGGCGAGCAGCTGGGGGACGATGGTGTTCTCCACGTCCGAGCTGACACCGGAACCCCGGGTGCGGAAGAGGGACTCCATCTCGTCGAAGAAGACGATCACGGGGGTGCCCTCGCCGGCCTTCTCCCGGGCGCGCTGGAAGACGAGGCGGATCTGCCGCTCGGTCTCGCCGACGTACTTGTTCAGCAGCTCCGGGCCCTTGATGTTGAGGAAGAAGCTCTTGCCCGCCGCCTGCCCGGTGACCTCGGCGACCTTCTTGGCGAGCGAGTTCGCGACGGCCTTGGCGATGAGCGTCTTGCCGCATCCGGGAGGCCCGTAGAGCAGGACGCCCTTCGGCGGGCGCAGCTCGTGCTCCTTGAACAGGTCCGGGTAGAGGTATGGCAGCTCCACGGCGTCGCGGATGGCCTCGATCTGGTTGCCGAGGCCGCCGATCTGCTCGTAGCCGATGTCGGGCACCTCTTCGAGGACGAGTTCCTCGACCTCGCTCTTGGGCACGACCTCGTAGACGTAGCCGGACCTGGGTTCGAGCAGGAGCGCGTCGCCGGGGCGGATGGTGACGTCCAGCAACGGCTCGGCGAGCCGTACCACCCGCTCCTCGTCGGTGTGCCCGAGCACCAGGGCCCGCTCGCCGTCCTCGAGGATCTCCTTGAGGGTGACGATGTCGCCGACGCGCTCGAACTCCATGGCCTCGACCACGTTGAGCGCCTCGTTGAGCATCACTTCCTGGCCGCGCCTGAGCTCGTCGAGCTCGACGCTGGGACTGACGTTCACCCGGAGCTTGCGGCCGCCGGTGAAGATGTCGGCCGTGCCGTCCTCGACGGCCTGAAGGAAGACCCCGAAGCCGGCCGGCGGCTGGGCGAGCCGGTCGACCTCTTCCTTGAGGGCCACGATCTGGTCGCGGGCCTCGCGGAGCGTGTTCGCGAGGCGTTCGTTCTGCGCGGACACGCCGGCCAGGTTGGTCTGCAACTCGACGATCCGCTCTTCGAGAATCCTCGTGTGACGCGGAGAGTCGGCGAGCTTGCGGCGCAGGACGGCGATCTCCTGCTCAAGGTAGGCGATCTGCCCGGCCGGGTCGTCGGACCCGCGTCCCGGGCGGATGCCGCGGTTCATGTCGTCGTCGTGGGCTGCCACGGTCCTCACCTCCTCCAAGGGGAGCTGGACGCTTCCAGACCCTACCTGGGTGGGTGTCGATTGAAACCCCTAGATCACAAAGACTGTCGGGGTGTGTCCGATCTTCACCCTTGCGCTCTCCCTCACGCCAGGGGAATACCCACCGAACATGATTGGAAAGCGGGCAGAGGTAGGGTCGACACGTTCAACACCCGTCAGAGCTGGCCGGATTCCCGTACGGCTCGACGTGATACGGCAGGAGAGATGACCGTGCAGCAGCAGACCTCGGACGGTGGCGAGGCACTGGAGGTCTGGATCGACCAGGACCTGTGTACCGGCGACGGCATCTGCGCGCAGTACGCGCCGGAGGTCTTCGAGCTGGACATCGACGGTCTGGCCTATGTGAAGAGCCCGCAGGACGAGCTCCTTCAGGAGGCGGGAGCGGCAACGCCCGTGCCGCTCCCGCTTCTCACGGACGTGGTGGACTCGGCCAAGGAGTGCCCCGGCGAGTGCATCCACGTGCGCCGCGTTTCGGACAGGGTCGAGGTGTACGGACCTGACGCGGAGTGACCGCTTCGGCGCGACGCGTCACCATTGTCTGTTTTCTCACATTTTCAGGGAACGCGGTCAGACACCGCGAGCCCCGGCGTCCGCGGAGCGGACGAACGCGCCGTTCTGCCACCGCCACTTCACGCTGTCCTTGAGGTCGGGGCAGCAATTCGGCACGTCGGACGAGGAGTAGCCGAGCAGGGTCGCGGTGACGGCGCCGTCGCGGACGGCGAAGTCCGTGACCGAGTACCGGTCCTTGGCCTCGACGAGGGTGGCGACCACGCGGGGCTCCACGGCTCCGGCGGCCTGGGTGAGGACGTAGACGGCGTCGGGCGGTGTGCCCATGGTGGCGTCGCAGTGCACGACGGCCACGGTCTCCGGTCTGCCGTCCCCGTCGAGGTCACCGGAGGCCTTCTTCGCCACCACGGCCCGCACCGGGCCGCAGTCGATCGGGAAGGTCACGCCGGTGGTGCTCGGGGCCGGCGCGGTGGCGGGGGCGGAGTTCGCGCGGGTGCCCTGCGGCTGGGCGGCCGTGGCCGAGCCGGGCTGCACGAACGAGGAGAGGGCGACCACACCGGCGACCGCGGTGGCGGTGGCCATCCAGTGGATGGGGCGGGTGTGCGTGTGGGCCAGTTCCGGAACGGCGGATTGCTGCACTAGGAGCATCTCCTGCGAGGGCTGTGCCGGTGGGGGTGGCCAGCATCGTGCCACACGTCACAGTGCGGGGAACGGCGGGGTGGGGGCAACGTGAGGGCGCCGTGGCGGAGTTCCCGGTGGTTGCCGGGAACTCCGCCACGGCGCCCGTGTTGCGTGCGCGGCGGGACGCGTCAGCGGGCGGCGCCGCCGTCGGCGTTGGGGCCCTCGTAGTCCTCGCCGTAGGCGCCCTTCGCGGGGCGGCGGCGGCGCATGGGCGGCTCGACGCCGTCCGCGAGCCGGCGGGCGGTGAGCAGGAAGCCGGTGTGGCCGATCATGCGGTGGTCCGGGCGGACGGCCAGGCCCTCGATGTGCCAGTTGCGGATCATCGTCTCCCAGGCGGTCGGCTCGTTGAAGCAGCCGATCTCGCGGATGGACTCCACGGTCCGGGCGAGCTGGGTGGTCGTCGCGACGTAGCAGCACAGGATGCCGCCGGGGACGAGCGCCTTGGAGACAACCTCCAGGCACTCCCAGGGGGCGAGCATGTCGAGGATGACACGGTCGACGTCGGTGTCGGAGAGGTTGTCCTGGAGGTCTCCGACCGTGAGCTGCCAGGCCGGGTGGGGGCCGCCGAAGTAGCGTTCCACGTTCGCCTGCGCGATCTCGGCGAAGTCGGCGCGGCGCTCGTAGCTGTGCAGCATGCCCTGGTCGCCGATGGCCCGCAGCAGGAAGCTGCTGAGCGAGCCGGAGCCGACGCCGGCCTCCACGACGCGTGCGCCGGGGAAGATGTCGGCGAAGGCGAGGATCTGCCCCGCGTCCTTGGGGTAGACGACGGCTGCCCCGCGGGGCATGGACAGGACGTAGTCGGGGAGCAGGGGGCGCAGCGCGAGGTAGGCGACGTTGCCGGTGGTGCGGACAACGCTGCCCTCGGGTGCGCCGATCAGTTCGTCGTGCGGGAAGGAACCCTTGTGGGTGTGGAAGTTCTTCCCTGCTTCGAGCGTGAACGTGTAGTGGCGGCCCTTGGGGTCGGTCAGCTGTACCTGGTCCCCGACCTTGAAGGGCCCGCGGCGGCGGGCGGCACCGGTCGGTTCGGACATGTGACCAGCCTACCGGTCCCCGACGGGCCCTCCGACCACGCTGACGGGCCCTACGCGGAGGCCGACGGGCGGGCCATGGCCTTCACGAAGGCGCGCTCCACGTCGGCCGCGGACAGCACGCCGTAGATCTCGCCGGTCTCCTCCACCACGAGGTACTCGGTCGCCGGGGTGGCGCGGAGCACGTCGAGGAGGTCCTCTCCGGCGAGTTCGGCGGAGACGCGCATGCCGTCGGTGAGCTCCTGGGCGAGTTCGCTGGCGTAGACCCAGGGGCGGCGGTGTTCGGGTACGCCGACGATGGCGGACTCGCGGACGAGGGAGAGCGGCTCGCCGTGGCCGTCGACGACGACCAGGGCGCGGGCGCCGGCGGTGTTGGCGCGGCGCAGGGCCTCGGCCAGGGAGGTGTTGCCCTCGACCGGTACGGCACGGCGGGTGAGGGCACGGGCGCGCAGTTCGGGGAGGTGCTCGCGCAGCCGGGCCATGCGCAGGCTGTTGCCGGCGCCGGTCCAGATGATCGCGGCCAGGATGGCGGCGAGCAGGGCGTTGGTGACGGTGCCCATGCCGACGCTGTCCTCGGCGGTGGGGCCGAGGGCGCCGGACTGGGTGACCAGGGGCAGCCCGATCAGGACGGCGACCGCGAGCGCGCGGCCGACCCAGGCGGCGGCGACGGTGCCGCTCATCGGCCTGCCGGTGATCTTCCAGACGACGGCGCGGAGCATGCGGCCGCCGTCGAGGGGCAGACCGGGCAGCAGGTTGAAGGCGGCCACGATGAGGTTCGAGATCATCAGGCCGGCCAGCAGGACACCGGCGACCGTGCCGCGCTCGAGGGGCCGCAGGGCGGCGTAGAAGACACCGGCGAGGATCAGCGACAGCAGCGGGCCGACGAAGGCCAGGACGAACTCGCGGCCGGGGGTCTCGGCCTCCTTCTCGATCTCGGAGACGCCGCCGAAGAACTGGAGCTGGATACGCCGGACCGGGAGCTTGAAGCGGAGGGCGGCGATGGTGTGGGCGAGTTCGTGGACGAGGACGGAGCCGTAGAAGGCGACCGCGAAGAACAGGGCGACGAGGTAGCGGGCCGCGCCGAGTTCGGGCAGCACCCGGTCGAGCTGTCCGCCGAACACCCAGGTGATCAGCGCGGCCACGAGGAACCAGCTGGGCGCCACGTACACGGGCACCCCGAAGGGCCGCCCCATGAGGAGCCCGCCCCTGAGGTCGCTCGGGCGCCGCGGCGGCTCCTGTCCGGTCCCGGAACGGGCGAGAGTGCGGTCGGGGTGGGACTCGGGACGCGTGCGGTCGCCGGGAGCGGGGGCGGGACCCTCGGGACGGGTACCGGCTTCGCGTCCGGCGGCCGGGTCACCGCCGTGGGCGTAGGCGCGCTCGGGGTGGGCGTCGGAGCGGAGGTCGTCGGTGACGGGCGGCTGGGACGGGGTGTCGCCGGAACGGTCCCGCTCCTCCGTCTCCCCCGTCGTCTCCGTCGTCTCCTCCGTCCCGCCCTCCGCCGCGGGGGCAGGGGTGGCGGTCGGCGAGGCCGGCTCGGGCGGGGCCGCGTCGGCCGGCTCGGCGCCCGGGCCCACGGAGTCGGGGGCCGGGTCCACCGGGCCCGTGCGGCGATCTGCCGACTCGTCCTTGCCGGAACGCGGCTGTCCGCTCCCGCCGCTCACGTCCACGGTGTCCCCTTGTTCGAAGCACGTCTTCCGTGCCTGACGGCCGGAAGGTCTCGGGTCGATGGTATGCGGCCGTGGCAACCGGTCACGCCCGGCACCCCATGTGTTTTCCCCGCTTCGCACACAACATGACCGTCCCCGGGTCACTGTCAGTGGTGGGCCGTAGGGTCTGGTGCATGGAGACGAGCACGGAGGGCCAGCCCGGCACCCCGCACGACGCCGTCGGACCGGCCCGGTCACGCCACAGCGCGCCGCGGGCCGCCGAGTTGCAGCCCGCGCCGGATACGGCTCGGCCGCCGGACGCGGCGCGGACGACGGTCCCCGCACAGGCGGCCGCCGGGCAGGACACGACGACCGGCGCGGCGCACGCTGCGGCGGCCGGCGGGGGCGACGCGGGCCCTGTGGCCGCGGGCGGTGCGGGCGGTCCGGACGGTGGTGGAGCGGATGTGCGCGAGGAGGGCGTCGGCCGTCCCGTGGCGGATGGCGCGGCGCCAGGCGGACGCGAGGCGGCCGCGGCGCCGGGTGCGGACGTGCCGGGCGGCGACGGGGGCTCGGGCGTGGAGGGCCGCCGGGCTGTCGCACCGCCCAGTTCACTGTCTCCCTCGCGGGCCGGGGACTTCATGCAGTGTCCGTTGCTGTACCGGTTCCGGGTGATCGACCGGTTGCCGGAGAAGCCGAGTGAGGCCGCGACGCGGGGCACGCTGGTGCACGCCGTGCTGGAGCGGCTGTTCGACGCGCCCGCCGGGGAGCGGACCGCGCCACGGGCCAAGGAACTGGTCCCGGGCCAGTGGCAGCGGCTGCGCGAGGCGCGGCCCGAGCTGGTGGAGCTGTTCGCGGACGACACCGGCGGCGAGCGGCTGGCGCGCTGGCTGGCGGAGGCGGAGCGGCTGGTGGAGCGCTGGTTCACGCTGGAGGACCCGACCCGGCTGGAGCCCGCCGAGCGG
Source organism: Streptomyces sp. 6-11-2 (assembly GCF_006540305.1). Lineage (GTDB taxonomy): Bacteria > Actinomycetota > Actinomycetes > Streptomycetales > Streptomycetaceae > Streptomyces. The sequence continues at coordinate 5,765,804 of NZ_BJOR01000001.1, read as the reverse complement.
GAGCTGTTCGTCGAGGCGGAGCTGGACTCGGGGCTGACGCTGCGCGGGATCATCGACCGGGTGGACGTGGCGCCCACGGGCGAGGTGCGGATCGTCGACTACAAGACGGGCAAGGCGCCCCGCCCCGAGTACGCCGAGGGCGCGCTGTTCCAGATGAAGTTCTACGCCCTGGTGGTGTGGCGGCTGAAGAGGGTCCTCCCGCGGCGGCTGCAACTGGTGTACCTGGGCAGCGGCGACGTACTGACCTACGACCCGGTCCCCGCCGACCTGGAGCGGGTGGAGCGCAAGCTGCTGGCGCTGTGGGAGGCGATCCGGCTGGCCACCGAGACCGGTGACTGGCGGCCGCGCCCCACCAAGCTGTGCGGCTGGTGCGACCACCAGGCCCACTGCCCGGAGTTCGGCGGTACTCCCCCGCCCTACCCGCTGCCGGTGAGGGCGGCGGAGTCCGGCACGGCGGCGCAGGGCAGAATGGGGCCGGACTAGCGAAGGAGACTCACGTGGCCATCCGCGTCCTACTGGTCGACGACCAGCCGCTGCTGCGCACCGGGTTCCGAATGATCCTGGAGGCCGAGCAGGACATCGCGGTCGTGGGCGAGGCCGGAGACGGTCTGCAGGCCCTGGACCAGGTACGGGCCCTTCAGCCCGACGTGGTGCTGATGGACATCCGCATGCCGCGGATGGACGGCGTGGAGGCGACCCGGCAGATCACCGGACCGGAACGGAACGGTCCGGCGAAGGTGCTGGTCCTCACCACCTTCGACCTCGACGAGTACGTGGTGGAGGCGCTGCGTGCCGGCGCGAGCGGCTTCCTGCTCAAGGACGCGCCCGCCAACGAGCTGGTGCAGGCGATCCGGGTGGTCGCGGCCGGCGAGGCGATGCTGGCGCCGAGCATCACGCGCCGGCTGCTGGACAAGTACGCCACACATCTGCCCTCCGGGGAGGAGCAGGTGCCGGACACACTGCACACCCTCACCGACCGTGAGGTGGAGGTGCTGAAGCTGGTGGCGCGCGGCTTGTCCAACGCGGAGATCGCCGCCGATCTGTTCGTCAGCGAGACGACGGTCAAGACGCATGTGGGGCATGTACTGACGAAGCTCGGGCTGCGCGACCGCGTGCAGGCCGCGGTGTACGCGTACGAGAGCGGACTGGTGCGCCCCGGCGCGCAGTAGCGGCGGCCCCCGCGGCGCAACGCGAGGCAACGGCGAAGGGCGCCCCTCCCGGAAGATCGGGAGGGGCGCCCTTCGCCGTAGGGACGGTGGCGGATCAGCCGCCCACACCGCGGCCGAGCTCCCACAGCTGAAGCGTCGCCGAAGAGTTGAGGGCGTACGCGGTGCCCGTGATGTTGTCGCGGGCGGCGACGTACTGCTTGCCCTGCCAGAGCGGGATCAGCGGGACCTCGCTGGCGACGATGTCCTGAATGTCCGTCAGGCTGGCGGACGCGGAGAGCCGGTCGGCCTGGCGACGGGACTGCGGGATCAGGGTGTTGCGGATCTCGCTGTTGGCGTAGGGGGTGTTGAGAGTGTTGCCCTTGTCGAGGAACGGCGCCAGGTAGTTGTCGGCGTCCGGGAAGTCAGGGAACCAGCCCATGCCGTAGACGTCGTACTGACCCTTCTTCTCCGCCGGGCGGAAGGTGTCCCAGGGGGTGCCCTGGATGTCGACCTCGAACAGACCGCTGCCGTTGAGCTGCTGCCGAAGGATCTCGAACTCCTTCTTGGTGGCAGGCCCGTAGTGGTCCGTCGTGTAGTGCATCGTCAGCTTCACCGGGGTGGTGACACCGGCCTTCTCCAGCAGCGAACGGGCCTTGGCCACGCTGGGGTCGCCGTACCGGTTGAAGAAGGAGTTGGAGTGACCGGTGATGGTGGCCGGGACCATCGAGTACAGCGGCTCGGCCTGGGTGCCGTAGACCTCGGAGACGAGTTCGCTGCGGTTGATGATCTGGGCCATGGCCTCACGCACGGCCTTGGTCTTCACCGTCGGGGCGTCGGTGTTGAAGGCCAGGTAGCGGATCTCCAGGCCGGCCGTCTCGACGATGCCGACCTTGCTGTTCTTGGCGGCCGACAGCGTGCGGATCTGCTCGGGCGACATGTTGCGGGTCATGACGTCGATGTCGCCCTTGTCCAGCGCGTCGCCCATGGTGTCGGCGTCCGCGAAGGAGCGGATCTGCACCTTGTCGTTGTTGAGCTTCAACGTCCCCTGGTAGTTGGGGTTCTTGGTGAAGACCCCGTCGACCATCTCGCCGTTCTTGACGTTGGCCTTCAGGGTGTACGGGCCGGAGCCGTCCACGGCGAAGCCGTCGCGGAGCTTGTCCTTCTCGTAGTCCTTGGGGTTGACGATGCCCGCGACGGGCGTCGACAGCTTGTACGGGAAGATGGCGTCGGCCGTGTTGAGGTGGAAGATGACCTCACGGTCGCCCTGGGTCTCCACGGTGTCCACGGTGGAGAGCAGGCCGGACACACCGCTGTCGGCGTTGATGGAGATGGCGCGGTCGACGGAGAACTTCACGTCGGCCGCGGTGATGGGCTCGCCGCTGGCGAACTTCAGGCCCTCACGCAGGGTGCAGGCGTAGCGCTCGTTGCCGCTGTCCGTGAAGCCGCACTTCTCGGCCGCCTCCGGGACGGGGTCACCGTCGCCCTTGGGCTGGATCATCAGGGTCTGCACGGTCTGGCGCAGGATGTTCCAGGTACCGACGTCGTAGGCGTACGCCGGGTCGACGGGCGCCGGGGCGTCCTGCGAAGCGGTGAACCGGTCCGTGGTGCCGACGACGATGGCGTCGCCGCTCTTGCTGCCGCTGTCGGAACCGCCGCACGCGGCGAGTACCGGCGCGAGCAGACCGACCACGGCCGGCAGCACCAAAGTCTTGCGGTTCATGCTCGAGTTTCTCCAGAGCTGTCTTGTCCGTGTATCCGGCATGCAAGGTGTTGCGACGGATCACGGGGGCAGGGTCGATGTTCTCGCGACGAGATTAGTCCTCCCCCGCAGGACCGTTCGCGGCCACCGGAGTTGAACTCCCATCACGCAGCGGAACCGGGTGCGGACGGACCGGAAACCCGTCGCCGGAAGGATTCGTGCAGCGTTCCACCAAACGGGACACAAGGGCGCGCGCACGGCACCCGAGAGAGGGCGGACAGCACGCCCCGGACCCGCTGTCGACCCCCCGGGGAGTGGGGAACGTCACACGCACAAGTAGGGGAACGAGTGCCGGAATTCGGCCATACGGCGAGCTTTGAATTCGCTCGGACATCCGGTTCGTGGGCCTTTTCAGCGGGACTTGGCACGCTGGGTGAACGGTTAGCGCATTTCTGTCATCAGACCGCGCAGAAATGACAGGTCCACGTCTTCGAGGGTGGGGACGACGGTCCGCCGGAAGGCCGGGGGGATGGGGGCGACCGAGGGGACGGCGACGACCCGGCAGCCGGCGGCCTCCGCCGCGGCGACTCCGGTGACGGTGTCCTCGATCACGGCGCACCGGGTGGGGTCCGCGCCGAGGCCCGCGGCGGCCAGCAGGTAGGGGTCGGGGTGCGGCTTGGTGCGCAGGACCTCGTCGCCGGCCACGGACAGAGCGAAGTGCTGGGGGCCGAGCGAGGTCAGGACCCGGTCGATGATGCGGCGGTGGGAGGCGGAGACCAGGGCGGTGGGGATCCGCTGCTCGGACAGTTCGGCCAGCAGCCGTGCGGCGCCCGGCATCAGGGGCAGCGCGCCGTCGATACGGGCCTCGAAGCCCTCGTTCAGCAGGGTGGTGACCTCGGCGAGGGTGACGGCGGCGCCGGTGGCCTCGATGAGGAAGCCCGCGCTGCGGGTCATGGGACCACCGACGACGACGTGTCTCCAGGAGTCGTCGAGCCTGTGTCCGAGGGCGGCGAACACCTCCACCTCGACGTCCCACCAGAAGCCCTCGGTGTCCACCAGGGTTCCGTCCATGTCCAGGAGCACGGCCTGCAAGGCTGAGCCTTCGGCCGTACGGGTTCCGAGCGCCGGTACCGTGCTGGTCATCCGCGCATACCTCCTTGAGGGACGATCAGGCCGGTTCCCACACGGGGAACCGGCCTGCGATGGACCGACAATTGTACGACGCCCACAACCGAAATGCCCGCACGAACCGCCCGCAACAGCATCGGCGCACGACGGCACCAGGGTGGCGCGCGAGGACGGCCGGTCCGCGGTCCGCTGCCCTCCGCACCGTCCCGCAGGACCTCTCGACCGCGCCGGTGACCAGGGGAAACCCCGGGTCAGCGGGCGTTGAAGTACTTGGCCTCCGGGTGGTGGATCACGATGGCGTCGGTGGACTGTTCGGGATGGAGCTGGAACTCCTCGGACAGGTGGACGCCGATCCGCTCGGGGCGGAGGAGGTCGGCGATCTTGGCACGGTCCTCCAGGTCGGGGCAGGCACCGTAGCCGAGCGAGAACCGGGCACCCCGGTACTTCAGGGCGAACATGTCCTCGATGTCGGCGGGGTCCTCATCGGCGAAGCCCAGCTCCGCGCGCACCCGGGCGTGCCAGTACTCGGCGAGGGCCTCGGCCAGCTGCACGGACAGCCCGTGCAGCTCCAGATAGTCGCGGTAGGAGTCGGCGGCGAACAGCCGGGCGGTCTCCTCGCCGATCCTGGAGCCGACGGTGACGACCTGGAAGCCGACCACGTCCCTCTCCCCCGACTCCTCCGGGCGGAAGAAGTCCGCCAGGCACAGCCGGCGGCCACGGCGCTGGCGGGGGAAGGTGAAGCGGGTGCGCTCGTTGCCCTGGTCGTCCAGGATGATCAGGTCATCGTCCTTGGACACGCAGGGGAAGTAGCCGTGGACCACGGCGGCCTCCAGCAGGCCGTCCGTCTGGAGCCTCTCCAGCAGGCCGCGCAGCCGGGGCCGGCCCTCGCTCTCGACGAGTTCCTCGTAGGTGGGCCCGGAGCCGGTGCGGGCCTGCTTGAGCCCCCACTGGCCCTTGAACAGGGCGCCCTCGTCCAGCCAGGACGCGTACTCCTTGAGCTGGATGCCCTTGATCACCCGCGTGCCCCAGAACGGCGGCTCGGGCACCGGGTTGTCGGTGGCCACGTCGGAGCGGACGTGCCCCTCCTCCGGCCGCTGCTCCTCGACCGCCTGGGCCGTGGCGGCCCGCACCCGGCGCTGCCGGAGTTCGGGCAGCTTCGCCCCGGGCACGCCCCGCTTGACCCCGATCAGGGCGTCCATCAGGCGCAGGCCCTCGAACGCGTCGCGGGCGTAGCGGACCTCCCCGTCGTACAGCTCGTGCAGGTCCTGTTCGACATAGGCGCGGGTCAGGGCGGCGCCGCCGAGGATGACCGGGTAGCCGGTCGCCAGGCCGCGGGCGTTGAGCTCCTCCAGGTTCTCCTTCATGATCACCGTGGACTTCACCAGCAGCCCGGACATGCCGATCACGTCGGCCCGGTGCTCCTCGGCCGCCTCCAGGATCGCCGAGACCGGCTGCTTGATGCCCAGGTTGACCACGTTGTAGCCGTTGTTGGACAGGATGATGTCGACGAGGTTCTTGCCGATGTCGTGCACGTCACCGCGTACGGTCGCCAGCACGATCGTGCCCTTGCCCGCCTCGTCGGTCTTCTCCATGTGCGGCTCCAGGTGGGCGACCGCGTTCTTCATCACCTCGGCCGACTGGAGCACGAACGGCAGCTGCATCTGCCCCGAGCCGAACAGCTCACCGACCACCTTCATGCCGTCCAGCAGGGTGTCGTTGACGATGTCCAGGGCCTTGCGCGTCTCCAGGGCCTCGTCCAGGTCCTGCTCCAGGCCGTTCTTCTCGCCGTCGATGATCCGCCGCTTCAGGCGCTCCTCCAGCGGCAGCGCGGCCAGTTCCTCGGCCTTGCCGGCCTTCAGCGACTTCGCCGTGGCGCCCTCGAACAGCTGCATGAGCTTCTGCAGCGGGTCGTAGCCCTCGCGGCGGCGGTCGTGGATCAGGTCGAGCGCGGTGGTGACCTGCTCCTCGTCGAAGCGGGCGATCGGCAGGATCTTGCTGGCGTGCACGATCGCCGAGTCCAGGCCCGCCTTGACGCACTCGTCCAGGAACACGCTGTTCAGCAGGATCCGGGCGGCCGGGTTCAGACCGAAGGAGATGTTCGACAGGCCCAGCGTGGTCTGCACCTCCGGGTGCCGCCGCTTCAGCTCCCGGATGCCCTCGATGGTGGCCACACCGTCGCCCCGGGACTCCTCCTGGCCGGTGCAGATGGTGAAGGTCAGGCAGTCGACGAGGATGTCCTCCTCACGGATGCCCCAGTTGCCGGTCAGGTCCGCGATCAGCCGCTCGGCGATCTCCACCTTCTTCTCGGCGGTACGGGCCTGGCCCTCCTCGTCGATGGTCAGCGCGATCAGCGCCGCCCCGTGCTCCCGCGCCAGGGCCGTCACCCGCGCGAACCGCGACTCGGGTCCGTCGCCGTCCTCGTAGTTCACCGAGTTGATCACCGCGCGGCCGCCCAGCTGCTCCAGCCCGGCCCGGATCACGTCCACCTCGGTGGAGTCCAGCACGATCGGCAGCGTCGAGGCCGTGGCGAACCGGCCCGCCAGCTCCCGCATGTCCGCGACCCCGTCCCGGCCGACGTAGTCCACGCACAGGTCCAGCATGTGCGCGCCCTCGCGGATCTGCTCGCGCGCCAGCTCCACGCAGTCGTCCCAGCGGCCCTCGAGCATGGCCTCACGGAACTTCTTCGACCCGTTGGCGTTCGTCCGCTCGCCGATCGCCAGGTAGGACGTGTCCTGGCGGAAGGGCACGGTCTGGTACAGGGAGGCCGCGCCCGGCTCCGGGCGCGGGCTGCGCTCCACCGGGGACAGGTCCCGCACCCGCTCGACCACCTGGCGCAGGTGCTCCGGCGTGGTGCCGCAGCAGCCGCCCACCAGGGACAGTCCGTAGTCGCGGACGAAGTGGCCCTGCGCGTCGGCCAGCTCCGGCGCCGTCAGCGGGTAGTGCGCGCCGTCCTTGGTCAGCACGGGGAGACCGGCGTTCGGCATGCACGACAGCGGGACGCGCGCGTGCCGGGACAGGTAGCGCAGGTGCTCGCTCATCTCGGCGGGGCCGGTGGCGCAGTTCAGGCCGATCATGTCGACGCCCAGCGGCTCCAGCGCCGTCAGCGCGGCGCCGATCTCCGAGCCCAGCAGCATGGTGCCGGTCGTCTCCACCGTCACCGACACAATCAGCGGGACCTCGTACCCGGCGGTCTCCATCGCGCGGCGGGCCGCGATGACGGAGGCCTTGGTCTGGAGCAGGTCCTGGGTGGTCTCCACCAGCAGCGCGTCCGCGCCTCCGGCGAGCAGGCCCTCGGCGTTCTGCCGGTAGGCGTCGCGGATGGCGGCGAAGGTGGTGTGGCCGAGCGTCGGCAGCTTCGTACCCGGGCCCATGGAGCCCAGCACCCAGCGGGGGCGGCCGTCCGCGGCGGTGAACACGTCCGCCGCCTCACGGGCGATACGGGCGCCCGCCTCGGACAGCTCGGCGACCCGCTCGGCGATGTCGTACTCGCCCAGGGCGGTCAGGTTGGCCCCGAACGTGTTGGTCTCCACGCAGTCCACGCCGGCCTCGAAGTAGGCGGAGTGGACCGAACGGACGATGTCGGGGCGGGTGACGTTCAGGACCTCGTTGCAGCCCTCCAGCTGCTGGAAGTCGTCCAGCGAGGGCTCCTGGGCCTGAAGCATGGTGCCCATCGCTCCGTCGGCGACCACCACACGGGCGGCGAGTGCCTCACGCAGGGCGGACGCACGGGTCCGGCTGTCGGCGGAAGGGGTCGGCGGCAACGCGGCCATGAAGGGGCTCCCTTGGGGTGCGACGGCTGTCGGCTTTGCGCGTTCCCGGGAGCGAGCACAGCGCTGCCCGGGCGAGGCGCACGCCGCCAGGGTAGCCGGGACCGGCCCCTGACGGTCACGGCGTCCACCAAGCGGACGAGGATGACGGTCGGAACACCCCGGGTGGCGGGGTCGCGCGACAGGCGACGGCCGACCATTGGCGGGGGATCGGCACGGACCGGTAGTGTTCGGCATTGCCGAACGGGCGCCACGACGAGAGTCGTCCGCCGGCGGTCGAAGGGGACGGAGGCAAGACGGCGATGGCACGGAACATCCAGTCGCTCGAGCGGGCGGCCGCGATGCTGCGGTTGCTGGCGGGCGGTGAGCGGCGGCTGGGCCTGTCGGACATCGCCTCCTCACTGGGCCTCGCCAAGGGCACCGCCCACGGCATCCTGCGCACCCTCCAGCACGAGGGCTTCGTCGAACAGGACGAGGCCTCCGGCCGGTACCAGTTGGGCGCGGAGCTGCTGCGCCTGGGCACCACCTACCTCGACGTCCACGAACTGCGGGCCCGCGCGCTGGTGTGGACGGACGACCTGGCCCGGTCCAGCGGGGAGAGCGTGTACCTGGGCGTACTGCACCAGCACGGCGTGCTGATCGTGCACCACGTCTTCCGCCCGGACGACAGCCGGCAGGTGCTGGAGATCGGGGCGATGCAGCCGCTGCACTGCACGGCTCTGGGCAAGGTGCTGGCGGCGTACGACCCGGTGGCGCACAGCGAGGCGGTCGAGACCGACCGCAAGGCGTTCACGGACCGCACCGTGTGCGGGATCGACGACTTCGAGCACATCCTCGACCTCACGCGCGCGCGTGGCTACGCCGCCGACGTCGAGGAGACCTGGGAGGGCGTCGCCTCCATCGCCGCGCCCATTCACGACCGGCGGCGGATGCCGGTCGGCGCGGTCGGCATCACCGGCGCCGTGGAGCGGGTGTGCCGCGAGGGCGAGTTGCGCCACGAACTCGTCGCGGCGGTCCGGGACTGCGCCCGCGCGGTCTCCCGCGACCTGGGCGCCGGACGTTTCTGACCGCCACAGGAAGCCGCGGGCCGCGTCCCGCGCAACCGGGCGCGGGGCCCTGCTCACGTCCCGTACGACCAGGGGCGGAGCCCCTGCGCCCCGCCCTTACGACCGGGTCGGTACGCCTCTGGGCGCGACTGCCTTCACCATGCCCGCTCGGCCGGCCGCCGTGCCCTCGCGACCCGCCACCCGCGCAGTCGGCCTCCGCACCCATGTGGCCCGCCATCACTCCCGCGCGGGCCTGCCCTCAGACCTGCACGGCCCGCCGTCGCACCCACGCGGCCCGTCACCGCGCCCGCTCACGCCGGGCGCCGGCCCCCCCGGACCCTTCGCGATCAGTAACGATCGCGGTTTCGGTACCGGGGGCCTTGACGGCCGCGTGGTGCGAGGCGAGACTCCCGTCCAACGGTCGGCATTGTCGAACACCTTGCGGTAATACGCGCTAGAGTGTGACAACGCCAAGGGCCGGCATCGCCCTCACCCACGAGGGCGCGAGCTCCCGGACGGAGGGACCCGGGGTTCGGCTACCTCTGGACGAAGGACAAAGGAGTCGCGGGTGTCCAGCTCCGACATCTTCATCGGCGAGACCATCGGTACCGCCGTACTCATCCTGCTCGGCGGCGGCGTCTGCGCCGCGGTGACGCTGAAGGCCTCCAAGGCCCGCAATGCCGGCTGGCTCGCCATCGCCTTCGGGTGGGGTTTCGCCGTGATGACGGCCGTGTACATCTCGGGCCCGCTCTCCGGTGCCCACCTCAACCCGGCCGTGACCGTCGCCCTGGCCATCAAGAACAGCGACTGGACCAACGTGCCGACCTACCTCGGCGGCCAGATGCTCGGCGCCGTGATCGGCGCGACCCTGGTCTGGGTGGCCTACTACGGCCAGTTCCACGCCCACCTCACCGACCGGGAGATCGTCGGCGGCCCCGGCGCCCAGACCACCGCCGCCAAGGCGGTCGAGGCCCAGGAGAAGGGCGCGGGCCCCGTCCTCGGCATCTTCTCCACCGGCCCCGAGATCCGGCACGCGGCGCAGAACCTCGCCACGGAGATCGTCGGCACCGTCGTGCTGATCCTCGCGGTCCTCACCCAGGGCCTGAACGACCAGGGCAACGGCCTCGGCGTCCTCGGCGGCCTGGTCACCGCCCTCGTCGTCGTCTCGATCGGTCTCTCCCTCGGCGGTCCCACGGGCTACGCCATCAACCCCGCCCGTGACCTCGGCCCCCGCATCGTCCACGCCCTGCTGCCGCTGCCCAACAAGGGCGGATCCGACTGGGGCTACGCCTGGATCCCGGTGGTCGGCCCGCTCATCGGCGGCGCCATCGGCGCGGGCATCTACAACGCCGCCTTCGCCTGACGGGCACCGCTCTCCGAGCCCTCGCGCACAGCGCACCGCGCCGCACCCCGAACGCCGTACCCCCGCCCCATCGACCACGGACCCCAGGAGCAGACAGTGACGGACGCCCACACCGCCGGCCTCGCATCCCACGGCCAAGGGCCCTTCATCGCCGCCATCGACCAGGGCACCACCTCGAGCCGCTGCATCGTCTTCGACCGGGACGGCCGGATCGTCTCCGTCGACCAGAAGGAACACGAACAGATCTTCCCCAAGCCGGGCTGGGTCGAACACAACGCCACCGAGATCTGGACCAACGTGCAGGAGGTCGTCGCCGGAGCCATCGCGAAGGCCGGCATCACCCGCGACGACATCAAGGCCATCGGCATCACCAACCAGCGCGAGACCACCGTGCTGTGGGACCGGAACACCGGTGAGCCCGTCCACAACGCCATCGTCTGGCAGGACACCCGCACCGACGCCCTGTGCAAGGAACTGGGACGCAACGTCGGCCAGGACCGCTTCCGCCGCGAGACCGGCCTCCCCCTCGCCTCCTACTTCGCCGGTCCCAAGGCCCGCTGGCTGCTCGACAACGTCGAGGGACTGCGCGAGCGCGCCGAGGCGGGCGACCTGCTGTTCGGGACCATGGACACCTGGGTCATCTGGAACCTGACCGGCGGCACGGACGGCGGCAAGCACGTCACGGACGTCACCAACGCCTCCCGGACCCTCCTGATGAACCTGCACACCATGGAGTGGGACCAGAAGATCGCCGAGTCGATCGGCGTACCGACGCGGATCCTGCCCGAGATCCGTTCCTCCGCCGAGGTCTACGGCGAGATCAAGGGCGGCAAGCTGGGCGACCTGCTCGGCGGCATCCCGGTCGCCTCGGCGCTCGGTGACCAGCAGGCGGCCCTGTTCGGCCAGACCTGCTTCGCCGAGGGCGAGACCAAGTCGACGTACGGCACCGGCACCTTCATGGTGATGAACACCGGCGACAAGATCATCAACTCGTACAGCGGACTGCTGACCACCGTCGGCTACCGGATCGGCGACGACAAGCCGGTCTACGCCCTGGAAGGCTCGATCGCGGTCACCGGCTCCCTGGTGCAGTGGATGCGCGACCAGATGGGCCTGATCTCCACCGCCGCCGAGATCGAGACGCTCGCGCTGTCGGTCGAGGACAACGGCGGCGCCTACTTCGTGCCCGCCTTCTCCGGCCTGTTCGCCCCGTACTGGCGCTCCGACGCCCGCGGGGTGATCGCCGGCCTGACGCGGTACGTGACCAAGGCGCACCTCGCGCGCGCCGTCCTGGAGGCCACCGCCTGGCAGACGCGGGAGATCGCGGACGCCATGACCAAGGACTCCGGTGTCGAGCTGACGGCGCTGAAGGTCGACGGCGGCATGACCTCCAACAACCTGCTGATGCAGATGCTCGCGGACTTCCTGGACGCCCCCGTGGTGCGCCCGATGGTCGCCGAGACCACCTGCCTCGGTGCCGCCTACGCCGCCGGTCTCGCCGTCGGTTTCTGGAGCAGCACCGACGACCTGCGCGCCAACTGGCGCCGGGCCGCCGAATGGACCCCCCGCATGGACGCGGACATCCGCGACCGTGAGTACAAGAACTGGCTCAAGGCCGTCGAGAGGACCATGGGCTGGCTCGACGACGAGAGCTGATGAAAACCGACGAAAGCTGACGAAAGCTGACGAGGAGCAAGAACAAGCGATGACCGGTCAGTCCACCCTGCAGTCCGTGCCCGCCCTGGGAACGGTTCCGTCCTTCGGCCCGAACCCGAGCCGTGCCGAGACCCGGGAGCAGCTCTCGAGGGCGGCCTACGACCTCCTCGTGATCGGCGGCGGCATCCTGGGCATCTCCACCGCCTGGCACGCCGCGCAGTCCGGTCTCAGGGTGGCCCTGGTCGACGCCGGCGACTTCGCCGGCGCCACCTCCTCCGCCTCCTCCAAGCTGCTCCACGGGGGCCTGCGCTATCTGCAGACCGGCGCGGTGAAGCTGGTGGCGGAGAACCACTTCGAGCGCCGTGCGGTCTCCCGCCAGGTGGCTCCCCATCTGGCGAACCCGCTCACCTTCTATCTCCCCGTGTACAAGGGCGGGCCGCACGGCGCGGCGAAGCTCGGGGCGGGCGTGTTCGCCTACTCCGCGCTGTCCGCCTTCGGCGACGGTGTGGGCCACCTGCTCAGCCCGGCGAGGGCCGCGCAGGACGTGCCGGAGCTGCGCACCGAGAACCTCAGGGCGGTGGCCGTCTACGGCGACGACCAGATGAACGACGCGCGCATGGCGCTGATGACGGTCCGCGCCGCCGTCGAGTCGGGCGCGGTCGTCCTCAACCACGCCGAGGTGACCGGTCTGCGCTTCACCCGGGGCCGGGTCACCGGCGCCGAGCTGAGGGACCGGCTGTCCGGCGAGGAGTTCGGGGTGGACGCCCGCCTGGTGCTGAACGCGACCGGCCCCTGGGTGGACCACCTGCGCAGAATGGAGGACCCGAACGCGGGGCCGTCGATCCGCCTGTCCAAGGGCGCCCACCTGGTGCTGAAGCGCACCTCCCCGTGGAAGGCCGCGCTGGCCACGCCGATCGACAAGTACCGCATCACCTTCGCCCTCCCCTGGGAGGACATGCTGCTGCTCGGCACGACCGACGAGGAGTACGAGGGCGACCCGGCCGATGTGGCGGTCGACGACAAGGACATCACCCAGATACTCGACGAGGCCGCGTTCTCCGTACGCGACCGGCAGCTCGACCGCGACCTGATCACGTACGCGTTCGCCGGGCTGCGGGTGCTGCCGGGCGGCCCCGGGGACACCGCCAAGGCCAGGCGCGAGACGGTGGTGACGGAGGGCAGGGGCGGCATGCTGTCCGTGGCGGGCGGCAAGTGGACCACCTTCCGGCACATCGGCCGGACGGTGATGAGGAAGCTGGAGTCCCTGCCGAGCGCCCCGCTGGGCGAGGACTTCGAGCCGATCTCCTCCCTGCCGAAGCGGCTGCCGCTGCCGGGCATCGCCAACCCGCGGGCGGTCGCCCACCGGCTCCTCGTGGACCGTCCGGCGCCCGGTCCGCGCATGGCGGCCGACACCGCCAAGCACCTGGCCACGCACTACGGTTCGCTGGCCTTCGACATCGCCCGGCTGGCCAACGAGAACCCGGAGCTGGGCGAGCGGGTCCACCCGGACGCCCCGGAGATCTGGGCGCAGGTCGTCTGGGCCCGGGACCACGAGTGGGCCCAGACGGCGGACGACGTGCTGCGCCGGCGTACGACGCTGACGATCCGCGGCCTGGCCACGGACGAGGTACGGGCAAAGGTGCGGGGCCTGCTCGACCGGAGGCGGCCCGACGGGCAGTGAGCAAAGCCGCCGGGCCGGCGCCGCGGCCGGCTCCCCCGCAAGGGGTGCCGACTGCGGCGCCGAGCTGTGCGTTTTCCTCCCGGGCCGGTCCGGGGAACCTCCATAATGGACCGAGACATCCGATGTCTGAGCGCCCTGGGGAGGCCGGTCATGGCGGTGACCGACGAGGCGATCGAGAAGATCAAGGGGATGATCGTCTCCGGTGCGCTGCGGCCCGGCGACCGGCTGCCCAAGGAGAGCGAACTCGCCGCCGAACTGGGGCTGTCGCGCAACTCCCTGCGGGAGGCCGTGCGGGCGCTGTCCCTGATCCGGATCCTGGACGTGCGGCAGGGCGACGGCACGTACGTCACCAGCCTGGATCCTCAACTGCTCCTGGAGGCAATGGGGTTCGTCGTCGACTTCCACCGCGACGACACGGTGCTGGAATTCCTGGCGGTGCGCCGCATCCTGGAGCCGGCCGCGACCGCGATGGCGGCGTCCCGCATCAGCGAGGAGCAACTGGACGTGCTCGACGCCCGGTTGGACGCACTCGGCGGCGATCCCTCGGTGGAGGAGCTGGTCGCCTGCGATCTGGAGTTCCACCGGGGCATCGCGCGGGGCTGCGGCAACTCGGTCCTGTGCTCCCTGCTCGACGGGTTGTCCGGGCCCGCCACCCGGGCCCGCGTCTGGCGCGGACTGGACCGGCGGGACGCGGTCGGCCGCACGCTGCGCGAGCACCGCGCGATCCTCGGCGCGCTGCGCGACCGCGACGCGGAGGCGGCGCGTTCGTGGGCGACGGTGCACATCGCGAGCGTGGAGCAGTGGCTGCGCTCGGCCCGGTGATCCATCGGAGGTGTGGACCGGAGGACGGGCGGGGCCGCGGGGGGCGGCGATCATGGGTGTTCGAAGGACTCGGACGGGGCAGTGATCCGTTCACTCCCCCGTGCAAGGGGGCTGCGGACGCCCCCGCCGAACGCCGTAAGGTTGGTGGGTCAGGCGAGGGCACGTCGGAAGGAGGCGCTGGGTGATCGAGCTCGAGGGGGTTCCCGAGCTGATCGACCCGGTCATGGTGGCCGCGTTCGAGGGCTGGAACGATGCCGGCGACGCCGCCTCCACCGCGGTCGCGCATCTGGAGAAGGAGTGGAAGGGCGAGGTGTTCGCGGCGCTGGACGCCGAGGACTACTACGACTTCCAGGTCAACCGCCCCACCGTGTTCATGGACGGCGGCGTGCGCAGGATCACCTGGCCGACGACCAGGTTGTCGGTGGTCCGGGTCGGCGGCGACAAACCGCGCGACCTGGTGCTGGTCCGCGGCATCGAACCGTCCATGCGCTGGCGCTCGTTCTGCAACGAACTGCTCGGCTTCGCGCACGAGCTGGGCGTGGAGCTGGTGGTCATCCTGGGCGCGCTGCTCGGTGACACCCCGCACACGCGTCCGGTCCCCATCAGCGGGACCACGTCGGACACGGATCTGGCCCGCCGCATGGACCTGGAGGAGACCAAGTACGAGGGGCCGACGGGCATCGTCGGGATCCTCCAGGAGGCCTGCACGCACGCGGGTGTCCCGGCCGTCTCGCTGTGGGCGGCGGTTCCGCACTACGTGTCGCAGCCGCCGAACCCGAAGGCGACGCTGGCCCTCCTCAACCGTCTGGAGGACCTGCTGGACCTGCGCATTCCGCTGGGCGAGCTGCCGGAGGACGCGCGTGCCTGGCAGGTGGGCGTGGACCAGCTGGCCGCCGAGGACAGCGAGGTCGCGGAGTACGTCCAGACGCTGGAGGAGGCCCGGGACACCGCCGAGCTGCCGGAGGCGTCGGGCGAGGCGATCGCCCGTGAGTTCGAGCGGTATCTGCGGCGCCGGGACGGCGGCCCGTCGTCGGGCGGCCACGCCACGGCGGACGGCGGCGACGGCGGCTCGTATCTGCGGGACGGCCCCGGCGGACGGTCGCGACCGCCACGACCGCCGAAGGCGGAGCCGGACGACGGGGACGCCGGGAACGACGCGTCGGAGGAGTGAACGGATCAGGGGCGGTGCGCGTGACGCGCACCGCCCCTGATGCCGTGTCCGGCCGGTCGGGTCAGAGAGCCACGCCCAGCAGGGCGTCCACGGCGCGCGAGGCGAGGCCGGGGGCGCCGGTGTCCTCGCCGCCGTGCTCCTGCTGGAGGGCCACCCAGCGGTCGACCGCGGCGAGGGCCGCCGGGGCGTTCAGGTCGTCGGCGAGGGCGTCGCGGATCTCCTCGACCAGCCCGTCCGCGGACGGGCCGTCGGGACGGGAGACGGCCGCGCGCCAGCGGTCCAGACGCTCGCCGGCTTCCTGGAGCACCCGGTCGGTCCACTCCCAGTCGGAGCGGTAGTGGTGGGCGAGGAGCGCGAGGCGGATGGCGGCGGGGTCGACGCCGTCGCGCCTGAGCCGCGAGACGAAGACCAGGTTGCCCTTGGACTTGGACATCTTCTCGCCGTCGAGCGCGACCATGCCGGCGTGGACGTACGCCTTGGCCATGGGGAACTCGCCGGTGAGCACCTGGGCGTGCGAGGCGCCCATCTCGTGGTGCGGGAAGGCGAGGTCGGATCCGCCGCCCTGCACCTCGAAGCCCATGCCGAGGTGGTCCAGGGCGATGGCCACGCACTCGATGTGCCAGCCGGGCCGGCCGCGGCCGAGGGAGCCCCCGTCCCAGCTCGGCTCGCCGTCCCGGGCGGCCATCCACAGCATCGGGTCGAGCGGGTTCTTCTTGCCCGGGCGGTCCGGGTCGCCGCCGCGCTCGGCCGAAAGCAGCCGCATGGCCGCCGCGTCGAGGCGGGAGACCTCGCCGAAGTGGGGGTCGGACTCGACGGAGAAGTACACGTCCCCGTCGAGCTCGTACGCCGCCCCCAGGTCGCGCAGTCGTTCGACCAGCGGGACGATGCCGGGTATGGCCTCCACGGCGCCGATGTAGTGCCGGGGCGGCAGCATCCGCAGGGCCGTCATGTCCTCACGGAACAGGGCCGTCTCCTGCTCGGCCAGCTCCACCCAGTCGACGTCGTCGCGCTGCGCCCGCTCCAGCAGGGGATCGTCGACGTCGGTCACATTCTGGACGTAGTGAACCTGCCGCTTGGTGTCGAGCCACACGCGCTGCACGAGGTCGAACGCGTTGTAGGTCGCCGCGTGCCCCATGTGGGTGGCGTCGTACGGCGTGATGCCGCAGACATAGATACGGGCGACGGGACCGGGGTCGAGTGTGACCAGGCCACCGGTCGCGGTGTCGTGGATCCTGAGGTCGCGGCCCTCACCAGGCAGGGCGGGGACTTCGGAAGCGGGCCAGGCATGCATGTCATGAGCGTAACCGGACCGCGGTCCCATCTACGAACCGGACCACCCCGGATGGCTGGTTGACCCCTGTTCTCTCAGACCGGCGGCCATGGGATCGCCGGCCACTCGCCGCTCGGCTCGGGGTGTGCGCCGGAGGTGAGCAGCGCGGTCACGCGTGCGCGGGTGGCGTCGAGTTCGGCCGCGGTGATCAGGGCGGCCAGCCGGCTCGCGAGGGGGGCGCCGTCGCGGAGCGTGTCCTCCAGGGCCTTGAGGACGGCCAGGACCTCCGGCGGGAGCGGTTCGCCCGCCCAGCCCCACAGGAGGGTGCGCAGCTTGTTCTCGACGTTGAAGGTGACGCCGTGGTCGATGCCGTAGAGGTGTCCCTCCGGGGTCGGCAGCAGGTGGCCGCCCTTGCGGTCGGCGTTGTTGATCACCGCGTCCAGCACGGCCATCCGGCGCAGCCGCTCGTCGTCGGCGTGCACCAGCAGTGCCGTGCGCCCCTCGCCGACCTCGGCGAAGCCGATCGCCTTCCAGCCCGGTCCGGGTTCCTCGGCGTCCAGCAGCGCGAGCAGTTCGGCTTCCGGGGTCGCCTCGATCCACAGCTGGACCATGCCCTCGCCGTACGGGCCGTCGCGCAGCACGGTGGGCGGCACCAGGGACCAGCCGGTCGCCTCGGAGACCTCGTACGCCGCCACCTCGCGGGCGGCGAGGGTGCCGTCGGGGAAGTCCCACAGCGGCCGCTCCCCGGCGACCGGCTTGTACACGCAGGACGCCTCCCGGCCGTCGTACGCGACCGTGCAGAACAGTGCCGCGTTGGAGGCCTCGCGGATGCGGCCGCGCACGGTCAGCTCACCCTGGGCGAGCAGTTCGGCGGGCTCGGCGCCGGGCGTCACGCTCCGCGGCGGTATCCGTTCTGGCGCGGACATACGTGTCCTTCCGGGTCGAGCGGGAGGCTGCACAGCGGGCACGGCGGCCGCCCGGCGTTGACGACGTCGAGGGCGCGCTTGGCGAAGGCCCTCGCCTGCGCGCCGGTGAGCCGGACCCGCAGCATCGGGGGACCGTTCTCCTCGTCCTGCAGCAGCCGCTCCTCGGCCTCGGCGAGGTCCTCCTCGGACTCCGCGTCGAGCTCGACGAGGGCCTGCGCCTCGACGATCATGCGCTGTTCCTCACCGTCCCAGGCGAGCGCCATGGTGCCCACCCGGAACTCCTCCTCGATGGGAGTGTCCAGCGGGCCGGTGTCGGCGATCTCGCTGGGCGCCATGGCGGGCACGGCGGCGCTGCCGCCGCTGCGGCGCAGCACCTCGTCCAGCAGTTCGTCCATGCGCTCGGCGAGCGCGGCGACCTGGGTCTTCTCCAGGGCCACGCTGGTCACTCGGGGGCCTGCTGTGGCCTGGAGGAAGAACGTACGGCGCCCGGGCAGTCCGACCGTGCCGGCCACGAAGCGGTCCGGGGGGTCGTAGAGGAACACCTGACGGGACACGTCCTGTCTCCATGGGAATCGTGAGAACGTCTGAATCGGGAAGTCGAGGGCGACCGCTTCACCCTACTGCGGCCGACGATCACGGTGCGCCCGCGCCGCCCCCGACCGGTGCGTCGTCGCCCTCCGGCTCCTCACGCGGTGCCAGGGACGCGAAGTCCCCGGTGTCGCCGAGCCGTACCAGGAAGGGCCGCAACCTGGTGTAGCGGATCGCGGTGACGGAGCAGGGTTCGACGGAGATCCTCTGGAAGAGGTCCAGATGAAGGCCGAGCGCGTCCGCCACGAGGGACTTGATGATGTCACCGTGGGAGCACATCAGGTAGACGGCGTCGGCGCCGTGGTCGCGCTCCACGCGCGCGTTCCACTCGCGCACCGCCTCGGCGGCGCGGGTCTGCATCGCGCGCATGGACTCGCCCCCGGGGAACGCGGCCGCCGAGGGGTGCGCCTGCACCACCTCCATCAGCGGCTCGTCCTTGAGCTCGGCGAGCTTGCGGCCGGACCAGTCGCCGTAGTGGCACTCGCCGATCCGCTCGTCCGTGTGCGCGGTCAGTTCCGGCCGGGCGTCCAGCAGCGGTCGTACGGTTTCCCGGCAGCGCTGCAGCGGACTGGTGACGACTTCGGCGATCGGCAGTCCGCCGAGCCGCCCCGGCAGCGCCGCGGCCTGCGCGGTGCCGCGTTCGTCCAGGGCGACCCCGGGGGTCCAGCCGGCGAGCAGTCCGGCGGTGTTGGCGGTGGAACGTCCGTGCCTGACGAGGATCAGCGTGGGCATGCGGCCAGGGTAGGCGTACGAACGCTTCGGGTGGCGACCGGACGAAGGGAGAACACGCTCTGTGATCGTCGACTGCGCCGTCTACCGTGACGGCCACCGCACACCGGGCTTCGCCGACCTCTCCGACGCCCTGGCCGCGGCGCGGGCCGCCGGGGGTTTCGTGTGGGTGGGGCTGCACGAGCCGGGCGAGGACGAGTTCGGCCTGGTCACCGAGGAGTTCGCGCTGCATCCCCTGGCGGTCGAGGACGCCCTGAAGGCGCATCAGCGGCCCAAGCTGGAGGTCTACGACGACTCCCTGTTCGTGGTGCTCAAGCCCGTGGTGTACGAGCCGCGCAGCGACGCCGTCTCCACCGGCGAGATCATGATCTTCCTGGGCGACTCGTTCGTGGTGACGGTCCGCCACGGCGAGGGCGACGGGCTTGCCGCCGTACGGCGCCGTCTCGAACAGGAGCCGGAGACGCTCGGCCACGGCCCGACCGCCGTGCTGTACGCCATCGCCGACACCACCGTCGACCACTACCTGGACGTGGCCGCCGCGCTCCAGACGGACCTGGAGGAGCTGGAGGCGGAGGTCTTCTCGCCGGACGGCGGCTCGCGGCACTCCGCCTCACGCATCTACGCCTTCAAACGCCGGATCACGGAGTTCCGGCGGGCGACGGGCCCGCTGGCGCTGCCGATGTCCCGCCTGGGCGGCACCGGCACGAGCCTGTTCACCCCGGCCGTGCCCTTCGTGGACGACAAGGCGCGGCCGTTCTTCCGGGACGTCAGCGACCATCTGACCCGGGTCAACGACTCGGTGGAGAGCCTGGACCGGCTGGTCTCGGACATCCTGTCGGCGCACCTCGCGCAGACCGGCGTCCAGCAGAACGACGACATGCGGAAGATCTCCGCGTGGGCGGCCATGGCCGCGGTGCCCACGATGATCGCCGGTATCTACGGCATGAACTTCACGCACATGCCGGAGCTGCACTGGCTCTGGTCCTACCCGGCGGTGATCCTGCTGATGGCCGCTCTGGAGATGCTGCTGTACCGGCTGTTCAAACGGCAGGGCTGGCTGTAGGTCCCGCGTCATCCGTCAGGCGAACGCGGGCGCCTGGGCGGCGGGTCCGCCGAGGGCGTCGCGGCGCTCGGGCATGCGCAGGGTCGTCATCCGGCGCCGGCCCACCAGCCGCTCGTAGGCGTACACGGCGTGGATGCCGGCCGCGAGGAGCGCCGACCTGGCCGGGGACCAGCCGAGGATGCGGCCCATACGGGACATGACGGCCAGGCTGACGTCGCGGTGGACGCGGATCCCGGCGAGCGTGTACGCGTGCAGCGTCCGCTGGATGGTCCGGTCGTACCCGGCGGCGGCGAGGCGCACTCACCGCGCTTGCACGGCAGGGCGCGGATCCGGCCGGGCTTGTCCTCGTCCGCCCCGTGGCGGGCGATCTTCGGGGCGAGGCCGCGCTCGCCGGGCGGTACGAGCGCCGCGATCCGGCCGTTCTCCCAGCCGCCCCGCGCCTCCCCGCCGGCCTCGATGGAGCAGATCAGCCGGAAGGACTCGTCGTGGTCGAGGATCTCCTGGAACAGGCTTCCGGGCCAAAGCACCGCGGGCCGCCTCCCTGCCCGACTGCCGCGCGGCTCGAGTCGAATGCGACCGCGGGGGTGCCGCAACAGGGGTGAGGGCGCACTACGCCGAACGGAGGAGCGTGCGGCGGGCGGCGGGGCGACCGGAACGGGGCCGGACACGGGCGTAACCGCGCGGCGGCGGAGGCGTTGTTCTCCATGACGGCCGTGGCGGGGAAGACCCCCGAGCCCCCACCACGGCCGCGAAAAGCCACCGCCGTACCGCCCCGCCGCCTGCATGTCGCGGCGGGCGGTCACGCCAGCCCGGCACGCTCCAGGGCCTCGGTGCCGACCCGCAGCGAGGCCAGCCGCTCCTCCAGCGTGAAGCCCGCGGGGGCGAGGGTCAGCGTGGTCACCCCCGCCGCGGCGTAGGCCTTCATGCGGTCCGCGATCCGGTCGACGGAGCCGAGCAGTGTGGTCTGGTCGATGAGCTGCTGCGGTACGGCGGCCGCGGCGCCCTGCTTGTCGCCGGACAGGTACTTCTCCTGGATCTCGGCGGCCTCCTTCTCGTAGCCCATGCGACGGGCGAGCTGGTTGTAGAAGTTCTGCTTGCGGCTGCCCATGCCGCCGACGTACAGCGCGGTGTAGGGGCGGAAGGTGTCGGCGAGGCGGGACACGTCCTTGTCGTCGCCGACGGCCAGCGGCAGGGTCGGGCAGACGTCGAAGCCGTCCAGGCCCTTGCCGGCCTTCTCGCGGCCGGCGCGCAGGTGCTTGACCGCCGTCTCCTCGAGGTGGTCGGCGGAGGGGAAGATGAGCAGCGCGCCGTCGGCGATCTCGCCGGTCTGCTCCAGGTTCTTCGGGCCGATGGCGGCGATGTAGAGCGGGATGTGCTCACGCTGCGGGTGCACGGTCAGCTTGATCGGCTTGCCGGGACCGCCCGGCAGCGGCAGCGTCCAGTGCTCGCCGTCGTACGTCAGCCATTCCCGCGTCATCGCCCTGCGGACGATCTCGACGTACTCGCGGGTGCGGGCCAGCGGCCTGTCGAACTTCACGCCGTACCAGCCCTCGGACACCTGCGGGCCGGAGACGCCGAGGCCGAGCCGGAAGCGGCCGCCGGACAGCGAGTCCAGCGTGGCGGCCGTCATCGCCGTCATCGCGGGCTGCCGGGCGGGGATCTGGAAGATGGCCGAGCCCACGTCGATGCGCTCGGTCTGCGCTGCGACCCAGGTGAGCACGGTGGCCGCGTCCGAGCCGTAGGCCTCGGCCGCCCAGCACACGGCGTATCCGAGGCGGTCCGCCTCCTGCGCGACGGCCAGGTTGTCCGCGTCCATGCCGGCACCCCAGTAGCCGAGGTTGATCCCGAGCTGCATGCCGTTCCCCTTACCGATCAGTAACGTCCGTTGTGCGGGGAACACTAGCGCGGCGCCACGGCACATGGCAGTGCACGACCTGCGGGACGGCCGGTTCGCGGCGCCGCCCCGGCGGGCGGGGACCGGGTTGTCCACAGGTCACCCACGTACCAGCCGTGGCCAGTAATCTCGCGACCATGGAGCAGAGGCATCTCGGCCGTACGGGCCTGCGCGTGTCCCGCATCGGCCTCGGCACCCTCACCTGGGGCCGGGACACCGACGAGCACGACGCCGCGGACATGCTGAAGGTGTTCTGGGAGGCGGGCGGCACCCTCGTGGACACGGCGGACGTGTACGGCGACGGACAGGCCGAGTACCTGCTCGGGCTGCTCATGGACGGCCTCGTGCCCCGCCGTGACCTGGTCCTCTCGACCAAGGCGGGCAGCGTGCCGGACCCGGACCGGCGTTTCGACGGCTCCCGCGGCCATCTGCTGGCCGCGCTGGACGCCTCCCTCGCCCGCCTCGGCACGGACTACGTCGACGTGTGGCACGTCCACGCCTTCGACCCGCACACACCGCTGGAGGAGACCCTCCACGCGGTCGACCTCGCCGTCGGCAGCGGCCGGGTGCGCTACGCGGGCGTCTCCAACTTCTGCGGCTGGCAGCTGGCCAAGGCCGCGACCTGGCAGCTCGCGGCGCCCGGCACCCGGACGCGGCTGGCGAGCACGCAGATGGAGTACTCGCTGCTGCAACGCGGCGTGGAGCGCGAGGTGCTGCCCGCCGCGCTGGACCTGGGCGTCGGCCTGCTGCCGTCCTCACCGCTGGGCCGCGGCGTGCTGACCGGCAAGTACCGCAACGCGACGCCGCCGGACTCGCGGGGCGCCTCGGAACACCTGGCGCCGTTCGTCGAGCCGTACCTGGACGACACGGCGGGCCGCATCGTGGACGCGGTGTCCACGGCGGCGGACGGGCTGGCGGTGACCCCGCTCCAGGTGGCCCTCGCCTGGGTCCGCGACCGGCCGGGCGTGACGGCGCCGATCGTCGGTACCCGCAACGCGCAGCAGCTCACGGCGGTGTTGTCAGTGGAGGCGCTTAGTCTTCCTGACGAGATCTGCCGGGCGCTCGACGACGTGTCGGAGCCCGTGCACCGCTATCCCGATCACGACTGGAGCACGCTGTGAGCACGGAGCCGGAGACCACGGAACAGACGGGGCCTGGCACCCCGGACCCCGGGGCGGACGACGGCCTCCGCCACGACGGCCCGGTCGGGGAGGGCGGTACGCCGGGGGGCGGGATGTCGGGAAACAGCGCGCAGGAAGGCGGGGCGGCTGCGGAGGGGGGCGCCTCCGGGGCCGGAACGAGCGCCGGGAGCGGCGCCTCGGAAGCCGAGGGGGCCGGGGAAGGCGGCGCCTCGGACGGCGGGGCGAACTCGGAGGACGGCGCCTCCGAGGCCGGTGCGGCCTCGGGCAAGGGCGTCGCCCCGGAGGACGGCGCGAGCGCGGGCGGCAGTGACTCGGCGGAGGACGGGCGGTCCGGCGCGGAGGCGGAGCCCTCGGACGGCTCGGACGGGGGCAAGAGGTCCGAGGCCGAGGCCGAGTTGGCGGCTCAGCGGGTCGAGCGGGAGCGGATCGAGCAGCGGAAGGCCGAGCGGAAGGGGCAGATCGAGAGCGGCGGCAAGCTCAGCGGCACGGCGGCCGACCTGCTGGCCGCCGTGCGGGCCGTGGAGAGCGGTGAGAAGCCCTCGGCCACCGTCTTCGCCGAGCCCGAGCCCGCACCGCGCCGCCCCGCCCCCGAACCGGCACCGCGGCCGAGGACCGTGGCACCCGAGGCCGCCACCGCGCCCGCCGGGCCGGCGCCGGAGACCGTCCAGGCGGTGCGCCGGGTGCTGGCCCAGGGCGGCGCACCGGAGACGCTCGCCCCCCAGGTCGCCGCCGCCCTCGGCGAGGGCGCGGAGGAGCGGCTGCACGCCGACCCCTGGCAGTTGCTCCACGTCACCGGCGTACGGCCGGAGCAGGCCGACGGGTTCGCGCGCGCCCTGCTCGGCGCCGAGTGCGGCCCGGACGACGAGCGCCGCGGGCGGGCCTTCACCGTGTGGCTGCTGGAGCAGGCCGCCCTCGCCGGGCACACGGCCCTGGAAGCCCCGGCCCTGACCGCCGCCCTGGCCCAGCGGGCGGTGCCCGACCCCGAGGCGGCCCTGAACGGCACGCTGGCGGAGGGCGAGGCCCTGGTGTTCCAGGACGCCCTGGAGGACGCCCCGGCCACCGAGGAGGCGGACGAGGACGGCGGGCGTCCGGTGCGCGTCCTCGTCGGCCTGGAGCGGTACGCGCTCGCCGAGGAGAGTCTGGCCGACGGACTCGCCCGCCTGATCAACTCCGCGCCGAAGGAAGGCGGTTCGGCCACGGACTGGGAGCGGGCCGCCACCTCCGCGCAGGGCTCCGCCGCCGAGTTGCTCCGCGCCGTGGCCGGGCACGGACTGGTGCTGCACACCGGCGGGGAGGCGTCCCACATCGAGCCCGCGCGGCTGCTCGTCGAGGCGGGTCGTCTCGGGCTGCGCGCCTGGGCCGCCGCCCACAGCCCGCTCGGCCGGGACGGCTTCGGGCAGCTTCTCGGGCGGCTCCCGCAGGCGCAGGAGCCCTCGGAGGCGCCCGAGTCCGCCGTCGCCACCATGGCCGGACTGCTGTCCGGCGCCGAGGGCCCCGGCCGGGACGAGGACGGTTCGCTCGCGCTGGACCTCCTCGTCGTGCTCGACGCGCCCCAACTGGACGTGGAGACGGCGGCCCTGCTGGTCGAGTCGCTGCCGGACGGGGCGCGGCTGGTGCTGGCCGGGGATCCGGCGGTGCTGTGGTCGGTCGGCCCGGGTCGGGTGTTCGCGGATCTGCTGGCGGCGCGGGTGTGCCCGCAGATCGCCTCGCGCCTGCCGGATCCGGGCCCGCTGGGCGAGCTGGTTTCCGGCGTCGGCGCCGGCGAGCTGAACCAGGTGGCGGCGCCCGGCAAGGAGGTGGTGATCGTCCCGGTGCGGGACGCGGGCGAGGCCGTGCACCGGACCGTGCAACTCGTCGCGGACTCGGTGCCGCGGGCGATCGGCGTCCCGGCCGAGCAGACCGTGGTGATCACCCCGGGTCACGGCGGCGCGGCCGGCACGCGCGCGCTGAACGCCGCGCTGAAGGAGCGGCTCAACCCGGGCCCCGGCCGCTTCGGCGGTTTCGACCCCGGCGACCGGATCGCCTACTCCCCCGCTCCGGGCCGTACGCTGCCCGGACAGGTGGTGAAGGCCGACGCCGAGGGACTGCACCTGTCCTGCTCGGACGCCCACGTGGTGGTCCCGAAGGAGCGGGTGGAGTCGCAACTGCGGCACGGCTGGGCGCTGACCGCGCACCAGGCCGTGGGCGGCCGGTGGCCCGCGGTGGTCGTCGTGCTGCCCGGTGACGCGGCCAAGGGGCTCAGCCGCCCGTGGGTCTACACGGCGTTCAGCCGGGCCGCCCGGCATCTGTCCGTGGTGCACGGCGTGGAGCAGGCACTGCCCCGTGCCGTCGCCGAGATCCCGGCCAGGCCCCGTACGACCCGCCTGCCCGCCCTGCTCCAGCCCCCGGCGCAGGATCCCGGGACACAGGAGGGAACGGCCGGCTGAGATCCCGGAACTCCTGGAACTCCCAGCGCTCCTGGAACACACGCCTCAGCCGTCGGGGACCCACCCGGCGTGCGACCGGGGCGGACCGGCGACCGCCGGTCCGCCCACGGGCCTCAGCGGTCGTTCGCGTCCAGCGGTTCCAGGTCCTCTTCGTCGAGCGGCGCGCTGAAGTCGTCCTCGTCGAGGTCCTCGTCCTCGTCCTCGTCGAGGTCGTCGTCCAGCTCCTCGTCCTCGTCGTCGAAGACCGCGCTGACGTCGAAACGGCAGACGACCCGCTCCGGGTCGACGTGCTCGAAGGGGGCGTCCAGCCATTCGCCCGGGTCGGCGGGCTCGTCCGCGGCGGTGACCCACAAAGTCGAGTCACCCTCCTCCAGGCCGAACTCCTTGTGCCGGGAGGCGATCTCGTCCGGTTCGAACTCGCCGAACAGGATGCCGATCGCCCCGTGCGCCGTGCCGGAGGCGCCCTCGGCGGTGCCCAGGACGGCCTCGGAGTCCGCGGCCTCCACCCGCTGGGCCTGCGTCAGCAGCCGCTGCGGCTCGACCACGGCGTAGTCGCGGCGGATGATCACGCTGATCGCGTTCGGCTCCTCGGGACCCGTGTACGGCGGCAGCGAGTCGTCACCGGGGATCTCGAAGGGCGTGACCTCGTCGTAGCGGTCGTAGAGCAGTTCGTCGTACGTCTCCGCCGCCGCGGCCAGCTGGTTGAACGCCTCGTAGACGGCCGGGTCTTCGTCACCCGACCTGCGTTCGACCGCGGCCAGGTGGCGGTCGAGCGCGGTCTTGACCGCCTCGGCGGCGGCGCGTACCTCGGCAGCGGTGGGCTGCGCAGCATCAGACATAGTGCAGACGCTATCCGTACCGGGCCCCAGCCCGCACAATAGATGCGATGCCGGAATACGAATTTGTCGACGTGTACGTCCCGCGCGGGGTGTCCCGCAAGGAGACGGCACGTCTGCTGACGGACCACGCCGAGTACGGACACTGGGAGTTGTACCGTCTGAGCCTGCTGCGCGACGGCAGCCGCAGGGTGCGGTTGCGCCGGCGGATCATCCGCCAGGTGCGCGCCACGTGGTGAGCTGAGGCGGCCGAGCCACAGCGGGCCCCGCCGAAGCGGGGCCCGCTCTGTCATGGGCATCGCCGTTTTCGGGCTACCTGGCGGAGGTCCGTGCCTTGCGGTAAAGCACCGCACCCGCGAGCAGCGCGCCCGCGCCCACCGGCAGGACGGCGCCCATCGGCAGTTCGCTGCCGGTGTGGGCGAGCTGCGCCCGGCTGCTGGTCGCGGCGACGGACTGCGCCTCCGGCTGGTTCACCCGCGTCGAACCACCGGGAGTGCCGCTGCCGCCGCCCTCGGAGGGCGGCGTGGCCGGGGTAGCGGGGGTGGCAGGAGTGCCAGGTGTGCCGGGCGTGCCGGGCTGACCCGGAGTACCCGGGTGACCGGGCGTCCCCGGATGTCCCGGGTGGCCGGGGTGACCCGGGTGGCCGGGGTGACCCGGGTGCCTCGGTGTGCCGGGCGGGTTCTCCCGGTCGCCGCCCGGAGGCGTGGTGTGGCTCCCGCCGCCGTTGGCACAGTGGTTGCCCATGGCCGGGTTGGCCACACCGATCACGTCGACGCTGTTGCCGCAGACGTTGACGGGCACGTCGACCGGCACCTGCACCGTGTTGCCGGAGCCGACACCCGGCGAGCCGCTGGTGCGCCCCTGGGCGTGGGCACCGCCGTTGTTCCCGGACGCGCTGCCGCCGCCGTGCTGGGCGCAGGTGTTGCCCGCCGCCGGGTTGAGCAGTCCGACGACGTTGATCGTGTTGCCGCAGACGTTCACCGGCACGTGCACCGGCACCTGCACCGTGTTGCCGGACAGCACGCCCGGTGACCGGGACGCGGCGCCGGACGCGCCCGCGTCGGCGTGGGCGTAGCCGCTCGCCGCGGCGATCACGCCGGTGGCCGCGGCCACCGTCATCAGGCCCTTTCGGGTGACCTGTCGCATTTTGCTGAATCCCTGCCTTCGACCTTCTCGAACCTTCCGGAACGCGCGGTCGCATCCGTCGGAATTCCGTCGTCGCGACCGCGCCGATAAACCGGTCGGCCCCGGAGCGCATGGCGGGCGCTCCGGGGCCGACGGGTTCAGACCCCCCACGGAGTCGATGGAGTCAGACCCTCACGGGGCGGGGCACAACGTCAGTGGTTGACGCAGGTGTTGCCGAAGGCGGGGTTCAGCAGCCCGATCACCGAGATCGTGTTGCCGCACACGTTCACCGGCACGTGAACGGGCACCTGGATGACGTTGCCGGAAACGACGCCGGGGGACTGCACGGCAGCACCCTGGGCGCCCGAGTCGGCGGCGGCCATCCCGGCGCCCGCGAGAACCAGTCCACCGGTGGCGACCGCGGCAGCGACGACCTTCTTGATCATTATTCCTCCTCGTTGACAAAGGCGATCTCATGTTGCTGATCGCATCACCTGTAACGAGGAGGAACTAATCGGGATACGAGCTTATGGTCGCATTCACTCTTCCCGGCCTTTCCCGCACGCGCGGCCGATTACCGGGGTCAAGCCGTTGATGACGCATCCGGGCGGAACTCAGGACGCGTCGATGAACCGGTCGAGCACGCGCACGCCGAACTTCAGGCCGTCCACCGGCACCCGCTCGTCCACGCCGTGGAACATGCCCGCGAAGTCCAGCTCCGGCGGCAGCTTCAGCGGCGCGAAGCCGAAGCCCCGGATGCCCAGGTCGTCGAAGGACTTGGCGTCGGTGCCTCCGGAGAGCATGTACGGGATGGCCTTCGCGGCCGGGTCCTCGGCCACCAGCGCGGACTGCATCGCGTCCACCAGGGCCCCGTCGAAGGTGGTCTCGACGGCCTTGTCGGAGTGCACGTCCTCGCGCTTGACCTTCGGTCCCAGGATCCGGTCGAGGTCGGCGAGGAACTCCTCCTCGAAGCCGGGCAGGAACCGCCCGTCGACGTGCGCGGTGGCCTCGCCCGGGATGACGTTGACCTTGTAACCGGCGCCCAGCTGCGTGGGGTTGGCGGTGTTGCTCAGGGTGGCGCCGATGAGCTTGGCGATGCCGCCGAGCTTCGCGATGGTGCCGTCCATGTCCTCCGGGTCGAGCTTGGTGCCGAGCGCGTCGCCCAGTTCGTCCAGGAAGGCGCGGGTGGTCTTGGTCACCCGCACCGGGAACCTGTGCCGCCCGAGCCGGGCGACGGCCTCCGACAGCTCGGTGATCGCGTTGTCCCGGTGGATCATCGAGCCGTGCCCCGCGGTGCCGGCCACGGTCAGCTTCATCCAGTGCATGCCCTTCTCGGCCGTCTGGATCAGGTACAGCCGTCGCTGTTCGCTGACGGTGAAGGAGAACCCGCCGACCTCGCTGATCGCCTCGGTAACCCCCTCGAACAGGTCCGGGTGGTTGTCCACCAGGTACCGGGCTCCGTACGTGCCGCCCGCCTCCTCGTCGGCGAGGAAGGCGAGCACGATGTCCCGCGGGGGCCTGCGTCCGCTGCGCAGCCGGTCGCGCACGACCGCCAGCGTCATCGCGTCCATGTCCTTCATGTCGACCGCGCCGCGACCCCACACGCACCCGTCCGCGACCTCCCCGGAGAAGGGGTGGTGGGTCCAGTCGTCGGCGTTGGCCGGTACGACGTCGGTGTGGCCGTGGATCAGCAGCGCCGGCCGGGAGGGGTCCTCGCCCTCGATGCGGGCCACCGTCGAGGCCCGGCCCGGGTGCGACTCGAAGATCTTCGGTTCCAGGCCCACCTCGGCGAGCTTCTCGGCGACGTACTCGGCCGCCCTGCGCTCACCCGGTCCCGAGTGGTCGCCGTAGTTGCTGGTGTCGATCTGGATCAGCTCGCGGCAGAGGTCCACGACCTCGTCCTCGCCAGTGACGCCCCTGGCCGTGCCCGTCTCCCTCACGCTGCTTCCTCCCGCTGTGTGCTGGTGGCCACCCCGTGTGCCGGTGGTCCACTCATCCTCCCCCTCCCCCGCGCCAACCCCAAGAGAGCCCCGGGCCCCGCCCGCCGCCGCCCGCGCCCCGGCCCGCCCGCGCGGCGGCTCCCTGGGGCGGGCGGGTGATCGGGCCTGCCCGAAAGCCTGGTAATGTTTCCTTCGTCGCCGCGGGAAGGCCCGCACGACAGACACCCCGTCCGGGTGGCGGAATGGCAGACGCGCTAGCTTGAGGTGCTAGTGCCCTTTATCGGGCGTGGGGGTTCAAGTCCCCCCTCGGACACCACCGGAAAACGGTGTCGACCAGCATCGGTCGGCACCGTTTTCGCGTTCCCACCGCACACCGCACACCGCCCCGGGGCTACACGTGCGCCGCCGCCATGTGGTCCGTGAACCAGTCCCGGGCCAGGTCGGTCACCGTCTCCAGGGCTCCGGGCTCCTCGAAGAGATGGGTGGCGCCGGGGACGACGCCGAGGTGACTCTCGCAGCGCAGCCGGGACTGCGCCTGGCGGTTGAGGTCGAGGACGACGGTGTCGGCGCCGCCGACGATCAGCAGGGTGGGGGCGGTCACGTCCGGCAGGCGCGTCCCGGCCAGGTCGGGACGGCCGCCCCGGGAGACCACGGCGGCTATGTGCGCGCCGGGTTCCGCAGCTGCCCAGAGGGCGGCGGCCGCGCCGGTGCTGGCGCCGAAGTAGCCGACCGCCATCCGCTCGGCGCCGGGCCGGCCGCGCAGCCAGCCGGTGGCGGCGGTGAGCCGGGCGGCCAGCAGCGTGGTGTCGAACACGTTGGCCCGATCCCGCGCCTCCTCCTCGGTGAGCAGGTCGAACAGGAGGGTGCCGAGGCCGGCCCGGTTCAGGCCCTCGGCGACGAAGCGGTTGCGCGGGCTGTGCCGTCCGCTGCCGCTGCCGTGCGCGAAGACCACGATGCCGACGGCCTCGGGGGGCACCGTCAGATGACCGCCGAGCCGCACGGCACCGGCCGCCACCTCCACCTCGCGGTCGACGGGGAACCGGTGCGAGCGGCCCGCCGCCCGGCGCAGGCAGGCGACGACGTCCTCGTCGTCGAGCTGGGCGAAGTCGGCGTAGAACTGGCCGACCGCGAAGAAGTCCGGCGGGGTGGCCAGGCACACGAGTTCGTCGGCCTCGCCGCCGAGCCGGTGCGTCCAGTCCGGCGGTGCGACGGGGACCGCCAGCACGATCCGCGCGGCCCCGCGGGCGCGTACCGTCCGGCAGGCCGCCCGCGCCGTCGAGCCGGTGGCCACGCCGTCGTCGACGACCACCGCGGTCCGGCCCGCGACGGCGACCGGTGGCCGTTCGCCCCGGTAGCGCTCGGCACGCCGCCGGAGCTCGCCGCGTTCGCGCTCCTCCACGCGCGCGAGCTCCCCGGGTGTGACGCGTGCGTCGCGCAGCACGTCCTCGCCGAGTACGCGTACGCCGTCCTCGCCGATCGCCCCCATGCCCAGCTCCGGGTGGAAGGGGACGCCCAGTTTCCGTACGAGGCACACGTCCAGCGGGGCGCCGAGGGCCTCCGCGACGACCTCGGCCACGGGGACGCCGCCGCGGGGCAGGCCGAGCACCACGACGTCCTGGCCGGTGAAGTGTTCCAGGCGGGCGGCCAGCCGCCGTCCCGCGTCGAGACGGTCCGTGAAGAGCACCGTTCGGCTCCTTCACTCCCTGGATGTCCACAGGGGGACGGGAGGCGTCGCCTCCGGCGCTCCCACCGCGTCGATGTCGCCCGCGGCGGCGCGCAGCAACTCGCGGCCGAGCGCGATCAGCGCACGGCCGGCCGCGAGTTCGTCCCCGATCTCGGGCACCGCCATGTCGTACGGATTGCGGCGGGCCTCCGCCCGGGTCTCCAGGACGTTGTCGCCGGTGTCCAGGACGATCCGGGCGGTGGTGTCCGGGTCGTGTTCGGACAGATACAGATTGAGCCGCCACTCCTTGACGGAGGGAGGCCGGATGCCGACGGGTCGAGTCATCGTCCGTGTCTCCTCAACTCCGGTGGGAGGCGAGGTCACACGGTCGAGGCGACGAGTGACCCGGCGTGGCCTCCGTCTTCCACTGTGCCCCCGTCGCGCGCGTGCCGCACGGGCGCGACGGGGGAAGCGGGCGTACCGGGGGCGGGCGGGTGCGCCGCCGCGGGCAGAATGGGGGGCATGACCATGCGTTCCTGCCCGTGCGGGCTGCCCGAGCCGTATGAGAGGTGCTGCGGCCGCTACCACGGTGGTGGTGCCGCCGCGCCGACCGCCGAGGCGTTGATGCGGTCCCGGTACTGCGCCTTCGTGCGGCTGGACGCGGGGTATCTGCTGC
The DNA here is from genome assembly GCF_006540305.1 of Streptomyces sp. 6-11-2. Taxonomy (GTDB): domain Bacteria; phylum Actinomycetota; class Actinomycetes; order Streptomycetales; family Streptomycetaceae; genus Streptomyces. The sequence goes on along the minus strand of NZ_BJOR01000001.1, from coordinate 5,734,045 downwards.
GGACCTGGCACCCGCGGACGCGGCCGACGCGGCTCGACCTGGATCCCGGGATGCGCTGGACGGGTCTGGAGATCCTCGGCACGACGGACGGTTCGGCGTTCCACGGCACGGGGACGGTGACGTTCCGGGCGTCCTACCGGGGTGGCTCACTGCTCGAACGCAGCCGGTTCGAGCGGGTCGACGGGGCGTGGGTGTACGTGGACGGGGACGTCCCCGAGCAGTGAGGCAGCGCCGCGCTACGGAGCCAGGACGTCCAGTTCCTGGAGGGCCCCGACGGTGATCTCGCGGGTCAGCCGCTCGGCGCGGTCCGCGTCGCGGGCCCGGACCGCCTCGGCGAGCCGGACGTGGAGGGTGACAGCGGCGGGGTCGGGCTCCTCGAACATGACCTCGTGGTGGGTGCGGCCCGTCAGGACCTCGGCGACGACGTCGCCGAGGCGAGCGAACATCTCGTTCCCGGAGGCGCTGAGGATCACGCGGTGGAAGGCGACGTCGTGGACCAGGTACGCCTGAAGCCGGTGGTGGCCGCGTGAGTTGGCCACCATGCCTAGGGCGCACTCGGTGAGTTCGGCGCACTGCTCGGGGGTGGCGAGCCGGGCGGCCAGACCCGCGGCGACCGGTTCGACGGCGGAGCGCAGCACGGTCAGCGACCGCAGCTGCCGGGTCCGGTCGGCGCCGGCCAGGCGCCAGCGGATGACCTGCGGGTCGTAGACGTTCCACTCGGTCAGGGGGAGCACGGTCACGCCGACGCGGCGGCGCGAAGCCACCAGGTGCATGGACTCAAGGACGCGGACCGCCTCGCGCATCACGGAGCGTGACACGTCGAAGCGCTGCGCCAGTTCGTCGGTGCGCAGCACGCTGCCCGGCGGATACTCGCCCGCGGTGATGGCGGGGCCGAGGGTGTCCAGTACGCGGCCGTGCAGCCCTCGGCCCGGTGTGCTCATGCACTCAGCGTACGGGGCGGATCACACTCCCAAAAAGTCAGACTTATATGTCACAGACTCTTGAATTAGTCGTACCTATGGGTTTCAGTGTGGCGGACGCCGGATGTCGGCGTCCCATGTCGAGGAAGACAGCGAGGCAGTGATGCGCACCCCCCACGTCGTCGTGGTGATGGGCGTCGCCGGCACGGGCAAGACCACGATCGGTCCCCTGCTCGCCGCCCGGCTCGGCGTCCCGTACGCCGAGGGCGACGACTTCCACCCGCGGGCCAACATCGCCAAGATGACGGCCGGGATCCCGCTCGGCGACGAGGACCGGTGGCCGTGGCTCGACGCCATCGGCGCCTGGGCCCACGGGCGGGCGGGGCTGGGCGGGGTGGTGAGCAGTTCGGCGCTGAAGCGGTCGTACCGCGACCGGCTGCGGGCCGCGGCTCCCGGCGTCGTCTTCGTGCACCTGACGGGCGACCGGAAGCTCATCGAGGACCGGATGGGGCACCGCCGGGGTCACTTCATGCCGACGGCGCTGCTGGACTCCCAGTTCGCCACGCTGGAGCCGCTCCAGCGGGACGAGCGGGGCGTCGCGGTCGACGTCTCCGGGTCGCCCGAGGAGATCACCGCACGCGCGGTGGCCGCGCTGGACGGCCTCGACAGCTCCACGCAGTCCTCCGAGGTGCCGCGGCCCTGAGCCCCGGCGCCTCTCCCCCCACGCTCGCCGACTGCGGCACACCTCTCCCCACCGTCCCTCTTCACCTGCAAGGGAACACCGTGACCAGACTCAGCGTCGAGATGCTGGCAGCGGACGCGCCCCCGCCGATCACCTCGGCCGGCCACGCCCAGCTCGGCATCGCCGTCCTCGCGGGCATCGCCGTCATCGTCCTGCTCATCACCAGGTTCAAGCTGCACGCCTTCCTGTCCCTGACCATCGGATCGCTGGTGCTCGGCGCGGTCGCCGGGGCACCGCTCGACAAGGCGATCACGAGCTTCACCGCCGGCCTGGGCTCCACCGTCGCCGGCGTGGGCGTGCTGATCGCCCTCGGCGCGATCCTCGGCAAGCTGCTCGCCGACTCCGGCGGCGCCGACCAGGTCGTCGACACGATCCTGGCGAAGGCCAAGGGGCGGGCGATGCCGTGGGCGATGGTGCTGATCGCCTCCGTGATCGGTCTGCCGCTGTTCTTCGAGGTCGGCATCGTGCTGCTGATCCCGGTCGTGCTGATGGTGGCCAAGCGCGGCAACTACTCCCTGATGCGCATCGGTGTGCCGGCGCTGGCCGGTCTGTCCGTGATGCACGGCCTGATCCCGCCGCACCCCGGACCGCTGGTCGCCATCGACGCGGTCAAGGCCAACCTGGGCGTGACGCTGGCGCTCGGCATCCTCGTCGCCATACCGACGGTGATCATCGCCGGTCCGCTGTTCGCCAAGGTCGCGGCCCGCTGGGTGGACGTCCCCGTTCCGGACCGGATGCTGCCCCAGCGCCCGTCGGAGGAGCTTCAGCGGCGTCCGAGCTTCGGCGCCACGCTGGCCACGGTGCTGCTCCCGGTGGTGCTGATGCTGGCCAAGGCCCTGGTCGACATCGTCGTGGACGACCCGGCGAACATGACCCAGCGTGTCTTCGACGTCATCGGCTCCCCGATGATCGCGCTGCTCGCCGCCGTGCTCGTCGGCGTCTTCACGCTGGGGAGGCCGGCCGGGTTCAGCAAGGAGCGGATCTCCTCGACCGTCGAGAAGGGCCTCATGCCCATCGCCGGCATCCTGCTGATCGTGGGCGCGGGCGGCGGCTTCAAGCAGACGCTGATCGACGCCGGGGTGGGCCAGATGGTGCTGGACATCTCCAAGGACTGGTCGATCCCGGCGCTGCTGCTGGCCTGGCTCATCGCGGTGACGATCCGGCTCGCGACCGGTTCGGCGACCGTGGCGACCATCTCGGCGGCCGGTCTGGTCGCCCCGCTCGCGGCCGACATGTCGACCACCCACGCCGCCCTGCTGGTGCTGGCCATCGGCGCCGGCTCGCTGTTCTTCAGCCATGTCAACGACGCCGGGTTCTGGCTGGTGAAGGAGTACTTCGGGCTGAGCGTCGGCCAGACGATCAAGAGCTGGTCGGTCATGGAGACGATCATCTCGGTGGTCGCGGGCGCCCTGGTCCTGCTGCTGTCCCTGGTGATCTAGTGCTGTGACCGGAAAGGTTCACCGGCTCGCGACGCCCGGCACGGCACTCCCCCAGCCTTCGGCCGGGGGTACCCCCACGCCGCGTTGTCGCATCACCCGAGTACATCCAGTACGCGGGCAATGCTCCGCCTTGCGATGCTCCCCCACTGCCTGAACGGCGTGGGAGGTGCCCCCAGCACCGGACGCCGCGAGCTTCCCGGCAAACCTTCCCGGCCACAGCACTAGCGGTACGCCGCGGCGGCCGTACGTGCCTTTCCGCCGGTGGGTCTACGGGCGCCACAGCGGGTGTTCCCCGGTCGCCCACTCGCGGGTCACCAGGCCGGTGCGCAGGCCGCGGCGGGCCTCCGGGTCGCCGAGGGCCATGCCGATGTGGCCGGCCAGGACGACGCCGATGGTCAGGGCGAGCCAGTCGTGGACGAAGGTCGCGCTGGTGCGCCAGGCCACCGGGGTGAGATGGGTGAACCACATCAGCAGGCCGGTGCCGAGCATGACCAGGCCGGCGCCGGCGATCCAGGCGGCGTAGATCTTCTGGCCGGCGTTGAACTTTCCGGCCGGGCGGGAGGCGGGCCGGCGGTCGCGGCGCAGGGCGGCGCGCAGCCAGACCCGGTCGTGCCGGCCGAAGCGGTTGAGGAGGCGCAGGTCGGCGCGGAAGGCGCGGGAGGCCAGGCCCAGCAGGACCGGTACGGGCAGGGCGAGGCCCGCGCACTCGTGGACGCGGACGACCAGTTCGCGTCGGCCGACCAGTTCGGCGAGCTGGGGGATGTAGAGGCAGGCCGCCGTCACCACGCACACGCCCATGAGCGCGGCCGTGGTCCGGTGCACCCACCGCTCGGCCCGGGTGAAGCGGCGGACGCGGGTGCCGGGCGGGGCCGGGGTGTCAGCTCGTAGGGACATCGGAGCGTCCGTTCGAACGGCCGACCCAGGCGTCGACGTCGTAGCCGAGGTGCTCCCAGTAGCCGGGCTCGACGCGGTCGGTGACGGTGATGCCGGAGAGCCACTTGGCCGACTTGTAGAAGTACATGGGGGCCACGTAGAGGCGGACCGGCCCGCCGTGCGCGTGGGTCAGGTCCTTGTCCTGCATGCGCAGCGCGACCAGCACGTCGGGGCGGCGGGCCTGGTCGAGGGTGAGGCTCTCGGTGTAGGTGCCGTCGAAGCAGGTGAACCGGACGGCTCTGGCGCCCGCCCGCACTCCGGCCGCGTCGAGCAGCCGGGACAGGCGTACGCCCTCGAAGGGTGTGCCGGGCACCCGCCAGCCGGTGACGCACTGGACGTCGCGGACCATGCGGGTCCGGGGCAGGGCCCTGAGGTCGGCCAGCGTGTAGGTGGCGGGGTGGTCGACGAGGCCGTCGACGGTGAGGCGGTAGTCCGCGGCGTCCTTGTGCGGGACCGAGGCGGCGACCGAGTAGTAGCGGAAGCCGCCGCCGTTCGGCAGCAGGCCGGTCAGACCGGTGGGGTCCTTGCCGGACACCGCGCCGAGGAGGCCCTCCATGCCGCGTTGCAGTGTGGGCGCGGTGGCCACGCCGAGGGCGCCCAGGCCGACGGTGGCGAGGAAGATGCGGCGGCCCATGGGACGGCCTTCCTCCTCGGGCCGTCCCTCCTCATCGGGGAGTTCGGAGTTCACGTCTTCATTCGAGCACCCGCGCCCCCGGCGGACCAGGGGTCGCGGGTGTTCGTCAGACTTCCGTCACTGTTTCCCGTACCCGGGGCTCAGGGCGCCGCCTCCGCGGTCTCCGCCGCCTCCGCGGCCTTCTCCAGCTGGAAGGCCTCGTTGCCCAGCCCGATGCGGGCGTGTGCCTCCGGCCGGCGGGAGCGCAGTACGGCGCCCTGGACCAGGCCGACGACGAGGGCGAGGCCGATGATGCCGGGCAGCACCCGGCTCAGGGCCGAGCCGGGGCCGGCGTCGACCAGGACGTCGAAGTCCTTGACGGTGTAGGTGGCGATCACCAGCAGGGCCAGGCCGGCCACGGCGGAGGTGACCAGCCGCCAGGCCTGCGCGGCCGCCGCGCCGCGCCGTACGAAGAAGACGATCACCGAGACGCTGGCGGCGGCCATCAGCACGATCACGCCGAGCGCGCCGAGGTTGCCGAACCAGGTGAACAGGTGCAGCACGGGCGCGGTCGGGTCGCCGGTCGGCTTGTCGTCGGTGACGGCGAAGGCGATCACGATGACCAGCGAGACGACGGTCTGCGAGAGGGATCCGGTCGCGGGCGCGCCGCTGGAGCTGGACGTGCGCCCGAAGGCGGCCGGCAGCAGGCCCTCGCGGCCCATGGCGAAGGCATACCGGGCGACGACGTTGTGGAAGCTCAGCATGGCCGCGAACATGCCGGTGACGAACAGGACGTGCAGGACGTCGGTGAAGGTGCCACCGAGCCGCGACTCGGTCAGGGTGAACAGCAGCCCGGCGCTCTCCTTCTGCGCCGTGCCGATGATCGCCGAGGGGCCGGTGGCGACGGTGAGGGCCCAGCTGCTGACCGCGAAGAAGACGGCGACGCCGGCGACGGCGAGGAACATCACGCGCGGGACCAGGACGTGCGGGCGGCTGGTCTCCTCCGCGTACACCGGGGCCTGCTCGAAGCCGAGGAAGGCCGCGATGCAGAAGCACAGCGCGGTACCGATGCCGGCGCCGGCGAGGGTGTCCGGGTTGAAGGCGTGCAGGGACAGGCCCTCCTTGGCGGGGTCGGCGATCGCCGCCACGTCGAAGATCACGACGAGTACGACCTCGATGACCAGCAGCACGCCGAGCACGCGCGCGTTGACGTCGATCTTCAGCCAGCCGAGCACGCCGACGACGGCCGCGGCCGCGAGCGCGGGGATCCACCAGGCGACGGTGACGTCGGCGTAGGTGGCGAACAGGTTGGAGACCTCGAAGCCGAAGATCCCGTAGATGCCGGCCTGGAGCGCGTTGTAGGCGACGAGGGCGACGAGCGCCGCGCCGGCGCCCGCCGTGCCGCCGAGGCCCCGGGAGATGTAGGCGTAGAAGGCGCCCGCGTTGTGGACGTGGCGGCTCATCTCGGCGTATCCGAAGCTGAAGAGGATCAGCACGGTGCCGAGAACCACGAAGAGCAGCGGTTGTCCGACGATCCCCATCACCGCGAATGTGGTGGGCATGACACCCGCGACCACCATGAGCGGGGCGGTCGCCGCGAGCACGGAGAGCAGCAGGCCCCCCGTGCCGAGCCGGTCGGCGCGCAGGGCGCGCTCCTGCCCCTTGAAGGTGCTGATGGCGCCACCGTCGGCGGTGGTTCTGCTCGTGCTCGAACTGCCCGTCGTCATCGGGGGTTCGTCCTTTCGGGCGTCGGGGTCGTGGTGCGTACGGGGTTGCGGGGCACTACACCGCACCGAGCGCGCCGGCGCGCGCGATGCGGAAGGCGGTGTACGGATCTCGGTCGGGGTACGCCCACGGCACCTGGCTGGGATGGTCGCCGATGCGGTGGAACAGGGCGGCGGCCTCGGCACCCCGGCCCTCGCAGTGCTTGGCGTGGGCGAGGAAGTTCAGATCGACCAGACGGCGGGGATGGCCCTCCTGCTCCCACTCCAGCCACCAGTCGAAGGCCGCCTTCATCACCTGGCGGGCCCGGCGGCCCGTCCAGTGCCCGGAGGCGGCCGGGTCGGCCTGTGCGTGGCCGGCGCAGGCCAGGACGCGGTAGCGCTCGGCGTGCGCGACCACCGGGAGCATGGCCAGCGGCGAGTCGGCGGGCGCCTGCTCGGCGGCCCAGTTGGCGAAGTCGTAGACCTCGTGCAGCGGGTCCGGGCCGGCTTCGGCGCGCCGCTCGGCCAGCTGGGCCACCATCAGGTGGTGGGCGTGATGGTGGTCGGGATGGCGGTGGCGGACCTTGTCGAAGAGGCGGACCACCTCCTCCTCGTCGCCCAGGCCACGCTCCAGCAGGAGCAGGCCGAGCCACGGCGTGGGGTCCTCCGGCGCCAGCTCGGCAGCCGCCCGGCAGGCCTCGCGGGCCCGGTCGGGCTTCTCCCTGCCGCACAGGGCACCCTGCACCAGGGACATGCCGAGCAGGACGGAGGCGTCGGCGGACTCGGGTTCGGCGAGCAGCCAGTCACGGGTCCAGGCCGCGGTGTGGGACTCCTCGGCGAGGACGGTGACGCGGTGTCCCCGGCGGTCCCAGTCGTCCTTGGTGCGCACGAGCAGCGAGCGCACCGTCTGCCACCGGCCCTGCGCCAACGCCGAACGCGCGTCACGGAGTTCGGTGTCGTCGAGAGCGGTGTCAAAAGCCTGGGCCGCTCGCTTGCGGCCGCGTCCGAGGGGAGGCGGGGGTGGGGACACCGCGGAACTTCCTCACGCGCTCTTTGTTCGTGGCCCGGTACGCCCCGGGAGCGGCCCCCCGTTCGGCCCACCGGCCTCGGCTTGCTCGTCGCTCATCGGCTTGCCATCGGCTGATCACGGACAGCAAACCCCCAGCCAATGCGCTCCGTCAAGGGTCACCCTCGCGTTACACGCGTCAACTGCCCTGACACAAGCGGCACTTGCGAAGACGCCCGATCGCCGGGCCGTGACGGCGGGCCGCCCCGCGGAAGGGTCACTCCTCTGGCGTACACCGTGGCACGGCGGTGCCGGGGGTCCCACCATGGTCCAGGGCCGCGCCATCGCCCCCGACCACGGGGCGTCGTGACCGGGCGGACCGCCCGAATCCGGGTCATCCCGGCAGCGGGCCGGGCCCAGGGACGCTACAGTCGGCCACTACGCACCCCGTGGCCCGGCCGGATGATCGAGGTACGCAGCGTGTCGGTTCTGGTTGTGATTCTCGCCGTGAGCGCCGCCTGCTGCCTGGGCTTCGGTTTCGTGCTCCAGCAGAACGCGGCCCAGCGGGCACCGCTCGGCGACTTCCTCTCGCCCCGGCTGCTGCTGGACCTGATGAAGGTGCCGCGCTGGCTGGGCGGTCTGGGGCTGATGATCGGCGGCATGGTGCTGGGTGCCTTCGCCCTGGGCCGGGGCGAGATCTCGCTGGTGGAACCGCTGCTGGCCACGAACCTGCTGTTCGCCCTGGCCCTGTCCCGGCGGCAGACCAGGCAGCCCCTGGGCGGCCAGGGCTGGGCGGGGCTCGCCCTGCTGGCCGGTGGCGTGACCGCGTTCATCGTGGCGGGGCGGCCCCGTGGCGGCAGCGCCGTCACCGACCCGCTGCGGCACTGGCTGATCATCGGCGTGATGGTGGGTGTGGCCCTGCTGCTGACGGCGTACGCCAAGCGCTCACGGCTGAGCTGGGGACCGGTCCTGCTGGCGGTGGCCGCCGGGCTCCTCTACGGCGTGCAGGACGCGCTGACCCGGGTGAGCGGGCAGCGGTTCTCGGCGGGCGGCTGGACGGAGCTGTTCACCGGCTGGCAGCCGTACGGTCTGCTGGTGATCGGCGTCACCGGGCTGATCCTCATGCAGAGCGCCTTCGAGACGGCGCCGCTGCGCATGTCCCTGCCGGCCCTGACCGCGGCCGAGCCGCTGGCCGGAATCGCCTGCGGGGTGGGCTTCCTCGGTGACCGGCTGCGCACCGACACCGGGGCACTGGCCTGGGAGGCGTCTGGCCTCGCGGCGATCGTGACGGGCATCGTCCTGCTCGGCCTGCACCCGGCGATGCCGTACGGGGCGGCGGTGCCCGAGCAGAAGCACGACCTGCAGGCACGCTGAGCCGGGCCCGGCCCGCGGCCACGCGGACGGTGACGGCCTCCCACCCGGACGGCCGCCCACCCGGACGGCGGCCTGCTTGCCCGGCGGCCTGCTTGGATCGCGGCCTGCTTGGATGGCGGCATGAGCCCTGAAGACGAGATCCTCGACATCGTCGACGAACAGGACCGGGTCGTCGGGCGGTCCCCGCGCGGCGAGGCGTACGCCAGGGGGCTGCGCCACCGCTGCGTCTTCGTCCAGGCCCGGGACGCGGAGGGCCGCCTCTTCGTCCACCGGCGCACCTCCACCAAGCTGGTCTTCCCCTCCCTCCACGACATGTTCGTCGGCGGTGTGGTCGGCGCCGGCGAGGCCTACGACGACGCGGCCCTACGCGAGGCCGAGGAGGAACTGGGGGTGTCGGGGCTGCCCCGCCCCGAGTACCTCTTCAAGTTCCTGTACGACGACGCCGCCGGCCGCACCTGGTGGTCGGCGGTCTACCAGGTCCGCTGCGACCTGCCGGTACGGCCGCAGGCCGAGGAGGTCGCCTGGCACGACTTCCTGCCCGAGGACGAGGTGGAACGCCGCCTGGCCGAGTGGGAGTGGGTACCGGACGGGCTGGCCGCCTACGAACGGCTGAAGGCCCACCGGTCACGGGGGTGAACCGGCCCCGGGGGCGGCACGGCTGCGGCCGCCCCCTCGCACCCGCTCGTGCGAAGGCCGGCCGTACGGGCGCCGGCTACGGCCGCAGTGCCCGCAGCAGCAGGTCGGCCAGGTGGTCGGCGACCTCCTGGGGGCCGAGCGGGCCGTCGGGCCGGTACCAGGTCGACAGGTGGTGCACGGAGCCGAAGTGGTAGTCGACCACGAGGTCCGCCGGGGTCGCCGTGGAGAAGACGCCGGCCCGCTGGCCCTCCTCGATGAGCGCGCGGAAGCGTTCGTGGTAGCGCCGGCGCTCGGCGCGCACCTGCTTGTTCTTCTCCGGGCTCAGGTGGTGCATCGAGCGGAAGAAGATCATGGCGTCGTCGAGGTTCTCGATGGTGGTGACCACCACGTCCGCCGCCGCGTCCCGCAGCCGCTTCTCGACCGGTTCGTCGGCGTCCGCGAAGGCGTCCAGGCGCTCCTGCTGGACGCGCAGCACGCGCGCGTACACCTCGTGCAGGAGGTCGTCCTTGGAGCCGAAGTAGTGGTAGAGCGCCCCTTTGGTGACGCCGGCCGCCTCGACGATCTCCTGCACCGAGGTGCGGTCGTAGCCCTGCTCGGCGAAGAGCCGGGTGGCGGCGGCCAGGAGCCGCTGCGGCACCGGAGTGCCGCCTGAGTCCGTCGTCCTGGGCACCTGCCGCCACCTGCCTTCCGTGTTCCTGCTCGCTGCGCTGCCTAAGGGAACGCAGTTCCCGACGGAGGATCTTCCCATTTGCCGTCCTCGGCAAGTCCGGCAGGATCTCGGTCGGCCCCGGTCGCCCGCGCCCCCGGTGTCAGCCGGTCTCCTCCCATTTCCGCTGGATGTGGTTCATGTTCGTCAGCCAGCGGTCGGGGTCGGCGGCCCGGGCCCGGTAGAACCCGGCGACCTCGGGGTGCGGCAGGATCAGGAAGCGGTCCTGGGCGATGCCGTCGAACAGGGCGTCGGCCACGTCCTCCGGCTCGATCGCGGTGGGCTGGAGCACCAGGTCGCCGGCGCTGCCGGTGGCGGCCAGCATGTCGGTGCGCACGCCCTGCGGGCAGATCGCGTGCACCTTGATCCCGCGGTGGCGGTAGGTCAGCGACAGCCACTCGGCGAAGGCGTAGGCGCCGTGCTTGGTGACGCTGTACGGAGCCGCGCCGATCATGGTGAGCAGCCCGGCCGCGGACACGGTGGAGACGAACCGGCCGCTGCCGCGTTCCAGCCAGGCGGGGAGCAGCGTCTCGGCGGCGCGGACGTGGGCCATGACGTTGACGTCCCAGGCCTGTGCCCACACCTTCTCCCCGGCCGCCTCCGAACCGCCCGAGCCGAGGCCCGCGTTGGCACAGTAGACGTCGACCGTGCCGCCGAGCGCGTCACGGGCCGCGGCGACGATCTCGGAGGCGTCGCCCGGGACCGCGATGCCGCCGATCTCCCCGGCGACGGACGCGGCCCGGTCGGCGTCGAGGTCGTTGACGACGACCCGGGCGCCCTCGGCGGCGAACCGGCGGGCCAGCGCGGCGCCGATACCGCCCCCGGCCCCGGTGACGACCACTCCCGCACCCTGCACGGCTTGCACCATCGGTCTCCTTCGGCCTGGCTCCGACACGACACGGATCGACTCGACACGGATCGACTCGACTCGACTCCGCCGCATCAGACTAACCAGTCGGTATGTGCTGCCGGAAGGGATGTTCCGCAGGAGGCGCCGTCCGCTTCGTTCCCTGGCGGACGGGTGCACGCTAGCGTGCGTGAGCATGACACCCGCAGCGATCACGGAGGTCACTGTATGAAGCTGTCCAGACGGAGCCTGCTCGCCACCACCGCCGCCGCCGCGGCCTCCGGAGCCGTGGCGGCCCCGGCCCAGGCCGCCCCCGGTGGCAACCGCCCGCTGCGCACCGGTTTCGAGCGCCTCGACGCCGAGGGCTACGCCTCCCTGCGCGGGCAGCGGGTCGGGATCGTCACCAACCCGACGGGCGTCACCCGGGACGTGCGGCACATCGTGGACGCGATGCACGCCGACCGCCGGGTGAACCTGGTGGCCGTCTTCGGCCCCGAGCACGGCTTCCGCGGCACCGCGCAGGCGGGCGGCTCGGAGGGCCGCTACGACGACCCGGCCACCGGGCTGCCGGTGTACGACACGTACCTCAAGAGCGGGCGTCCGCTCGCCGACGTCTTCACGGCCTCCGGCGTGGACACGGTCGTCTTCGACATCCAGGACGCGGGCGCCCGCTTCTACACCTACATCTGGACGCTCTACGACTGCATGGAGGCCGCGGCCCTCGCCGGCAAGCGGTTCGTGGTGCTCGACCGGCCCAACCCGGTGACCGGCCGGGAGGCACTGGGGCCGGTGCTGCACGAGGAGTTCGCGACCTTCGTCGGGCGCCGGCCGATCGCGCAGGCCCACGGCATGACCGTCGCCGAGCTGGCGCGGCTGTTCAACGGCGAGTTCCTCACCACGCCGGTTCCGCTGGAGACCGTCCTGATGACCGGCTGGAGGCGGTCGGACTTCTACGACGTCTCCGGGCTGCCCTGGGTGCCGCCGAGCCCGAACATGCCGACTCCCGAGACCGCCCTGGTCTACTCCGGAACGTGCCTGTTCGAGGGCACCAACCTGTCGGAGGGACGGGGCACCACCCGCCCCTTCGAGCTGCTGGGCGCGGCGGGCGTCGACGGGCGCTGGGCGGCCGCGGCCAACGCGCTGCGTCTGCCGGGCGTGAACTTCCGGGAGGCGTACTTCACGCCCACCTTCTCCAAGTTCCAGGACACGACCGTCGGCGGGGTGCAGATCCACGTGCACAACCGGGACGCCTTCGATCCGGTACGGACCGGGATCGCGCTGCTCGTGACCGCCAAGCGGGTCTGGAGCGGGTTCGCCTGGCGCTCGGACAACTGGATCGACAAGCTCACCGGTTCCACTCAGGTGCGCACGATGATCGACGCCGGTGCGGGCACCGACGAGGTGGTGACGGCCTGGCGGCAGGAGCTGGCCGCGTTCCGGAAGACCCGGAAGGAATACCTCCTCTACTGATGGGCCGCGACCCCTGGCCGGCCCGGCCCGTTGGCAGGACGATGCGCGACACATCGGCGGGGTGCTGCGGGGCCGGGAGCGCCGTGTCGACGGCCCCCTGGTGTGCTGCCACTCCCGCTTCGACACGGCCCTCGGCACGCTGTATCCGCTGGCCTCGCGGATGGCGGACGACGACCGGTCGGTGCTCGGCCTCGACGTCGGCGCCCTGCTCGGGGCCGCCTGGGGTGCGATGGGGCACGACGGCGTGCAGGCGGTGCCCGGCACGCGCGCGTGCACCCTCTCCGAGGCCCTGGCCGCGCCGTTCCCGGCGTCGGGATGCGTGAACGTGGACGCGGCCGAGGTGGTCAGGCGCGGCGGTCCTCCGGCCGGCGCGCACAGCGACATCGTGCACCCGGAGCTGGCGCGGGTGGTGCTGGCGGCGGGCCGCGTCCGCTGACACCGGCCCGCCGCCCGTTCGGAGGGTCTAGCGGTGACCGGTGTACTCCACGACCTGCTGGAAGGTCGGGCGGTTCTGCCAGCTGATCTTCCCGTGCTTGATGCCGCCCAGGACGCGCTGGACGATCGAGTCGGCGCACCACTGGTCACCCGCGGAGCACTGGTCGTCGCCGGGGTAGACCTGGGCCGCGGTGGCTCCGGCCGCCTGCTTCAGCGTGCCGATCAGGGTGTCCCGGCAGGCGTTCAGGCTGCCGCCGCCGCAGAACGTCCGTGCCAGCGGACCCCGCACCGGCTCACCGAGCACCGCCCGGATGTCCTTGTCGACATAGCTCCACCAGCCGTACTGGAAGGCGCTTCCGGCGTGCGAGCCGGTCGGGCCGTGCCCGGCCGACGGGGACTCGTCGAGCGGCAGGTTGGCGGTGAAGGCGCCGTACAGGTCGCTGCCCAGTCCCGGCTCGAACTCGGCCTTCACCAGCAGCGGCCACCAGGCGTCCAGGATCCGGATGGCCTCGGCGTTGGCGTAGGTCTTGGAGCCCGCCGAGGTCTCGGTGCGCCTGGCGCCCGCGGACAGCCATGTCCGGAGCTTGCCCACCGCGGCCGCGGCCGTGGAGTCGGTGACCGGCGAGCTGTCGATCACCTTCAGCAGGTTCGGCAGCACGTCCTCGGCCCTGAGATCGGCCACGGCCGCGTCCGCCATCGCCTTCACCAGCGAGGCACGGGTCACCCCGCCGGCCGCGACCAGCTTCCGCACCCGGTCCTCCAGCAGGTCGCCGCGGTGCACGGAGCCGTTGCCCCAGGAGGCCGCGGAGTAGTCCAGGGCCTGCTTGTTGTTCCAGGAGACGTAGTAGTCCTGGTCGACGGAGGCGGGGTGGGCGGAGGACGGGGTGTAGTCCGCGGTGTTGACCGCCGGGTCCCAGTTCCGCCACTCGTACGCCGGCTGCGCCCACACCGGGAACTCGGCGTCCACGCCGTTCGCCCGCACCGGGTTGTCGCCGCTGTTGTAGTACGCGGTGTGCCGGGAGTCGGCGTAGAACCAGTTGAACGTGTAGTTGATGTGCTGCGCGGCCCTCTGGAAGTCCTCGGGGCCCTTGACGAAGTCGGGGTCGTTGAGCATCTGGAAGCCGATGATCGAGTCGGCCTCGTGCAGGAAGGAGGAGCGCAGGGTGGTGTAGGCGACCTTCTTGCCGCCGACGGTGGCGCGGTACTCGACCGGGCCGTACTTCGTGCGCCACACGCGCATGGTGTAGGAGCCGGCCGCCGTTCCGTCGGCGACGGTGGGCTTCCAGGAGTTGGTCTGCTCGACCTTGTCCATGGCCGTGCAGGTGCCGCGGTACAGGTAGTGGAAGTCGTCCTGGCACAGTTCGACGGCGTAGGTGTCGATGATGTCCTGGCCGGAGGTCGTGGCGCTCCACGAGTAGTCCTGACCGCGGCCGAGTTCGACGTACATGCTCAGGCCGGCGAAGGAGGCGCCGCGGGCGCTGATGCCCGGACCCTGGATCTCCTGGAGCATCAGCAGCTGGGGCGCGAAGTAGCCGGTCTGCGGACCGAAGACGGCGACCGGGTGACCGCTCGCGGTGTGCTCGCCGCCGACGACGAGCGCGTTGGACATGCCGCGCCGGGCGGAGGTCAGTGCGCTCTTCGCGGCCGAGGAGGTGGCGCCCCGCGCGGCCGCGGTCGCCGCGCTGCCGGTGCGGCCGTACACCAGCGGCTCCTGGGCCACCGAGCCGGCGTCGGGCAGGGCCCGGCCCCTGGGGTCGTCGGGCTTCGTCGCGTACGGGTAGCTCCTGCCGTCGTGCACGGTCAGGACGGCCTCGGGGTCGTTGCGCTCACGGAAGGACTCCCAGATCCTGGTGCCCTCCTCGACGCCGAACTTGGACTGGGCGGCCAGCAGGGACAGCGCGTTGTTCACCTCGCCGCCGCCGCCCGAGCCGAACAGGGCGCCGACCACGGAGCCCAGCGCGACCATGTCGGTGACCTTGAAGCGGGCGATGGTGCCGGCGTTGGTGATCGAGTCCTTGTGGCCGGTCAGGACGTACTCGCCGGGGAAGTAGCGACCGGAGTCGGAGGCGTCGATGTAGGCGTTGATGCCGTCGAGGTAGGCGTTCACGTCGGCGAGGGCCTGCTGCCCGCGGGCGCCGTTCCCGGCCACGGCGCGGTCGATCTGCGCCTGGAGGTCGGCCTCGGTGTACGGGGCGTTGCGCCAGAACTCCTGCTCCAGTCCCTGGTTGGCGGCCGCGCCGCCGGCGAAGGAGGTCAGCTGCCCGCGGCCGACGTGCCGGAAGACGTCCATGAGCCACAGCCGGTCCTGGGCGGCGGCGTACCCGGCGCCGAACTCGGTGCCGTAGCGGGTGATGCCCGTGATGTGCGGCACACCGGTCTTCTTGTCGCGGACGATCGTCACGTCACTGCGGCCCGCGGGCTTCTCGGTGGAGGCGACCTGCCCGGAGGGGACGCCGAACGAGGCGTCGTTGAAGAACGAGTTGATCTTCGCGTCGGTGAGCGCCGGGTAGCCCGTGGCCAGGTTGGCGTACGGGCCGAGCTGGTCCTCGGCGTGGCTCGGCTGGGTACCGAAGGCCTGGTTGAGGAGGATCTGGGCCAGAGTGGCGTTGCCGTTCTCGCCGGGCGGCAGGATGTCCGAGCACTGGCCGCCGCAGTAGTCGTTCGAGGCCGCGGCGGCCGCGCCGGCGGCGGCGCCGGCCGCGGCCGCTTGGGAAAAGGGTGACAAAAGACCGGCAATGAGGACGCATACCGACGCGGTCTTCAGGAACCCGGGGAATCTGCGGGGAGTTCTCAGTCTGTCAAGCGCGAAATGTGGGGTGCGCCGGTGCATGGCAGCTCCTCCCGACGGGGGTGGTGCCGGGACGTTACCGCCGGTATCCCTCAGGGGGAAGATGAACATGCGTCACTTTTTGGGGTCACCTCGTGAGGGTCAACCAGGGCGGCGTTATGGCGGGCATCGGAAAACGGATGGAGCCGGATCGGATGTCGGCACGTCTATCCGGCGGAGCCGTCACGACGGCTCCGTACGACGACGCCGCAGTGACCGAAGTGCGGATGCAGGTGTGACGGAGGTGCAGGGCGATGGCCGGTTTCCGGAGTCTGGCGAGACAGGTGAGGGACCCGCGGTGCGATCTGGCGCTGCGGCGTTACTCGCTGCGCAAGTGCCTCGAGCGGTTCGCTCCCTATGGGCACAGGGCGACCTGGGACCATCTGTGCTCCCGGGCCGGGTTCGGTCCCGAGGACAGGTCCCCCGATCCAGTGCGGCTCGTGGCCGCACTGGACGAACTGGAAGAAGCGCGTTCGGTGTGGCTCGACTACGAGGCCGGGTTCGCCAGGCGCCGTAAGCAGGAGAAGCACGACGGGCTGCGCAGGCCGGGCAGCGTGGACGACTGGCACCGGATGACCTGGGGCGGCTTCGGGGTCGCCTGGTGCGACGACCCCCGGGTGCACCCGAGGGAACCGCTGGCCGAGGTGCTGAGCCGGCTGATCGCCACGCTGGAGCGCGAACCGGGCGCGGCGTGCCCGGTGTGCGGCGGCGAGCGGCTGGCCTGGACGTACGACCTGGATCACGAGCCGTCGTCCGGCCCGGTCTGCGCGGACTGCGGGATCCTGGTCCCGCTGCCCGTTCTCACGCCCGAGGCCCTGGCGTACGCCAGGCGGGGGCGGCTGCTGATGTCCGCCTGACCACGACGGCAGGCCCTTGAGGTGGGGTGCGCCGGTCCTGCCGGACGGATGACGGGGCACCTCGGAGTCCGCCCGGCGGCCGGGACCACCGGCGCCCGTCGGCACGGGACGGACCGGCGCGTCTCGCGGGGCGGTCCGGGGGGGCCGGCGCGGCGGCGGCCGGTTCCGCCAGGATGCGCTGCCGCCGGCCGCGGGGGGATTACGCGCGGCCGGCGCCGCTCCCCCGCTCCGCCATCAGGCGCGAGCCCGTCAGGCGTTCGCCGAAGACGTCGTCCGGGTTGGACAGCACACAGGTGTCCAGGGACAGGCAGCCGCAGCCGATGCAGTCGGTGAGGTGGTCGCGCAGGCGGTTGAGCTGCCTGATGCGCTCGTCGAGTTCGGAGCGCCAGGCCTCGGAGAGCCGGGCCCAGTCCTCCCGGGTGGGGGTGCGCTCCTCGGGGAGCCGGGCGAGCGCCTCACGGATCGTGGCGAGCGGGATGCCCACGCGCTGCGCCGCCCGGACGAAGGCGACCCGGCGCAGCGCGTCGCGGGAGTAGCGGCGCTGGTTGCCCGATGTGCGGCGGCTGCTGATCAGACCCTTGGACTCGTAGAAGTGCAGGGCCGAGACGGCGGCGCCGCTGCGGGCCGACAGCTGGCCGACGGTCAGCTCGTGGATCTTCTCGGGGATCTGGGGCACCCCTCAGAGCCTACCCACCGCGTCACCCGCCCGGTCCGTTGACAGGGGCCCCGGACCCGACCATGCTAAGCAGTTGCTTAGACTTCGACCGCGAGGCGGGAGGCCGGACACATGGCGGAGCCGAGGATCTTCACGTCCCCCGACGAACTCAGGGCGGCGGTGGGCGAGCGGCTGGGGTACACCGACTGGCTGGAGATCGACCAGAAGCGGATCGACCTGTTCGCCGACGCGACCGGCGACCACCAGTGGATCCACGTGGACCCGGAGAAGGCCGCCGCGGGCCCCTTCGGCACGACCATCGCCCACGGCTATCTGACCCTGTCGCTGCTCCCGCTCTTCGGGCCGCGGCTGATCGCGGTCGAGGGCGTGCGGATGGGCGTCAACTACGGCACCAACAAGGTCCGCTTCCCCGCCCCCGTCCCGGTCGGCTCACGGCTGCGGTCCACCGCCGTGATCACCGGCGTGGACGACGTGCCGGGCGGGGTGCAGGTGACCGTCGCCTTCACCGTGGAGCGCGAGGGCGGCGACAAGCCGGTGTGCGTGGCGGAGTCGGTGGTGCGGTACTACTTCTAGGGCCTCTCGGGTCGGTGCCCGCCGGCCCCGACCATCCGCAGCACGAGGTCGGCGTACAGCGCGCCGACCTCCTCGGGGGTGCGGGGGCCGTCGAGGTTGAACCAGCGGGCGACGTCGATGCACAGGGAGAGCACGGCAAGCGTGGTGCCGCGCACGTCCGGCACGTCGAACTCGCCCGAGGCGACGCCGTCCTCGATGATCCCGCGTACCTCGGCGTCGACCTGGCGGCGCAGTGCGAGGATCTCCGCGCGGGCGTCCGGACCGAGCGAGTCCAGTTCGTACTGCACGACCCGGGCGGTGGTGCGCCCGCCCGCGTGCCAGCGCACGAAGGAGCTGACGGCGTCGGCGAGCCTCTCGGTCGCGCCGCCCTCGCGCCGGGCGGCGGTGCGCAGGATCTCCAGCGCCTTCTCGTGGCCGATCCGGCTGATGCGGTGGAGCAGTTCTTCCTTGGTCCGGTAGTGGATGTAGAGGGCGGCCGGGCTCATCCCGGCGCGGCGCGCGATGTCGCGGGTCGTCGTCGCGTGGTAGCCCCGTTCGGCGAAGGCCTCCACGGCGGCCACGAGCAGCCGCCGGGCCGCGTCCGGGGTGACCTCGCCCCACGGCTGCGGGTCACCGCCGGCCGTCTCCTGCGCCGTAGTCATCGCTCGCCCCTCTTTCGCGTCAGGGGGTCCACCATACCGCCGAGGGTGAGCGCTCGCTTAGCCTGCTGGGCCGGCGGTGTGGGACGGACCGCGGCCTCACAGCTTCTCGAAGGGATCGTGTTCGGAGAGCAGCTTCTCCAGGCGCGCCTGGTCGACCCGGCTGACGATCCGGCCGGCCTCCTGGCGGTCCCTGACCACCTTGGCGAGCGTGAACGCGGAGGTGACAAGGTACAGGACGGCGATGGCGAGGAAGGCGCGCACCCAGGCGTCGGCGTTCAGTCTGAAGATGCCGATGGCGGTGGCCGCCATGGCGATGCCGAAGGAGGCGACCGCCTGGCCGTAGAAGGCGGCGGTGCTCTGCTGCTTGACCGGTGTGTCACTCATGGCGACCAGCGTCGGCCCGCGGGCCCGCCGCCGCATCCGCCGGGATACTCAGCTCGCGTACTCAGAATTCCGGCTGCCGGGGCCGGGGCCCGGAACGCCCGCCCGCGCGGGCGCCGCCTGTTCGGTCCCGCGGCTCTACGATGTGCGCCATGGCCCGACCCCGCACCCCGCTCCTCAGCACCGGCCGCATCGTCGCGACGGCGCGGGAGCTCGTGGACGCGGAGGGCCTGGCGGCCGTCTCCACCCGCCGGCTCGCCGCCGAGCTGGGGGTGAGCGGGCCCTCGCTCTACCACCACTTCCGGACCAAGGACGAGATCCTGGAGGCGGTCGCGGACTCGGTGAGCGCCCAGGTCGACCTGTCGATGTTCGAGGACGGCCGGGACTGGCGGACCGCGCTGCGCGACTGGGCCGTGTCCTACCGGGCCGCCCTGCGCGACCACCCGAACATCGTTCCGGTCCTCGCCGGCGGCCCCGGCCGCCGTCCCGCCGCGCTTCGGTTGGCCGACGCGGTCTACGGCGCGATGGTCGACGCGGGCTGGCCACCGGCGCGGCGACCTCCATCGGCGCGCTGATGCGGTACTTCATCATGGGCTCCGCGCTCAGCTCCTTCGCCGGGGGCTTCGTGGACGACGCCGGGGCCTACGACCCGGCCGACTACCCGCGTCTCGGGCAGGCCCATCTGCTGGCCGAGCAGCAGGAGAAGATCGACGAACGGGCCTTCGAGACCGGTCTTGCGGCGCTGCTGGACGGGCTGACCCGGCAGTACGAGCAGGTGGGGCGGAGCACGTGAGCACACTTCGGCGCGCCGAAGCGTCCGTGTCCCATGCTGGCCTCATGAGCACCGGAGAACGGATACGGACCCGGCGCCAGGACCCCGTGGCACCACCCCTGGCCGCGCTCGCCGGGCTGATCGCCGACGAGACGCGGGCCGCGTGCCTGCTGGCGCTGCTCGACGGGCGGGCGTGGACGGCCGGCGAACTGGCCCGGCACGCGGGTGTCGCCGCGTCCACGCTCAGCGAGCACCTGGGCAAGCTCGTCGCGGGCGGGCTGCTCACCGAGGAGCGGCAGGGCCGGCACCGGTACGTGCGCCTGGCCGACGCGCGGGTCGCCCAGCTCGTGGAGGACCTGGCCGCCCAGGCCGCCCCGCGGGCCGCGCGCCGGCCGCACACGCTGCGGGAGTCGAGCGCCGGGTCGGCGATGGCCCGCGGGCGCACCTGCTACGACCATCTCGCCGGGCGGCTCGGCATCGCGCTCACCGACGCGCTCACCGCGCGCGGACTGCTGCGCCAGGACCTCGGCTTCGCGCTGACGGACGCCGGGCTGACCTGGTTCGGCACGACGGGCATCGGCCTGGACCGCACGGGGCGGCGCCCGCTGGTCCGGGCCTGCCTCGACTGGACGGAACGGCGCCCCCATCTCGCGGGGGCCGCCGGCGCGGCCCTGTGCCGGCACGCCTTCGACGCGGGCTGGTGCGTGCGCATCGGCTCGGAGCGCGCCGTCGGGGTCACCCCGGCCGGCGAGCGCGCCCTGTCCGACCTGCTGGGGATCGAGACGGCGGCGCTGCGCTGAGCGCGCCGTCGGCCGGTCCCGCCGTCCGAAATCCGCGAGCCCCGCCCACCCCTGCCCACCTAACCTCAGGAAGCATGATGAACGTCTCCCCGTCCCGCCTGGCCGCCGCGGCCGCCACGGTCACCGTGGTGCTGTGGGCCTCCGCCTTCGTCTCGATCCGCAGCGCGGGTGCCGCGTACTCGCCGGGCGCGCTGGCCCTCGGGCGGCTGCTGGCCGGAGCCCTGACGCTGGGCGCGATCTGCCTGGTGCGGCGGGAGGGCTGGCCGCCGCGGGCTGCCTGGCGCGGGATCGCGATATCCGGGCTGCTGTGGTTCGGCTTCTACATGGTGGCCCTGAACTGGGGCGAGCAGCAGGTGGACGCCGGGACCGCGGCGCTGGTGGTCAATGTCGGCCCGCTGCTGATCGCGCTGCTCGGGGCGCGGCTGCTGGGGGATCCGATGCCGCCGCGGCTGCTGGCGGGCATGGCGGTGTCGTTCGCGGGGGCGGTGACCGTGGGCCTGTCGATGTCGGGCGGCGGCGGATCCTCGGTGCTGGGCGTGGTGCTGTGCCTGCTGGCGGCGGTCGCGTACGCCTCCGGGGTCGTCGCCCAGAAGCCGGCGCTGGGCCGGGCGAGCGTGTTGCAGGTGACGACGTTCGGGTGCCTGGTCGGCGCGGTCGTCTGCCTCCCCTTCACCGGCCAACTCCTCCACGAGGCCGCCCGCGCCCCGCTGCCGGCCACACTCAACATGGTCTACCTGGGCGTGTTCCCGACCGCGCTCGCGTTCACGACCTGGGCCTACGCGCTGTCCCGCACGACCGCGAGCCGGATGGGCGCGACGACGTACGCCGTGCCGGCCCTGGTCGTGCTGATGTCGTGGCTGGCGCTGGGTGAGGTGCCGGGTCCGGTGACCCTGGTGGGCGGGGCCCTGTGCCTGGCCGGAGTGGCAGTCTCCCGCTCCCGTCCGCACCGCCGGACCTCCCGGACGGCGCGCGAGGAGCCCCGGCCGGAACACGTGTCCTGACCCCGGGACGACCGGCGGGCCTCAGAACACCACCAGCGCCCGGCCGCCCTTGCCGGCCAGCATGTTCTCGAAGGCGGCCGGGATGTCGTCCAGGGAGATCCGGTCGGTGACCAGGGCGGCCAGGTCGAGCCGGCCGGAGCGGACGTGTTCGGCGAGCACGGGCAGGTCCCTGGCCGGATCCGAGTTGCCGTAGACGCAGCCGGTCAGGGTACGGCCCCAGTGGAAGAGTTCCAGGGCGTTGAAGGTGACCTGCTCGTCCTTGCCGCCGATGCCGACGACCGTCGTGCGGCCGCCACGGCGGGTGGACTCCCAGGCGGCGCGGATCGTGACCGCGCGGCCCACGCACTCCACGGCGGCGTCGACCCCCTGTTTCCCGGTGAGGGCGCGGATCTCGCGGGGGGTGTCCCCGGTGGCCGGGAGGAAGTCGGTGGCGCCCGCCCGTCGGGCGAGTTCCTCCTTCTCCGGGGAGACGTCCACGGCGACGATCCTCCCGGCGCCGGCGATCCGGGCGGCCTGGAGGGTGGCGAGGCCCACTCCGCCGACGCCGAACACCGCGACCGTCTCACCGGGGCGCACCTTCGCCGCGTGGTGGACGGCGCCGTAACCGGTGAGGACGGCGCAGCCGAGGAGCGCGGCGTCGGTGACCGGGACGCCGTCCGGGAGGGGCAGCACGCAGGAGGCGGCGACCACCGTCTCCTCGGCGAAGGCGGCGACGTTCAGGCCGGGGTGCAGTTCGGTGCCGTCGGCGGTGCGGGCGTGGACGTCGGCGGCGCCGTTCATCGCGTTGGCGCACAGCCAGACCTCGCCGAGCGAGCAGGCGTGGCAGTTCCCGCAGGACGGCGCCCAGTTGAGCACCACCGTGTCCCCCGGTGCGACGTGGGTGACGCCCTCGCCGACCGCGACGACGGTCCCGGCGCCCTCATGACCGAGAACGGCGGGCACCGGCACCCGCAGGGTGCCGTTCGTCAGGGACAGATCGGAGTGGCAGACCCCGGCGGCAGCGAGCCGGACACGAACCCGTCCGGGCCCCGGCTCCGGCAACTCGATCCCGGTGATCTCCAACGGCGAGCCGACAGCGGGCAGGACGGCGGCACGTACGGCCATGAGACGTGACTCCCCTAGAACTGGAGGGACTTGGTCTGGAGGTATTCGGTGAGGCCGTGCGTGCCGAGTTCGCGGCCCACGCCGGACTGCTTGTAACCGCCGAAGGGGGCGAGGGGGTTGAAGCGGCCGCCGTTGATGTCGACCTGGCCGGTGTCCAGCCGGCGGGCGAAGGCCACCGCCTCCGCCTCGTCGCCCGCCCAGACGGCGCCGGCGAGGCCGTAGACCGTGCCGTTGGCGATGCGCAGGGCGTCCTCCTCGTCGTCGTAGCGGAGGATGGAGAGGACCGGGCCGAAGATCTCCTCCTGGGCGACGGTCATCCCGGGGGTGACGTCGGCGAGGACGGTGGGGCTGACGAAGTAGCCCCGTTCGCGCGGGGATCCGGGGCCGCCCGCGACGACGCGGGCGCCCTCGGCGACGCCCTTCTCGATGTAACCGCGCACCCGTGCCCGCTGCTTGGCGTTCACCACGGGACCGATGCGCTCGCCGTACTTGGCGGCGGCCGTCGCGGCCAGGGCGACCGCCTCCTCGTACTGGTCGTGGTGGACCAGCATGCGGGTCCAGGCGCTGCACGTCTGGCCGGAGTTGGACATGACGTTGGCGACGCCGACGTTCACCGCCCTGGCCAGGTCGGCGCTGGGCAGGATGACGTTGGCGGACTTGCCGCCCAGTTCCAGGGCGACCTTCTTGACGGCGGCGCCCGCGATCGCGCCGATCCGCCTGCCGACGGCCGTGGATCCGGTGAAGGAGACCAGGTCCACGTCCGGGTGCTCGGCGAGCTCCTGTCCCGCGACCGGGCCGACTCCGGTGACCAGGTTGAACACGCCCGCCGGCAGCCCGGCCTCGTCGACCGCCCCGGCGAACAGCCGGGCCGTGAGCGGGGTGTCCTCGGCGGGCTTGAGGACGACGGTGCAGCCCGCGGCCAGCGCGGGGGTGGCCTTGGCGACGATCTGGTGCAGCGGGTAGTTCCAGGGGGTGATCGCGCCGACGACGCCGACCGGCTCGTGGTACACGGTGGAGTTGCCGACCTTCTCCTCGAAGGCGTACGTCGCCGCGAGGCCGGCGTAGAAGCCGGCGACCGCGATCGGCATGCCCACGTGGACCGTCCGGGAGAAGGCGAGCGGCGAACCGAGTTCGGCGGTGACGGTCCCGGCGATCTCCTCCTCGCGGGCCGCCAGCGCGTCCCGCAGTGCGGCCAGGCGGGCGGCCCGCTCTGCGGGCGGAGTCGCGGACCAGCCGGGCAGGGCGGCGCGGGCCGCGCGTACGGCCGCGTCGACGTCCTCGGCGGTGCCCGCGGGCACGGTGCCGATCACCTGCTCGTCGGCCGGGTTCACCACCTCGATGACGTCCCGGCCCGCGGCGGGACGCCAGGCGCCGTCGATGTACATGCCGTCGTGTGCCTTCATCGTGCTCCTCCGGGGCGGGGGCCGTCGTCGGTCTCGTCCGCGTGCACAAGCATCCGCGTGAACAAGCTACTGACAGTCCATAAACTAGCGCCGGTAGCTTTCCATCGGCCGCACGCCCCTCGTCCTGCCGGTCCCCGCCCTGCCGGGGCCCTTCACTCCTCCAGGTCGGGCAGCCGGTCCGGGGCCGGGCAGATGCGCTCGCCGCGTTGGTCGAAGACGAACAGGCGGGCGAGGTCGACCAGGAGCGGCACCTGCATCCCGTGCCGCAGTTCGATGTCCGGCGTGGTCCGCACGACCAGGTCGCCGGGCAGGCGGGGCTCCGGCGCGGCGACCGGGTCCGGCGCGGGTCCGGCGGGGTGCTCCAGCACCACCACGGGTCCCGCGCGCAGGGCGCCCGCCCGGTCCCGCAGTCGGTTCAGGACCGTGCCCTCGCGCCGGCGCCGCCGGGTCGGGCGCCGGGTGGGACGCGGGGCCTCCAGATCGGGCACGACGGCGGGGCGGGAGCCGGTGTTGAAGTGGACGAGGACCTCGTGGCCCTGGAACTCCATGTGCTCCACGAGCCCGGTGATCGTCACCTCCCCGGGCCGGGCGACGGGCGCGGGGGCTCCCGTGCGCCGGGACGAGGCCGAGAACTTGGGGGCGATCCGAACGGCCTCCGAGCGCAGCCCCACGATCACTTCGCGGCCCTGCTGCACGCGCAGCAACTGGTGGTCCAGGGACAGGGGTTCGGGCAGGCGCAGGAACTGCTTGCCCAGGCTGATGGTCATGGCGCCGTCGAGCGGGGCGCGGACCAGACCGCGCAGCAGGTTGATGCGCGGGGTGCCGATGAAGGCGGCCACGAAGACGTTGCGGGGCAGGGCGTACACCGCGCGTGGGGTGTCCACCTGCTGGAGGACGCCGCCGCGCAGGACGGCGACCCGGTCGCCCAGGGACATGGCCTCGGACTGGTCATGGGTGACGTAGACCGTGGTGACGCCCAACTCCCTGGTCAGCTTGGATATTTCGGCGCGCAGATGGTTGCGGAGCTTGGCGTCGAGGTTGGACAGCGGCTCGTCCATCAGGAAGGCGGAGGGGTGCCGGGAGATCGCGCGGCCCATGGCGACGCGCTGGCGTTCGCCGCCGGAGAGCTGGCTGGGAAAACGGTCGAGGAGGTCCTCGATGCCCAGCATCCGGGCGGTGGCGTCGACGCGGCCGGCGGGGTCCGCGCCGGGCGACTCGATGCGCAGCGGGAAGCCGATGTTGTCGCGGCTGGTCATGTTCGGGTAGAGCGCGAAGTTCTGGAAGACCATCGCCATGTCCCGGCCGGAGGGCGGCAGATCGTTGCCGTACTCGCCGTCGAGCAGCAACTGCCCCTCGGTGATCTCCTCCAGCCCGGCGATCATCCTGAGCACGGTGGACTTCCCGCAGCCGGAGGGCCCGAGCAGCACCAGGAACTCGCCGGGCGCGATGTCGAGCGAGAGGCGGTCCACCACGCGGACGCCCTTGGCGTAGGTCTTGCTCACGTCGTGCAGAGAGATGGCGCGTGTCATGAGGCATTCCCCCGGGACTCACCAGAGCACTGAGGCTCCGCGGGTCGAACGCCTCGTGCGGGTCGTACGGGGCGTATGAGTCACGGAAGTTAACGGAATGTGCGCACCGGGGGGAAGAGACCGGGCAGGATCGGACGCCGCCGTCCGCCAGGCGGGAAAGCGGACGATCATGTTCAGGGCGGGCGGCCGGCCGTGGGCCACCCGCCCGCCGCGCCGCCCGGTGTCAGGTCGTCGAGGTCAGGTGGGCGAAGACGACGACGTTGCTGGAGTAGCCGGCCCTGTGGGTGTAGAGGCCACCGCAGGTGATCACGCGGAGTTCGGAGCGGCGGGACGTGCCGTACACCTCCTTGTCCGGGAAGCGGGCCTTGTCGAAGACCCGTACCTTGTCGACGGTGTAGACGGCGGTGCGGCCGTCCTCGCGCCGGACCTCGATGCGGTGGCCCGGCCCGAGCCGGCCGAGCCCGGCGAAGACGGCGGCGCCGGTCCTGGTGTCGCGGTGCCCGACCGCGACCGCCGTGCCGGGCTCCCCGGGCGTGGGGCCGCCGTCGTACCAGCCGACGAGCTTGGGCTTGTCGACCGGTGGTGTCCGGAGTTCCCGGTCGCCGTCGAGGCGGACCCCGATGATGGGCGCGTCGATGCCGAGGGAGGGGATGCGCAGGGTGGTCGCACGGGACCGGGGCAGCGGCGCGGGCGGGCGCGAGGAGGATCCGGGCCGTGGCGAGGCGGACCTGCCGGGGTCCGGGCCGTCGCCGTTCGAACCGTCCGTGCCGGAATAACTGCGTGCCGGGGCGCGGCCGTCCGCCCTGCCTCCGTCCTCCCCGTCGCCCTCCGCGCCGGAGGGACCCGGGTGGGCCGGGGCCACGGCGCCCGGCCCGGCGGCTCGCTCCGGCGCGGTGCCGTCGTGCTGCCCGCCGCACCGGTTCCCGGCCGTGACCAGGACGACCGCGAGCACGGTCGTCCTGGCCAGGCGGTAGGCGCGGGTCCGGTACCAGGGCCTGCGTCTGCGCCTACGCGGCACCATGCGGGCGCCGGCGGGCCAGCCGCGTGTACACGACCCCGCTGACCGCGACCAGACCCACGGCCGCCGCCCCGGTCACCGGCGAGAAGGCCGCGACCGACGAGGCGAGACCGCCGCCGCCCGCCTGGACGCCGCCCAGCGGACCGCCGAGGTCGCCGCGCCCGTAGCCTGCGGCCTCGTTGCGGCCCGGGTCCTCGATCCGGCCGCCCGGACCATGCGCCCCCGCGTGTGGGCCGTTGTCCCCGCGGCAGTGGACGCGGAAGATCTTCTCCTTGGGAGTGCCGGCGACGGTCCAGGTGATCTTGTACTGCCCGTCAGCGAGCCCCAGCGGGTCGGTGTGGCCCGCGCCGCCGCCCAGGGCGATGGCGCCGGTGACGGTGGCGCTGTTGGGCAGCGGTGGCTGCGGCTGGATGCTGTAGCCGATGCTGGGCAGGACGTCGAAGTTGGCGGCGTCCAGGTAGAACCGGCAGACCACGGGGTCGTCCTTCGAGACTCCGAAGGGCACGCCCACCCGATGGATCTTGATGTCGCCGGCTTCCCCCTGGGCCATGGCGGACGGTGCCGCCAGCCACGTGGCACCGGCCGCGGTCAGGGCCGTCAGGGCGACGGCGCCGACGCGGGAGCCGAAGGTGCGTGGGTTTGTCAGGGTGGGCATGCGTGTTCCTCCGAGTCAGACGATTTTCATACAAATCGCTCTTTCATCTGACTGTCTTTCACATGCGTTCGCGTCGTGAGGCGACCGGCACCCGACGCGCCGTCAGCTTTCCCCCGCCCGGCGCAACCGTTTCCCGCCCCTCCCCGCCGGCACCTCACGGCACCGGGAAATCGGCCTCAGTCCAGCACCCGCGCCAGGTAGGCACGCAGCATCCGCCGCATCTCCTCGATGATCCGCTCGTCGCCCTGCGCGTCGACACGGAAGGCGAGTTGGACCAGGGTGTCGGCGGTCTCGACGGCGATCAGGAAGGTGCGCCGCAGGTCGTCGTCGGGCGGGCGGCGCAGATAGCCGGACAGGAGGTCCGTGAGCCGGTCGGCGACGCGGTGGTTGGGTTCGGCGTAGCGGGCGCCGACAGGGATCTGGTTGCCGAAGTCGACGAGGGAGAACCCGGGGGCGGTCCGCTTCATGGCCAGGTACTCGTCCAGGACGGCGTCCATGGCGGCACGCCATCCGCCGCTCCCCGCCTTCCCCTCCGTCCCCTCCGTCCCTTCCTTCTTCGCCTTCTCCGCCTTCTCCGCCTTCTTCAGCCACTCGGCGACGCGCTCGGTGTACCGGTCGAGGTTGCGCTGGGCGAGCGCGTCCGCCATCGCCCGCTTGTTGCCGAAGAACCGGTAGACCGAGCCGATGGGCACACCGGCGCGCTCCGCGACGGCACGCGTGGTCAGCGCGTCGTAGCCGACCTCGTCGAGGAGATCGGCGCAGGCGTCGAGGATCCTGGTCAGCCGTTCGGCGCTGCGCCGCTGCACGGGCGCACGGCGAAGCGGGGTCGGGTGGGACACGGCTTCATCATGCCCTCCCCCGACGAGCGGGTGAAGCGCGCCCCCGGCAGGCCGGACCGCGACCCCGCTACGGCTTCGGAAACGCGGCCGGGGCGGGTGCCTTCACCGACACGGACCGGGACGGCTCCGGCGACTCCGGCGCTTCCGGGGGCGCGGCCGTGATGTCGGCCGTGCTCTGGACCGGACGGCCCGCGACCGCCCAGACCGTGCCGTCGTCGGCGTAGAGGCGGACGGTGACGTGATGGGTGCCGTGGGGGACGAACCGGCCGGAGAGGCGGTACTCCGTGGCGCGCAGGCGGACGACGAGCCGGCCGTCCACCAGCAGCTCGGCGAGGCCGCGTCCAGCCGTCGCCCGGGCCGCCGTGCCGTCCGGGGAGAAGCGGAAGCGACGCACGGCCAGCCGTACGTCCCAGTCGCCGTCGGTGTCCGGCCGCACCTCGACACGGACCTCGGGGGCGGTCTTCCGGTCCACCTCGCGGTAGCGCCGGCCCTCCTCGTCGGTGTGGTCGAGGAGCTTGCCCACGGGCTCGGGCGGCTTCCCGTCCACCGGCCCGTGCGCGCCCTCCGGTCCACAGCCCGCCGGCCCGGCCAGGAGCAGGGCACAGACCGCGAGCGCAGCGAGTGATCCCCGCGTCCACGACGACATGACTGGGGAGCCTAGAGCAGCGGCCGGACCCACCGGATCCCCCTGAGGTCGGGTTCTGCCCTCCGCCCGGAGTAGGGGGTCTTGCGCCCCGGAAAGGCCAATCCTACGGTGTTCCATAGGAATCAGGTTGCAAGGGAGCGATCATGAGCGGGGACGCACGCAAGACCGCCGAGAAACTGACCTACCTCTCCGGGTTCGGCAACGAGCACAGTTCCGAGGCGGTTCCGGGCGCACTGCCCGAGGGCCGCAACTCCCCGCAGCGCGCCCCGCTCGGGCTGTACGCGGAGCAGCTCAGCGGTACCGCCTTCACCGAGCCGCGGGCCCACAACCGCCGCTCGTGGCTGTACCGGATCCGCCCGTCGGCCGCGCACCCGGCGTTCACCCGGACCGGCAACGGCGCGATCCGCACGGCGCCGTTCACCGAGACGGTGCCCGACCCGAACCGGCTGCGCTGGAACCCGCTGCCGGAGCCCGCCCGCGGGACGGACTTCCTCGCCGGACTGTGGACGCTGGGCGGCAACGGCGACGCCACCCAGCGCACCGGAGTGGCCGTGCACCTCTACCACGCCGACTCCTCGATGGAGCGCGTCTTCGGCGACGCGGACGGCGAGCTGCTGATCGTGCCGGAGCGCGGCGGGCTGCTGCTGCGCACCGAGTTCGGGCTGCTGCACGCCGAGCCGGGCGACGTGGCGCTCATCCCGCGCGGGGTGCGCTTCCGCGTGGAGCTTCTCGACGCCACCGCCCGCGGCTACGTCTGCGAGAACTACGGCGCCCCCTTCCGCCTCCCCGACCTCGGCCCCATCGGCGCCAACGGCCTCGCCAACGCCCGCGACTTCCGCGCTCCGGTCGCCGCCTACGAGGACACCGAGGGCCCGGTGGAGGTGGTGAACAAGTTCTGCGGCAACCTGTGGACCGCCATCTACGACCACTCCCCGCTCGACGTGGTGGCCTGGCACGGCAACCTCGTGCCGTACGTCTACGACCTGCGCCGCTTCAACGTGATCGGCACGATCTCGTACGACCACCCGGACCCGTCGATCTTCACGGTGCTGACCTCGCCCTCCGACACCCCGGGCCTGGCCGGCGTGGACTTCGTCGTCTTCGCGCCGCGCTGGCTGGTCGGCGAGGACACCTTCCGGCCGCCGTACTTCCACCGGAACGTGATGAGCGAGTACATGGGCCTGATCGAGGGCGCCTACGACGCCAAGGCGGAGGGCTTCGTGCCGGGCGGCGGCTCGCTGCACAACATGATGTCGGCGCACGGCCCGGACCGGGAGACCTTCGACAGGGCGAGCGCGGCGGAGTTGCAGCCGCACAAGGTGGACGACGGGCTGGCGTTCATGTTCGAGACGCGCTGGCCGCTGACGCTCACGCCGCACGCGGCCGGGGCCGAGCACCGTCAGCGGCGGTACGACGACGTCTGGCAGGGGCTCGAGCGTCACTTCCGCCCCTTGCCCTGATCGATTCCCTACCGGTACGGATGAACCGTGACCTCCTTCGCCCCGGATTCGATCGTCCTGAACCGCAAGTTGCCGCTGTGGTACCAGGTGTCGCAGTCGTTGCGCGCCTCGATCCTCGGCCGCTCGCCCCAGGACCCGCTGCGCCTGCCCACCGAGGAGCAACTGGCGGGGCACTACGGCGTGAGCGTGCTGACCATGCGGCAGGCGCTGAAGGAGTTGGAGGACGAGGGGCTGATCACCCGGCACCGGCGGCGCGGCACGTTCATCGAGCCCGGTGCCCGGCGGGGCGCCCCGGTGCGGCTGCTGGGCTCGGTGGACGCCATCGTGGCCCAGCAGTCCGGTATGACCACCGAGCTGCTGGCCCACGGTACGGAGGCGGTGCCCGCCGAACTGGCCGAGTTCTTCCCGGATCTGGGCGAGGTGGCGACGTACCACCGGCTGCGCGGCGACGAGAAGACCGGTGAGCCGACCAACCACGCCCGCAACTACGTCCGTCCGGAGCTGGCCCGCCGGATGACGCCGGAGGATCTGGTGCGGTGGCCGATGACCAAGGTGCTGCGGGACGTGGTGGGCGCCGACATCAGCCGGATCACGGACACCGTCCAGGCCCGGCTGGCCGATCCGGAGACGGCGCGGCTGCTGCAAGTCCCGCTGCTCAGCCCGATCCTGCACTACACGGGGATCACCTACGACGCGGCGGGGCGGCCGCTGGACGTGGCGGTGATCCACTACCGGGGGGACCGTTTCTCCTTCACGGTCACCCTCGACGCCACCTGACCCGCCCGTCCGGTTCAGGTCGTACGATGCCCGGCGTGACGCACGACGACGCTCCGCCGCTGGCCGACCTCATGCCGTGGTCCGTCGCACCGCTGCGGCTGGGCCGGGGCTGGCCGGTGGCTCCCGACGCGGGCTGTCTCAGGGCCCGCTGGGAGGCCCTGCTGAAGGCCGAGGGCCCCGACCGGGAGGCCCTGTTCGAGCCGACGCGCTCGCGCACGCCGTACACGGCCGTCGGGCAGCTGCCGGGCCGGACCGGCGGCACCGGGAGGCTGATCCGCGCCTCGGGCCCCTGCCCGGAGCCGGTGCGTGTGCTCGCGGCGCCGTTCGACGAGCAGTGGCTGATTCCCGACCACCGTCTGATCGACGCGGCCCGCCCTGAGTTGTGGCGGGTGGCGGACGCCCGGCAGGTCTTCGTGGCGGAGACGGCCGCCACGCCCGGCACCGGACCGCCCCTGCTGGCGACGTCCCTGCTGCCCGTCCTGCGTCCGGGACGCATCCGGCCGCTGTACCGCCGTCCGGCGGCGGCGGAGCCGAACCTGGCGCCCGGCCTGCTGGACCACCTGGCCGCCCGCCTAGGGCACCGCCCGGCCCCGGAGGACGTCCTTGCCTGGACGCTCTCGGCGGCCCGCCCCGGTCCGGACGGCCCGGTGGTCCCGCTCACCGGAAACGCCGGGGCCTGGGCGGCCGGAGTGGAACTGGGCCGCCGAACGCTGTGGCTGATGCGCCGCGACAGCGAGCGCCCCAAGCTCCCCGGCGGGCGCCGCCCCTACGTCCGCGCCCCGCTGCCCGCACGCCCGCTGACCGTGCGCTACGACCGCGACGAGGAGACCCTGCACCTCGACGAGGGCCGTGTCTCCCCCGTCCCGCCGCAGGCCTGGGACTTCGAGGCCGGCTCGGTGCGGGTCCTGGAGCAGTGGTTCGCCGCGCGGACCGCGCAGGGCGAACCGGGCACCCTGGCGGCCGTCCGCCCGGCGGCCTGGCCGCAGGCGTGGACGTCCGAGCTCCTGGAGCTGATCACGGTCCTCGCCCTGCTGGCTGAACTGGGGCCGCGCCGGGAGGCGTTGGAGGTGACGGACGCGATCACCGCGACCTGCCTGCGGTCCGCGGGGATCCTGCCGGTGCCGGACGCGGCCCGCCGGCCGGCCTCGGTCCTCGACCACCGCGAGGAAGGCCCCGAGGGTCAGTTCGCCCTGATCTGAGGGGCTGCCGCCGGGTGTGGACGGGCGCCCGGAGGCGATCCGGCCGCCCGGGCGGGTGATCCGCTCCGGTGACAAAGGGGTGGGCGCGGGTCATGATCCGGGGCGCGGATCAGCTTCCGCCGTCCCTGGAAGACGTCACCGTGGCCCCAGCCGAGCAGGCCGTGTCGGCGCCGTGCGCCGCCCGGCAGCTCGCCGGCCTCGGGGCCCGGGTCATCGGGTCGAGCGGGTGGACGGAGGTGGCTTCGCGCGGGGGATGTTCCCGCGCTCGGACAGCACACCGGGGCGCTGCAGCGTGCCGTGGGAATGACGGACGACGAGATCGCGGCGCTGCGCCCGGTCGGCATGGTGGCCTGAGCGCGGGTCGGGTGAACGGGCCGAGGAGACGCGGAACGGGACTCAGCGCGCGCCGAACAGCGAGCGGCGCAGCCTGCGCAGCGGCGCGAACAACGACACGCGGTGGACCCTGGCTCGCCTGCCCGTGCGGTCGTGCGGGCCACGTGCGGTCAGCTCGCGCATCAGTGACGTCGCCTCGGCCGTCTCCCGCTGTGGCACGGCGGGGCCGGCCAGCACCGACAGATGGCGGTCGAGACGCGAGCTGGTCGCGCTGCTCCCGCAGGTGATCGCAGGGACCCTGGCCCTGCTGCGCACTGTTATCTGCTCCATGTCACTCCCCACCCGTACGAGTCCACCCGGCCCGGGCAGAGTAACCCTATCGCCCCGTTGGGGCACTCGTGTATCGCGGTGGCAGGATTCACCTTCCCTGGAGGGGTGTTGACGACTACTCTCCGAATCCGACCGCTTTCAAGGCGAGTTGAACAATTGGCCGTGTAGTGGGGCCGGGTGACCCCCCGTCGGGTTCGACGGTCACGGCGAGTGATGTCGCCGACCGGGTGAGGCCCGAGACGACCAGGGGCGCGTCACCCTCGAACAGGCCGAGGGAGCGCGGTGGTGCGCCGGGGCGCATGAGCCACAGCTGGCGCACCCGGCCACTGGGCGGATCCGCGTACCCGCCCAGGGTCACCACGGCCCGCTCCCGGGAAGCGGAAGCGATCACTCCGATACTGCGGCCCTCCGCGTCCCGACCGGTGGCGGCCCGGGTGTCCGGGGCGGCGAGAACGTGGGCGATCTCACGTGCCCGGTCCCGCTGGGCCGCCAGCTCGTCCTGGGTCCGGTTCGCCTGCACGGCGAAGAGCGCGGCGACCACGAGGGCCGCGGCGGCGGTCACGGTGGCGAACGGCACGAACAGGGGGCGCGGCCGGGGCGCACGGGTGCGCGCGGGCGGCGGCGGGGTCCCCCAGACGTGCGGGGGCAGTTGGGGCGTGTGCTCACGTGCCGGCGCGGGATCCTGAGGGGTGTCGCGTATCGCGGCCAGCACCCGCTCGCGCAGCGCGGCGGGCGCCGGGGTGGCGGCGGACCAGGCCAGACGCACCACGTCCTCGGACAGGGCACGCACCTGGGCGGCGCACGCGGAGCAGTTCTTCAGGTGCTTGTCGAAGCGGACCCGTTCGGCGGGCTCCAGGGCGTGGAGGGCGTAGGGCGCGGCGAGGGAGTGCGGGTCCTCGCGGCGCAGCAGGCGGTCGAGCAGGCTCATGCGGCACATCCCAGGCACTCGCGCAACCGGATGAGCCCGTCGCGCATCCGCGTCTTGACCGTGCCCAGCGGCAGGGACAGCCGCTCGGCCACTTCACGGTAGGTGTAACCGTCGTAGTAGGCGAGGGTGACCGACTGGCGTTGCAGGGCGGTGAGGCGGTCCAGGCAGCGCCGTACCCACTCGCGTTCCAGGCCGGCCTCGACCTCCTCGGCGACGTGGTCGAAGGCCGGCGAGGCGGCGCGCACCGCCTCGCGCCGCTCCCGCTCGCCGGCGGCGCGGACGCTGCGCACCCGGTCGACGGCGCGGCGGTGGGCGAGGGTGAGCACCCAGGACAGGGCACTGCCCCGCCCGGGGTCGAACCTCGGGGCGGAGCGCCACAGTTCGAGCAGTACCTCCTGAGCGACCTCCTCGGACTGGGCCGGGTCGCGCACCACGCGCCGCACCAGCCCGTAGATGGGTCCGGACACCAGCCCGTACAGCTCCTCGAACGCCTTGTGGTCGCCCCCCGCCACGAGCACCAGAAGCTCGTCCGCCTCCACCCGCCGCCCCCTCTCCGCCGGCCGCCGTGGGGCCGTCCTCACGCACGCGGGGCGCGCCAACTGCGTGCCCCTCGGATGAGGTACGGATCGGCGGGCCGAAAACGCGGGTCGGGCAGGAAGAAAAGAAATCCGGCGACGGACCCATCCCGACCGGCCCGGTCTCCGAATCCCCGTACGACAGGCAAGTCGGCACTGAGGACGGATCGGCATGACAAGTTTCCCCAGTCTCTCCAGGCGCGGCGGGGGCACCCCCAGGCGTTCGGCTCCCGGGGAGGGACGCAGAGGCCTCGCCTCCCTCGTCTGCGGCGCGCTGGCCGCCGGGGGGCTCGCGGCCACCGGCACGGCCGTGCTCGAACCCGGGCGAGCCGCCGCCTCCAGCCACCGGGAGGCGCCGCTCATCTCGGGCACCCCGCAGTACGACAACACGGACCTGTACGCGTTCGTCAGCCCGGACAAGCCCGACACCACGACCCTCGTGGCGAACTGGATACCGTTCGAGGAGCCGGCCGGGGGTCCGAACTTCTACACGTTCGCGGACGACGCCCAATACGACCTGCACATCGACAACGACGGTGACGCGCGGAGCGACCTGGTCTTCCGGTTCACGTTCAGGACGCACGTCAAGGACAAGCACACGTTCCTCTACAACACGGGTCCGGTGCACAGCCTGGACGACCCGAACCTGAACGTGACCCAGACGTACGACGTCGATCTGATCAGGCTGCGCCACGAGCGGCGGGTGTCCACGACGCGGCTCGCGGACGGTGTGCCGGTGGCGCCGTCGAACGTCGGCAAGGCGTCGATGCCGGACTACGGCGCGCTGCGGAAGCAGGCCGTCCACCGGACGGCGAGCGGTGCGGCGACGTTCGCCGGGCAGGCCGACGACCCGTTCTTCGCGGACCTCCGCGTCTTCGACCTGCTGTACGGCGGTGACCTCTCGGAGGTCGGCAACGACACGCTCAAGGGCTACAACGTCAACACGATCGCCCTCCAGGTGCCGAACGACCTGATCCGCGAGTCGGCCGGGCAGCCCGTCGTGGGCATCTGGTCGACCACGCAGCGCAGGAACGCCCGCGGCGGCTTCACGCAGGTCTCGCGTCTGGGCAACCCGCTCGTCAACGAGGTCGTCAACCCGCAGAAGGACAAGGACGGGTTCAACGCCTCCTCGCCCCACGACGACGCGCGACTCCTCCGGAACGTCACCCATCCCGAACTGCCGAAGCTCATCGAGCAGATCTACAAGATCAAGGCGCCCGCCGAGCCGCGCGCCGATCTCGTGGAGGTGTTCCTCAAGGGCGTGAAGGACCTCAACCAGCCGCCGTACGTGCGGCCGTCGGAGCAGCTGCGGCTGAACACCTCGATCGAGCCGAGCCCGCATCCGAAGCGGCTGGGCGTCCTCGACGGCGACAACGCGGGCTTCCCGAACGGCCGCAGGCTCACCGACGACGTGATCGACGCGGCGCTCCAGGTGATGGAGGGCGCGCTGCTCGGCGCGAA
This sequence comes from Streptomyces sp. 6-11-2, assembly GCF_006540305.1. Classification (GTDB taxonomy): domain Bacteria; phylum Actinomycetota; class Actinomycetes; order Streptomycetales; family Streptomycetaceae; genus Streptomyces. Next base: position 5,698,436 of record NZ_BJOR01000001.1, on the reverse strand, counting down.
GAACGACCTGGGCGACGCGGTCGACGCGAACGACAAAAAGTTCGAGAGCTCGTTCCCGTACGTGGCCGAGCCGACGTCGGGTTCGCGCGGGCGGGTCGCCGAGAGCACGAGCGCGGACGTGCGCAGCGGGCTGGGCGACGGGTTGCGGCCGGCGGGGGCCTCCGGGGACACGATGCTGATGGCCGGTTCGGCGGCCGCGGGAGCGGCCGGGGTCCTGCTGATCGGCACGGGCCTGTCCTGGTGGCGCCGCCGTTCGCAGCGCCCGTACTGACCCACGCCCCCACCGGCCGGCGCGGCCCGCGCTCCACACATCCCCCACGGCGCGGGCCGCGCCACCCCACGCGACCACGGCCGTACCGGCGGTTCGGCCCGAACACCCAGGCGACCAAGGAGAGGGCATGGCCCGGCGCGACGACCCCACCCCACCTGACCGCGGACCCCGCACCACCGGTCCCGCGACGCCTTCGGAGAACCGGCCCGCCGAGCCCGACCACGGCCCGGCCGGGCCGCCGAGGGAACACCACCGGGAACACCCGCACGACGACTCCCCCACGGCCCCGGCGGAGCGCGAGGCCGAAGTCCCGCAGGACGGCACCCCCACCTCCCCCGGGGAGCGCGAGGCGGAGGGCAGTGCCCCGGAGGTGGGGCCGCCGGTGTCCCGCGGGCCTGGCGACCGAGCCGTCGCGGACGGGCGCGTCGCCGCGCCGGGGCGCCGTCGGCGGCGGGGGCCGCTTGCCGGGTTCGTGGTGCTGCTGGCCGTGGTCATGACCGGGGCCGCCCTGGCCGTGGGGGCGGGGCGGGACGGCCATGAGGCGGCCGGCCTCGCGGGCGGGGCCGTGGCTCCGGAGCTGCTCGCCGGGGGAAGTCCGGGCACCGACATCACGTCGCTCCAGGCGCGTCTGCGGGCGCGGCCGAAGGACCACGCCGCCTGGGCCGCCCTCGGGCTCGCCCAGGTCGAGGAGGCGCGGACCAAGGGCGACCCCTCGCGGTACCCGCAGGCCGAGAGGGCGCTGGCGCGGTCGCTGAAGCTGGCGCCCGGAAACGATCCGGCCCTCGCCGGCCGGGCCGCGCTCGCCGCCGCCCGGCACGACTTCGCCGGCGCCCTAACCCACGCGGACCAGGCCCTGGAGCGGAACCCCTACAACGAGCGCGCCCTGTCCTCCCGGATCGACGCCCTCGTCGAACTCGGCCGGTACGACGAGGCGTCCGAGGCCGCCGACACCGCCGACGCCCGGCGCCCGGGCGTACCGGTCTTCACGCGCTACGCCTACGTGCGCGAACTGCGCGGCGACGTCACCACCGCCCACCGCGTCCTCGAGCAGGCCCTCGCCTCCGCCACCGCCCGCGGCGACATCGCCTACGTCGCCACCCAGCTCGGCCAACTCGCCTGGAACCAGGGTGAGTACAAGGAGGCCCTCGGCCACTACGCGCGGGCCCTGGCCGCCGACGACGGCTACCTGCCCGCTCTGGAGGGCCGCGCCCGCGCCCGGGCGGCGAGCGGTGACCTCGCCGCCGCCGTCAGAGACCTGGAGGACGTCGTCTCCCGCTCGCCGCTGCCCGGACCGCTCGTCGCGCTCGGGGAGCTGTACGAGGCCCGCGGCGCCGCCGGTGACCGGGCGAAGGCGCGGAACCAGTACGCCCTGGTCGACGCCTGGATCGCGCTCGCCCGCGCGGGCGGCGTCAACGCCGACCTGGACACCGCGCTCGCCGCCGCCGACCACGGCGACGCCGGGGCGGCGCTGCGTGCGGCCCACGCCGAATGGGCCCGCCGGCACACCGTGCACACCGCGGACGCGCTCGCCTGGGCGCTGCTCAGGAACGGCCGCGCCCGGGAGGCCCTCCCCTACGCCCGGCAGGCCACGGCCACCGGCTACCGCAACGCCGCGTTCCTCTACCACCGCGGCATGATCGAGCACGCCACCGGCCACACCGACGCCGCCCGCACCCACCTCACCGCCGCCCTGAAACTGAACCCCGGCTTCTCCCCCCTCGCCGCCCGCACGGCACGCACGACCCTAAAGTCCCTGGAGACAGCCCGATGAAACACCTCCACCCACTCCACGCCACCCCGGCCGCCCCCGCCAGGGCGCCGCACAGGAACGGCCGCGCCCGGGAGGCCTTCCCCCACGCCCGGCAGGCCACGGCCACCGGCTACCGCAAGGCCGCCCTGAAACCGAACCCCGGCTTCTCCCCCCTCATCGCCCGCACGGCACGCACGACCCTGAAGTCCCCGGAGGCAGCCCGATGAAACACCTCCGCCCCCTCCGCGCCACCGGGGCCGTCCTCGCCGCGGCCTGCGCGCTCGTCCTCGTCCCGGCCGGCGCCGCGAGCGCGCATCCGCTCGGGAACTTCACCGTCAACCGGTACGACGGGCTGGTCGCCTCCCCCGGCGTGCTCCGCGTGGACCACGTCGAGGACCTCGCCGAGATCCCGGCGACCCAGGCCAAGCCGGACATCGAGCGGAGCGGCCTGGCGGCGTGGGCCCGGCAGCGGTGCGAGAAGGCCGCGCGGGACAGCGCCGTCACGGTCGACGGACGCACGGTCGCGCTCACCGCGCACCGCAGCCACGCGCGCGTGCGCCCGGGCCAGGCGGGCCTCGACACCCTCCGGGTGGAGTGCGGGCTGAGCGCGCCGCTGCCCGAGGGAGCCACCGCCACCGTCGGTTTCCGCGGCGCGGAGGCGTCCTCCGGGCCCGGCTGGCGGGAGATCACGGCGCGCGGCGACCGGATGACGCTCACCGCGTCCGATGTGCCGAACACCTCCGTGTCCCGCGAACTGACCCGCTATCCGGCGCGGTTGCTGTCCTCCCCCGCCGACACCTCCGCCGCGTCCCTGCGGGTGCGGCCGGGCGGCCCCGCGCTCGCCGACGAGCGGCGCGACGCGCCCGCCGCCTCCGTGCTGCCCCGCGGCGCCGACCGCTGGACACGGGCTCTGGACGACCTGGTCGCCCGGCACGACCTCACCCTCGGCTTCGCCGCCCTCGCCCTGGTCGTCGCCGTCGGGCTCGGCGCGATGCACGCCCTGGCCCCGGGCCACGGCAAGACCGTCATGGCGGCGATGGCGGCGGCGCGCGGCGGCCGGGCCCGCCCCAGGGACGTCCTGCCGCTGGCCGCCTCCGTGACGGTCACCCACACGCTCGGCGTGGTCGCCCTCGGGCTGCTGGTCGCGGCCGGCTCCGCGGCCGCGCCCTCGGTGATCGCCTGGCTGGGAGTCGCCGGTGGCGTCCTGGTCACCCTGGCGGGCGCCGGCCTCGTACGCCGTGCCTGGCGCAACCGCGACCACGGGCACGGTCACGGGCACGGGCATGCGCACAGCCACGATCACGATCACGGCCTGGAACACACTCACGGCGGCCACGCCCACACCCACCCCGCGGCACCCACCCTCCGCGGCACCCTGCTCCTGGGGTTCGCCGGCGGGCTCGTGCCCAGTCCGTCCGCGGTGGTGGTCCTGGTGGGCGCGGCGGCGCTGGGGCAGGCCTGGTTCGGGCTGCTGCTCGTGGTGGCGTACGGCGTCGGACTCGCCCTGACCCTCACCGCGGCCGGGATCGCCGTGGTGAAGCTGGGCAGCGGCGTACACCGGCTGCTGGACGGGCGCCCCCGCTGGACCGCGGGCCCGGCGGCGGCCCTGGTGCGCAGGACCGCGCCGCTCGGGTCGGCGTGCGTGGTCGTCGCTCTGGGGGCCGGGCTGATGCTCAAGGGGGCGGCAGCGGCGCTGGGCTGAGCGATGACCGAGAGGTCCCGCAGGATCGGCCCGAGGGGCGGGCCGGCGCGGCGGAGACCCCGACGCGCGGGGTCTCCGCTTCGGGCGCGGAGAGGGCCTGGTGGTGCGTTGTGGTGACGGTGGGTCAGGCCGCCTTGGTGAACACCGGGAGGTAGCCACCGGAGTGGCCGGCCGCCGTCGGATGGTAGGACTCGCCGATGCTGAGCCAGTTGACGCTGTGCAGCCAGGAGCTTCCGGAGCAGATCTCGTGGCCGGTGAAGGTGGTGCGGACGTCGCCGAAGACGAAGCCGTGGTTGGCGGCGATCTTGGCGGTGGCGGCGTCGATGTAGTCGGCGGCGCCGTTGATGGCGGAGCGCTTGGCCTCGCTGAGGCCCAGGCAGAGCTGTCCGAGCAGGTAGAAGCGGGGGTAGCCGATGACGACCACGCGCGCGTTGGGAGCCTTGGTGCGGATCGTCGAGTAGAGGTTGTTCAGCTTGCCGGGCAGCGTCGAGTCGATGTACGCCCTGGCGGTGTTGATGCGCGAGATGCAGTCGCTGTCGGACTGGAGCACACAGGTCGTCATGACGTCGGAGAACCCGGCGTCGTTGCCGCCGACGGTGATCGAGACGAGGGCGGTGGCGGAGTTGAGCGGGCCGAGCTGGTTGGCCAGTACGTCGTCGGTCCTGGCACCCGAGCAGGCGGTGAAGGAGAACGACGACGGGGAGTTGGCTGCGTTCCACAGGTAGGGGTACGCGTTCGTGCTGCGGTTGCAGCTGCCGCTGGAGCTGATGTAGCTGCCGGCGCCCACCCCGGATGAGTAGGAGTCGCCGAGGGCCACGTACGGGCCGTTCGCTGCCAGTTGGGCCGCCTGCGCCATCGTCGCCCCGGTCAGGGCGAGGCCGAGGGTCAGGAGGAGGGAACCGATATAGGCGGAAATTCGGGAACTTCGTCTCATGGAACCTCCCTTTAGCAGGATCTCTGCCGTAACCGTGGTAGCAGCTACGCGTGTTGACAGGGAAGTGTCCATGTCAAAACTTTTTAGCGATCAACGAAATCCGTTGTGGCGCAAGAGGCTTGGGAGGTCGGGAACCGGCCACTCGAAGGAGGTCCGCAAGCAGGCGAGCACCCGTACGAGCGGCTTCCGCATCTTGACGGGCGCCGCGGGCTGCGCGACATTGAAGCCCGGCATCCGGCGCTTCGGGGGGCAAAGTCGCCAATGCAGACCATACGCATCAAGACAGCTTCAACACCGGGCACACAGCGGGCGCGGTCAGGGCCGGGGAGGGACCTGTCACCGCTGCTCGCGGGCGCCGCGACGGCAATCGGGGGGATCGGTGCGCTGCTCGCGCTCACCGGCTCCAACTCCCCCCTGCGCGGCCCGTTGACGCTGTTCTTCCTGCTCGCGGCGCCGGCCGCGGCCATCGCCGCCGCGCTGCGCGGACTGGATCCTTTCGGCCGCGTCCTCGTCTCGGTGGCGGGCGCGGTCGTCCTCGACATGCTGGTGGCCCAGGGGATGCTGGCCGTGCACCGATGGTCCGTCAGCGGCGGACTGCTGGCCGTCACCGCGTTCAGCTCCCTCGTTCTCCTGCTGGTTCTGGTGCGGCGGCAGCGCGGCCGTACGGCGAGAAGACAGGGCTCCTGACGTGGACATCAGCGTGTACCGCCCCGGCGAGCTGAGCGCCGCCGACCGGGCGGCGTGGACCGCGATGCAGTCCAAGGCTCATCTGCACGGTGCGGAGGAACTGGGGAACCCCTTCCTCTCCCCCGAGTTCACGCTCGCGGTGGGCCGGTGCAGACGCGGGGTGCGGATCGCGGTGGTCCGCGAGGACGGCGAGCCCGCCGCGTTCTTCCCGTTCCAGAGATCGGCCACCGGCGTCGGCCGGGCCGTCGGGCTCGGCGTCTCCGACTGCCAGGGCCTGGTGCACCGGCCCGGCTTCACCTGGGACGCCCGTGAGCTGCTGCGGGCCTGCTCACTGGCCGTCTGGGAGTTCGACCACCTGGTGACGGGCCAGGAGCCGTTCGAGGCGGGAGCCTCCGGCAGCTTCCCGTCCCCGGTCATGGACGTCGACCAGGGCTACGACACGTATGTGCGCGAACTGCGCGCCCGGTCGCCCAAGTTCACCCGGACCACACTCGCCAAGGAGCGTAGGCTGGGCCGTGACACGGGCCCGGTCCGCTACGTCCACGACGAGCGCGACCCCGCCGCGCTGCGCAGGCTGATGGCCTGGAAGTCCGCCCAGTACCGGCGGACCGGGCGCAGCGACCGCTTCGCGCACGAGTGGATCACCCACCTGGTGACACAGCTGTTCCACACCCGCTCCGACTCCTTCGCGGGAATCCTGTCAGTGCTGTACGCGGACGGCCGGCCGGTCGCCGCCCACTTCGGGCTGCGCTCCGAACGGGTGCTGGCCTGCTGGTTCCCGGCCTACGACCCGGCGTTCGCGAAGTTCTCCCCGGGACTGATCCTGCATCTGCGCATGGCCGAGGCGGCCGCCGCCGACGGCATCGCGTACCTGGATCTCGGCCGGGGCCAGAAGGAGTACAAGGACTCCCTGAAGACACGCGAACTCAGCGTGTGCGAGGGGTGGGTGACACGACGTCACCCGGTGGCGGTCGGGCATCGGGCGCGCCGCGCCCCGGTCCGGGCGCTGCGCAACGCGGTGCTGTCGCGGCCGGAACTGTTCGAGCCCGCGGACAGAATCCTCAAACGCATGGGACAAATCCGTTCCAGGCGATGAACAGTACGTACAGGGTTGCGTTACGGCAAAACCAACAAAAACGTGAGGCCTCGTTCCAGGTCTTGCCATACTGGTTCAATCATCAATACCGTCGTACATCTCACCCGCATCGGTCCGTCTGCAAGCGGCTCAAGGGGAGGGCTCGGGGCCGGGACGTTCCGGCGCGGAGCGCGGTAGGGGGGTGCCGTGCTCGGTGACCGCAGGTGTGACCGAGCCGTGCCGCGCGACCGGCTGCCGTTCTTCCGGCAGGCCGGACAGCTTTGCCAGCTCACCCGGTGTGTTCGGAGAGCCTTTCCGGCGTGCCCCGGGTGATCAACCCCCCTTTCGAACCGGATACACAGCCGGGCCGCCCGAGGGGCGGGCGGTCCGCCGGACGAGAGGGAACACGACTCATGAGCTCCGTTCTGCGCTCGCCTTCGTCGGAACAGGATCCGACGCTCGCCGCGGAATACCGGCCCATTTCCTCACACTTGGCCATCACACCGCCGGTGAGCGTGGTGATTCCCGCCATGAACGAGGCCGAGAATCTGCCCTACGTCTTCAAGACACTTCCGGACTGGATTCACGAAGTGGTCCTCGTGGACGGCAATTCCACCGACGACACCGTCGAGGTGGCCCGGGAACTGTGGCCCAAGGTGAAGGTCGTCGACCAGCGCGGCAAGGGCAAGGGGGATGCCCTGATCACCGGTTTCGAGGAGTGCACCGGCGACATCATCGTGATGGTCGACGCGGACGGCTCGGCCGACGGCGGCGAGATCGTCTCGTACGTCTCGGCCCTGGTCTCAGGCGCGGACTTCGCCAAGGGCTCCCGGTTCGCCAACGGCGGCGGCACCGACGACATGACCTTCATCCGCAAGCTCGGCAACCGGGCCCTGTGCGCCGTGGTCAACCGCAAGTTCGGCGCCCGCTACACCGACCTGTGCTACGGGTACAACGCGTTCTGGCGGCACTGCCTGGACAAGATCGAGCTGGACTGCACCGGCTTCGAGGTCGAGACGCTGATGAACATCAGAGTGGTCAAGGCCGGACTGAAGGTGCAGGAGATCCCCAGCCACGAGTACCTGCGCATCCACGGGGCCAGCAATCTGCGCGCCGTGCGGGACGGACTGCGGGTGCTGAAGGTGATCCTCAAGGAGCGCTCCAACCGGCGTGAACTGCGCCGCCAGGGCCGCCAGGCCCGCCGGTCACCGATGCTCGACGCGGTGCGGGGAGAGGCGTCTTGAGCGGTCTCGGCATCTCCGTCGTGATCTGCGTCTACACCGAGGACCGCTGGGAGGACATCCTCGCGGCGGTCTCCTCGGTGCGGGCGCAGTCCCGGCCGGCCCTGGAGACCCTCCTGGTGGTGGACCACAACCCGGCGCTGCTGGGGAGGCTGGCCAAGGAGTACAAGGAGTACCCGGACGGCGGCGAGGTGCGGGTGCTCGCCAACGCGGGCCCGCGCGGCCTGTCCGCCGGCCGCAACACGGGCATCGCCGCCTCGCGCGGTGAGATCGTCGCCTTCCTCGACGACGACGCCGTGGCCGAGCGGGACTGGCTGCGGCACTTCGCCGAGGGGTACGCGGACCCGCGGGTCATGGCCGTCGGCGGCCGCACGGTCCCGGTCTGGGCGTCGGGCCGCCGGCCGGCCTGGTTCCCGGAGGAGTTCGACTGGGTGGTGGGCTGCACCTACCGCGGCCTGCCGCCGGGCCGGGTCCGGGTGCGCAACGTGCTCGGCGGCAACGCCTCCTTCCGGCGCACGGCGTTCGACGCGGCGGGCGGCTTCGCCACCGGCATCGGCCGCGACGGCGACAAGCGCCCGCTGGGGTGCGAGGAGACGGAGCTGTGCATCCGGCTCACCCGGGCCCGCCCGGACGCGGTCCTCCTGATCGACGACCGGGCGGTCATCCACCACCGGGTGCCCGAGACGCGCGAGCACTTCCGCTACTTCCGCACCCGGGTCTACGCGGAGGGCCTGTCGAAGGCGCTGGTCGCGCGGAGCGTCGGCGCGCAGAAGGGCCTCGAGTCCGAACGCCGGTACACCACCCGGGTGCTGCCCTCGGGGGTGGCCCGCGGCCTGCGAGACGCGCTGCTGGCCCGGCCGGGCGGCGCGGGCCGGGCCGGCGCGATCGTCGCCGGGGTGCTCACGGCCGCGGGCGGCTACGCCGTCGGCAGTGTCAGGGCCCGGCGGAGTGGCACGGCGTTCTCGGTGGTCTCGGTGTCATCGGTGTCATCGGTGTCATCGGTGGCCGGGATCGCGCACGCCCCGGGGGACGGAAGGACCGGGCAGACCCCGCAGACCGGGGGGACCGGGCAGGACGAGGGGGGACGCACCACATGAACAGCCGTACCAGCGCGCCCGTGCCGGTGCTCATGTACCACGCGGTCGCGCCGGAGCCCAACGAGGCCACCCGCGAACTGTCCGTGACGCCCGAGGCGTTCGCGGAGCAGATGGCCGTGCTCAAGGACCGGGGCTTCCAGCCGGTCACCACGGCCCGGCTGGCCGGGCACTGGCGTGGCAGGGGTCTGCCGCCGCTGCCCGCGAACCCCGTCCTGATCACCTTCGACGACGGCTACGAGGGCGTGCACCGCTACGCCCTGCCGACGCTGGACCACTACGGCTTCCCCGCCACGCTGTTCGTCTCCACGGGCTGGATCCGCGGCGCCCACCACACCGGCGGGGGCCTGGACACCATGCTCGACTGGGACCAGGTGCGCGAACTCGCGGCCGGCGGGGTCGAGATCGGCGGGCACAGCCACACCCACCCGCAGCTCGACCAGCTCGACGACGACACCCTGTGGTCGGAGCTGATCCGCTGCAGGGAGATCGTCGCCGGTGAACTGGGCACCGTGCCCGCCTCGTTCGCCTACCCCTACGGCTACTCCAGCCGCCGGGTGCGGGCCCTGGTGCGGGCGGCGGGCTTCACCCAGGCCCTCGCCGTCGGCAACGCCCTGGCCCGCCGACGGCAGGGCCCGTACGCGCTGCACCGGCTCACGGTGCGCCGCAGCACGTCCACCGAGGAGTTCGAGCGGATCGTCCAGGGCCGCGCGATCACCCGGAACTTCGCCAGGGACCGCGCCCTCACCAAGGGCTACGCCATGGTCCGCAGAGCCCGACAGGTCCGCCGGAAGGCCATCCGTACCCGTGTCTGACACGACCACCACCACCGAGGCATCGGCCACCGGGCCCAAGGCGCCCGAGCAGCCGGGGCGCCGTCTGCGGCTGCCCGGACGGAGCCGGCCCCCCGGCGGCAACCCGCTGTTCCGCAACGCCTACGCGCTGATGCTCAACACCGGGATCTCCGCGGTGCTGGGCCTCGGCTACTGGCTGGTCGCGGCCCGCTACTACTCCGACGACGCGGTCGGCCAGGGCTCGGCCGCCATCGCCGCCATGAAGCTCCTCGCCGGGCTGACCGCGGTGACGCTCACCGGGGCCCTGGCCCGCTTCATCCCGATCTCCGGCCGCGCCACCGGACGGCTCATCGCCCGTACGTACGTGGGCAGTTCGCTGATCGTGGCGTGCGCGGCCGGGATGTTCCTGCTCACCCTCGACGCGTGGGGGCCGTCGTACCGCTTCCTGCACGGGCTCGCCCACGGCCTCGGCTTCGTCGTCGCCGTCATGGCGTGGAACCTGCTCACCCTCCAGGACGGGGTGCTGACCGGGCTGCGCAGCGCGCCCTGGGTCCCGGTGGGCAACACCGTGTTCTCGGGGGTGAAGCTGGCCCTGCTGGTGGGGCTCGCCGTCGCGATCCCGACGACCGGCGTCTTCGTCTCCTGGGTCGCGGCGATCGCGTTCTCCATCGTGCCGCTGGGCTGGCTGGTGTTCCGGCGCCTGGTGCCCCGGCACGTACGGGCGACCGAGGACCACGCCAGGCCGCCGACGGCGAAGGAACTCGGGCGGTTCCTGGCGGGCGACTACACCGGCTCGCTGTTCTCCCTCGCGGTCGTCTACCTGGTGCCGGTGATCATCGCCGCGCAGGTCAGCTCCGCGGACAACGCGTACTTCTACATCACGACCACCATCGGCGGCACGGTCAACCTGCTCGCCATCAACATGGGTGCCTCACTGACCGTCGAGGGGTCGCACGACCCGGCCCGGCTGGCCGCCAACACCCGCGCGGCGCTGAAGCGGATGGCCCGCATCATGCTGCCCATCTGCGGGCTCCTGTTCCTGCTGGCGCCGTACATCCTGCACGTCTTCGGCGAGGGCTACGCGCACGCGGCCACCCCGCTGCTGCGCTGGTTCGCCGTCGGCGCCCTGCTGCGGGTCGTGATGGAGACGTACTTCGCGGTGCTGCGCGCCCAGAGCCGTACCGCCGGACTGGCCTGGCTCCAGGGCCTGTTGTGCGCCCTGGTGCTCGGTCTGACGCTGCTGCTGCTCCCCCGGATGGGGCTGACCGGCGCCGGCGTCGCGGAGATCTCCAGCCTCGCCGTGATCGTCGCGATCGCCGCGCCGAAGCTGTACCGGACCGTCAGGGCCGTGCCCGCCGCCGCACCCGACGACGCCGCACCCGACGGGGACCTCGCCGACCTGGGGGCGCGCGAGGACCCCGCCGGGACCGCACCGCACCGGCGGCCCGCCTGGGCAGCGGAGTCCGACACCCTCGCCCTGGGCATCCACATCGACTTCGACCACGTGGAGCGCCGGCCGGACGTACGGCCCGGACCGGGCACCCCGCCCGCCGGCACCGCCGCGGTGGACCCCGACCGGCCGCCGGCCGGGCCGCACGGACCCGAGGCGCTGGGGCTGCCGGTGGAGGAGCTGACGGTGGAGGAGCTGAAGCCGGTCTCGCCGGGACCGGCCGAGCGCGAGGTGGACGCCCCGTTCGGGCCGGAGGACCGAGTCGTCGTACCGGACGGGCCGTACTCCACCGAAGAGCGGACCGCAGTACCGGACGGCCCCTTCCCCACCGAAGTGCGAGCCGCAGTACCCGGCGGCCCCAACTCCACCGAAGAGCGGACCGCAGTACCGGACGGCCCCTACTCCATCGGAGAGCAAGCCGCAGTACCCGGCGGTCCGTACACCGCCGGCGAGCGGGCCGTCGTACCGGAGACGCACTTCGCGGCCGGGGACCGGGCCACCGTGCCGAAGGTGGGGACCTCGCCGCGGGAGGCCGCCCCGGAGGAGGACCTCCTCGCCCGGAGCGGGCCCGACCCGTCCTGGCGGGAGCGTCTCGCGCCCACCCGGGCCGGCGTCCTGCTCGGTTGTCTGCTGGCCGCGGCACTGCTGCTGTACTGGGTGCCCGCGCTGCGCCTGGACGACTCCGACCTGGACCGGATGGGCGGCCTCGGCCTCGTCTCGGTGCTGCCGCTGCCGACCCTGGCCGGCGCCGCGCTGCTGATCGGGGTGTTCGCCGCGCTGCTGTGGCTGCGCCGCGAACACCGGGCACTGCTGCTGGTCACCCTGGTCGCCACCGTCGTCTCCCTGCACGCGCTGCCCGCGGTGATCGAGAGCGAGCCGCGCTTCGCCACCGCCTGGCAGCACCTCGGCTTCATCGACTTCATCGACCGCACCGGATCGGCCGTGCCGGACCTCGACGCGCGGTGGAGCTGGCCCGGGTTCTTCGCGGTGGCCGCCTTCGTCGCCCGCGCGTGCGGTCTGAGCGACTTCACCGAGGTCATCCGCTGGTGGCCGCTGACCATTCAGCTGCTCTACCTGCCCCCCATGTTCCTGCTGACCCGCTCGCTGCGGGCGAGCTGGCGGGCCAGGTGGACCGGCGTGTGGATCTTCGTGCTCAGCGGCTGGGTGGGCCAGGACTACTTCTCCCCGCAGGGCTTCACCTATCTGCTGTACCTGGCCTTCGTGGCGATCCTCCTCGTCTGGTTCCGGGCGCCGCGGATGCCGTGGACCAAGGCCCGGCCGGGCGAGGCGGAGGTGGAGCCGGCCGACCGGCGGCAGCGGGCGGTGCTGCTCCTGGTGGTGATCGGCCTGTTCGCCGCCAGCGTCCCGGCGCACCAGCTCACCCCGTTCGTGATGCTGGGCGTGCTGGCCGTGCTGGTCCTGGTCCGCAGGTCCGAACTGCGCGGCCTGCCCGTGCTGTTCGCGGTACTGGCGGCGTTCTGGCTGGGCTTCATGGCCGAGCCGTACTGGTCAGGCCACTTCGACGAGCTGTTCGGCGGGGTCGGCGGCGTCGGCAGCAACGTCTCGACGTCCGTCTCGGGCCGGATCCAGGGCGGCGACTCGACCCACCAACTGGTGCTGTACGCACGCGTGCTGCTGGCCGGCTCCGTGATGGCCTTCGCCTGCTGGGGCTGGTGGCGGCGACGCGAGCACAAGTACCGCGAGCGCTCCCTGCCGGTGCTCACCTTCGTGCCGTTCCTCGGCTTCGGGATGCAGTCCTACGGCGGTGAGATGGCGCTGCGGGTCTTCATGTTCGCCCTGCCCGGGGCCGCCCTGCTCGCCGCGCTCGCGCTCTTCCCGCGCACCGGCGCCACCGCGGAGGAACGGGACAAGGACCGGGTGATTCTGGCGCCGCTGGCCGCGCTGCTGGCGGGCCTGCTGCTCATGGGCGGCTTCCTGGTCGCCCGGTGGGGCAACGAGACCTTCGAGCGGATCCGGCCCGGCGAGGTCGCGGCCATGGACTACGTGTACGCCCACGACAGACCGACGGTACGGCTGCTGTGGCTGAGCAACGACCCGGCCGTCAACGTCACTCCGGCCATGCCGTGGGGCGCGCGGGACATGGAACGCGTCGACTACGTGCCCACCCTGGCACCGGCCGACCCGGTGCTGGTCTCCGGCCTGGTCAAGTCGCTCAGGGACGCGGGTCCGAACGCGTACCTGATGATCAACCGCAGTCAGGTGACGTATCTGCGGATGGACGTGGGCTACTCGGCCACCTGGGAGTCGCGGCTGGTGCGCCACCTCGACGACCGGCAGGAGCTGAGGAAGGTCCTCGGCAACGACGACGTGACCCTGTACGAGCTGCGCGAGCAGCCCTCCGGTCCCGTGCCCGAGCCGAATCCGGGGCCGATCGGGCCGAGGGTGACGTGGACACCGTGGTCGGTGGTCGGCGGAGCCGCGGCGCTGGCGCTGACCGTGCTGCTGACGGCGCGGGAGGTCGTCCGGGTCGCGATGCGGCCCAGTGTGCGCCGGGTGCGGTGGCTCCAGGGCAGCTTCTGGTTCTCGCTGCCGCTGCTGGCGGTGCTGTTCACCTCGCTGGTGCAGCGGTTCCTGACCATGGGGGGCGGCTGAGCGGACGGCGGGTGGAGCGGCTCCGGCGGGTCACCGTTGGAGCCACTTCACCTCGTACGCCTTCATGTCGAAGCGCCTGCCGTCGATCCGCGCGCTGATCGTGCGGTTCAGGGTGTTGACCACCAGGACCGTCCGGTCGTCGGCCAGCACGCGCACGTTGGGCACGTCGTCCGGGGCGACGGACACCGTCCGGTACCCGGTCCCCGGCGGGAACGCCCGGTTGAACCGGGAGACCAGGTCGTACATGGGAAGCGCCCGGCCGCCGCCGGAGGAGTCGGTCGGGGTCCACAGGCAGCCGGGGCAGTCGCCCGTGCGGTTCTCCGGGTTCCAGTAGAAGCCGGTGGAGGCGCCGCCCTTGGCCATGGCGATCAGGCCGGCGGCCTGGACGGCGACGCGGTGCGGTTCGGACCAGTCCTTGCGGTCGTCGTTGCGGTCGGCGGGCTCGACGTAGTACTCGGCCCACCACAGCGGAAGGCCGCCCGTCTGCGACCGCACCCACCGGCCGACGTCCGTCAGCTTGTCGGTGGCGCGGAACTCGTCGGGCAGCAGGTCGTCGTCCTTGGTGTAGCTGGAGCCGTCCACGACGACGAAGTCGGCGCCCGCCTTGTGCTGGTTCCAGTAGGCGAAGGCGTCCAGGACCCGCTGGTCCAAGGCTCCCCAGGGTCCCCTCAGAACGGTGGAGGCGTCCTGCTTCTGCCGCGGGTCGACGCTGTCCATGACCAGGTACGGTCCCCCCACCATGATCTTGGGGTCGACCTTTTTGAGCGCCTTGTGAACCAGGTTGTACAGCTCGGTGTAGCCCTCGTAGTCCCAGCGGCCCTCGGCGTTGTTCCAGAAGCCCTTGAACTCGTTCCAGACGATGAAGTGGCGTACGTCCGGATAGCGTTCGGCGACGGTCGCGGCGAGTGCGGCGTAGTCCTTGTAGTGGTCGCGGGTCGGCGCGGTCTCCAGGGCGTCCTGGCTCCAGTCGGTGCTGTCCACGCCGGCCCGGCCGCCCTTCATCCAGTCGGGCGCGCAGCACAGCGTGATCACCGGAGTGCCGCCCGAGGCGCGGACGAAGTCGATCCGCCGGTCCAGCGCCTCGAAGTCGTAACGCCCCTTGACCGGCTCGGGGTTGTCGGCGCCCCAGCCCATGATCGCCTGGTTCTGCGGCAGGCCGCCGTCCTTCGACAGCAGTGCCCCGGCCCGGCCGGTCGCGGCCGCGCTGCCCTCGTCGGCGCTGAACTGGGTGTGGGTGAAGCCCCAGCCGACGTCCGGCTCGTCCGCGTCCCGCGGGGTCGCCGGTGTCCCGTGCACCTTGCCGCCGTCGCGTGTGGTGCCCTCGGTGCTCGCGCCGCCGGGCAGCGTGCTGAGCAGGGCCACGACCAGGGCCACCGCCGTCACACCCACGCCGAGCAGTGCGGTGAGCCGCCACCGCCCCGCCTCCGGATTCCCCCCATGACGTCTCATCAAGGACAACAGTAAGGGCGGAAATCATCCGCGGGACAGGGTTCCGGCAGGCTCGGCCCGCGACGGACTCCGTCCGGGCGCCGGCACGGGACGCGCGGGGGAAACCGGGTGCGCACGGCGCCCGCGTGACGGATCATGGCGGCATGCCCGCGAACCCGCACGACGCTCTGCCGATCCGGCTCACCGTCGACGACTCCGACTCGCCGTCCGACGTCGTCGACGCGCTGTTCCTCGGCCGCTTCGCGACGGGCGAGCAGCCGTACTCGCACGCGGCGAACATCGACCGCGTGCGCCCCGGCGCCACCCTGCTGCCCAAGGACGCCCAGGTGCTGCGCGCGGCCCTCGACGACGACCGCAGCGCGACCCTCGCCGAGGGCGAGGGCTGGACGCTGCTGATCTCCCGGTGGAACCGGGGAGCCGACGTCACGGTCACCGCGACCAGCGCCGAGCTGGCCGCGAAGGTGCTGGAGCAGGCGACGGACGGCGCCGCGGACGAGCCGGAGCCACAGCCGGAGAACGTGACGATGGGCTTCTGGTACGTCTCGCCCCGGCGCGGCCCGCACCGCACCACCCGGCAGATCTCGGCGGGCACCTGGGACGAGCTGCGGCCGAACTACACCGGCCCGGTCGCGGACGCCATGGACCGGCTGATGAAGACGACCCCCGAGGACATCGCGGGCCGGCTGCTCCTGCTGCACGGCCCGCCGGGCACGGGCAAGACCTCGGCGCTGCGGACCCTGGCCCGGTCCTGGCGCGACTGGTGCCAGGTGGACTGCGTGCTGGACCCGGAGCGGCTGTTCAGCGACGTGGGCTACCTCATGGACATCGCCATCGGCGAGGAGGACACGGCGGGCAAGGGGCGCTGGCGGCTGCTCCTGCTGGAGGACTGCGACGAGCTGATCCGCGGCGAGGCCAAGCACACCGCGGGCCAGGCCCTGTCCCGGCTGCTGAACCTCACCGACGGACTGCTCGGCCAGGGGCGCAACGTGCTGGTCGGGGTGACGACCAACGAGGACCTGGAGCGCCTGCACCCGGCCGTGGTCCGCCCGGGCCGGTGCCTGGCCCGCATCGAGGTGGGCCGGCTGACCCGCCGGGAGGCGGTGAACTGGCTGGGCACCGAGGAAGGGGTGGGCCGCGACGGGGCGACCCTCGCCGAGCTGTACGCGCTGCGGCGGGGCACGTCGCCGACGGCGCTGCCGGAGCCGCGCGAGGGGGCCGACGCGGGTCTGTACCTGTGACGGGTCCCGGGCGGGCACCGGTGCTTTGATGGGCGTATGACCCTGTTCGTCGGGACGTCGGGCTGGCAGTACAAGGACTGGCGGGGCGTGCTGTACCCGCAGAGGTGCCCCACACGGCTGTGGCTGGAGGAGTACGCCGCCGCCTTCGCCACCCTGGAGGTCAACAACGCCTTCTACCGGCTGCCCGCGCGGGAGACCTTCGAGGCCTGGCGGGAGCGGGTCCCGGCGGACTTCGTGGTCGCGGTGAAGGCGAGCCGGTACCTCACCCACATCAAGCGGCTGAAGGACCCCGGGGAGCCGGTGCACCGCCTGATGACGCACGCGGCGGGCCTCGGCGACCGGCTGGGCCCGGTGCTGCTCCAGCTCCCGCCGACCCTGCGCGCGGATCCGGGACTGCTGGACGCCTGCCTGGCGTGCTTCCCGTCCGGCACCCGGGTCGCGGTCGAGCCGCGCCACGAGTCGTGGTGGACGCCGGAGGTGCGCGAGGTCCTCCGGGCCCGGGGCGCCGCCCTGTGCTGGGCCGACGCCTACGCCCGCCCGGTCACGCCGCTGTGGCGGACGGCCGGCTGGGGGTACGTCCGCTTCCACGTGGGCCGCGCCCGGGCCTGGCCGCACTACGGCCGGCGGTCGCTGGAGACCTGGGTCGACCGGATCGCCACGACCTGGCCGGACACGCGGGACGTGTACGCCTACTTCAACAACGACCCGACGGGGGCGGCGGTCCAGGACGCGGTGGTGTTCGCACGGGCGGCCAGGAGCGCGGGCCTGGCGGTGACCCGCACTCCGGCGCTCACGGGTGACCGGCAGAAGGTTCCGCCGGGCCGGTGAGTCTGTTGCGGGGCCGCCGCTCCCCTACCGCTCCCCGTAGGCCGCCCGCAGGGCGTCCCGCACGGCGGTGAGCGCGTCGTCCTCGGTGAGCCCGAGCCGTCGCACCCGCTCGGCGTACGCCTGGGCGGCGGCCGCGGTCTCCCGCGCCGCCGCCGAGTCCGCGGCGGCGACGAACGTGCCGTTGCGCCCGCGCGTCTCGATCACGCCGTCCGCCTCCAGCGCCCGGTAGGCCTTGGCGACCGTGTTCGCCGCGAGCCCGAGCGACTCGGCCAGCCCGCGCACCGTGGGCAGCCGGTACCCCACCGGCAGCACCCCCGACCGCGCCTGCTCGGAGATCTGCGCCCGCACCTGCTCGTAGGGAGGTGCGCCGTCCTCGATGTGGATCTTCAAGGTCACGGGGTGATTGTCCCGCACCCGCGCGCGTGCGGCCCAGCGGAAAATGGGAGGCACCCCGCCCGGTCTCCGCCGTAGCGTGCCCCTCCATGACCGTGATCATCCGCGACCTCCGCCCCGACGCGCCGGCCGACCTCGAGGGCTTCGCCCGTGTCCGGCACCTCGCGTTGCCGTTCATACTGTTCACCCCCGGCTCACTCGTCCACGACCTCACCCATCTGCACCGCGACGCCCGCTACCGGCCGCTGGTCGCCGTGGCGGACGGCGAGGTGATCGGCACCGCGCAGGTGCACCTGTCCCACGAGAGCACCGAGCCCGGCCAGGGCAACATCAACGTGTACGTGCATCCCGAGCACACCCGCCGCGGCGCCGGCACGCTCCTCGTACGGGCCGCCGAGGAACATCTGGCCGCGCACGGGGCGACCAGGCTGCACTCCTGGGTCCTGGACGAGCCGGGCAACCGCGCCTTTGCCGAGCGGCACGGCTACCGCGCGAGCCGGAGCGCGCACTTCCTCCGCCTGGACCTGGCGGGCGGCACCCTGCCGCCGCGGCAGGACCCGCCGCCTGGTGTGGAACTGCGCCGGGGCACGGACTTCGCCGACGACCCGCGCCCCCTGTTCGAGCTGGACGCGGAGACCACGGCGGACGAACCCAGCGACGTGGACTACGAGTTCACCGACTACGCGGCCTGGCTGGCGGAGACCTGGCGGCACCCGCTGTTCAGCCCCGAACTGACGTCGGTGGCGGTGGTGGACGGCCGTCCCGCGGCCTTCACCGCGGCCCGTACGGACGGCGGCACCCGCTACTCCACCGCCATGACGGGCACCGCCCGCGCCTTCCGCGGCCGGGGCCTGGCCAAGCTCGCCAAGAACGACTCGCTGCACCGCGCCCGGGCCGCCGGGTACACGGAGGCGTTCACGGGCAACGACACCGGCAACGCGCCGATGATCGCGATCAACGAGTGGTTCGGGTACGCGGTCTGCGGGACGGAGGTGCGCCATGTCCGCGAACTCGGCTGAGGCCGGCGGCCGGCCGCCGGCGCCGACGGAGGTGGACGTCGTCCTCGTCAAGGGCGGCCGCACCAAGATCCGCTACCGGGGCGTGCTCGTGTCCGACGACGGCACGCGCCTCACCGTCCGGGCCGCGTGGGCGGGCGAGGGCGCCCGCGACTTCGGCTTCGTACGCTTCGAGCCGGGCGACGTCTTCACCGAGCACTACTGGCGGGACCGCTGGTACTCGGTGAAGGAGGTCCGCGACGCCTCAGGCGCACTGAAGGGCTGGTACTGCGACGTCACCCGCCCCGCCACCCGCTCCGGCACGGACCTCGTCGTCGAGGACCTCGACCTGGACCTGTGGCGCTCCGCCGACGGCACGGACGTACGACGGCTGGACGAGGACGAGTTCGCGGCGAGCGGCCTGGCGCGCACCGACCCCGGGGCGGCGGTCGCCGCCCTGGCCGCCCTCGACGAACTGGAGGGACTGGCCCGCGAGGGCGGCTTCGAGGCGCTGCTGTCCTGATTCCCGCACCGGCTCGCGCGGGCTCAGTCCGAGGCCACCACCGCGTACCGCTCGTCGTCCACCTCACGGCCCCACAGCCGCGCGTCGGCCGACAGTGACTCCAGGTGGATGTGGGAGACGAGTGGCCGAAGAAGCATGGTCAGCCGGTCCGGGGGTATGCCGACGGGGGTGAGCGTGCCCCAGACACCCTCGATCAGGACGAGCCGTCCGTCCGGCCGCAGCAGTTCCTGCCAGTGCCGCAGCGCGCGGGCGGGGTCGGGCAGTGTCCACAGGACGTGCCGGACCAGGACGGCGTCGAAGCGCTGCCCGCCCACCGGCGGGTTCGCCGCGTCGCCGGCCAGGAACACCGCGTCGTGGCCGGCGAGCTTCGCCCGGGCCCGCTCCACCATCGCCGGGGACAGGTCGACGCCGGTCACCCGGTGCCCCTGCTCGGCCGCGAGGAGCGAGAGGCTGCCGGTGCCGCAGCCGAGGTCGAGGATCTCGGCGGGGCGCCCGGGAAGCCAGCCGCGCAGCCGTTCGGCCCAGGCGGCGCGCACCCCCGGGTCGCGCAGCCCGTGATCCGGCTCCTCGTCGAAGACGGCGGCCTGGGCGTCCCAGTCCACCCCGGCCCAGCCCGCCCCGTCACCGTCGGTCGTCGTATGCGCACTCATGCACCCCAGAGTGACACCGACCACTGACAACCGAATCGTGACAGCCGCCACAGACAGACCCGCACCGATAAGCGACTCTCGCCCGAAAGGTCCTACCTCCGTACGAAGACGGACCCGGTAGGCCTCGAAGGAGGCAGCCATGCGCCGAGTGACAGTGCAGAAGCCCCTGAGGAAGACGGACGCCCGCCGCGTCCGCGAGGAAGCGGACCGGCGTCCCGCCGGGCGGCCCGAGGTCCGCAAGGACATCGCGCGCACGTGGTGGCCGGACACATGACCGGCGGCCGGGCGATGAGACGTCAGACCAGCCGCTTGCGGTAGTGGACGCGGTCGTAGGGCCCGTCCACACGGCGCTCGACGACCTCGTAGCCGAAGCGCGGATAGATCCGCTGGTTCTCCCACATCAGCGCGTTCGTGTAGAGCCTGACCTCGGGCAGGCCCAGCGCACGCGCGCGCGTGTCCACGAACTCCAGCAGCCGCCGCCCCACCCCCGTGCCGTGCGCGTCGGGGTGGACGGCGATGCTGTCGAGGAAGAGATGGTCCGCGCGCGCCTCGATCACGACGAGTCCCGTCACCCGGCCCCCTTCGGGCTCCCGGACGACGAACACCTTCCCCGCCGCCACGTTCGCCGCGTGGTCCGCCTCCATGGGCGCCGGGACGACTCCGATGCGCTCGATGTAGGGGCGGTAGGCCGCGTCGGTCACCGCCTTCACGGCCGGCACCTCGGCGGCGGACGCCGCCCTGATCCCCTCGCCCGCCATGCCCTGCGCGCCCACCGCTCAGCCCCTGTCCCATCCCCACCTGAGCGCAGCCTCAGCGCTCCCTTAACGCGAGCATAAGGATCTCCCCGCACCGCCTCCAACCGGCGTTTTCGCGGTGCCTTGCGGCTAGCTTCTGATCACCCCCACGGGATCCGTCCCACTCAACGGGATCCGTCCCGCCCACGGGATCCGTCCCGCCGTGTCAGAACAACCGCCCCGAGGAGTCCCCCTGATGCCCGCACGCCGCACGGCCGCCGCTTCCGCCGTCCTCGGCCTGGCCCCGCTGGCCCTGACCGCGCTCGCCGCGGCGCCCGCGGCCGCGCACGGCTCCATGGGGGACCCGGTCAGTCGGGTGGCCCAGTGCTACGCGGAGGGACCGGAGAGCCCGAAGTCGGCGGCTTGCAAGGCGGCCGTCGAGGCCGGCGGCACCCAGGCGCTGTACGACTGGAACGGCATCCGGATCGGCGACGCGGACGGCCGCCACCGGGAGCTGATACCGGACGGCAGGCTGTGCAGCGCCGGCAACGAGGAGTTCAAGGGGCTGGACCTGCCCCGCGCGGACTGGCCCGCGACGGGCGTGCACAGCGGCGCGTACACCTTCAGGTATCGCGTGACCGCCCCGCACAAGGGCACCTTCACGGTCTACCTCACCAAGCCCGGCTACGACCCGGCCAAGTCGCCGGCCTGGGACGACCTCGATCTGGCGCATCCGGTGGCGACGGCCACCGACCCGGTCGCCGCGGACGGCTTCTACACCTTCTCCGGCACGCTGCCCGAACGCTCGGGCAGGCACCTGCTGTACGCGGTGTGGCAGCGCTCGGACAGCCCGGAGGCGTTCTACTCCTGCTCGGACGTCACCTACGGCGGCGGGAGCGGCGGCGGCGCGTCCGGCGGCTCCGCCCCGGCGCCGGCCGCCTCCGCGCCGACCGAGCGGCAGATCGAGGACGGCGCCGGCAGGTCGTCGGTCGAGCACCACGGCCACGGGGACGACGACGCCCGGACCACGACGGATCCGGTGGCGCCCCCGTCGGCGGAGCCGGCCGCGAGCCCGGCGTCGCATCCGGCTTCGGACCCGGCCGTGCGGTCGGCCGGGGACACGGCCGCTGCGGACCGCGCCGCACAGGCCGCCGCCGACGAGCCGAACCGGCCGCGGGCCGCCGGCAGCCCGGTGAACCTGGCCGAGACCGGAGGCGACGGCCGCACGGCGTACCTCGCGGTCGGCGGCGCGGCCGCCCTGGCGCTCGGCTCGGCGGCCCTGTTCGCCTCGGTCCGCCGTCGCGCCGCGGCCGGCGGCGGACGGGGCCGCTGACGCGGCCCGTCGAACGCGGGGCCTGTCCGGCGGCTCAGGCCGGGCAGGCCCCGAGCCACGTCAGCTGAAGACCGACGCGCAGGTGGTGGCGCCGGCGTGCGCCGGGTCGAGCGCGTTGGCCACCTCGTGGAAGGCGATGCGGTCGATCGTGCCGATCGTCACGTGCTCGGACAGGTCGACCGCGCACAGGTCCTGCAACAGGACGTTGCGCACGTCGGGGCCGGTCAGGTACTGGGTGCGCCACGGCGTGGCCACCTCGTCGTACTTGGTGGCGATGACCGTGTAGTGCACGCCGGGCACGGTGTCGCCGCCCTCGTTGAGCTTGGTGAGGAAGGCGGACCCGGCGATCTGGTCGGCGAGGCCGGGGGTGGCGGCCTTGAGCAGGTCGCTCGCGCCCGGGAAGTAGGGCAGGAGGTTGGTGAGGCCGCTGAGGGTGGTGCCGTGGTTGTCGGGCGCGATGCCGACGAGGGCGTTCACCTTGGCGGCTCCGCCGAGGAACTTCAGGTAGTAGCGGGGCATCATCCCGCCCTGCGAGTGGCCGACGAGATCGGCCTTGGGGGCGCCGGTCGCGGCGAGCACCTTGTCGACGAAGGCGGACAGCTGCTCGGCCGACTTGTCGATGGGGCCGAGGCCGTAGAAGAGCGGGACGCCCGGCAACTGGCCGTAGTCGAGGGAGAAGACGCAGTAGCCGCGGTCCTTCAGATACGGCGCGAGAGACAGCCAGTTGTCGACGGAGTTGCCGAAGGTGCCGTGGACGAGGACGACCGGACGGGGGTGGGCGGCGGAGGGCTTGCAGCTGTAGTTGTTCCAGCCGCTGCTCGGAGCAGTGGCCGCGTGAGCGGTGGCGGCGGGGGCGGTGGCGAGGGCGGCAGCCAGCAGCAGGGCGGCCAGTGGTCTGAGGACGCGCTTGAAGGGCAGCATCGGGTGATCTCCTTGCGGCTCAAGGGAGGTGCGACGGCACTACGCCCTGTGATCCGGATCACGGGATGCTGTTCACTCGTCAAGTTACGGACGAGTAGTAGAACTGTGAAGTTACGCGTCAGTAAAAACTTCGGGCGACGCCCGGATACGGCCGAGGGTCGTGATGTAACACGCCTGACGCACCGTCACCAAGCGGGCCGGATCGGACCGTACGGCGCGAGACGCGCCAACTTCCCCCACAGCGCGCGCACTTCACCCTCACCGATCACCTCGCCCCACGCCCGCACGACATCGGCGGCCGACTCCTCCGCCGCGCGGGTGCAGGCCCAGCCATGCTCGGTCAGCACGATCAGACGGGCCCGCGCGTCCTGGGGATGCGGCAGGCGCTCCGCGTATCCCTTGCGCACGATCTCGTCGACGAGCTGACTGGCGGCCTGCTTGGTGACCCCCAGATGGGCGGCCAGCTCGGTGACCGTCGCCCCGTCCGGGGCCAGCCGCGCGAACGCGAAGCCGTGCGCCGGCCGGAGCCCCTCGAAGCCGCGGGCGACGACGCCGCCGTGAATGCGCTGGGTCAGCTCGCCGGCGACGGCCAGCAGGGTGGCGGACAGGGCCATGGCCTCGGAGTTCTGCACGGAGGCATTGAAACACCCTTGACGAGACAGTCAAGCAGCTTGACTATGATTGCGGGCCATTTAGTCAAGCAACTTGACCATCACTTCCGAGGAGACACCCATGCCCGTCGTCCGCCCGTCCGACGCCGTGACCCACGAGATCCACGGCGCCCGCTTCGTCTCGTACGCCACCCCGCGGACCGGGTCCAGGCAGCTGTGCGCCTGGCGCGGCGAGATCCCCGCCGGCACCAAGGCCCCGGCCCACACCGTCACCCACGAGGAGATCCTCCACCTGCTCGACGGCGAACTCCTGATCACGCTCGACGGCCGCACCGAGCGCGTCGCCGCGGGCGACACGGTGATCATCAACGCCGGTGCGACGCTCACCGTGGAGAACCCGGCGGACCGCACCGCGGTCTCCTGGGTCACCACGTCCATCGGCCTTCAGGCCCGTCTGGCGAACGGCACGGTGCTCACTCCGCCGTGGGCCAACTGACCCCGATCCGAGGGGAGTCACGCGGCCAGCGTGCCCGGCATCACCGCCCGCGGGCCGAACCGGGCTCGCGCGCGGTCCGCGACCTCCTCGATACGGCGGACCTTCTCGTCGGCGGGGTCGAAGGCGAGCTGGTGGAAGGCCTGTTCGGCGGGCCCGAGGCCCTCGGCGCGCAGAACGAGCGCGCGGACCCGGGCGCGCTGGAGTCCCAGGGCCTCGTACAGGGCGTACGCGACTCCGGTCAACGCGGCCGAGTGCGCGGTCGGTTCGGCCAGCGTGCGGCTGCGGGTGGTACCGACCGGGGTCCGGTCGGCGTAGCGCACGGTGAGGGTCAGGGTGCGGCAGACCTTGCCCAGGGCGCGCAGCCGGGAGCCCAGTTCCCCGGCGGCCGACAACAGCGCCCTGCGGTGCCGGTCGGGGTCCAGTTCGTCCCGGTCGAAGGGGCGTTCCGCCGCGAGCACGGGGTTCCCCCCTCCTCGAACGCGGCCGAGAGCTTGGGGGAGGGAGACGGCGTTCGGTACGACCCGGCTCCGGTCGACGCCGTTCGCCTTCTCATGGAGTTCGCGGCCGGACTTGGCGCCGACCAGTCGCTGGAGGGTCGACAGGGGCGCGGCGGCGACCCGGCCCAGGGTGTCGAGGCCGTACTCGTCCAGGGTGCGGGCCGTCACCGCGCCGACGCCGGGCAGCGCGGTGACGGGCCGCTCGGCCAGGAACCCCGCCACGGCGTCCGGTTCGCCGGGCACCGCGCACGTGAGTCCGGGCCGGGCGTCGCGCAGGGCCATGCGGGCCAGCATCGGGCCCGGCCCGGCGCCGATCACGCAGTCCACGCCGTGCAGCGCGAGGGCGCGGACCCGGATCACCGACGCCAGCTCGACCGCGTCGCGCCCGAAGTACCGTTCGGCGCCCCGCAGATCGGCCAGCGCCCCGTCCGGCGGCAGCGCCTCGACGACCGGGGTGAACTCCCCGAGGAGCCCGAGCAGCCCCGGCAGGGCGGCCTCGTACATCGGCGGCAGCTGGAAACGTACGCAGAGAACCGTCATCCCGCACTCCCTGGACTCTGGTGCCACAACTTCCTTCCACCCGGCGGGCCTTCGCCCGCGGGACGCAGATCGGCCCAGGGGTGCATCTCATACCCCGTGGACATGCGGATCGTCCGGCCGCGCGTGGGGGCGCCGTCACCGGGCTCCTCCGGTGCCGGTCCGGCCAGGCGCGCCGCCACTTCGTCGAGTCCGCCCTCGGCACGCAGTTCGACGAGTTCGGCCAGGTTCCAGGCCGCGGCGCCCACCACGCTGAGGCTGCGCGGGCCGCGCCGCTGCACCACGCCGCGCACCAGCAGCAGCCAGGAGTGGAAGACGGTGCGCGCGCAGGCGTCGTGGGAGTCGTCGAAGAAGGCGAGGTCGACCAGGCCGGTGCCGTCGTCCAGCGTGGTGAAGATGACCCTTTTGCCGGACCGGACCGGCGGGGTCTGGGTGGCCGCCTTGGCGCCCGCGACCAGTACCGTCTCGCCGTGCCGGGCCTCGCGCAGCCGGCGCGCCGGGACCACGCCCAGCTCGTCGAGGAACTTCCGGTGGTCGTCCATCAGGTTCCGCGAGACGTCCATGGAGAGCACGCCCAGCTCGGCGCTGAGCCGTTCGGCGTCGGACAGGTCGGGGAGCCCGGCCGTGGCCGTCCTTCTCCCGCCGGCCAGCGGCAGTTGGCCGCCGCCCGCGCCGCGGGCGCCGCGGTGCAGTTCGGTCAGGTGCAGTTGCAGGTCGCGGCGGTTGGCGCCGAACGCGTCCAGCGCGCCCACCTGGGCGAGCCGGGCGGCGACCGGGCGGCTGGGCCGGGCCCGTTCCCAGAAGTCGAGCAGCGAGGCGTAGGGCTGTCCGTCCGCGATCCGCGCCGCCTCGGCCTCGCTGATGCCGTGCACATCGGAGAGGGCCAGCCGGAGTCCCCACATACCGGAAGAACCCGGCTTCTGCTCAGACACCAGTTCGATACGGTGGGCGACTCCCGACCTGTTCACGTCCAGCGGCAGGATCGGCACCCCGCGCCGCCGCGCGTCCGCCAGCAGCAGCCGCTTCGGGTACATCCCGGGGTCGTGCGTGAGCAGCCCGGCGTAGAAGGCGGCCGGGTGATGGGCCTTCAGCCACGCCGACTGGTACGTCGGCACGGCGAAGGCGACCGCGTGCGCCTTGCAGAAGCCGTAGGAGCCGAACGCCTCGACGATCTCCCAGGTGCGGTGAATCGTTTCCGCGTCGTACCCCTTCGCCGCCGCGTGCTGCGCGAACCACACCTTGATCCGCCCCTGCGACTCCAGGTCGGACAGCCCGCGCCGCACCCGGTCGGCCTCGTCGCGTCCGCAGCCGGTCATGAGGTGCAGCATGTGGATGATCTGCTCGTGGAAGACGACGACCCCGTACGTCTCCTCCAGCGGTTCCCGGAGGTCGGGGTGCGGATAGCGCACCGGCGCCCGCCCGTGCCGGGCCTCGATGAACGGCCGCACCATGTCGGCGGCGACCGGACCGGGCCGGAACAGGGAGATGTCGACGACCAGGTCGTGGAAGCCGGCCGGCTGGAGACGTCCGACCAGGTCGCGCTGGCCCGGGGACTCGATCTGGAAGCAGCCGAGGGTCTCGGCGGAGCGGATGAGCCGGTACGTCGCCGGGTCGCCGTCCGGCAGGGAGTCCAGGTCGATCCGCTCCCCCGTGGTCCGCTCCACCTCCGCGACCGCGTGCGCCATCGCCGACTGCATCCGCACCCCCAGCACGTCCAGCTTGAGCAGCCCGAGGTCCTCCACGTCGTCCTTGTCGAACTGGGACATGGGGAAGCCCTCGCCGCTGGTGGGCACGACCGGTGTGCGGGACGGCAGGGAGGCGTCGGAGAGCAGGACACCGCAGGGGTGCATGGCGACCCCGCGGGGAAGGGCGTCCAGGGCCTCGACCAGCTCCCACAGCCTGCCGTACCTGTCCCGTTCCCCCGCCAGCTCCCTGAGCTCGGGCAGCTCGTCGAGCGCCGCGCGGGCGTCGCGGGCACGGATGTGCGGGAAGGACTTGGCGATGCGGTCGATGTCGGCGGGATCCATGGACAGGGCGGCCCCGACATCGCGGATGGCGTGCCGTACGCGGTACGTCTCCGGCATGGCGACGGTCGCGACCCGTTCGGTGCCGAACCGGCCGATGATCTCGCGGTAGACCTCCAGCCGGCGCGCGGACTCCACATCGATGTCGATGTCGGGCAGGGCCGTGCGCCGCTTGGACAGGAAGCGCTCCATCAGCAGCCCGTGCTCGACCGGGTCGGCGTGGGCGATGCCGAGGAGGTGGTTGACGAGGGAGCCGGCGCCGGAGCCGCGGGCGGCGACCCGGATGCCCATCTTCCGCACGTCGTCGACGACTTGGGCGACGGTGAGGAAGTAGGTGGCGAAGCCGTGGTGGGCGATGATGTCCAGCTCCCGGTGCATCCGCTCCCAGTAGTCCCGGCGGCCGGCGTAGCCACGCAGCACCATGCCCGCCGCCGCCCGGGAGGCGAGTACGCGCTGGGCGGTGCGGCAGCCGGCGCCGACGAGGTGCGGCTCGGGGAAGTGGACGGTGCCCAGGCCGAGGTCGTCCTCGGGGTCGACCAGGCACTCGGCGGCCGTCGCCCGGGTCTGCTCCAGCAGGCGGTGGGCGGCCTCGGTGCGGAAGCCGGCGGCCTCCACGATCCGCTCGGCAGCGCGCAGCATGGCGTCCGGTTCCTTCAGCCAGGCCTCGCCGGAGTCCAGCTCCTTGGCCGGGTCGATGGGGACGAGCCGGCGGGCGGCGTCCAGCACGTCGGCGACCGGGCCCTGGCCCGGGTCGGCGTACCGGACGGCGTTGCTGAGCACGGGCCGGATCCGCTGCTCGGCGGCGAAGCCGACGGTGCGGGCGGCCAGGCGCAGCGAGCCGGGTCCGGTGCCCGTGCGGCCGTGCCAGACGGCCTCCAGGCGCAGGGCGTCGCCGTAGGTCTCACGCCAGGGCACGAGGAGTCTCGCGGCCCGGTCGGGGCGGCCGGCGGCGAGGGCGCGGCCGACGTCGGAGTCGGGCCCGAGCAGGACGGTCAGGCCGTCGGCGTGGTTGCCGGGCCAGGGCAGCAGCGGGGTGCCCGGAGACGGGGGTCCGCCCTGTTCGCGCGCAGCCGTGAGCCCGGAGTGGGCGGCGGTGACCAGGCGGCACAGATCGGCCCAGCCGCGGGCGCCGGCGCGGGCGAGGAAGGTGGCCCGGGGGGCCGACTCGTCGACGAAGGCGCCTCCGCGTACGGGGGTGCGGCGCCGCTCCCGCCGTACGGGCTCCGCGGTCTCGACCGCCAGTTCCACACCGAACAGGGGGCGGACGCCCGCCGCGGCGCAGGCCTTGGCGAAGCGGACCGAGCCGGCCAGGGTGTCGCGGTCGGTGAGCGCGAGCGCGTCCATGCCCCGTTCCGCGGCGCGCTCGGCCAGCCGCTCCGGGTGCGAGGCGCCGTAGCGCAGGGAGAACCCGGAGGCGGTGTGCAGATGCGTGAAGTCCGGCATCCGCACCTCCCGCACTCGTGAGCCGTGACCGCCCTCGAACATCAGTTCCCATCTCTCTCACCCCCACCATAAACCAATTTCCGAACGTCTGTGCGACATCCGTTCGAGCGTGTCTCACCTGCGCAAACGCCCGGCGCCCGGAGCGCGAGGGGCGTGACGGCCATGCGAAAGCCCCGCCCTCGTGAGGGCGGGGCTTTCGCCGGCTGTGTGGAGGCCGGGGCCGGGATCAGCCGATCTGGGCGCCGGTCGCCGAGAGGGCCTCGGTGACCGGCTGGAAGAAGGTCACACCGCCCGAGGTGCAGTCGCCGCTGCCACCGGAGGTGAGGCCGATCGCGGTGTCGCCGTCGAACAGGGAGCCGCCGCTGTCACCGGGCTCGGCACACACATCGGCCTGGATCAGACCGCTGACCGTGCCCTCGGCGTAGTTCACGGTGGCGTTCAGACCGGTGACCGTGCCGCTGTGCACCTGGGTCGTCGAGCCGCTGCGGGTCACCTTCTCGCCGACGGTCGCCTCGCCCGCCCTGGTGATCGCCTGCGTCGAGCCGTTGTAGAGGTTCACCGCGCTCGGGTGGTCCACGCTCGCGGTGTACCTGACCAGACCGAAGTCGTCGCCCGGGAAGCTGGACCGTTCGTTCTGGCCGATCACCGTGCCACCGGCGTCCGACCAGGTGGAGATCGCCTCCGTGCAGTGGCCGGCGGTGAGGAAGTACGGCTGGCCGCCCTTGACCACGTTGAAGCCGAGCGAGCAGCGGCCGCCGGAGCCGGTGATCGCGTCACCGCCCGCGACGAAGGGCTTGAACTCCCCCTTCGAACGCCTGAGTTCGGCCTTGGCGCCGAGCCCGTCGACGACCTCGCTCAGCGTGGTCCACTCGGCCCCGGAGACCGTGCTGTCGGCGGTGACGACGACCTTGTTGGTCACGGGGTCCGTCGCCCACGAGGTGCCGGGGATGGTCGCGTCCTTCTCCAGCACGGTGCGGGCGCCGGTCAGTTCGGCGAGGGAGTTCCGTACGACTCTGGCCTTGGCACCCGCCCGTTCGACGGTCTCGGCGGTACTCGCGTCGAGCACGTTCACTACAAGGCTCTTCGTCGTGGCGTCGTAGTACGTGCCCGCGGCGTCGGCGCCGAGGTCCCGCACGAGCGTCGAGGCGAGCTTTCCGGCCGCCGCGGACGAAAGGGTCCGGACCTCGGGGGCCTTCGCGGGTTCACTGGCGTTCGCACTCTGGAAGGTGACTCCCGCGACGAGCAGGGCGGCGATGCCCGCACCCGCCACGGCCGCACGGCGTCCGGGTATGCGTCGATGCTTCAACTGACGTCTTCCTGTGGGGGACCGACCCGTGAGGTAGTGGGGACCCGACGAGCCGGAAGGCGGTTGAACGGCGCCCACTATTCCGATGCCCCCAGCGCGCACACAAGGTCGTGTTCTGGACGCGTATACGTCAACGGGCGTATGTCCCCTGCGTATCGACCTGTCCCCCGAGATCACCGCTGGGGCGTTCACGCAACATTCACAGCGCAAACACCACGTGCGGATGACCGGTCCACATTCCGCGAGGTCTAGCCCTGGCTCGAATTCGGCCTCTCGGGCGCGGGTTCCACTCGGGGCGCGGGCGCCGGAGCCGCCGCGGGAAGTTGCTGCTGCGCCTTCTCCAGGAACCGCAGCAGCTCGACCGGGAAGGGCAGGACCAGGGTGGAGTTCTTCTCGGCGGCGACCGCCGTCACGGTCTGGAGGAGCCGCAGTTGCAGCGCGGCGGGCGTGTCCGCCATCTGCTGGGCCGCCTCGGCCAGCTTCTTCGACGCCTGGAGCTCCGCGTCCGCGTTGATGACCCGCGCCCGGCGCTCACGGTCGGCCTCCGCCTGCCGGGCCATGGACCGCTTCATCGTCTCGGGCAGCGACACGTCCTTGATCTCCACCCGGTCGATCGTGACGCCCCACTCCACGGCCGGGCTGTCGATCATCAGCTCCAGCCCCTGGTTGAGCTTCTCGCGGCTGGACAGCAGGTCGTCCAGTTCGCTCTTGCCGATGATGGACCTCAGCGAGGTCTGCGCCATCTGCGAGACCGCGAAGCGGTAGTCCTCCACCTGGACCAGCGCCTCGGCCGGCGAGGTCACCTTGAAGTAGACGACGGCGTCCACACGCACCGTCACGTTGTCCCGGGTGATGCCCTCCTGCGCCGGCACGGGCATCGTCACGATCTGCATGCTGACCTTCTGGAGCCGGTCCACGAACGGGACGATCAGCGTGAGCCCGGGTCCGCGCACCTGCGGGCGCAGCCTGCCGAGGCGGAACACCACGCCCCGCTCGTACTGCTTGACGACCCGCGCCGCCACCATCAGGCCCACCGCTCCGGCGGACGCGAGCGCCACCCCCGCCGTCACCAGTTCCTCGACCATCACGGTCCCCCCAATCCGGCACGGGCGCGCAGGCTCACGGCCCTTCGACCGTAACCCGCGTCGCGCCCAAGGGCGAGCCCCCGCACGCCGGTTGCGTACGGGGGCTCTTCGCTGTGGAGCGCGGGGGGCGCCGGGCCGCGCACTCCGCGGCCCGGCACAGAGGGACGTCAGCCGATGTGGACCCCGTAGGCGCTCAGCGCGGCGGTGACCGGCTGGAAGAAGGTCGTACCGCCGGAGGTGCAGTTGCCACTGCCGCCGGAGGTCAGGCCGTAGGCGATGCCGCTGTTGGAGTACAGCGAGCCGCCGGAGTCACCGGGCTCGGCGCAGACGGTGGTCTGGATGAGACCGTTGACGATCTCGCCGTTGCCGTAGTTGACCGTCGCGTTGAGCGCCGTGACCCTGCCGCTGTGAATGCCGGTCGTCGAGCCGCGCCGGTAGACGGTGGTACCCACGGACGGCGTGGCCGCGCTGGTGATGGTCACGCTGCCCACGGCGCTCGGCTTGGCGACCGAGGTGTTGGTGTAGCGCACGATGCCGTAGTCGTGACCGGGGAAGGAGGAGCCGGCGGTGGTGCCGAGCGTGGTGGTGTGGGAGGAGTTCGACCACCAGGTGCCCGCACCGTCGGTGCAGTGACCGGCGGTCAGGAAGTAGGAGTTGCCGCTGTTGTCCTTGACGTTGAAGCCCAGCGAGCAGCGCCAGCTACTCGCATAGATGGCGTCGCCGCCGGAGATCAGCTTGTTGAACTTGCCGGCGGTGTGCTTGATGGTCAGGGCGCCGGAGTTGCCCCCCGCCTGCTGCTTGATCCGGGCGATGTCGGCCTGGGAGACCGTGCTGTCGACGGTGACGACGACCCGGTTGGTCTTGCTGTCGACGGTCCAGGCGGTGCCCGGGATGTCGGCCTTGAGCACGGAGTCGCTCGCGGTGGTGAGCTGGGACGCGCTGAAGGTGGTGGGAGTGTCGGACGCGTTCGCACTGGGGACCGCGAACGCGGCTGCGGCCACGAAGCCGGAGGCGACGGCGATCAGCCGGGTCCGTCTCGTCACGCCGCTGCGGGGAGTGGTGCGCTTGATCCTCACTTTTCGTTCCTCCACAAAGGAAGTCGGGGGCCCGCGTGGGGTCGGGGCCCGTGAGGCGCAGTCAGCGGACGGATGTTCGGATTCCGAACACGCCGTGCCCCTGACAAGCGCTGTGGGGGAGTATTCGGCCGAACGACCGGTCGGCGCAAGGGCGCCTTTCGGCCGCGCGACCATGTGCGATTCGAGTGAACTATGTGCGATCAGGGGGAATTGACATGTGGTCAACAGCGGGAAGGCGACCCCGGGCCGGGCCCGTGTCCCCCCGCCGCTGTCACGCCGTCGTGGCCCCCGCACCCCATATGCCCTCACGGCGCCGTCCGGCCGGGCGCTCGCGCAGGTCGGCCCGGGAGGCCCGCTCCGGTCCCGCGCCGGCGGCGAGCCGCACCCGGCCGCCGAAGGGCCGTCCGCCGAAGGCCGGTTCGTCCGCCCCGGCAGCGGTGACCGCGACCGCTTCGCCCTCGGCCGTCCGGGCTCGGGGGATGTCCGGAACTCGATGCTCCGGATAGCCCCCGGGCCCGGACACGCCGGTCCGGGCGAGCGGGTCGCCGGGCGCCGGCGCCGTCTCGGAACGGCGCGCGCGTCCCTGCTTCCACGGGTCGGACAGGTCCATCATGAGATGAGCCCTTCCATACGCGGCCCGGCGGCCAAACCCCGCCGCCGCCCATCGTCCGGGCCCGGGGCTCGTGGCCGGGGCAGCTGGTGGACGGGGTGTACGGCCGGCGGTGGTCAGCAGTCGCAGCACGAGCAGCCGTCACAGCAGTCGCAGCCGTCACAGCAGCAGTCGCACCCTTCGCAGCACGAGCAGTCGCAGTTGTTGCAGCAGCCCGAGCGCTTCTTGCCCGACCACGGACCCTCGAACTCGTCGGCGCAGCACACCTTGCAGGTGCAGCACAGCCCGACGGCCACCGCGCACGCGGCCCAGAACCCGCGCCCGCCGGGCCGCGGGGGCTCACCGCCCCCGGCGTACGGGTGGTTCGGGTTGTACGGAGCCTGCGGGGCGTACGGTCCCTGCGACGGGCCGAAGGCCCCCTCGGGCGCGTGCCCGCAGGACTCGGTGCCGAAGGCGCGGTCGACGGAGCGCCGGAGCTCGTGCACGAGCAGCCGATGGGCGAGCCGTCCGTCGCCGAACTCCACCTCGCTCAGGGCGAGCCGGATGCCGTGCACCGCGTCGTCCGCGAGCCGGCGCGCCTCGCCGAGCGGCGTCCCGGTGACGGTGAGCGGATTCCAGGCGCCGGTGGCGGCGTCGGACTCGCGGTCCTCCACGGCGTCCAGGAGGTGCGCCAGCCGTCCGAACAGGCGCCCGGCCTCGGCGAGCGGGGCGGCGTTGCCCGGCCGCCCGGCGAGGAGCGCGGTGTGCGCGAAGGCCGCGGCGGTCGCGGTCTCGGTGGGCTCGGTGACGGCCAGGAGCGGCGTCCCGGGACCGGCGAGCGCCTCAAGGCCCGACTGACGGTCCACCGCGTCCAGGAGCACCGCGGTGTCGAATCCGACACCGGCCCCCGTACGGGCGCCCGCCCGGCTCCAGTTGTCGGCGACCCGATGCGCGGCGAGCGCCACCGGCCGGCGCGCCAGCAGTCCGTCGCCGTCGGCGACGTGGTCGCGCACCTTGGCCGAGGCCAGCACCAGTGAGACGGCCGCCGCCAGTCGCGGTCCCTCGCCGAGGGCGACGGACGCGGTGCGCATTCCGCGCAGCGGGCACGGCCCGGCGGTACGCCGCAGGCCGTCGGCCCGCCCGGCCCTCTCCGCCTGAGCCTCCGTCAGGACCGAGACGAGCAGCCCGTCGTAGTTCGTCACGATCCGCGCGAACTGCCCGTGGTCACCGCGCAGGGCCAGACACAGCCCGCACAAGTGGGCCATCCACTCGGCGCCGAGTCCTTCCCCGAGCCGGTGACGGCAGGGCCTGACGATTCCGAACACGACCATCCCCCTTGGTGTGCAGGACGTTGAGTCGCGGCATCGTACCGACCCCTTCGTTCACCCGTACGCCCCGACCGTCACCCATATGCCGAGAACAATAATATTTCACTCTCAGTCAGCAGTTGTGTGGGTCAAAATCCTTGGGGCATACGGGCTCTCGACGTATTGGTCGTGCACCAGTACCGTCACAAACCCCCCGTGCGCCGCCTGTTCACTTGGCGCGTTGTCAGCATCATGGATGACCATAGGGATGCGGAATGCAGAAAAGACCGCTGTGAGAGGAGGCGTCCATGGGATCGGTACGCAAGGCGAGTGCGTGGCTCGGCCTCGTCGACGACAACGATGACGAGCGCTACTACGACGACGACTACACGGAAGGGACCGAGTCCGGGGACGCCTGGGTCACCGACCCCCGGGTGAAGGTGGCTGCGGACACGGCAGAGGACAAGGGCCGCCGGATCGGCACGGTGACACCGGACAGCTTCCGGGACGCCCGCGCCATCGGCGAGCTGTTCCGGGAGGGCGTGCCCGTCATCATGAACCTGACGGCCATGGAAGCCTCCGACGCCAAGCGCGTGGTCGACTTCGCGGCCGGGCTCGTCTTCGGGCTGCGCGGCTCCATCGACCGCGTGTCCACCCGGGTGTTCCTGCTGTCCCCCGCCGACACCGAGATCGTCAACGGGGACCCGGCGGTGCACCGCGCGGACGGGTTCTTCAACCAGAGCTGAGGCAGGGCCGTACACCGGCCCTGCCCCGTTCGGGGCTCACCGGAAGGCGTCGAACCCGGTGAGCGCCTTGCCCAGCACGAGCTGGTGCATCTCGACGGTGCCCTCGTAGGTGAGCACCGACTCGAGGTTGGTCGCGTGCCGCATCACGGGGTACTCCAGGGAGATCCCGTTCGCCCCGAGAATCGTCCGCGCGGTACGGCAGATCTCGATCGCCTCTCGTACGTTGTTGAGCTTGCCGAAGCTGACCTGCTCGGGACGCAGGCGGCCGGCGTCCATGCGCCGCCCCAGATGGTGGGCGAGCAGAATCCCCTTGTGCAGTTCGACCGCCATGTCGGCGAGCTTGGCCTGGGTGAGCTGGAAGCCTCCGATGGGCCTGCCGAACTGCTCGCGCGACTTGGCGTAGTCGAGGGCGGCCTCGAAGCTGGAGCGGGCCGCGCCCATGGCACCCCAGACGATGCCGTAGCGGGCGTGCGAGAGGCAGCCGAGCGGTCCGCGCAGCCCGGTGGCCTCCGGCAGTACGGCGTCGGCGGGCAGCCGTACGTCGTCCAGGACCAGCTCGCTGGTGACGCTCGCCCGCAGGGACCACTTGTGCTTGATCTCCGGGGCGGAGAACCCGGGGGTGCCGGCCGGCACGAGGAAGCCGCGGATGCCGTCCTCGGTCTGCGCCCAGACGACGGCGACGCCGGCCACGGAGCCGTTGGTGATCCACATCTTGCGGCCGTTGAGGATCCAGTCGGTGCCGTCACGCTTGGCGTGGGTGCGCATGGAGCCGGGGTCGGAGCCGTGGTCGGGCTCGGTGAGCCCGAAGCAGCCGATCACCTCGCCGGCGGCCATGGGAGGCAGCCACCTCTGCTTCTGCTCCTCGCTTCCGAACCGGTGGATGGCGTACATGGCGAGCGAGCCCTGCACCGAGACCAGGGACCGGATGCCGGAGTCGGCGGCCTCGAGCTCGAGGCAGGCGAGCCCGTACTGGACGGCGGTGGCGCCCGCGCAGCCATATCCAGTCAGGGACATGCCGAGGGCGCCGATGCTGCCGAGCTCGCGGGACAGTTCCCGGATGACGGGCAGCTCGCCCTTCTCGTACCACTCGGCGACCCGGGGCAGGACACGGTCGGCGGCCCACTGCCGCATGGTGTCGCGGACGGCCAGGTCCTCCGGGTCCAGCAGGTCGTCGATCCCGAGCGGGTCTGCGGGGTCGAACGAGGGCACCGGGGACGACGAGGACGACGGGGACGACTGCGAGGACATGGGGACACCCTCCGGCAACTGAAACCTAGCACCGCTAGTTGTGCGACTCCGGCCCGACGTTACGGCGCGGAGCCGCGCACGTCCAGCGTGCTCCTCCCCCGCCGCGGCGCCGACCGCCGGAGAGGGAGGGCGCTCATGCCGAGACGCGGGACCTCTCGGCCTCCCGCTGCGCGGGCAGTTCGACCGCCGGCTCCTCACAGTGCATCACCCGCGGCAGCCGCAGCGCCATCACCGCCCCCAGCAGCAACAGCCCCGCGCTCACCAGCAGCGTCACATGCAGCCCGTGCACGAAGGCGTCCCGGGCCGCCCGCCGCAGGGCGGCACCGACCGGCCCGCCGAGCTGTTCGGCGACCTCGTACGCCTCCCCCAGCGAGTGCGCCGCGGCTCCGGAGTCCTTCGCCGGCACCCCCGGCACATCGGCGAGCCCGGGCGCGTACGCCGCGTTCATCACCGTGCCCAGCAGGGCGATGCCCATCCCCGCGCCCAGCTGATAGGACGTCTCCCCGATCGCCGCCGCTCCGCCCGCCTGCGCCGGCGGCGCCTCGCTCAGCATCGACTCGTACGCCCCGAACAGCGTCATCTCCAGGCCGAAGCCGAGCAGCGCGAAGCCGGCGAGGAGCAGTCCCGGGTTGTCCCGGCCGCCCATCGCCGTGAGCACCACCACCGCGGCGGCGGTCACACAGAACCCGAAGGACACCATCCGCCGCGGCCCGAGCCGCCGCAGCAGCCGCGCCCCGGCGAGTCCGGCCGCCATCGCGGCGAACGTCAGCGGCAGCAGCCGCAGCCCCGTGGCGAGCGGCGAGAGCCCGAGCACCAGTTGCAGGTACTGCGCCGCGATCAGTTCGAGCCCGACCAGCGCCAGCATGGCCAGCACGATGCAGCCCACCGACGTGCTGAACGCCGGGCGCGCGAACATCCTGAGGTCCACCAGCGGCTGCGTCCGCCGCCGCTGCCGCCGTACGAACGTCACCAGTAGCGCCGCGCCGACCACCAGCGGCCCCACGGTGAGCGCGCTCAGCGCCGTCTCCCCGCCGCCGAGCCGCTTCACGCCCAGCACCACACCGAACAGTCCGGCCGCCGCCAGCAACGCGCCGACCACGTCCCAGGGCCCGTTGCGGCCGCCGGTCGACTCGGGCAGCAGCAGCCGGCCCACCGGCAGGCTGACCAGCATCAGCGGGATGTTGACGAGGAAGACCGACCCCCACCAGAAGTGCTCGAGCAGGAAGCCGCCGAGCAGCGGCCCGACCGCCGCGCCCACCGCGGCGACCGCGCTCCAGATCCCGATCGCCAGCGCCCGCTCGCGCCGGTCCGGGAACACCTGCCGCAGAAGTGACAGCGTGGCCGGCATGATCATGGCGCCGCCGACGCCGAGCAGCGCCCGCGCGAAGATCAGCATCTGGGGGTTGGGGGCGAAGGCCGCCACACCGGAGGCGATGCCGAAGAGTGCATAGCCCAGCAGCAGGATCCGTCTGCGGCCGACCCGGTCGCCCAGCGTGCCGAACAGGATCAGCAGCGAGGCGCAGACAAGGGGATAGGTGTCGACGATCCAGAGCAGTTCGATGGCGCCGGGCTTGAGATCCTCGGTGACCGCGGGCACCGCCACGTGCAGCACGGTCGCGTCCACCGCCACCAGCAGCAGGCTGACGCAGAGGACGACCAGGACGACCCAGCGGTTGGCACCGGCACCCGCCGCCCGACGGCGCAGCCGGTCGGCGGCCGCGGTCGTCCCGGACATGTACGTACCTCCCAGATGAGCCCTCGCGTTCGGCGGCCCGCGGGGTGGGGACTCCCCGTGGCTCGGCCGGAGCGGAGTGGGCCCCCGACCTGCGCGACGACGTGCGAGTGACACGTCAGACTACGCTCATTCGCCCGGATGGCGCGTGGCTCACCT
This sequence comes from Streptomyces sp. 6-11-2, assembly GCF_006540305.1. Classification (GTDB taxonomy): domain Bacteria; phylum Actinomycetota; class Actinomycetes; order Streptomycetales; family Streptomycetaceae; genus Streptomyces. The sequence goes on along the minus strand of NZ_BJOR01000001.1, from coordinate 5,660,905 downwards.
CTCAGAGCAGGCGCTCAACCCGTGTGGCGTGCGCCACTCCGCTTCCCCGTGAATGCCCCGTAAGTTCCCGGTGAGCGCCCCGTGGGCGTGCCCCGGTGGCCGCTCCGGTTACCGGCAGCACCGATAATCGAGTCCGTGAGCGATCTTGCGACGCGCGTGGCAGTGGTCCGCGCCGGGGCCCTGCGCAGGGCCGCCCCGGCCCTCCTCGGGTACGCCGCCGTGCGTGCTCTGGGCCTGATCGTCCTGGCGCTGTGGAGTGCCGAGCGCGGCAAGAGCGCGTACACGCTGCTGACCGCCCGCTGGGACTCGCTCTGGTACGCCGGGGTGGCCGGGCTCGGCTACGGCTACGAGGTACGCCTGCCGAACGGGGACGTGCACTCGAACCTGGCCTTCTTCCCGCTGCTGCCCTGGCTGGAGCGGCTGCTCGCCGCGGTGAGCCCGCTGTCGTACGCCGACGCGGGCTTCGCGGTCAGCCTGGCGGCCTCCCTCGCCGCGGCCTGGGGGATCTTCGCGGTCGCCGATCACGTGTACGGCCGCGGGACCGGCGTCGCGGCCGTGCTGCTGTGGGCGGTGCTGCCGGTCGGGATCGTGCAGTCCATGGCCTACAGCGAGTCGCTGTTCACGGCCCTCGCCGCCTGGGCGCTGTACGCCGTGCTCACCGGCCGCTGGGTGACGGCGGGCACCCTGGCCCTGCTGGCGGGACTCACGCGGCCGGTGGGTCTCGCGGTGGTCGCGGCGGTGTGGGCGGCGGCGCTCGCCTCGTTCGTGGAAGACCGGAGCGCCACGGCGGCGGACGGCGCGCGGGACGCGCACCGCGCCCCGGTCGCCACCGGGCACGCCACCGCCCGCCGCCTGCTCGGCATGGCGCTCGCCCCGCTCGGCGCCGCCGGATACGTCCTGTGGGTCGGCCACCGCACCGGCGAGGGCCCTTTCGGCTACCTCCACGTCCAGGCCGGCTGGCGCAACGGCTTCGACGGCGGGTACGCCTTCGCCCGCTTCGTCGCCGACAAGTTCACGTCCTTCCCCTCGGCCCTCGCCGGGGCCGGGCTGATCCTCGGGGTCGCCGGGGTCATCTGGCTGTACGTCACCGGCGTACGGCAGCGGCAGCCGCTCGCGCTGCTGGTGTACTCGGGTGTCGTGACCGCACTCGCCCTGTGCGCGTCGAGCTACTTCGGTTCCAAGCCGCGCCTGTTGCTGCCCGCCTTCCCGCTGCTGCTGCCGCTCGCGTCGGCGCTCGCCCGGACGCGCGTGGCCCGATCGGCGCTGATCGTGGGCGGCGTCGCGGTGGCCTCGGCAGTCTACGGGGCGTTCTGGCTGAACGGCTCCGGTCCCCCGTGACCGGACGGCTCCGACCGGCCGAGGGCGCATGGAATTTCATCCGGACGTTCGGTCAACGCATTCATAAGCGCCGCATAAGCGTCCCACCGGAATGATCAAAGGAAATGCGGGACGGGTTCGTTCGTGATTGCGGATTCCGTGGATATAAAGCCCCGTTGAGAGCAATCCCACATCACGTGGTCATCACAAATCACGTGCTTCGTCAGGGAACACACCTCACTCGCTGTAACGTCGATTGGGTGCGTACCGAACGAACCCTCACCCGCCTGGACCGGGTGTTCGCCAGGCTGGACCGTGAGCCGCAACGGCCGGCGCACATCGACATGCCGCGAATGAGCCGCCACCGGTTCGTGCTCTTCTCGGCGACGCTCGCCTTCTACCTGGCCATCGTCTGGGCCGTGGTCACCACCTCGTGGCTGGTCCGGCTCGACTGGCAGGTCATGTTCTTCCGGCCGTACCAGCAGTGGCCGCAGATCCACGCGTTCCTCGACTACTACGTGGTGCTCGGCCAGCGCGGCCCCACCGCCGTGATGGTCTGCGCATGGCTGGGCTGGCGCTCCTGGCGGCAGCACACGCTGCGCCCGCTGCTGACCCTCGCCGCCTCGCTGCTGCTGCTCAACGCCACGGTCGGCGCCGCGAAGATCGGCATGGGACGTCTGGGACCCCACTACGCGACCGTCATCGGCTCGAACGAGATGGGCCTGGGCGGCGATATATTCCCCAGCGGCCACACCGCCAACGCCGTGGTGACCTGGGGCATCCTGGCCTATCTGGCCTCCACCCCGAGAGCGCGCCGCTGGCTGTCGGCACTGTCCGCGGTGACGGCGCTCGGCGTCGGCCTGACCACGGTCTACCTGGGGACGCACTGGCTGAGCGACGTGCTCCTCGGCTGGGCCGCGGGGCTGCTGATCCTGCTGGCGCTGCCGTGGTTCGAGCCGCTGATCGCCAGGACCGAGGTCGCCCTGTTCGACCTGCGCGACCGCTGGCGTGCCCGTCCCGGCCGCCCGGCACCCGTGCCCGCGCCCGCCGCACCCGTCGGCGCGCCCGTCGTGTTCACCCCACGCGCCCCCGCCTCGGACGAGACCCCGGTGGCCCACGAGACGGTCGGCGCCGGACGCACGTCCCGGCCACCGGCCCACCTCGCCCCGGGCCGGCACACGGGCCGCTCCGAGCGCACAACGGTCACCCCGGCCGGCAGCCGCAGGCCGCCGCACCCCGACCGCGTCCCGCGCGGCACGGCCTCGGCGGCCCGCCCCCTGACGGGCAGTTGACGACGGACCGCCGCGGGATCCGGGAGCGCCCGCGGCGGTTCAGCCCTTCCAGGCCCGTGCCACGCGGCCGTCCCGGACCTCGAAGTTCAGCCGTCCGAACCGGTACTCCATGGTGATGATCGCGCCCGGCGGCAGTGACCGCACCGTGCTCCAGCCCCGTTCACGCGCGAGCCGTTCGGCCTGTCCGGCCTCGAGGCCGACATATGCGTCGGGGTTGTCCTGGGGTTCCGCCGGCGGAGTGGGAATCGGTGCCATACCGCCACGCTAGGTGCCCGCTCGCGGCGGGGAAAGCCCACCCCGGCACGCGGGTCACTCGATCCTCTCCTGTCACACTTGTGTCACAAGCCCCAGCCTCCGGAACGGTCTCACTCCGTCACACGTACGGGCGGTTCCGCCCCTCTTCCGCAGTCCCGCGAACGCAATTCCCACCGGCCGGGACAGCGCCCGGATAAGTCCGGCCGAATGCGCCGCGAGAAGCGTTCCGCGAACCGCACCGGGACGCCCTCGCATTCCGAATCCGCGGCCGTTCCCGGAAGCTGACACGGCAGGGGAATTCCACCCGTTTCGCTGCCGGAGCCGGCGCCCCGCCGGACGGCGGAAGGCCCCGCCCGGTCGGTGGACCGGACGGGGCCCTGGGCCCGTGGCGGGAGCCGGAGCGGCTCAGAGTTCGAGGCGCTGACCGGGCACGATCAGATCGGGATCGCCTCCGATGACGGACCTGTTGACGGAGTGGAGCCACTGCCAGGTGGTCCCGTGCCGGGCGGCGATGCCGCTCAGCGTGTCGCCCGCGCGCACGGTGTACGCGCCGCGGGAGGCGCCGCGGTTCGGGTGGCCCGCCTCGCGCGCCGGCGCCGTCGACGGCCGCCGCGGCGGGACCGCGTCCCGTGCCTTCTGCCGGCCGCCCTCCTGGACCGGCTTGTCCACCGACTTGTGTGTGCTGTGCGCCGATTCGGTCGTCGCCCCCGCCCCGGATCCGGCCGCGGGTGCGCTGCCGTACGCCCCGGCCCGGGCCGAGCAGACCGGCCACGCGCCCCAGCCCTGAGCCTGCTGGACCCTGGTGGCGACGGCGATCTGCTGGGCCCTGGAGGCCCGGTCGGCGGTGGGCGCGTAGGCCGTGCCGCCGTAGGCGCGCCAGGTGCCGGCGGCGAACTGGAGCCCGCCGTAGTAGCCGTTGCCGGTGTTGATGTGCCAGTTGCCGCCGCTCTCGCACCGGGCGATGCGGTCCCACACGCCGGCGTCCGCCGCGTGGGCGTTGCCGGTGGCGGCCAGCAGCCCGAGCGGGGCGAGCAGGGCCGCCCCGGCGAGAGCCGCCGTCGTCCGTGCCCTGCGGGCGTTGTCGCGCGTGGTGTCGTGGCTCTGGTCGGCACATTCGGACATGTGGATCCCTCTCGAAGCACTCGGGGTCCCCCAAGGCGGGCGTGCCCGCCGCGCATGGACGCGGCCGGCCCGCTCGCCCCGTCCGCCGCACGAGGTCGTGCCGAGCCGTGCTCGGCCCGGTGCGGTCGGCGGACGTACCCGAGTGGTGCTCGTTGCACACGGCTGAGGAATGTAAGGAGCGGACGGAGCCCGGATCAACCAACCGCCCGTTCCGGCAGGCCAGTTCACCGTTACCGGCGGTACAGACTTTTTTCCGACACCCACTTCATTCACTGATTTCCTGATTTTTCGACCACCGGCACCCTCGATCTGTGACTCACTTCACCGACCCAACGTCTTTGCACTTGCGGTGAGTTGACCGTGAGTGCCGGATTCCGTACCTGCCGTCACCCTCCGCACGGGATGGTTCGATTCCGTTCGCCGGAGGGCGTGACTCCCGCCACAGATCACCCGTTGTCTTCTTCATGAGCCGGGTCCCTCCCGGTTCATGGGCCGGGAGCCACCCGGCTCCGCCACGCACAGCATCCCGAGGGAGCCACCCGTGCCGCGCATGCTCGACGTCAGCGACGCCGTACGCGCCGAGATCGGCGACGAAGAAGCCGACCGGCTGCTCGCCGGACAGAACGCCCCGGGCAGTTACGACTGCACGTCCTGCCGCACCCCCGGCAACTCCGAACAGGAGCGCACCAGCACCGTCCTGTTCGTCGGGGACGAGACCGCCGTCCTCGCCTTCGCCCACGCCACCTGCCTGCCCTCGCAGGTCGTCCAGGTCACCGAGGAGCAACTGCAGGGCGCGGTCCGCTCCATCAACGGGAACACGGGCCCCTCCGGCAGGGTGCCGGAGCAGACCCCGCCCCAGTGGAGCGCGCCCGAGCAGGCCGTGCCCCAGAAGGCGATGCCGGAGCAGGCCGTGCTCGGGATCACCAGCGGACTCGTCCTGATCGCCGGGGAGTTGCACCCCGCCCTGGTCGTCGAGCCGACCGCGCCCATCGCGCGTCCGGGCTCGCTGGGCGGCGCCGACGAGTTCCTGCCGCTGCTCATCGAGCAGGGCTACGCCCCGGTGACCGAACTCGCCGCCGTGCCGCCGGTACTGCACGGCTGGTCGGTGCTGCTCGCCGTGGGCCAGCTGCACGCCGTCCTCCAGCCCCAGGCCAACGGCGGCCAGCCGGTGGCCTGGTGGCAGGCGCACCAGCCGCTCCAGGTCACCGACGGCTGGCGGGCGGCCGCCAACAAGCACCAGCAGGTGATCATGTTCGCCGCGCCGGTCGGGTCCATCGGGCGGCAGCCGCGGGAGGACCTGCTGCGGGACGCGCTGGACAAGGCCGCGGCGGGCGGAAGGTTGGTCGCGGCGACGCTGCCGCTCGCCGGGACCTGAGCCGCATCCCTTCCGGTTCGGGGTCGTTTGGAGATACGTGCACGCATATGACGTTCCCCGCCGCCAGACCTACCCGCCCATCCCCTCCGCGCGGACGCCCCAGGATCACCACGGCGGCCCATCGGCCACGCCGATCTACGACGCGCTCTACGCCGAGTACGTCAAGTCCTACCGGACCCTGCCGGGCGACCGCAGCGGCGAGGAGGATCTGGGTTTTGTAGCGTTCGGGAACCTGCCGCACGATACGGGCTCCACCGTGTACGGCGCCTACAGCCTGGGGGCCTACAGCACCCGCCATGGCACGGGCCGGCAGCAGACGCAGTGGCAGCGGGTCGGGACGATCGGGCGGCAGGAAACCGGGATGCACCACGTTCCCGCGGCCCTGCCACCGGCTCCGCGGCGCGGAATCTGATCCGCCGACGGCGAAGGGGCGGCCCCCGTTCGGGGCCGCCCCTTCGCCGTCGCCGCTACTTCTTCTTCGCGCCGCGCTTCTCGCGCACCCGCACCGAGATGTGGATCGGCGTGCCGTCGAAGCCGAACTCCTCACGCAGCCGTCGCTCGATGAACCGCCGGTAGCCGGCCTCGATGAACCCGGAGGCGAACAGCACGAACCGCGGCGGCTTGGTGCCGGCCTGGGTGCCGAACAGGATGCGCGGCTGCTTGCCGCCCCGGATCGGGTGCGGGTGGGCGGCGACCAGCTCGCCGAGGAAGGCGTTGAGGCGGCCGGTCGGCACCCGGGTCTCCCAGCCGGCCAGCGCCGTCTCGATCGCCGGGACCAGCTTCTCCACGTGCCGTCCGGTGTGCGCCGAGACGTTGACGCGCGGGGCCCACGCGATCTGCGCGAGCTCGGTCTCGATCTCCCGCTCCAGGTAGTAGCGGCGCTCCTCGTCGAGGGTGTCCCACTTGTTGTAGGCGATGACGAGCGCGCGGCCCGCCTCCACGGCCATGGTGATGATCCGCTGGTCCTGCACCGAGACGGACTCGGAGGCGTCGATCAGGATGACGGCGACCTCGGCCTTCTCGACGGCGGCCGCGGTGCGCAGCGAGGCGTAGTAGTCGGCACCCTGCTGGAGGTGGACACGCTTGCGGATGCCTGCGGTGTCGACGAACTTCCAGGTCTTGCCGCCCAGTTCGATCAGCTCGTCGACCGGGTCGCGGGTGGTTCCGGCCAGCTCGTTGACGACGACGCGCTCCTCGCCCGCCACCTTGTTCAGCAGCGAGGACTTGCCGACGTTCGGGCGGCCGATGAGGGCCACCCGGCGGGGGCCGCCGACGCCGCTCCCGCCGAACGTCTCGCGCGGCGCCTCGGGGAGCGCCTCCAGGACGCGGTCCAGCATGTCGCCGGTGCCGCGGCCGTGCAGGGCCGAGACCGGGTGCGGCTCACCGAGGCCGAGCGACCACAGGTACGTGGCGTCCGCCTCGCCGCTCGGGCCGTCGACCTTGTTGGCGCACAGCACCACCGGCTTGCCCGCCTTGCGCAGGAGCCGTACGACGGCCTCGTCGGTGTCGGTGGCGCCGACCTTGGCGTCCACGACGAACACCACCGCGTCGGCGGCCTCGATGGCGTACTCGGCCTGCGCGGCCACGGAGGCGTCGATGCCGAGGACGTCCTGCTCCCAGCCGCCGGTGTCGACGACCTTGAAGCGGCGTCCCGCCCACTCGGCATCGTAGGTGACGCGGTCGCGGGTGACGCCCGGCTTGTCCTCGACGACCGCCTCACGGCGGCCGATGATGCGGTTCACCAGAGTCGACTTGCCGACATTGGGGCGGCCGACGACGGCGAGGACGGGCAGCGGGCCGTGTCCGGCGGCCTCGATGGCGCCCTCGACGTCCTCGATGTCGAAGCCCTCTTCCGCGGCGAGCTCCATGAACTCCGCGTACTCGGCCTCGCCGAGCGCCCCGTGCTCGTGCTCGTGCTCGGCCGAGCCGTCGGGCTGGATGTCGTCGTTCATGAAGTCCGTACCTCGTCGTTCATCGTGGTGATCGGTGGAGCACCACCGGTTCGCGGTGATCCACTACTCAAGTGTCGCCCAGGGCCCGTCCGGCGGACAGGCCCTGGCGCCCGGTCAGTCGCCGGGCGTTTTCCAGGTGGTCGGTGAGCTGCTTCTGGATGCGCTCGGTCGCCTCGTCCAGGGCCCGGCGCGTACGCCGCCCGCCCTCTTCGCCCGCTTCGAACGGGTCACCGAAGACGACGTCGACCCGGTGGCGCAGCGGGGGCAGCCCCTTTATCAACCGTCCGCGCCGCTCGGAACTTCCCAGCACGGCCACCGGGACGATCGGGGCGCCGCTACGGACCGCGAAGTAGGCGAGCCCGGCCCGCAGGGAGGCGAAGTCGCCCTCGCCGCGGGTGCCCTCGGGGAAGATCCCGAGGACGCCGCCCTGCTTCAGGACGCCGAGCGCCCGTGTGATCGCCGAACGGTCGGCGGAGTGCCGGTCCACCTGAAGCTGGCCGATGCCGGTCAGGAAGGGGCCCAGCGGGCCGACGAACGCCTCCTTCTTGATCAGGAAGTGCACCGGCCGGGGTGCCACGCCCATGACCATCGGGCCGTCGACGTTGTGCGCGTGGTTGACCGCGAAGATCACCGGGCCGGTGGCGGGCACCTTCCAGGCGCCCAGCACGCGCGGGCGCCACAGCCCGTACATCAGCCCGACGCCGATCCGCCGGCCGACGTCGGCACCGCGCTCCGACGGAGGACCCGCCGCACGCTCCGGCGGACGGTTCACTTCGCGGCCCGCTTCTCCTCGACGAGGGTGACCACGCACTCGATGACCTGTGCCAGCGTCAGCTCGGTGGTGTCCACCTCGACCGCGTCGCCGGCCTTGGCCAGCGGGGAGGTCCTGCGGCTGGAGTCGGCCGCGTCGCGCTTGATCAGGGCCTCGCGGGTGGCGTGGACGTCGGCGCCCTTGAGCTCACCGCTGCGCCGGGCGGCGCGGGCCTCCGGGGAGGCGGTGAGGAAGATCTTCAGGTCGGCGTCCGGCAGCACGGTGGTGCCGATGTCACGGCCCTCGACGACGATCCCGGCCTCGGCGGACACGGCCAGCGAGCGCTGGAGCTCGGTGATCCGGGTCCGCACCTCCGGTACGGCGCTGACCGCGCTGACCTGGGCGGTGACCTCCTGGGTGCGGATCGGACCGGCCACGTCCACGCCGTCGACGGTGATCGTCGGGTGGGCGGGGTCGGTGCCGGAGACGATCTCGGGCTTGCCGGCCACCGCGGCGATCGCAGTGGGGTCGTCCATGTCGATCCCGTTGGTCACCATCCACCACGTGATCGCCCGGTACTGGGCGCCGGTGTCCAGGTAGCTCAGGCCGAGCTGTGCGGCCACGGCCTTCGATGTGCTCGACTTGCCCGTGCCGGAAGGACCGTCGATGGCGACGATCACAGGCTGGACGGTCCGGGCGGCGCCGTTTTCCACAGCGGGGCACCTTCCTGGTGAAGGGTGGTGGGTGGTGTGCGGGACGCGAGAGCGCCCCGCACAAGGTTACTGGCTTCCCGGAGGCCCTCTTACTGGCGGATGGCCCAGCCCCGCTCCCGCAGGGCGGAGGTGAGGACCGGTGCCGCCTTCGGCTCGACCATGAGCTGCACCAGGCCGGCCTGCTGCCCGGTGGCGTGCTCGATGCGCACGTCCTCGACGTTGACCCCGGCCAGTCCCGCGTCCGCGAAGATGCGGGCCAGTTGGCCGGGCTGGTCGTCGATGAGGACCGCGACGACCTCGTACACCCGCGGCGCGGACCCGTGCTTGCCGGGAACCCGGACCTGGCCGGCGTTGCCCCGCCGCAGCACGTCCTCGATGCCGGCGGCGCCCTCGCGGCGCTTGGCCTCGTCGGAGGACTGGAGGGCGCGCAGGGCCTGCACGGCCTCCTCCAGGTCGATGGAGATGTCGGAGAGCAGGTCGGCGACCGGTTCCGGGTTGGCGGACAGGATGTCGATCCACATCCGCGGGTCGGAGGCCGCGATCCGGGTCACGTCCCTGATGCCCTGCCCGCACAGCCGTACGGCCGCGTCCTCCGCGTTCTTCAGACGCGCGGCGACCAGGCTGGAGACCAGGTGGGGCATGTGGGAGACGAGGGCCACGGCACGGTCGTGGGCGTCGGCGTCCATGACGACCGGGACCGCCCGGCAGTGCGAGACGAGCTCCAGGGCCAGGTTGAGGACCTCGGTGTCGGTGTCCCGGGTGGGCGTGAGCACCCAGGGGCGGCCCTCGAAGAGGTCACCGGTCGCCGCCAGCGGACCCGACTGCTCGCGGCCTGACATGGGGTGCGTGCCGATGTAGCCGGTCAGGTCCAGGCCCATCGACTCCAGCTCACGGCGCGGGCCGCCCTTGACGCTGGCCACGTCCAGGTAGCCGCGGGCCGCACCGCGGCGCATGGCGTCGGCGAGCACTCCCGCCACGTGCGCCGGCGGCGCGGCGACGATGACGAGGTCGACCGGCCCGTCCGGGGCCTCGTCCGTGCCGGCGCCGAGCGCCGCGGCCGTACGGGCCTGCTCCGGGTCGTGGTCGGCGAGGTGCACGACCACCCCGCGCTGGGCGAGAGCCAGGGCGGCGGAGGTGCCGATCAGCCCGGTGCCGATCACGAGTGCGTTTCTCACTGGGCGATGTCCTTGCGCAGGGCGGCCGCCGCGCCGAGGTAGACATGGGCGATCTCGTCGCGCGGCCGGTCGGACTCGATGTGCGCGAGGACGCGGACGACGCGGGGCATGGCGCCCTCGATGTCCAGTTCCTGGGCGCAGATCAGCGGTACGTCCACGATGCCGAGCTTGCGGGCCGCGGCGGCCGGGAAGTCGCTGTGCAGGTCGGGGGTGGCCGTGAACCAGATGCTGATCAGGTCGTCCGCGGTCAGGCCGTTCCGCTCCAGGACGGCGGTGAGCAGCGCCCCGACCTGCTCGTCCATGTGCCCGGGCTCGTCCCGCTCGAGTTGGACGGCCCCCCGGACCGCTCGTACCGCCACGGCGCTGCTCCTTGCTGAGGTGAATCGGGTCTCGTGTCCAGCCTAGTCAGACCGCGTGGGACGGGTGGCCGGCGCCCGTCCGCTGAGACGACCGGGGAAACGGGTGGTTTATTACGTGCTGTCACGATGTGCTTCGACTTGACCGCATTCGATGCGAAGATGCTGATGCTCCGCTCGGAGCTCTTCCCTCCTTCCCCCGGAACCCCGGAGTGACGACATGACCCAGGGCTCGACGCGGCGCACGGTTCTCGCCACGAGTGCGGTGGCGCTCGTGGCGGCGGGCTGCGGCACCAAAGCCAGCAGCAACTCCCAGACGTCACCTTCCGCGGAGGCGACCTCCCCCTCGGACAAGACGACGTCCCACCCTTCGGCGGCCTCCGGCGCCACGGAGGGGTCCGCCACCGGACCGGAACTGGCGAGTACGGCCGACATCCCGGAAGGCGGCGGCAAGGTCTTCGCCGAGCAGAAGGTCGTGGTCACCCAGCCGAAGAAGGGCGAGTTCAAGGCCTTCTCGGCGATCTGCTCGCACCAGGGCTGCACGGTGGGCAAGATCTCCAACGGCATGATCGACTGCCCCTGCCACGGCAGCAGGTTCCGCATCGCCGACGGCTCGGTGGCCAACGGGCCGGCGGTCAGCCCGCTGGACGCCAAGCAGATCAAGGTGGAGGGAAAGTCCATCCACTTGCTGTGACGATCCGCGTACGCTCCCGGGCATGCAGCCCGAGGACCTGGTGCGTGACCACACCATCTACGCCTGTGTCATGGGGTCGCGGGCCTTCGGGCTGGCGACGGACGACAGCGACACGGACCGCAGAGGCGTGTTCGTCGCGCCCACTCCCCTGTTCTGGCGCTTCGAGAAGCCTCCGACGCATGTGGAGGGGCCCCTCGACGAGCAGTTCAGCTGGGAGCTGGAGCGCTTCTGCGCGCTGGCGCTGCGCGCGAACCCCAACATCCTGGAGTGCCTGCACTCGCCCCTGGTGGAGTATGTGGACGACACCGGCCGCGAACTGCTGTCCCTGCGTGGCGCGTTCCTCTCCCGGCAGGTGAGCGGGACGTTCACCCGCTACGCGCTGAGTCAGCGCGGGAAGCTCGAAGCCGATGTCCGCACGCACGGCGCCCCGCGCTGGAAGCACGCGATGCATCTGCTGCGCCTGCTGACCAGCGCCCGCGACCTGCTGCGCACCGGCACGCTGACGGTCGACGTCGGCGACCGGCGCGAACCGCTCCTGGAGGTGCGGCGGGGTGAGGTCCCGTGGCCCGAGGTCGAGTCCCGGATGGCCCGCCTGGCCGCCGAGACCGAACGGGCCGCCGACCGCACCCCGCTCCCCGCGGAGCCCGATCACCGACGCGTGGCGGACTTCCTGCGCCGTGTCCGCCACGCGTCGGCCTGCCGGGGAGACGTCTGAGCCGGCCTGATCCGGACGGAGGACCCTAGAGGTCGACCTCGTTCATCAGCATGCCGACCTCGGTGTTCGACAGGCGGCGGAGCCAGCCGGACTTCTGGTCGCCCAGGGTGATGGGGCCGAAGGCGGTGCGGACGAGCTTGTCGACCGGGAAGCCCGCAGCGTCGAGCATGCGGCGGACGATGTGCTTGCGGCCCTCGTGGAGGGTGACCTCCACGAGGTAGTTCTTGCCGGTCTGCTCGACGACCCGGAAGTGGTCCGCGCGCGCGTAGCCGTCCTCCAGCTGGATGCCGTCCTTGAGCTGCTTGCCCAGGTCCCGCGGGATCGGGCCGACGATGTGCGCGAGGTAGGTCTTGCGCACGCCGTACTTCGGGTGGGTCAGCCGGTGCGCCAGCTCGCCGTGGTTCGTGAGCAGGATCACACCCTCGGTCTCGGTGTCGAGGCGGCCGACGTGGAAGAGGCGCGTCTCGCGGTTGGTGACGTAGTCACCGAGGCACTGGCGGCCCTCCGGGTCCTCCATGGTGGAGACGACACCGGCGGGCTTGTTCAGCGAGAAGAACTGGTACGACTGCGTGGCCACGGTCAGGCCGTCGACCTTGACCTCGTCCTTCTCCGGGTCGACCCGGCGGCCCTGCTCCAGGACGATCTCGCCGTTGACCTCGACCCGGGCCTGCTCGATCAGCTCCTCGCAGGCGCGCCGGGAGCCGTAGCCCGCGCGGGCGAGCACCTTCTGAAGCCGCTCGCCCTCCTGCTCGGCGCCCGGGAAGGTCTTGGGCAGCTTGACGTCCTTCTTCCCGGCGTACCGCTCGCGGTTGCGCTCCTCCATCCGCGTCTCGTACTCGCGGGAGCGGGCCGGAGCCGTACGGCCGCCCTGCTGGGGCTGCTTGGGGCCGCCCTTGGCGCCACCGCGCGCGGATCCGCCGCGCCCGGACTTGGGGCCGTCCTTGGTCGCGCCGGGGCCGACGTCGTAGCGGCGCTCCTCGGGTCGGGGCTTGCGGGGGCGGCCCTGCCCCTGCCGCTCGTCCCTGTTGTTGCCGGCACCGCGGTAGTCGCCGCGCCCGCCGTTCCTGCCGCTGCCGCTGCTTCGCATCAAAATTCCGTCGTCGTGTTCGTCGTGTGGTCGCCGTCTGCGCCCGGCGCGTCATCGGGAGCGTCCGGGTCGAACGACGGTACGCCCTCCTGGGTCTCGGCCTCGATCGCCTCCGCCTCAGGGAGGAAGGGCGCGAGTTCCGGGAGCTCGTCCAGACCGCGCAGGCCCATCCGCTCCAGGAAGTAGTTCGTCGTCCTGTACAGGATCGCACCTGTTTCGGGTTCCGCGCCCGCCTCCTCGACCAGACCGCGTTGGAGCAGCGTACGCATGACTCCGTCGCAGTTGACTCCGCGGACGGCGGAGACGCGGCTGCGGCTGACCGGCTGGCGGTAGGCGACCACGGCGAGGGTCTCCAGGGCGGCCTGGGTGAGCCGGGCCTGCTGGCCGTCCAGGACGAAGCCCTCGACGGCGGCCGCGTACTCGGGGCGGGCGTAGAAACGCCAGCCGCCGGCGATCAGCCGCAGCTCGAAGCCGCGGCCCTGCACGGTGTACTCGTCGGCCAGTTCACGCAACGCGTCCGCGACCTGCCGGCGGGGCCGTTGCAGGATCTTCGCCAGGTGCTCCTCGGTCGCGGGCTCGTCCACGACCATGAGGACGGCCTCCAGGGCGGGCCTGAGGTCGAGGTCGGCGACGGTGCTCGGGGCCGCGGACGGGTCGGTGGTCTCCTCGTTCACGCCTTCTCCTCCTCCTTGGGCTCCTCGGGCTCCTCGGGCACCTTGGGCTCCTCGCGCTTCTCGGGCACCTCGGGCGGACGGTCGAACTCGTCCGTCACGGTGGGCGTCACGTCCCCGTCACCGCCGGTCCAGCGCACGATCAGCTCGCCGAGGGCGGTCTCCTGGTCCAGGGCCACGGCCTTCTCGCGGTACAGCTCCAGCAGGGCGAGGAAGCGGGCCACGACGGTGAGCGTGTCGTCGGTGTCGGCCACCAGTTCCCGGAAGCCGGCCTCACCCAGCTCCCGCAGCCGGGCGATCACGATCCCCGCCTGCTCCTGCACACTGACCAGCGGCGCGTGGATGTGGTCGACGTACACCTGCGGCTTGGGCTTGGGCTGCATCGCCTTGACCGCGAGTTCGGCGAAGCGCGCCGCGCCGATGCTGATGACGACCTCGGGCAGCAGTTCGGCGTGGTGGGGTTCGAGCCCGACGGTACGGGGGCGGCGCCGGCCCTCCTCGTCCAGCCGGCGGCTGAAGATGTCGGCGATCTGCTTGTACGCGCGGTACTGGAGCAGCCGGGCGAACAGCAGGTCGCGTGCTTCGAGCAACGCCAGGTCGGCCTCGTCCTCGACCTCCGCCGCGGGCAGCAGCCGGGCCGCCTTGAGGTCGAGCAGGGTGGCGGCCACGACCAGGAACTCGGTCGTCTGGTCCAGGTCCCAGTCGGGCCCCATGGCCCGGATGTGCGCCATGAACTCGTCGGTGACCTTGGACAGGGCCACCTCGGTGACGTCGAGCTTGTGCCTCGAGATCAGCTGGAGCAGCAGGTCGAACGGCCCCTCGAAGTTGGCCAGCCGAACCTTGAACACCCCGTCACCGAGAGCACCGTCCCCCTCGCCGGCCCCTTCGGACGACGGCCCGGCCTCGGCCCCCACACCTGAAGCGGCCTCGGGCCTCGACGCGGCTTCCGCCCGGCGCACCTCGTCGGCTTCCGCTCCGGAAGCAGCACGAGCCTCCGCCCGGGAACCGTCCGCGACCGCCGGCTCCGAAACGTCCCCCGCCTCCAGCACGGCCTCCACCCGGCGGCCCGCGTCAGCCTGCTGTCCGAGGGCGCCACGAACCTCCGCCCGGGAACCGTCCGCGATCCCCGGCTGCGAGACATCGCCGGCACCCGGCCCGGACGTCGTGCCGGAACCGGCGCGGGGCAGGGGCGAGCCGCCTGGCCCGGCCGCCGCACTCTCGGCGACGCCGATCGCCGGCTCGGCCGGCTGCCCGGCGGCCGGGCCCACGGCCGGGCCGTCTCCCGGGAGGTCCACCGGAGGCTCAGGAGCCCGTACCGACGGCTCGGAAGGCTGCTCGGCGGTCCCGGGTGCGGGCATGGGCTCCGGAGGCGCGGCCGGCGGTTCGGGGCGCTCGTCCTGGGGCGCGGGCGGCGCGGGTGGATGAGCCGGGGGTGGGGATGCCGTTCCCGGGCCGCGGCCGAGGGCGCGTCTGCGGCCGGTGGGGGTGGGAGCGTCGTTCGAGGTCATTGCCGTCGCAGGCTACCGCTTACCGCCCGCGCGGACGGCTAACGGCCGCGCAGCCGCCGTACCAGGATGCTCGCCTCGCCCCGGGACTCCAGGTCGGCCAGCACCACGGCGACCGCCTCGCGGACGATGCGCCCGCGGTCCACGGCGAGCCCGTGCTCGCCGCGCAGCACCAGCCGGGCGTGCTCCAGGTCCATGAGCTCCTCGGCGGACACGTACACGGTGATCTTCTCGTCGTGCCGTTCCCGTCCGCTGGGCCGGCGCGCCGCGCCGCGGCCCCGCTTGCGCGGCTGCGCGGCGGCAGAACCTTCCGGCGCCGCCGCCGGACGCCGTGCGGAGCGCTCCGCGGTCGCGGACCGGCTGCGGGACTCGCCCGCGTCCGTCGGTCCCGCCTCCACCGCCACGTGCTCCGCGCCCTCGCCGTCGCCGCCCTGCGCGGGCACCGACTGCGGCGCGTCCTCCGCCGAGGCGGCCGCGTCACCCTCCGCCGCGGGGGCGGGCACCCGGGCCTCGCCGCCTGCCTGGCGTCGGGGAGTGGACGGCTGGAGCGCCATTCCCCCTGTTGTACGGAACAGTTCGTCGGCCCCCGGCAGACTCACTCGGCGTGACACCGGGCGAGCACCTCCCTGGCGAGCTGGCGGTAGGCGGCGGCACCGACGGAGTTGGAGGCGTACGTGGTGATCGGTTCACCGGCGACCGTGGTCTCCGGGAAGCGGACCGTGCGTCCGATGACCGTGTGGTAGACGTGGTCGTCGAACGCCTCGACGACACGCGCGAGCACCTCACGGCTGTGCACGGTGCGCGAGTCGTACATCGTGGCCAGGATCCCGTCGAGCTCCAGCTCCGGGTTGAGGCGCTCCTGGACCTTCTCGATGGTCTCGGTCAGCAGAGCCACACCGCGCAGCGCGAAGAACTCGCACTCCAGCGGCACGATCACCTTGTGCGCGGCCGTGAGGGCGTTGACGGTGAGCAGACCGAGCGAGGGCTGGCAGTCGATGACGATGTAGTCGTAGTCGTCCATCAGCGGCTTCAGGGCGCGCTGGAGCGTCGACTCACGCGCGACCTCGCTCACCAGCTGGACCTCGGCGGCCGACAGGTCGATGTTGCTGGGCAGCAGGTCCATGTTGGGGACCGCCGTCTTCAGCAGGACCTCGTCCGCGGACATGCCCCGCTCCATGAGCAGGTTGTAGACGGTGAGGTCGAGCTCCATGGGGTTGACGCCGAGACCCACCGACAGCGCGCCCTGCGGGTCGAAGTCCACGAGCAGCACACGGCGGCCGTACTCCGCGAGCGCGGCACCCAGGTTGATGGTCGACGTGGTCTTGCCGACGCCGCCCTTCTGGTTGCACATCGCGATGATCTTCGCGGGGCCGTGGTCGGTCAGCGGACCCGGGATCGGGAAGTACGGCAGCGGGCGTCCGGTCGGGCCGATGCGCTCACGGCGCTGGCGGGCCGCGTCGGGCGCGAGCGTGGCCGCGTACTCGGGGTCGGGCTCGTACTCGGCGTCGGGGTCGTAGAAGTGCCCCTCGGGCAGTTCGTCGTAGTCGGCGAAGTGGTTGTGGGGCGCGCCACTTCCGTCGCCGGCCATGGCGTTCACGTGATGGCCATCCATGCTTGGGTGTGCTGGCTGAGTCACCCCTGGTGTCCGGTGACTCTGGTGGGCTGCGAAGGTGCGCACAGCAACGGAGCCGACAGCCTCGAGCCGCGTGGGGCCCTGGCCCGTCGCAGGCATTCCTGGTTGACCACCCCCGGGAGAAAATGTCGACTCATTCACAAGTCGTCTTACCTCCTTGGTGACCAGGGAACTTCTAGACAGGTCAGCGTGGCACCATGCCGACGATTGGCGACTCTATGGCGTGTCGGCGGTCCGCAGCAACACAATCCGCCGGACCCGGCCCGATGTGTCGGTAATGGAACATCCCTCTGTCAAGGGCGTACGACCGTCGCACGGCAGGTTTCACCGGTGCGTGAATCGGTCGAATGGTTGCGTTCGAGGCGAGTTGACCGAGTGCGGCGAAGTGACCATACACACATCCGGCCGGACCTTGTGGGACAAGGTCCGGCCGGTCGTGCGAGGTTGACGACACGTGTTGACGTATCGCCTTTCACACCTTGGCGACTTGGCGACCCGCTCAGCCGAGCAGGGACTCCAGCGCGACGTGCTCCAGGCCGAGGGCCTCGGCGACCTCGCGGTAAACGACCTTGCCCTCGTGGGTGTTGAGGCCCTTGGCCAGCGCCGGGTCACGGCGCAGCGCCTCCACCCAGCCACGGTTGGCGAGTTCGACGATGTACGGCAGCGTGGCGTTGGTCAGCGCGTAGGTGGAGGTGTTGGGCACGGCGCCCGGCATGTTGGCGACGCAGTAGAACACCGACTCGTGGACCTTGAAGGTCGGCTCAGCGTGCGTGGTCGGGTGGGAGTCCTCGAAGCATCCGCCCTGGTCGATCGCGATGTCGACAAGGACACTTCCGGCCTTCATCCGGGACACCAGCTCGTTGCTGACCAGCTTCGGGGCCTTCGCGCCCGGGACGAGCACGGCGCCGACCACGAGGTCGGCCTCCACGCAGGCCTTCTCCAGCTCGAAGGCGTTGGAGACGACGGTCTTGATCTTCGTGCCGAAGATCTTGTCCGCCTCCTTGAGCTTGTTGATGTCCTTGTCCAGGAGGGTCACGTGGAAGCCCAGACCGATGGCGATCTGCGCGGCGTTCCAGCCGGAGACGCCACCGCCGATGATGACGGCCTCGCCGGCCGGCACGCCCGGGACGCCGCCCGGCAGCACACCGCGGCCGCCCGCGGCGCGCATCAGGTGGTAGGCGCCGACCTGCGGCGCGAGACGGCCCGCGACCTCGGACATCGGGGCGAGCAGCGGCAGCGCGCGGTTCGGGAGCTCGACGGTCTCGTAGGCGATCGCCGTGGTGCCGGACTCCAGCAGGGCGTCGGTGCACTCCTTGGAGGCGGCCAGGTGCAGGTAGGTGAAGAGGATCTGGTCCTTGCGGAGGCGGTGGTACTCCTCGGCGATGGGCTCCTTGACCTTCAGCACCATGTCGGCGGCGGCCCAGACCTCGTCCGCGGTCTCGAGGATCCGGGCGCCGGCGGCCACGTACTCCTCGTCCGGGATCGAGGAGCCGACGCCCGCGTTCCGCTCGACGACGACCTGGTGGCCGTTACGCACGAGCTCGTGCACGCCGGCGGGGGTGATGGCCACCCGGAACTCGTTGTTCTTGACTTCGCGGGGGATGCCGACCTTCACGTCGATCACGGTCCTTGGCTCAGAGAATGTGGGGCAATATCAGACGTACCCCGGCATGCGAGGGCATACCAGGCAACACCGCAGGAGAGCGAGCGGCAGAACCAGTCTAATGAAGGCTTTCTCTCTGTCTAGCCTTTCATTGCATCAATCTTCAGCGGATGCACTGCGGATTTCGCAGGCATTGCCGTCTCCTGTCGTCAAGGGGCCCTCCGGACCGCCCTCCTCGGCCGCAGGGACCTCGTCGCCGAGCATGCGCCGGGCCGTTCCGCGGTGCAGGGCCGCCGTGGCCGTGTCGCCCAGCCGCTCCAGGGTGTCGGCGAGCCGCAACTGGAGCGCCGCCTGGAGCCGTACGTCCTCGGCGTGGCGGGCCCACTCCACCGCCTCCTGGCAGGTGCGCAGACAGTCCTCGGGCCGCCCGGCGTACTCCTGGACGCGGGCCAGCTCGCTCAACGCCCGCGCGTGGGCGGCGACATCGCCCGCCTTGCGGTGCGCGGCGACGGCCGCCCGCCAGTTGCGCAGGGCCTCGCCGTAGCGGCCCGTGTAGGTGTGCGCGGTGGCGATACGGCCGTAGAGGCGGGCGGCCTCCTCGCGCTCCTCGCGCGCGAGCCGCCGCGCCAGGGCACGGCCGAACCAGTCGGCGGCCCGGTCGTAGTCCCCCAGCTCCTGGTGGGCGCTGCCTACGGATTCCATGGCGCGGCTGATCGCGTACGGGTCGTCGGCCTCCCGTCCGGCGTCCAGCGCGGCCCGGTAGCGGGCCAGCGCCGCCGCCGTACGCCCGGTGCGGGCGTCCAGGTCGGCGAGGTTCAGCAGGGCGGCGGCCTTCTCCCGGGGCAGCCCGCGCCGCTCGGCCACGTCCAGGACGAGCCGGTGGATGCCGTAGAGGTCACCGGCGGCGGCCTGGGTGCCGATGTGCGCCACCATGGCCCGCACCAGCTGGGACATCAAGCGGCGGGCCAGGGTGTCCAGTTCGCCGTCGGCGACGGCGAGCCGGGCCGCGGCGAGCAGGGCGGGCCTGCGGGCACGCAGCCACTTCTCGGCGGCCCGCGGAGTGGCGAAGCGCAGCCCGGGAGGCAGGCTCTTCAGCTTCTCCCTGGTCTCGGGGCTGTCGGTCTCGGTGATCGCCCGGCAGGACTGGAGCAGCCGCACGGTCCGCTCCAGCATCCGGGCGCGGGCGAGCCGCAGCTCGGCGGGGCGGTCCTGGCGCTGGGCGAGGTCCGCCAGCAGCGGGTGCAGGCAGCCGGGGACCTCGTAGCACGGCAGCGGCGAGGGGACGGCGCGCAGCACGCCGAGTTCGGCGAAGTCGTCGAGGAAGCCGCGGGCGGCCTCGACCGAGCAGCCGGCGAGCGCGGAGGCGGTCTGCGGGTCGACGTCACCGGCCGGGGCGAGGGAGAGCAGGCGCAGCAGCCGAGCGGCCGGGCCGGACAGGGCGCCGTGCACGAACCGCAGCACCCGGTCGAGGGCGGAACGCTCGTCGGGGTCGGCGCGCAGCTGCTTGGCGAGGTCGGCGACGGCCGCCTGGGGGTGGGCGGCGAGCCAGCCGCCGGCCAGGGTCAGCGCGGCGGGCTGGCCCTGGCAGACCTCGATCAGGCTCTCGGCGGCGCGCGGGTCGACGGTGATGCGCACCGGGTCGATGCGCTGCGCCAGCAGTTCCACGCCGGACTTGGTGTCCAGGCCGCCCAGGGTGCACGGGCGGACGTCGGCGATCCCGGTGAGCGGGCCCCGGGAGACGGCGACGAGCAGGCAGTCGGCGTTCTCCGGCAGCAGTGCGTCGACCTGGTCCGCGCCGGCCGCGTCGTCGAGCAGGAGCAGCGCCCGGCGCTCGGCGAGGGCGGTGCGCAGGGCCTCGGTCAGGTCGTCCTCGGCGGCGCCGGGCGGAGTCGGCAGATCGAGGGCCGTGAGCAGGTCGCGGGCGACCGCCTCGACGGGTACGGGGGTGCCGTCGGGCTCGGTGAGCCCGGCGCGCAGCACACCGCCGGGGTAACGCTGCGCGACCTGGACCACCAGTTCCTCGGCGAGCGCCGTACGGCCGGAGCCGGGCCTGCCCGCGATCAGCAGGACGCGTGCGCGCGGCTCCTTGCGGCCGGCCAGGGTGTCGAGGCCGGCCCGCTCGATGTCGGCGCGCAGCTCCTTCAACTCCCGTGTGCGGCCCAGGAAGAGACTCTTCGCGGCAGCGGGGAACCGGTCCCCGCCGGACAGGTTCACGCCACCTGCGTCCACCGCCTGATCCGTCACGGGCCACACTCCCGTCCCACGCACGTGCAAGCCCGCCGGGACTCCGGTTCGGGCGATTCCAGAGCCTAGTTCACGCTCTGCGACGAACCGTGAGGAGCACGGCGGACACGTCGCCCGATCGGATCAGGCGATCGTCACACCGCAGGGGTCGACGGTGTGTTCAGGACGCGAAGGGGCGCGCCGGCCAGGGCGCCTCAGCCGGGCGCAGTGCGTCCAATCCGTCCCCCCGGCGCGCGGCGACCAGCGACAGGACGCCCACCACCAGGCAGTTGTTGTGCAGTTCGCCCGCGAGCACGCCCCGTACCAGTTCGTCCACCGGGATCCGCGCGTGCTCCATGTCGGTCTCCTCGTGCTCCGCCGCGAAGCGCTCGCCGACCGCCTCGGACAGGCCCCGGGCGAGGAAGATCCGCACGGACTCGTCGCAGCCGCCCGGGGTGGTGTAGACGTCGGTCAGCACCCGCCAGTCCTCGGCCTTGACGTGGGCCTCCTCGTACAGCTCGCGCTGGGCGGCGTGCAGCGGGTTCTCGCCGGGAACGTCGAGCAGGCCCGCCGGGATCTCCCACAGCCGCTGCCGCACCGGGTGGCGGTACTGGCGGATCAGCAGCACCCGGTCCTCCTCGTCGAGGGCGAGGACGGCCACGGAGCCCGGATGCACCTGGTAGTCGCGGGTGACCACGGAGCCGTCGGGCATGACGACGTCGTCGGTGCGGACGGAGGTCTTGCCGCCGACGAACGGGGTGCTGGTGGCCCGGATCTCCCACTCCTCCGGGATGTCCTTGATCGTCATGCCCTGGCCTTTCCGACGTGCGCAAACAGAACGGGGGTGCGCACCTTTGACGGTACGCACCCCCGCAACCGTACAACCGGGTGTGCTACTTGGAGTTCTTCCGCTCGACGGCGGCCTTCACCAGGCCCGCGAACAGCGGGTGCGGACGCGTCGGGCGCGAGCGCAGCTCCGGGTGCGCCTGGGTGGCGACCAGGTAGGGGTGGACCTCGCGCGGGTACTCCACGTACTCGACGAGCTTGCCGTCCGGGGAAGTGCCGGAGAAGACGATGCCCGCCTTCTTCTCCAGCTCCGCGCGGTAGGCGTTGTTCACCTCGTAGCGGTGGCGGTGGCGCTCCTCGACGTACTCCTTGCCGTCGTAGACCTCACGCACGATCGAGCCCTCGGCCAGCTTCGCCGGGTACATGCCGAGCCGCATGGTGCCGCCCATGTCGCCCTCGCCGGCGACGATGTCCATCTGCTCGGCCATGGTGGAGATCACCGGGTGGCCGGTGGCCGGGTCGAACTCGGTGGAGTTGGCGTCCGCGATGCCGGCGAGACTGCGGGCGGCCTCGATCACGATGCACTGCAGGCCCAGGCACAGGCCCAGCAGCGGGATGCCGTTCTCACGGGCGTAGCGGATGGCGCCGACCTTGCCGAGCACGCCGCGGTCGCCGAAGCCGCCCGGGATGCAGATGCCGTCGACGCCGGCGAGCTGCTGCTCGGCGCCGGCCGCGGTCTTGCAGTCGTCGGAGGTGACCCACTTGATCTTCACCCGGGCCCTGTTGGCGAAGCCGCCCGCGCGCAGCGCCTCGGTCACCGACAGGTAGGCGTCGGGCAGGTCGATGTACTTGCCGACCAGGGCGAGGGTGATCTCGTGCTCGGGCTTGTGGACGCGGTCCAGCAGGTCGTCCCAGGTCGTCCAGTCCACGTCGCGGAAGGGCAGGTCCAGCTTGCGCACGACGTAGGCGTCCAGGCCCTCGGAGTGCACGACCTTCGGGATGTCGTAGATCGACCGGGCGTCGGGGCAGGCGACCACGGCCGCCTCGTCGACGTCGCACATCAGGGAGATCTTGCGCTTGATCGCGGTGGGCACCTCACGGTCGCAGCGCAGCACGATCGCGTCCGGCTGGATGCCGATGTTGCGCAGCGCGGCGACCGAGTGCTGGGTCGGCTTCGTCTTCAGCTCCCCGGAGGGGCCGATGTAGGGAAGCAGCGAGATGTGCACGACGAAGACGTTGTCCCGGCCGACCTCGTGGCGGACCTGGCGGACGGTCTCCAGGAACGGCAGCGACTCGATGTCGCCGACCGTGCCGCCGACCTCGGTGATGACGACGTCCACCTCGTCGGTGGCCATGCGCCGGATGCGGTGCTTGATCTCGTTGGTGATGTGCGGGATGACCTGCACCGTGTCGCCCAGGTACTCGCCGCGCCGCTCCTTGGCGATGACCGTGGAGTACACCTGGCCGGTGGTGACGTTGGCGGAGCCGTCCAGGTCCCGGTCGAGGAAGCGCTCGTAGTGGCCGATGTCCAGGTCGGTCTCGGCGCCGTCGTTGGTGACGAACACCTCACCGTGCTGGAAGGGGTTCATCGTGCCCGGGTCGACGTTGAGGTACGGGTCCAGCTTCTGCATCACGACGCGCAGGCCCCGGGCCTTCAGCAGCATGCCCAGGCTGGAGGCGGTGAGGCCCTTGCCGAGCGAGGAGGCGACACCCCCGGTGACGAAGATGTGCTTGGTCGTCGTGGCTTTGCTGTTTCGGAAAGCAGCGGGCGGCATGGCCAAGAGGGGGCTCCCGTGGTCGCGGTCTGTCGTGCGGTACGGCTGGCCGGTCCGGGGAACCCGGTGTCCGGCTGAGGCGCCGTCGCTGCGGTTCGGGGGTTTCGAGCCCACCGGTCCACGGGCTACCAGGGTATCAGCGCCTGACGGGCATGGCTCCCGGCCACGCTCCGCGCACGCTCCGACACGTGCGCGTACCACTCACAGGTCCCTCACCCATGGCTCACTCGTTCGGCGCACCCGGGTTGCCCGGAGCGGCACGCAGATCATCTACGTGCGTCGTATCCTGCTCGGACACTCGCTGAGGAGCCCCGCCGGCAACACGGCACCACCCCCGTCCGTATGACCCGGAACAACAAGAGCTCGTCAGTTCGTTGAGCAAGGGTTGTCGTTCTGCCCCCACGGCCGACCGGCGGTCCCCCCACCGCTCGACGACGCATTACCACCACCCCTTGACCGCACTAGCGACAGCCCCTTCGCGGGGTGTGACGTGGCCGTTCGACTGGAGTTGCACGTGGCCGGGCGCATCGAAGATTACGCACTCATCGGAGACATGCAGACCGCTGCCCTGGTCTGCCGGGACGGGACAGTCGACTGGCTGTGCCTGCCCCGCTTCGATTCCCATGCCATCTTCGCCGGCCTGCTGGGTACCGAGGAACACGGTTTCTGGCGGATCGGGCCGGCGTTCGCGGCCGGCACACAGCCGCCCACGGCGGCCCGGCGCAGTTACCGCGGTGACTCGCTGATCCTGGAATCCGAGTGGGACACCCCGCGCGGCACGGTCCGCGTGACGGATTTCATGCCCCCGCGCGACGGCGCCCCGCAGGTGATCCGCATCGTGGAGGGCGTCACCGGCCGGGTGCCGATGCGCTCCACGCTGCGCATGCGCTTCTCCTACGGCCGGGTCGTGCCGTGGGTGCACCGGCACGAGGGCCGCACGGTGGCGGTGGCGGGTCCGGACTCCGTGTGGTTCGACACATCGGTGAAGACCTACGGCAAGTCGCTGACCACGTACGCGGACTTCACCGTCGCTCCCGGTGACCGGATCGCGTTCACCATCTCCTGGCAGGCGTCGCACAAGGAGCCGCCGCCGCTGCCGGAGCCGGAGCAGTCGCTGGAGGCGACGGATGAGTTCTGGCGCGATTGGGTCGGGCACTGCACGTACCACGGGCCCTACCGCGAGGCCGTGGTCCGCAGCCTGATCACGCTCAAGGCCCTGACCTACGCCCCGACCGGCGGCATCGTGGCGGCCCCCACCACGTCGCTGCCCGAGGACATCGGCGGCGTACGCAACTGGGACTACCGCTACACCTGGCTGCGCGACGCGGCGATCACCCTGTCCTCGCTGCTGCGCACCGGCTACCGCGAGGAGGCCCGCGCCTGGCGCGAGTGGCTGCTGCGGGCCGTCGCCGGCGATCCGGACAACCTCCAGATCATGTACGGCATCGCCGGCGAGCGCGAACTGGGCGAGGCGGAGCTGGACTGGCTGCCCGGCTACGAGAACTCCGCGCCGGTCCGGGTGGGCAACGGCGCCGCGCACCAGCTCCAGCTGGACGTCTACGGCGAGGTCACCGAGGCCCTGCACCTGGCCCACATGACGGGCCTGGCCCGCAACGACTACGCCTCCCTGCTCCAGCTCAAGCTGATCCAGTACCTGGAGAAGCACTGGCAGGAGCCGGACGAGGGCATCTGGGAGGTGCGCGGGCCGCGCCGCCACTTCGTGCACTCCAAGGTCATGGCCTGGGTCGCCGTCGACCGCACCATCAAGCTCATCGAGTCCGGGGAGGCCGACGGCCCGCTGGAGCGCTGGAAGGTGCTGCGGGACGACATCCACCGCGAGGTGTGCGAGAAGGGCTACGACAAGGAGCGCAACACCTTCACGCAGTCGTACGGTTCGCGGGAGCTGGACGCGTCCTTGCTGCTCATCCCGCAGATGGGCTTCCTGCCGCCGGACGACAAGCGGGTCATCGGCACCATCGAGGCGATCCAGCGCGAGCTGTCCACCGCGGACGGGTTCATCCTGCGCTACCCCACCGACGGCGACCACGCGGGCGTCGACGGCCTGCCCGGCGACGAGGGCGCCTTCCTCGCCTGCTCCTTCTGGATGGCCGACGACCTGGCGATGATCGGCCGCGTGGACGAGGCGCGCAAGCTCTTCGACAAGCTCCTCTCGCTCCGCAACGACCTGGGCCTCCTCGCCGAGGAGTGGGACCCGCGCCGCCAGCGCCAGGTGGGCAACTTCCCCCAGGCCTTCAGCCATGTGCCGCTGATCGACACGGCCCTGCGCCTGACGGCGAGCGGCGCCTACGGAGGCTGACCCGGCGCCGGGCGGGCGAACGCGCGCGCCCGGCGGTCGGCCCAGCTCAGGGTGGTCGGACC
The DNA here is from genome assembly GCF_006540305.1 of Streptomyces sp. 6-11-2. GTDB lineage: Bacteria > Actinomycetota > Actinomycetes > Streptomycetales > Streptomycetaceae > Streptomyces. The sequence goes on along the minus strand of NZ_BJOR01000001.1, from coordinate 5,635,526 downwards.
GCTCCGGCCACCCGACGCTGCCGCCGCGTCGCGGGCAGAGGTAGCGTCCGCTTCATGGACCGCAGATTCGACACCGAGGGCACCGGCATCACCGTCCGGCGCGCCCTCGAACTGCCCGGCCTGCGCAGCGGCCTCCCCGAGGTCCTCGCCGGCGCCGACAAGCTGACCCGCACCGTCCGCTGGGTGCACGCCGGCGAGGTCCCCAACATCGCCTCCCTCCTCAAGGGCGGCGAACTCCTGCTGACCACCGGCTACGGACTCGGCACCCGCCCCGCCGACCAGCGGGCCTTCGTGCGCACCCTCGCCGACCGCGGCATCGCGGCCCTGGTGGTGGAGCTGGGCCCGCGCTTCACCCGCCTGCCCACCGCCCTCGTCGAGACCGCGCGGTCCGCCGGCCTCCCCCTCGTCCAGCTGCACCGCGAGGTGCCGTTCGTGGCGGTCACCGAGGAGATCCACACGGAGATCGTCAACGGTCACTACGCGCTGCTCCAGCGGGCCGAGGAGGTGCACCGCCGCTGCACTCAGGCACTGCTCGGCGGCGGCGGAGTGCCGCAGGTGCTCGGCATCCTGGCCGACTTCGGCGGCAACCCGGTCTTCCTGGAGACCCCGGACGGACAGTTGTTGTACGCGGCCGGCTCCGGCCCCGAGGGCGCCGATCCGCTCCAGGTCTGGGAGGGACTGCGCGGCCAGCGCAAGGACGCGGCGCCGCCGGCCGGTTCGGTCGTCGTGGACGTGCCCGGCGGCGGACCGGGCACCGGCTCGGTGCGCGCCCGGCTCGTGCTGCTGCCGGTCCGCTCGCCGCTGGCCCCGGTGCACCGCATGGCCGCCGAGCGGGCGGCGGGTCTCCTCGCCGTGGTGCTGATGCAGGCCCGCCAGGAGGAGGAGCTGGCGGCGCGCGGCCGCGGCGACTTCCTCACCGACCTCGCCGAGGGGCGTATCGCCGCGGAGGACGCTCCCGCGCAGGCCCGGGTCCTCGGCTTCAAGCCGGGCAACAGCCCGCTGCTGCCCGTGGTGATGCGGCTCGGCGACGCGCTCGCGTCCACCGGGGACACCGCCCGGCCGAGCGCGGCCGCCGGCGGCGGGGGCTGGGCGGTACTGGCCCGCGCGGTCGCCGAGGAACTCGCCTCGGTGGGCGTGCCGGTGCTGCTGGGCGTGCGGCCGGTCGAGGGCCGGGTGCCGCTGCTGATCGGCCTGCGCTCGGAGAAGGAGCGGCCCACTGTCGCGGACCGGGTCGCGGCGGCCCTGCGGGCGGGTGTGGAGCGGGCCGGGATGCGGCGGCCGGGCGGGCAGCCGGAGGTGGTGGTCGTCGGTGTGGCGGGCGGCTGGGCGGCCGCCTCGGCGGGCCTGCGGCACGCGGCGGAGGCGGCGACGGCGGCGCAGGGGCTGCCGGACCGGCCCTGGTACGACGCCCGCCGCCTGGACATCGACCTGCTGCTGTGGCGGCTGCGCGACCACCCCGACCTGGCGGCCTTCGTGGACCGCGCGATCGGCCCGCTGCGGGACCACGACCTGCGCTCGAAGCCGCCGCTGCTGCCCACCCTTCAGACGTATCTGGCGCACGCGGGCCGCAAGGCGGAGACCGCCCGCGAGCTGCACCTGAACCGGCAGACGCTCTACAACCGCCTGGCCCGGATCGGGGAGTTGCTGGGCACCGACCTCGACGACCCGCAGACGGTCCTGGCCCTGAGTCTGGCCCTGCGGGCCCGCCGGCACGTGCCGTGAGCGTCAGGTCAGCGGCCGGGGCCGGGTCAACTCGTCGTAGACGCTGAGCACCTGGGCGACCGTGTCGTCCTCGGTCGGCCAGGTGGCGGCCTGCCGGGTGCCCATGTCCCGCAGCGCCTCGCGGCGTTCGGGGTCGCCGAGCAGCCGTATGACGGCGCCGGTGAACGCGTCCACGTCCTGGTCCGGTACCAGTTCGGCCGCGTCGCCCACGAGTTCGGGCACCCCGCCGGTCCGCGCGGCGACGAGCGGCACCCGCGCGTGCAGGGCCTCCTGGGCGAGGACGGAGCGGGCCTCCCAGCTCCTGGGCAGCAGGGCCAGGTCGGCGGCGGCCAGCAGCTCGCGGACGTCGTCCCGCCGCCCGAGGAGCCGGACCGGCAGTTCCTCGTCCTCGATCCGCCGCTGGAACTCCGCACGCAGGGGCCCCTCCCCCGCGACGACGAGCAGCGGCACGGGTTCCATGAGGCGCCAGGCGCGGGCCGCGTCCAGCAGCAGCTCGTGGCCGCGGCCCGGGTCCAGGGAAGCCACGGCGATCAGCAACGGCCGGTCGATGGCGCCGAGTTCGGCCCGCACCTTGGAGCATGGACGGTCCGGGTGCTCGTATCCGGCGGTCGGCCGGGGCACCGCGACGGCGGCGAGCCGGGCGTCCCGCGCGCCTCGCCCGCGGGCCCGGTCGACGAGTTCGGAGGTGGTGCCGAGCACGACGGTGGCGGCCTTGACCACACGGCGCTCCAGAAGCCGCATCAGGTGCGCGCGGGCCCCTTCGGCGTGCACGTGGTTGTGCCAGGTCACCACGAGGGGCGTGCTGCGGCCGCTGAGCGCCAGCACGGCGCGGAACGAGGCGTGCAGCCCGTGCGCGTGCACCAGGTCGGCGTCCGCGCAGACCGTGCGCAGCGCGGCCACGGACACCGGGTCGCTGCTGCGCGGCACGTGCACGTGCTGGGCGCCGACGCCGGTGAAGGAGTAGGCGCGGTCGGCCTCGGCGGGGGCGCACACCGTCACCCGCACGCCCCGGGCGACCAGGCCCGCGGCCAGCGACCGCACGTGCGCGCTGCTGCCGGCGTTGCCTCCGCCCAGCACCTGCACGGTGCGCAGCGTCGACTGACCGTGCGATACGTGGCTGCTCACGGGGCTCACGCGGCCGGGGCTCCTGGTTCGGCGTCGGGAGGGTCACGGGAAACGTACAGAAGGTATCGAGCCGGGGTACAAAGCCGCACACGCTGTCCCGGCTCACTGCCCCCGGCGTCCAAGGATGCCAGTACGTACGGGTGTTCCGGGTCGGCGGTGGGTGCCGGGCGCCTGCGGGAACGGTTCGACAGCTTGACGCCGGATCACTCATAAGAGTGAAACCGGCGGGTCGGTGCCGCCCTCGGCGCGTTCATTTTCTCCCCGTGCGCGGGAGCGGCGGCCACCGCGAGAGCGTACGGGCCCGGTCCGCCGCGCCCCTCGCACGCGACGGCGCCACGCCCAGGGCGTGCGCCCCCGTACCACCGCTCACCACCCGCTCCCCGAACGCGCGGGGCAGCACCGCCGCGGTGACTCCTCTGACGGCGTCCGGTCCACCGCGCGGCAGCGCGGACACCGCGCCGGCCAACCGACCGGGCCGCGCGACCGACCCGGCAGACGCGGCCCGCGCCGCCGGACCCGCCACGGACCGCACACGGTCGGCCCCGGACGCGGCTACCACGGCCACCGCCGGCCCGGCGCACACGGCCGGCACCGCCGGGGTCGCCGCGGACCGCACCCAGACCGCCTCGGACCGCAGCCACTACAGCCACCGCCCACCCGGCACACACGGCCGGCACCGCCGGACCCACCGTGGACCGCACACGGTCGGCCCGGGACACGGCCGTCGCGGCCGTCGCCGGTCCGGGGTACCGCCCGATGGGCCGTCCCGCGTGGTGCGTGCGGCCCCAGCATTCGCGTCCGGCCGGTGGTGTGCGCGGGGTGGCGGCGCGGGAGATCATTTCGCCACCCTACGCACTTCCTAGTGCTGTGACCGGAAAGGTTCACCGGCTCGCGACGCCCGGCACGGCACTCCCCCAGCCTTCGGCCGGGGGTATCCCCACGCCGCGTTGTCGCATCACCCGAATACATCCAGTACGCGGGCAATGCTCCGCCTTGCGATGTACCGCACCGGACGCCGCGAGCTTCCCGGCAAACCTTCCCGGCCACAGCACTAGGCGTCCGCCCGGGCCGTGGCGAGCAGTTCCTCGGCGTGTGCCCGGGCCGTCTGCGAGTCCTCTTGGCCGGCCAGCATCCGGGACAGCTCCCGGACGCGGTCCTCGCCCTCGAGCACCTTCACGCCCGACCGGGTCACCGAGCCGTCGTTGGTCTTCTCCACCAGCAGCTGCCGGTCCGCGAAGGCGGCGACCTGGGGCAGGTGGGTGACGACGACGACCTGGGCGCTCTTCGCCAGCCGGGCCAGGCGCCGCCCGATCTCCACGGCCGCCTTGCCGCCGACGCCCGCGTCGACCTCGTCGAAGAGATACGTCGGCACCGGATCCGTCCCGGCGAAGACGACCTCGACGGCCAGCATCACGCGCGACAGCTCACCACCGGAGGCACCCTTGGCGATCGGCCGGGGCGGCGCCCCGGGGTGCGGGGCAAGGAGCAGTTCGACCTCGTCGGCGCCGGTCGGCCCGCAGGCGACGGTACGGCCGTCGACCTCGACGCCCTCGGGATCCTCGGTCTGCCGGATGTCGAACGACACGCGCGCGTGCGGCATGGCCAGGGAGGCCAGCTCGGCCGTCACGGCGGCGGCGAACCGCTCGGCGGCCTCCGTGCGGGCGTCCGTCAACGCCTGGGCCAGACCTCCCAGTTCGATGCGCAGCGCGTCCCGCTCGGCGGTCAGCTCCCCGATCCGCTCGTCGTCGCCGTCCAGCTCGGTGAGGCGGGCGGCGCTCCGCTCGGCCCAGGCGAGTACGGCGGCGACGCCCTTCTCGTACTCGCCGTACTTGCGGGTCAGCGCGCCGAGCGCGGCCCGCCGTTCCTCCACCGCCGCCAGCCGCAGCGGATCGGCGTCCAGGTCGTCGGCGTACCCCGCCAGTTCCCCGGCCACGTCGCCGAGCAGGATGCCGATCTCGCCGATGCGGTCGGCGAGCGCGGCCAGCGCCGGATCGTGCGACCGCACGGCCTCCAGGGCCCGCTGGGCGCCCGCGACGAGGGTGGCCGCGTCGATGCCCTCGGGGTCCTCCGGATTGCCCGCGAGGGCGGCGTGCGCGGCCGTCGCGGCGGCGGACAGCGCCTCGGCGTGGCCGAGCCGCTCCGCCTCCTCGGCCAGCTCGGTGTCCTCCCCGGCCCGTGGTTCGACCCCGGCGATCTCGTCGAGGCCGTAGCGCAGCATGTCGGCCTCCTGGGCCCGCTCACGCGCACGCGTGGTGATCTCGTCCAGCTCCGCGGTCACGACGCGGAGCCGGCGGTAGGCCTCGGCGTACTTGGCGAGCGGCACGGCGACGGCGTCGCCCGCGTACCGGTCGAGCGCCTGCCGCTGCCGGGTCAGTTTGAGCAGTCCCTGCTGGTCGGTCTGCCCGTGCACGGCCACCAGTTCGTCGGCGAGTTCGGCGAGCAGCCCCACCGGCACGCTCCGTCCGCCCAGGTGCGCCCGTGAGCGGCCCTCGGCGGAGACGGTACGGCTGATCAGCAGCGCCCCGTCGTCGAGCTCGGCGCCGGCCTCCTCGGCCCGTACGGCGGCGGAGGCGTCCGCGGGTACGCTGACCCGCCCCTCCACGACCGCTTTTCCGGCGCCGATCCGTACCAGCGCCGGATCCGCGCGTCCGCCCAGCAGCAGTCCCAGACTGGTGACCACCATGGTCTTGCCCGCACCGGTCTCACCGGTGACGGCGGTGAACCCCGGCGACAGCTCGACGACCGCGTCGTCAATCACTCCGAGTGACCGTATCCGCATCTCCTCCAACACGACCACGACCATACGAGGTTTTGGTCGCGCCGTGCGACGCCACCCCACCCTTGGAGGGGCACCCAGGGGGCAGCCGGTGCACCCGTGTCCCGGGACGGCAGTCCTAGTGCGGTGCCCCGCGCCACCCCGAGACCGGCAGCGCGAACTTGGCGACCAGGCGGTCCGTGAACGACGCGTGGTGCAGGCGGGCCAGCCGGACCGGTACCGCTCCGCGGCGCACCTCCACGCGCGCGCCGGGCGGCAGTTCGACCGTGCGCCGCCCGTCGCACCACAGCACGCCCGGCGGGACGTGCGGCAGCACCTCGACGGCCAGCACGGAGTCGGGCGACGTCACCAGGGGCTTGGCGAACAGCGCGTGCGCGGAGATCGGCACCATCAGCAGCGCCTCGACCTCCGGCCACACCACGGGCCCGCCGGCGGAGAAGGCGTACGCGGTGGACCCGGTGGGGGTGGCGCAGACGATGCCGTCGCAGCCGAACCCGGTCACCGGACGCCCGTCGATCTCGAGCACGATCTCCAGCATCCGCTCGGCGGACACCTTCTGCACGGCCGCCTCGTTCAGCGCCCAGTCGGTGTGCACGATGTCCCCGTTGCGGTGCACGACCACGTCGACGGTCATGCGCTCCTCGACCTCGTACGCCTTGCTGACCACCCGGTCGACGACCTTGTCGAGGTCGTCCCGCTCGGCCTCGGCGAGGAAGCCGACCCGCCCGAGGTTGACGCCGAGCATCGGCACGCCCGAGGCGCGGGCGAACTCGGCGCCGCGCAGCAGGGTGCCGTCACCGCCCAGCACGATGAGCAGCTCGCACCCGTCGAGACACTGCGGGGTGGCCTCCTTGACGAGCTCCACCTCGTCCGGCAGCGGCAGGTCGCGTGCCTCCGCCTCCAGGACGCGTACGCCGATGCCGGACAGCAGCAGCCCTTTGACCACGAGCTCGGCACTGCGGATGGCGGCCGACCGGCCGGTGTGGGCCAGCAGGAAAACGGTTCGAGCTTGGGTCTGTGTCAACGCGGCCCCTCCGCCACTGCGCGGTCAACATCGGCCGGGTCCAGGGCGGGCGCCCCGGCACGCAGCCACAGAAAGTATTCGACGTTCCCGGAGGGTCCGGGCAGCGGACTGGCGGTGACGCCTTCGGCCCCCAGTCCCAGTTCCCACGCCTTCCCGGCCACGGTCCGCACGGCCTCGGCCCGCAGCTCCGGACTCCGTACGACGCCCCCGCTGCCCAGCCGTTCCTTCCCCACCTCGAACTGCGGCTTGACCATCATCACCAGATCGGCGTCCGGCCTCGCGCACCGCACCAGGGCGGGCAGCACCAGGCCGAGTGGGATGAAGGACAGATCCCCCACGACAAGATCCACAGGCTCCCCATCGATCGCTTCGAGCGTCAACTCGCGTACGTTCGTACGGTCCTTGACGGTGACGCGTTCATCGCTCTGCAAAGTCCAGGCGAGTTGTCCGTATCCGACGTCGACGGCGACGACGTGTGCGGCGCCCGCGCGCAGCAGCACGTCGGTGAAGCCTCCGGTGGACGCGCCGGCGTCCAGTGCCCGCCGTCCCTCGACGACCAGCCCGCGTGGTACGAAGGCCTTCAGCGCGCCCGCGAGCTTGTGCCCGCCCCGGGAGACGTAGTCGGGGTCACTGTCGTCGACGGCGACGACGATGGCGGCGGCGGTCTCCACCTGGGTGGCGGACTTGGTCGCGACGGTCCTGCCGACGGTGACCCGCCCGGCGGCGATCAGCTGGCCGGCGTGCTCGCGCGAGCGTGCGAGCTTCCGGCGGACCAGCTCCGCGTCGAGACGGCGGCGTGCGACTCCTGCCACGTTCGGTTCAGCTCCTGTGTCGGTACGGCGGTGACTGCGCGGGGGGCGCCGGAGGTGCCGGACTGGCGTCGAGCGCGGTGAGCGCGTCGCGCAGCCCCCCGTGTACATCCTCGTACACCTCGAGGTGTCCGTCCGTGGCGAGGTGGTCGGCGTCACCGAGCCGTTCCAGGGCCGCGTCGACACGGGCGTCGCCGGTGGGGGTGCGGGGCACGAGCAGCGGGGCGGGGGCCGCGGGGTCGTGCTCGCCGGTCGCGTCGGCCGCCTCGCCGCCGGGCGGTGGAGCCTCCCCCTCGGGGTCCGCCGCCTCCTCCCGGACCTCCGTCCCGGTCACAGAGTCGCTCATGCCCAGACGCTACCGCGAAGCCCTGGGGTAACGTCGGTGGTGATGGCAACGATCGAGGAGTGCCGCAGCGCACTCGAAAGACTCTCCGACAACATGGCGACAGCGGAAGGGGACGCCCGCGAGGCGGCGGCCCTGGACCGCTCGGTGAGCTGCCACATCAAGGATCTGGACGTCACCTTCCTGGGCCGCCTCGTCGGCGGCCGGATAGAGGTGCGGGACACCGTTCAGGGCCCGCCGCCCGGGAAGGCCGAGATCCGGCTCGCCATGACCGGCGACGACCTGCTCGCGCTGGTCGGCGGGGAGCTGGCGTTCGCCAAGGCCTGGGGGTCGGGGCGGGTGAAGCTCCAGGCGAGCCTGTTCGACCTGATGCGGCTCACGAAACTTCTGTAGCGGCCAGGCCGGCGGCCGTGCCGTGGGCCGCCGCACGGGCGCGGGCCGCACGCGCCGCCGGCACCACCAGCGGCGTACCGGTCTCCGGGTCCTCGATGACCTGGCAGCGCAGCCCGAACACCTCCTCCACCAGTTCGGCGGTGACGATCTCGTTCGGCGCGCCCTGGGCGATGACCCGGCCGCCGCGCAGGGCGACGAGGTGGGTGGCGTAGCGGGCGGCGTGGTTCAGGTCGTGCAGCACGGCGACGAGGGTGCGCCCCTGCTCCTCGTGCAGTTCGGCGCACAGGTCGAGGACGTCGATCTGGTGCTGGATGTCCAGGTACGTCGTCGGCTCGTCGAGCAGCAGCAGCGGCGTCTGCTGGGCCAGCGCCATGGCGATCCACACGCGCTGCCGCTGGCCACCCGACAGCTCGTCGACGTACCGCTCGGCGAGCCGGGCGACGCCGGTCCGTTCCATGGACTCGCGTACGACCCGCTCGTCCTCGGCGGACCACTGACGCAGAATCCCCTGGTGCGGGTAGCGGCCGCGGCCCACGAGGTCGGCGACGGTGATCCCGTCGGGCGCGATCGAGGACTGCGGCAGCAGGCCGAGCGTCCGGGCGACCTTCTTGGCGGGCATCGACTGGATGACCTGCCCGTCGAGCAGTACCCGGCCCCGGCTGGGCCTGAGCATCCGCGACAGCGCCCGCAGCAGTGTGGACTTGCCGCAGGCGTTGGGGCCGACGATCACCGTGAAGGAGTTGTCGGGTATCTCCACCGACAGCTGCTCGGCGATGACGCGCTGGTCGTAGGCGAGGGTGACGTTGTCGGCGGACAGGCGGTTCACGGTGCTCCTTCGGTTGCTCACTGCGTTGCTGCGGGCGCTCATATCCGCCCGGCCCTGCGCTCGGTGACCAGCAGCCACAGCAGGTAGACCCCGCCGAGCACGCCCGTGACCACGCCGACCGGCAGCTGGTCGGCGCCGAAGGCGCGCTGCGCGGTCAGGTCGGCGGTGACCAGCAGCGCGGCGCCCATGCACAGGGACGGCACCAGGTTGGGGCCCGGGGAGCGGGTGAGGCGCCGGGCGAGCTGCGGCGCGGTCAGGGCCACGAAGCTCACGGGGCCGGCGGCCGCGGTGGCGGCGGCGACCAGCAGGACGGCACAGCCCATCAGCAGCAGCCGTACGCGTTCGACGCGCACCCCGAGGGCGTAGGAGACGTCGTCGCCCATCTCCAGCATCCGCAGGGCGCGCGCGTTCGCGAGGACGACCGGGAGGACCACGGCGCACAGCACGGCCAGCGGTCCGACCTGGGTCCAGTCGCGCCCGTTCAGCGAACCGGTCATCCAGACCACCGCACGGGCCGCGTCCACGAAGTCGGCCTTGGTGATCAGGTAGCCGTTGACGGCGGTGACCACCGCGGAGACGCCGATGCCGACCAGGACCAGCCGGTACCCGTGCACGCCCTGCTTCCAGGCCAGCAGGTAGATGGCCGTGCCGGTGACCAGGCCGCCCACGAGCGCGCCGAGGGTGACCGCGCCGGCGCTGCCCGAGAACAGGACGATGACGGTGAGCGCGCCGGCGGCCGCGCCCTGGGAGAGGCCGAGCACGTCCGGGCTGCCCAGCGGGTTGCGGGAGACGGACTGGAACAGTGCGCCGCCGACGCCGAGGCAGCCGCCGACCAGGAGACCGACGAGGACGCGCGGCAGCCGCAGTTCGCGGACGACGAACTCCTGCCCCGGACTGCCCTGGCCGACGAGCGTCCTGAGCACGTCGGAGGCCGGGATCGGGAAGTCTCCGGTGCCGATCAGCACGACGCTCGCCGCGAGCGCGGCCAGCACCAGCAGGGCGACGACCGCGCACGTGCGGACGTCGAGGCGCAGGGACAGCCCGCCGGGGGTGCGCAGGGCCCGTACGGGGCGGGGGATGCGGGTGGTCTTCACAGCTGGGCCGTCCTCCGCCGCCGTACGAGCAGGATGAACACGGGGCCACCGATGATCGCGGTGACGATCCCGACCTGGAGCTCGGCGGGCCGGGCGACGACCCGCCCCACGACGTCGGCACCGAGCAGCAGCACGGGGGACAGGACAGTGGCGTAGGGCAGGATCCAGCGCAGGTCGGGTCCGGTGAAGGAGCGCACGACGTGCGGGACCATCAGCCCGACGAAGACGATCGGCCCGCAGGCGGCGGTCGCGGCCCCGCACAGCACGGTCGCGGCGAGCATGGCGAGCGCCCGGGTGCGGTTCAGATCGGCGCCCAGGGCGCGGGCGGTGTCGTCGCCCATGGCCATGGCGTTGAGCGGCCGGGCCAGCAGCAGGGCGACGACCGTGCCGACGGCGAAGAACGGGAGCACCTGGGTGACGGTCGCCGTCGTGGCGGAGGCGAGGGAACCCACGGTCCAGAACCGCATCCTGCCCAGCGCCGCCCCGTCCATGATCATCACGGCCTGGACGTAGCCGTACAGCGCGGCGCCGATCGCGGTTCCGGCGAGCGCGAGGCGTACGGGCGTGGCGCCCCGGCTGCCGCCGAGGAACCACACCAGGGCGCCCACGGCCGCGGCGCCGAGGAAGGCGAACCAGACGTAGCCGCTCAGGCTGGTCACGCCCAGGAAGGTGATGGCGGTGACGACGGCGGCGGACGCGCCCGCGTTGATGCCGAGGATGCCCGGATCGGCGAGCGGGTTGCGGGTCAGCGCCTGGAGCACGGCCCCGGCCAGCCCGAGCGCCGATCCGACGAGCAGGCCGAGGACGGTACGGGACAGCCGCTCGCCGACCACGACGTCGCCGTACGTCCCCGAGTCCTGGAACAGTCCGTGCCAGACCTGGGCCAAGGACAGCTCCTTCGCTCCGATCGCGATGCTCGCCAGGGCGACGAGCAGCAGTATCGCGACGGAGGCGAGGAGCCCAACGGCCCGCGCGCCTCGATGGGTTGGGGGCGCGGCGGCGGCCGCCGCGCGCTCTTCTGGGGGACTGTCGACCAACACGAGGTTAGGTTAGCCTACCCTCTCCACCGGCTCGACGGTTCCCGGCGCCTCGCCGGGTTCAGCGACGGGTTCAGAGCCCCAGTCGCGCCAGTGCCTTCCCCCCGTCCAGCTCGCACGCGTCCTCGCCGCCCGCCGTCCACGCCACCGCGCACAGCGCGCGCAGCCCGTCCAGCGCCTCCCCGTCGCCGTTCAGCTCAAGACCGGTGTCCGCCGTCGCCGTCCACCCGCCGCACCGGAAACCGTCACCCTCCCGGGTGATTTCCGGCTGCCCGGTGAGCAGCCCCCGCAGGTCCGCGTCGACATACGTCGGCCGGTGCCGAGGGGGCGCGGCGAGCAGCTTCGCGCCGTCGGTCACCCCGGTCAGGACGAGCAGCGAGTCGACCCCGCCGTTGAACGCGCCCTCGATGTCGGTGTCCAGCCGGTCCCCGACCACCAGCGGCCGCTCGGCACCGGTGCGCAGGATCGTCTCGCGGTGCATGGGCGGCAGCGGCTTGCCCGCCACCTGCGGCTCCGCGCCCGTGGCGATCCGGACGACCTCGACCGCCGCGCCGTTGCCCGGCGCGATCCCGCGTGCGCCCGGAATCGTCAGATCGGTGTTGGAGGCGAACCAGGGCACCCCGCGCGCGATGGCGTAGCACGCCTCCGCGAAACGCCCCCACGCGAGCTCCGGACCGCCGTAGCCCTGCACCACCGCCGCCGGATCGTCGTCGGCCGACTCGACCGGCTCCAGTCCGCGCTCGCGCAGCGCCGTGCGCAGTCCCTCACCGCCGATCACCAGCACGCGCGCGCCCTGCGGCACCTGGTCCGCGATCAGCCGGGCCACCGCCTGCGCGGAGGTGACCACATCGGCCGCCTCCGCCCGTATGCCCAGTTCGGTGAGGTGCGCGGCCACCGCGGCCGGGGTGCGCAGGGCGTTGTTGGTGACGTACGCCAGATGCATCCCGCCCGCTCGGGCGGTACCCAGCGAGTCGACCGCGTGTGCGATCGCGTGGCCGCCCGCGTAGACCACCCCGTCCAGGTCGAGCAGGGCCGTGTCGTACGCCTCGCTCAGGGCCTGTGCACTGCCTTCGGGCCTCGTCCTGACGCCCTGGGTCATTCCGCATCTCTCCTCATGAAACCCGTTTTCCCCCGATCATCCCCCACACCGCTGACACACGTACGATGCCGGGATGAACACAGCAGGTCATGCACCGGCGACAACGCGCCCGGGCCTCGAACTCACCCCGTTCCGCGGCCTGCGCTACGACCCCGACCGGGTCGGCAGCCTGGCCGCCGTGACGTCCCCGCCGTACGACGTCGTCGTGCGGCCCGACGGCCTGCACCACCTCCAGTCGGCCGATCCGTACAACATCGTCCGGCTGATTCTGCCGCAGGCCGAAACGCCCAGCGCCCGCAACAAACAGGCGGCGGAGACCCTGCGCCGCTGGCTCTCCGAGGGCGTCCTGGCCGCCGACCCGGAACCGGCCCTGTACGTCTACGAGCAGCGCGACGGCGACGGCATGCTGCAACGCGGACTGATCGGCGCGCTGCGCGTGTCGGAGCCGACGGAGGGCGTGGTGCTGCCGCACGAGGACGTCATGCCGCACGTGGTCGCGGACCGCGCCGCCCTGATGCGCGCGACCAGCGCCAATCTCGAACCGCTGCTGCTCACTTACCGCGGCGACGGCTCGACCGCCGCCACCACCATGCTCATCGAACGCGTCGCCGAACGGCCGCCGCTGCTGTCGACGACCACCGAGGACGGCTTCGGCCACCGCCTGTGGGCGGTCACCGACCCCGACGATCTCGCGCGCGTGCAGGGGGACCTGGCCCCACACCAGGCCCTGATCGCCGACGGCCATCACCGCTGGGCGACCTACCGCCGGCTGCGCGCGGAACACCCCTCCCCCAGCGCCTGGGACTACGGTCTGGTCCTCCTGGTCGACACGGCCCGCTACCCGCTCCGGGTTCGTGCCATCCACCGCCTGCTGCTCGGCCTGCCGGTCGCCGAAGCGCTGTCCGCCCTGGACGGCCTGTTCCGCGTACGGCGTCTGGACCTGCCCCTGACGGAAGCGCTGGAGGCGCTCGCGGACGCGGCCTGCGAGGGCAACGCCTTCCTGTTCGCCGGCGACGGCGCCTTCCATCTCGTGGACCGCCCGGACCCGGCCCTGCTGGCCCGTACGATCCCGGCGGAGCACCCCGCAGCCTGGCGCACCCTCGACGCGACCGTCCTGCACGCCACGCTCCTCGAGCACGTCTGGCACATCCCCGAGGACTCCCCGGCCCACATCGCGTACATCCACGACACGGTCGCCACCGTGGAGAAGGCCGAACGCGACGGCGGTACGGCCGTCCTGATGCACCCGGTCCGCGAGGAGGTCGTCCGCGACCTGGCCCGCCAGGGTGTCACGATGCCCCGCAAGTCGACGTCGTTCGGCCCCAAGCCGGCGTCGGGACTGGTGCTGAGGGCACTGGATCTCTGAAAACGACGAAGGGCGGGCCCCGGTGACCGGGGCCCGCCCTCTGCCTGTGACGGCCGGTGTGACGGCCTGACGACCGGTGGTGTCCGTCAGTCCTTGCCGGCCGGGTCGGCGTCGCCGCTCTCGCCGTTCTCGCCGGTCACGCCGTTGTCGCCGCTCTCGTGGCTCTCGTCGCTCTCAACTGGCTCGTCGTTCGTGCCGTTCTCGTCGAGGGCGTCGGTGAACTCCACACCGTCCAGCTCGGCCAGCCGGTCGGAGGCGTCGGTGCTGCCGTCGCGGTCGGCCTCGACGGCCTTGGCGAACCACTCCCGTGCCTCGGAGTCCCGGCCGGCGGCGAGCAGCGCGTCGGCGTAGGCGTACCGCAGACGCGCGGTCCACGGCTGGACCGAGCCGGAGGCCAGTTCGGGGCTCTGCAGCGTCACGATGGCCGCGTCCAGCTGATCCATGTCCCGCCGAGCGCCGGCCGCGACGAGCCGCATCTCCACCTGTCCGGCCTTGTCGAGCTTGTGCACCTCCGGCGCCCCGGCCATGTCCAGCGTCTTCTCCGGCCGTCCGAGACCGCGCTCGCAGTCCGCCATGACGGGCCACAGGTCCACGTTCCCGGTCATCCGCCGGGCGGCCCGGAACTCGGCGAGCGCCTCGCCGTACTTCTGGCTCGCGTACGCGGCGAACCCGGCCGCCTCCCGTACGGCGGCGACACGGGACGCCAGGCGCAGGGCCACCCTGGAGTAGCCGTAGGCACCCTCGGGGTCCTCGTCGATGAGCCGGGCGACCATCACCAGGTTCCTGGCGACATCCTCGGCGAGCGTCTTGGGCAGGCTCTGCAGCTCCTGCCGTACGTCCTTGTCGATCTCCTCGCCCGTGACGTCCTCCGGGATCGGCAGCCGCTTGATCGGCTCACGGTCCCGGTCCCGGTCGTCGCGGAAACGCCCGCCGCCGTGCCGGTCGTCACGGCCGCCCCGGAAACCACCCGGGCGTCCGCCCCGGTCGTCACGACGCGGGCCACGCCCACCACGGTCGTCACGGCCACGGAAGCCGCCACGGTCGCCGCGGTCGAAGTCACGGCGGTCGTCACGACGGTCGCCTCGGCCGAAGTCACGGCGGTCGTCACGACGGTCGCCTCGGTCGAAGTCACGGCGGTCGTCACGACGGTCGCCTCGGTCGAAGTCACGGCGGTCATCGCGGCGGTCGCCGCGGTCGCTGCGCTCGAAGTCCCGGCGGTCGTCCTTCCGGTGGTCGCGGCGCTCGTCACGGCGGTCATCGCGGCGATAGGTGGGGCGGTCGCCGCCCTCGCGGCGGAAGCCGCGGTCGCGGTCACGGTCGTCGCGACGGCCGTAGCCCCCGCGGTCACCGTCCCGCCGGTCGTCACGGCGGTCGTCACGGCGGTCGTCACGGCGATAGGTGGGGCGGTCGCCGCCCTCGCGGCGGAAGCCGCCACGATCCCCGCGCTCGCCCCGCTCGGGACGATCGCCCCGCTCGGGCCTGTCGTCACGACGGAAACCACCACGGTCGTCACGACGCCCGTAACCACCACGGTCGTCGTCACGACGGAAGCCTCGGCGGTCATCGCGGCGCGGTCCTCCGCGGTACCCGCCACGGTCACCGCGGTCACCACCGTCCCGGCGGTGCTGATCGCGCTCCGGGCGCTCGTCGGGAGAGTTGGCGGACATCGGTGACTCCTGTCTTCTGTACGGGAAATGCGAAAAGGACCCCTGGTCCCAGCTGAACGCTGGTGACCAGGGGTCCTCCAAAGATTGTTCGGCGGCGTCCTACTCTCCCACAGGGTCCCCCCTGCAGTACCATCGGCGCTGTGAGGCTTAGCTTCCGGGTTCGGAATGTAACCGGGCGTTTCCCTCACGCTATGACCACCGAAACACTATGAAACAATCAACCGGAGCCGCAGCAACGGCTACGACGGTTGTTCGTGGTTTCAGAACCAACACAGTGGACGCGAGCAACTGAGGACAAGCCCTCGGCCTATTAGTACCGGTCACCTCCACACCTCACGGTGCTTCCAGATCCGGCCTATCAACCCAGTCGTCTACTGGGAGCCTTACCCCATCAAGTGGGTGGGAGTCCTCATCTCGAAGCAGGCTTCCCGCTTAGATGCTTTCAGCGGTTATCCCTCCCGAACGTAGCCAACCAGCCATGCCCTTGGCAGAACAACTGGCACACCAGAGGTTCGTCCGTCCCGGTCCTCTCGTACTAGGGACAGCCCTTCTCAAGACTCCTACGCGCACAGCGGATAGGGACCGAACTGTCTCACGACGTTCTAAACCCAGCTCGCGTACCGCTTTAATGGGCGAACAGCCCAACCCTTGGGACCGACTCCAGCCCCAGGATGCGACGAGCCGACATCGAGGTGCCAAACCATCCCGTCGATATGGACTCTTGGGGAAGATCAGCCTGTTATCCCCGGGGTACCTTTTATCCGTTGAGCGACGGCGCTTCCACAAGCCACCGCCGGATCACTAGTCCCGACTTTCGTCCCTGCTCGACCCGTCGGTCTCACAGTCAAGCTCCCTTGTGCACTTACACTCAACACCTGATTACCAACCAGGCTGAGGGAACCTTTGGGCGCCTCCGTTACCCTTTAGGAGGCAACCGCCCCAGTTAAACTACCCATCAGACACTGTCCCTGATCCGGATCACGGACCCAGGTTAGACATCCAGCACGACCAGACTGGTATTTCAACGACGACTCCACAACCACTGGCGTGGCCGCTTCAAAGTCTCCCAGCTATCCTACACAAGCCGAACCGAACACCAATATCAAACTGTAGTAAAGGTCCCGGGGTCTTTCCGTCCTGCTGCGCGAAACGAGCATCTTTACTCGTAGTGCAATTTCACCGGGCCTATGGTTGAGACAGTCGAGAAGTCGTTACGCCATTCGTGCAGGTCGGAACTTACCCGACAAGGAATTTCGCTACCTTAGGATGGTTATAGTTACCACCGCCGTTTACTGGCGCTTAAGTTCTCAGCTTCGCCCACCCGAAAGTGAGCTAACCGGTCCCCTTAACGTTCCAGCACCGGGCAGGCGTCAGTCCGTATACATCGCCTTACGGCTTCGCACGGACCTGTGTTTTTAGTAAACAGTCGCTTCTCGCTGGTCTCTGCGGCCACCCCCAGCTCACACTGCAAGAGTGATCACCAGGCGTGGCCCCCCTTCTCCCGAAGTTACGGGGGCATTTTGCCGAGTTCCTTAACCATAGTTCACCCGAACGCCTCGGTATTCTCTACCTGACCACCTGAGTCGGTTTAGGGTACGGGCCGCCATGAAACTCGCTAGAGGCTTTTCTCGACAGCATAGGATCATCCACTTCACCACAATCGGCTCGGCATCAGGTCTCACCCTGCATGAGCGGCGGATTTACCTACCACTCGGGCTACACCCTTACCCCGGGACAACCATCGCCCGGGATGGACTACCTTCCTGCGTCACCCCATCACTCACCTACTAACCGCTTGGTTCAGCGGCTCCACCACTCCCCCTCACTCCGAAGAGATCAGGGGCGGCTTCACGGCCTTAGCATCACGATGCTCGATGTTTGACGCTTCACAGCGGGTACCGGAATATCAACCGGTTATCCATCGACTACGCCTGTCGGCCTCGCCTTAGGTCCCGACTTACCCTGGGCAGATCAGCTTGACCCAGGAACCCTTAGTCAATCGGCGCACACGTTTCTCACGTGTGAATCGCTACTCATGCCTGCATTCTCACTCGTCAACCGTCCACGACTACCTTCCAGTGCCGCTTCACCCGGCAGACGACGCTCCCCTACCCATCACAGCACCCGTTGGGGCTATACGCTGCAATGACACGACTTCGGCGGTACGCTTGAGCCCCGCTACATTGTCGGCGCGGAATCACTAGACCAGTGAGCTATTACGCACTCTTTCAAGGGTGGCTGCTTCTAAGCCAACCTCCTGGTTGTCTGTGCGACTCCACATCCTTTCCCACTTAGCGTACGCTTAGGGGCCTTAGTCGATGCTCTGGGCTGTTTCCCTCTCGACCATGGAGCTTATCCCCCACAGTCTCACTGCCGCGCTCTCACTTACCGGCATTCGGAGTTTGGCTAAGGTCAGTAACCCGGTAGGGCCCATCGCCTATCCAGTGCTCTACCTCCGGCAAGAAACACACGACGCTGCACCTAAATGCATTTCGGGGAGAACCAGCTATCACGGAGTTTGATTGGCCTTTCACCCCTAACCACAGGTCATCCCCCAGGTTTTCAACCCTGGTGGGTTCGGTCCTCCACGAAGTCTTACCTCCGCTTCAACCTGCCCATGGCTAGATCACTCCGCTTCGGGTCTTGAGCGTGCTACTGAAACGCCCTATTCGGACTCGCTTTCGCTACGGCTTCCCCACACGGGTTAACCTCGCAACACACCGCAAACTCGCAGGCTCATTCTTCAAAAGGCACGCAGTCACGAGACGAGGACAAGTCCTCGTCCGACGCTCCCACGGCTTGTAGGCACACGGTTTCAGGTACTATTTCACTCCCCTCCCGGGGTACTTTTCACCATTCCCTCACGGTACTATCCGCTATCGGTCACCAGGGAATATTTAGGCTTAGCGGGTGGTCCCGCCAGATTCACACGGGATTTCTCGGGCCCCGTGCTACTTGGGTGTCTCTCAAACGAGCCGCTGACGTTTCGACTACGGGGGTCTTACCCTCTACGCCGGACCTTTCGCATGTCCTTCGCCTACATCAACGGTTTCTGACTCGTCCTACGGCCGGCAGACCGTAGAAGAGAGATCCCACAACCCCGCATGCGCAACCCCTGCCGGGTCTCACACGCATACGGTTTGGCCTCATCCGGTTTCGCTCGCCACTACTCCCGGAATCACGGTTGTTTTCTCTTCCTGCGGGTACTGAGATGTTTCACTTCCCCGCGTTCCCTCCACTTGCCCTATGTGTTCAGACAAGGGTGACAGCCCATGACGACTGCCGGGTTTCCCCATTCGGAAACCCCCGGATCAAAGCCTGGTTGACGACTCCCCGGGGACTATCGTGGCCTCCCACGTCCTTCATCGGTTCCTGGTGCCAAGGCATCCACCGTGCGCCCTTAAAAACTTGGCCACAGATGCTCGCGTCCACTGTGCAGTTCTCAAACAACGACCAACCACCCGTCACACACCAACACTCTGGTGCTTCACCGGGGCCGGCAACCGAAGACCCGACCAGACGGCCGTGCCCTCAGACACCCAACAGCGTGCCCGGCCAGATCCCGTCCGGAGATCATGCGTTCCACGCTCCGAAGAGCAGTACTAGCAGCCTCCGACCCGAGGTCCTGACCGAATAATCAACGTTCCACCCATGAGCAACCAGCACCGGACATTCGCCGATGTACTGGCCCCTGGACCGCCGAAGCGGCCTAGAAGTGCTCCTTAGAAAGGAGGTGATCCAGCCGCACCTTCCGGTACGGCTACCTTGTTACGACTTCGTCCCAATCGCTAGTCCCACCTTCGACAGCTCCCTCCCACAAGGGGTTGGGCCACCGGCTTCGGGTGTTACCAACTTTCGTGACGTGACGGGCGGTGTGTACAAGGCCCGGGAACGTATTCACCGCAGCAATGCTGATCTGCGATTACTAGCGACTCCGACTTCATGGGGTCGAGTTGCAGACCCCAATCCGAACTGAGACCGGCTTTTTGAGATTCGCTCCACCTCACGGTATCGCAGCTCATTGTACCGGCCATTGTAGCACGTGTGCAGCCCAAGACATAAGGGGCATGATGACTTGACGTCGTCCCCACCTTCCTCCGAGTTGACCCCGGCGGTCTCCTGTGAGTCCCCATCACCCCGAAGGGCATGCTGGCAACACAGAACAAGGGTTGCGCTCGTTGCGGGACTTAACCCAACATCTCACGACACGAGCTGACGACAGCCATGCACCACCTGTACACCGACCACAAGGGGGGCACTATCTCTAATGCTTTCCGGTGTATGTCAAGCCTTGGTAAGGTTCTTCGCGTTGCGTCGAATTAAGCCACATGCTCCGCCGCTTGTGCGGGCCCCCGTCAATTCCTTTGAGTTTTAGCCTTGCGGCCGTACTCCCCAGGCGGGGAACTTAATGCGTTAGCTGCGGCACCGACGACGTGGAATGTCGCCAACACCTAGTTCCCACCGTTTACGGCGTGGACTACCAGGGTATCTAATCCTGTTCGCTCCCCACGCTTTCGCTCCTCAGCGTCAGTAATGGCCCAGAGATCCGCCTTCGCCACCGGTGTTCCTCCTGATATCTGCGCATTTCACCGCTACACCAGGAATTCCGATCTCCCCTACCACACTCTAGCTAGCCCGTATCGACTGCAGACTCGGGGTTAAGCCCCGAGCTTTCACAATCGACGTGACAAGCCGCCTACGAGCTCTTTACGCCCAATAATTCCGGACAACGCTTGCGCCCTACGTATTACCGCGGCTGCTGGCACGTAGTTAGCCGGCGCTTCTTCTGCAGGTACCGTCACTCTCGCTTCTTCCCTGCTGAAAGAGGTTTACAACCCGAAGGCCGTCATCCCTCACGCGGCGTCGCTGCATCAGGCTTTCGCCCATTGTGCAATATTCCCCACTGCTGCCTCCCGTAGGAGTCTGGGCCGTGTCTCAGTCCCAGTGTGGCCGGTCGCCCTCTCAGGCCGGCTACCCGTCGTCGCCTTGGTGAGCCATTACCTCACCAACAAGCTGATAGGCCGCGGGCTCATCCTTCACCGCCGGAGCTTTACAGCCCAGGAGATGCCTCCCAGGCTCATATCCGGTATTAGACCCCGTTTCCAGGGCTTGTCCCAGAGTGAAGGGCAGATTGCCCACGTGTTACTCACCCGTTCGCCACTAATCCCCACCGAAGTGGTTCATCGTTCGACTTGCATGTGTTAAGCACGCCGCCAGCGTTCGTCCTGAGCCAGGATCAAACTCTCCGTGAATGTTTTCCCGTAATCGGGATGAACACCACGAGAGCGGTGCGAGAGGAGGAATGATCCCCTCGCACACAGCGTCCTCGCTGTGTTTTTCAAAGGAACCTCGTCCCAGCAGACGCTGGAGACGGGGTATCAACATATCTGGCGTTGATTTTTGGCACGCTGTTGAGTTCTCAAGGAACGGTCGCTTCCTTTGTACTCACCCTCTCGGGCTTTCCTCCGGGCTTCCCTTCGGTGTTTCCGACTCTATCAGATCTTTCCGATCCGATTTCCTCGGCGCTTTCCAGGTTCCCGCTTTCGCGTTTCCCTTTCCGGCGGTTCCGACTCTATCAGATCCTTTCTCGGCCTGATCCCCAGTCAGCGGGGTTTGTCCTGGGCTTTTGGGCTTTCGTCCGTCGGCCTTTCGACATTCACTACGCTAGCCGATTTCCCTGGTGACTCATAATCGAGTCCTTGCGAGTTCGAATTCAGGTACGCAGGCGCACCGAAGACGACCCCGCTGAAGGGGTGTTCGTTAGGTAGTGGGTTGGCCGCTCCGGCTGCAGGCGATCGCCGTACCCGGTTCAGCGGCTCGGGCTACGTTACGCACCTTCCGCGGGCGAGTCAACTTCCCCGTCAACTTCGGCGGCGTCTCGGCACATGGGCCCGGTACGGGCTCACCGTCGAGTCGTCGGCGACCCAGAAGCGCCACGGGTGGACGTCGCCGTTGCCGCCCTCGCCGGCCACTCCGGTGCGCGGACCGTTGCGTACCTGATCGGCACGGACGGGTGTACCGGCGACCATCCGTACAGGGGTGTCGCCGGCGGCGCAGGCGTCGGTGCCATCGAGGGTCCGGTCCACGGCCAGGGCCATGGCCAGACGGGCCGGACCTTTGGCCAGCTCCTTGTCGTTGCGGGCCGAGAGGCGGCGGGCGCGGGCCAGCTCGGCGCCCTCGACGATCTCGCCGGCGCGGAGCAGGACTCCGCTCGCCCTGCCCTCGGGTCCGCACACCAGGTTCATGCAGTGCCACATGCCGTAGGTGAAGTAGACGTATACGTGGCCGGGGGGACCGAACATCACGCCGTTGCGGGCCGTGCGGCCGCGATAGGCGTGGGAGCCGGGGTCGTTCGGGCCGTCGTAGGCCTCGACCTCCGTCAGGCGCAGGGCGATCGGGCCGTCGGGAGTCGTTCGCACCAGGACGCGGCCCAGCAGGTCGGGGGCGACCTCCACGACGTGGCGGTCGAAGAACTCTCTGGGCAGCGGCGTACGGTCCGAGGGCGCGATCACGCCTCACGAGCGTAGTCCAGCCGGATGGGATCATTGATCGGGAATCATCCAGGAACCGATCAGGAGGTACCGAGGTGACCGAGCTCAAGCGGCGGCCGCTCCCCCACGACTTCCATCCGCCCGTGCCGTCCTTCACGGTCACGAGCGACGACGTCCGGGAGGGCGCGACGCTCGGGGACGCTCAGGTCCACGCGGGCGGGAACACCTCCCCGCAGCTGCGCTGGGCGGGTTTTCCGCCGGAGACCAAGAGTTTCGCCGTGACCTGCTACGACCCGGACGCCCCGACGGGCAGCGGGTTCTGGCACTGGGTGGTGTTCGACATCCCGGCCTCGGCGACCGAGCTGCCTGCGGGTGCGGGCGGCGGCGCGTTCAAGGGGCTTCCCGAGGGCGCCGTGCACGCGCGCAACGACTACGGCACGAAGGACTTCGGCGGTGCCGCGCCGCCGCCCGGCGACGGACCGCACCGGTATGTGTTCACGGTGTACGCCGTGGACCAGGACAGGCTCGGTCCGGACTCGGACGCCTCGCCCGCGGTGGTGGGCTTCAACCTGCGCTTCCACACGCTGGCGCGCGCGCAGCTGATCGGTGAGTACGAGAATCCCGCCGGGGGCTGAGCCGCGCGGCGCGCAGGCCGCCGTTCACTGAACGTTTGCCCGCTTCTGGTCTTGGACGTGGCCGGGGGCGGGCATTTTTATTGCGTTGTCCATCCCGGCGAGCCCGGCCAGAGTTGATCCAGCCCGCCAGGCGGTGGGCCGGCGCTCTTGGGAGGTGGGCTGGGATGCGGGACACGCTGGTGCTGAACGCGAGCTTCGAGCCGCTGTCGACGGTGACGCTGAAGCGAGCGGTCGTGTTGGTGCTCCAGTCGAAGGCCGTGGTCGAGCAGGCCCATCCGGAGCTGCGGCTGCGTGGTGCCGAGGTCGACATCCCCGCGCCCCGGGTCATACGGCTGTGCCGGTATGTGAGGGTGCCCTTCCGAAGACAGGCTCCGTGGTCGAGGCGGGGTGTGCTCGTACGGGACCGGCACCGGTGCGCGTACTGCGGGCGGCGCGCGACGACCGTGGACCACGTGGTGCCGCGGTCGCGGGGCGGGCAGGACACCTGGCTGAACACGGTGGCCTCGTGCGCGGAGGACAACCACCGCAAGGCGGACCGGACTCCGGAGCAGGCCGGGATGCCGCTGCTGCGGGAGCCGTTCGAGCCGACGCCCGCGGACGCGATGCTTCTGGCGTTGGGGCAGGAGGAGTTGGAGGCGCTTCCCGCCTGGCTGGCCCGGTCGGCCGCATAGGCGTACGTCAGTGGGGCCCGCCTTCGTTACGAAGGCGGGCCCCACTGACATGGCGGACCGGACGGGTCAGTCGATGGACGGCTTCTCGCGGCGTTCGGTGGCCGCGGGGGCGTTGCCGCCGCTCGGAGCGCCGCCCAGGGAACCGAAGTTGCCGATGGCTCCGGACAGGCCCTTGAGGGCGTCGCCGATCTCGCTGGGTACGATCCAGAGCTTGTTGGCGTCGCCCTCGGCGATCTTCGGGAGCATCTGGAGGTACTGGTAGGAGAGCAGCTTCTGGTCGGGGTCTCCGGCGTGGATGGACTCGAAGACGGTGCGGATGGCCTGGGCCTCACCCTCGGCGCGCAGGGCTGCGGCCTTGGCCTCACCCTCGGCGCGCAGGATCTGGGACTGCTTCTCGCCCTCGGCGGTGAGGATGGCGGCCTGGCGCGTACCTTCGGCGGTGAGGATCGCGGCGCGCTTGTCGCGGTCGGCGCGCATCTGCTTCTCCATCGAGTCCTGGATGGAGGTGGGCGGTTCGATGGCCTTCAGCTCGACGCGGTTGACGCGGATGCCCCACTTGCCGGTGGCCTCGTCGAGGACGCCGCGCAGGGCCGCGTTGATCTCCTCGCGGGAGGTCAGGGTGCGCTCCAGGTCCATGCCGCCGATGATGTTGCGCAGGGTGGTGACCGTGAGCTGCTCGATGGCCTGGATGTAGCTGGCGACCTCGTAGGTGGCGGCGCGGGCGTCGGTCACCTGGTAGTAGATGACGGTGTCGATGTTCACGACCAGGTTGTCCTGGGTGATCACCGGCTGCGGCGGGAACGGCACGACCTGTTCACGCAGGTCGATGCGGTTGCGGATGGTGTCGATGAACGGGACGACGATGTTGAGGCCCGCGTTCAGTGTCCGTGTGTAGCGGCCGAAGCGCTCGACGATGGCGGCGCTCGCCTGTGGGATGACCTGGATCGTCTTGATCAGGGCGATGAAGACCAACACCACCAGGATGATCAGAACGATGATGACCGGTGCCATCGTTGCTGCCCGTACCCTTCTCCGCCTCGGCTCTTTCGGAAGATCTTACGGTTGTCGAAGATCTTGCTGGTCGAGTCTGACAGACCGTTACCCAACTCGCTGCCTGTTCAGCCCACTTGCGTTGTCGTCTTTGGTGCGAGGTCACATGACGACGGCGGTGGCGCCCTCGATGTCCACGACGTCGACCTGTTCGCCGGCTTCGTAGACGTGGTCCGTGTCGAGCGCGCGTGCCGACCAGATCTCCCCGGCGAGCTTGATACGGCCGCCGGAGCCGTCGACGCGCTCCAGGACGACGGCCTGCTTGCCCTTCAACGCGTCCACTCCTGTGGCCAGTTCGGGGCGCTGTTTGCCGTGCCGGGCCGCGATGGGCCGGACGACGGCGATGAGGGCGACCGAGACGACGACGAAGGTGAGCACCTGGACGACGACGCCGAAGCCGAAGCCCGCGACGGCCGCGGCGGCGACCGCCCCCACCGCGAACATGCCGAACTCCGGCATCGCGGTCACCACGAGCGGGATTCCGAGCGCCGCCGCGCCGACCAGCCACCACACCCATGCGTCGATGTTGTTCACATGGTCATGTTAGGCCGCGGGCGGTGACGGCGGACAGGGTGCGGAGTGGGTTCAGGACAGCGGCAGTCCCTGGGCGGTCCAGCGGTCACCGACCTGTTCGACGACGAGCGGGAGACCGAAGCACAGGGAGAGGTTGCGGGAGGTGAGTTCGAGCTCCAGCGGGCCGGCGGCGAGGACCTTGCCCTGGCGGATCATCAGGACGTGGGTGAAGCCGGGGGCGATCTCCTCGACATGGTGGGTGACCATGATCATCGAAGGGGCGATCGGGTCCCGGGCGAGCCGGCCGAGACGGCGGACCAGGTCCTCGCGGCCGCCGAGGTCGAGACCGGCGGCGGGCTCGTCGAGCAGGAGCAGTTCCGGGTCGGTCATCAGGGCGCGGGCGATCAGGGTGCGCTTGCGCTCGCCCTCGGAGAGGGTGCCGAACCTGCGGTCCAGGTAGTCGCTCATGCCGAGGCGGTCGAGGAAGGCGCGGGCGCGCTGCTCGTCGACGTCCTCGTACTCCTCCTGCCAGCCGGCGGTCATGCCGTAGGCGGCGGTCAGCACGGTCTGGAGCACGGTCTGGCGCTTGGGGAGCTTCTCGGCCAGGGCGATGCCGGCCATGCCGACGCGGGGGCGCAGCTCGAAGACGTCGGTGCCGGGCCTGCCGAGCGTCTCGCCGAGGACGGTGGCGGTGCCGCTGCTGGGGAAGAGGTAGGTGGAGGCGACGTTCAGCAGGGTGGTCTTGCCGGCGCCGTTGGGGCCGAGGATGACCCAGCGCTCACCCTCCTTGACCGACCAGGAGACCTGATCCACGAGAGCCCGGCCCTCACGGACCACGGATACGTCCTGAAGCTCCAGAACATCGCTCATGAGCGCGTTGTCTCCCCTTGCAGTGTGCCGCCGGTCTCGGCTGTCGCGTACGCCTGTGGCTGGGTCCGCCGCGCCGGTGGGCGCAGCCCTCACCGAATCTACGCCACGAGCCGGGCGGGCCGTTCCATCGGTCCGGTCCTTAGGGTGGAGGCATGCTCTCGGAACCGCGCTCTGGACGTCTCGCCGCATGGGGAAACTCCCTCTTGTCCGGATATGTCTCGCCGGACGACGCCGTGCTCGCCATCGTCGGGGACGACGCTGTCCATCGGGTGGAAGGGCTGCCTGGGGAGTCGGGGCCGGTCGGACTCACGTTGGCCCTGGGGCGGCTGCGGCGGCTCGGGGTGGGCGCGCTGCGGGTGGCGCTGCCCGCGCCGGGGCATCCGCTGGGGCTGAGCGGGCCGCCGGAGTTCAACGCGCGGGCGCTGGAGGCCGGGGAGGCGGTGCTCTGCCACGGGGCCGCGTTCGGGCTGGTGCCCCAGGTGCACGAGGCAGGGCCCGAGGG
Source organism: Streptomyces sp. 6-11-2 (assembly GCF_006540305.1). Classification (GTDB taxonomy): domain Bacteria; phylum Actinomycetota; class Actinomycetes; order Streptomycetales; family Streptomycetaceae; genus Streptomyces. Next base: position 5,609,513 of record NZ_BJOR01000001.1, on the reverse strand, counting down.
CGATGTGCACACGGAGGTGCTGTGGCACGTGCTGCCCGTGCGGGAGGCGCCGCCGGCCGACGTGCCGTCACTGGGCGAGGCCGAGCGGGAACTGGCGGAGGCGCTGCGGGAGGCGACTTCGGTGCTGTCGCGGCTGGACGTGGCCGGATCGGGGCCGGTGGCGGAGGCGGCGATCGACGCGTACCGGGCGCGGTCCGAGCGGGGGCAGGAGGTTCTGGCGCCGGGGTATCCGCCGCGCGCGGTGCGGGTGCTGGAGCTGGCGCGGCGGGTGGCACTGCTGGTCTCGCTGGCGTACGAGAACGGGCACGGGGGCGCCGTGAGCGCGTCCGAGATGGCGGCGCGGGGGGCCGCGCTGCGGCCGGTGGAGCGGACGGCTCGGCGGGCGCAGGTGGCGGCGTACAACTCGGTGGTGGAGGAGCGGGAGAAACGGGAGAAAGGGGCGCGCTGACGCGTGGCCCGACCGGCGTCGAGTCTGCCCGCGGACGGCGGAGGGGAACGCGAAACGGCCTCCCGGGGGGAGCCGGGAGGCCGTCGGTCGAGGTGGCTCAGCGGTGGAGGCCGAGGTTGCCGAAGGCGGGGTTCAGGACGCCGATGACGTTGACGCTGTTCCCGACGGCGTTGACCGGGATGTGGACCGGGGCCTGGACGACGTTGCCCGAGACGACGCCCGGGGAGCCCTTGGCGGCGCCGCAGGCCCAGGCACCGTCGGTGGCGGAGGCCATCGAGGCGCCTGCGGCCACGAGCCCCCCGGCCACCATCGTCACGGCCGCCGCCTTCTTCAGGTTCTTCACTTCCGACCCCTCCTGGTGATCGCCGCGGCGGTCGCCGCGGCACGCACTGGAGAACGGCCGGGGCGCACGGAGGTTGCGCCATCCGGGGGACATTCCCACGACGGTATGAATCTCACTCCGGAGCGGGACCCTCCGCATTGCCGTCCGCGGGTGGAGTCAGCCGCTCACGCCGTGGCGTACGGCCCACAGCGCGGCCTGGGTGCGGTCCGCCAGGTCGAGCTTCATCAGGATGTTCGACACATGTGTCTTGACGGTCTTCTCGGAGAGCACCAGGGCCCGGGCGATCTCGCGGTTCGAGCGGCCGTCGGCTATCAGGCCGAGCACCTCCCGCTCCCGCTCCGTCAGTGACGTTCCGCGGCTCTGGCCGGAGTTGTTCTCCTCCTGGGACAACAGGGCACCCGCGACCTCCGGTTGGAGGAGGACGTGCCCGGCGTGCACCGAGCGGATGGCGCCGGCGAGAGCGTCGGGGTCCACGTCCTTGTAGACGTACCCGGCGGCGCCCGCGCGCAGCGCCGGGACCACCGTGCGCTGCTCGGTGAAGCTGGTGACGATCAGCACGCGCGCGGGGTTGTCGAGTTCGCGGAGTCGGCGCAGCGCCTCGACCCCGTCCATGACCGGCATCTTGACGTCCATGAGGACGACGTCGGGCCTCAGTTCCTCGGCGCGGGCGACTCCCTCGGCGCCGTCCGCCGCCTCGCCCACGACCTCGATGTCGTCCTGCACCTCCAGAAAGGTGCGCAGGCCCCGGCGGACCACCTGGTGGTCGTCGACGAGCAGCACCTTGATTGCGTCAGCCACCGGGGACCTCCATCTCGATCGCGGTGCCCTTGCCGGGCTCCGATTCCACCGTCAGCCGTCCGCCGACCCCGCTCGCCCGGTCCCGCATGGAGACCAGGCCGAGATGGCGGCCCGCGCGGCGCACCGCCTTCGGGTCGAAGCCGGTGCCGTCGTCGGTGATGCGCAGGACGGCACCGCTGCCACGGCGGTCCAGGGTGACGTGGACGTGGTCCGCCCACGCGTGCCGCAGCGCGTTGTGCAGGCCTTCCTGGGCGACGCGGAGCATGGCCTCCTCCTGCGCGGCCGGCAGGGCGCGGATACCGCGGGTGGTGAAGGTGACGCGCGCGCTGTGGGCGCGGTCGAGGACCTGGATCTGGGTACGGAGGGTGGCCACGAGGCCGTCCTCGTCGAGGGCGGCGGGGCGCAGCTCCACGACGGCGGCGCGCAGTTCGTCGGCGGCCTCGGCGGCGAGCGCGGCCACCTGCTGCAGTTCGCCCTTGGCGCGCGCCGGATCGCGGTCGACGAGGGCGGCGGCGGCCTGGGCGGTCAGGCGCAGGGAGAACAGTTTCTGGCTGACCGCGTCGTGCAGTTCGTGGGCGAGGCGGGAGCGCTCCTCGGCGATGGTCAGCTCGCGGCTGCGTTCGTAGAGGCGGGCGTTGGTGAGGGCGATCGCGGCGTGCTGGGCGAGGATGGCGAGCAGTTCCTCGTCCTCCTCGGTGAAGCCGCAGCCGCCCCGGGGCGTCTCGCGGTTCTTGTTCGCGAGGAACAGGGCGCCGATGACCTCGTCGCCGTCGCGGATCGGCAGGCCCAGGAAGTCGGACATCTCCGGGTGGGCGGCGGGCCAGCCCTCGAAGCGCGGGTCCTCGCGCAGGTCCGCGAGGCGCTCGACGCGGGCCTCGTGCAGCATCGCGGCGAGGATGCCGTGCTGGCGCGGGAGCGGGCCGATGGCCCGCCACTGCTCGTCGCTGACCCCGTCGACCACGAACTGGGCGAAGCCCCCGTGGTCGTCCGGTACGCCGAGGGCGGCGTACTGCGCGTCGAGCAGTTCGCGGGCCGAGGCGACGATCGTCTTCAGGACGTCGCGCACCTCCAGATGCCTGCTCATGGCCAGCAGCGCGGCGCTCACCGCGGCGAGGCCGGACCTGGGGCCTTGACTCATGCCCTCACGGTACCGGCGGGGGTGACGGCGCGGATCGGCCCTGTGACGGCCGCGCCCCGGTCGCTGGACCTAGGTCCGGCGGCCCGGTACCGGGCGGGCCGGCGGCGCATACCGCGTCCTACTCGGAGAATCCGCTCACCCAGCGCGTTGCGACGGCAACCAACGGTGAGAAAACCTCGCCCCCGATGTGAGGGCACCCATAGGACGCAGGTCACGTACGAACGGACATAGGAGACAACGGGCCCCATCGCGAACGGGACAGACGCTCCTGTCTGTCCTATTTTGTCCGTTCCGCTCCACTATCCGGCTTCGTACGTCACACCTTTGCCAGGGCATTTTGCGGCCGCTAAGAATTGCTCTCGTCGCTCAACGCCGCGGGTTTCCGCTCGCGGCGATTGTGTGGGACGGACCCCCTCCCGCAGTCCGGAGAGCGACCTCCGAGCTACTCGAAGAGGTCTATTTCGCCATGCCCGCAAACTTCCGTCGTCACAGTCGTGCCCTGGCCCAGCCCCGCAAGATCGCCGTCGCCGGCGTCGCCGTCCTCGGTGCGGCCGCAGTGGCCTTCTCGGCCGCACCCAGCCAGGCCGAACCGACGAGCAGCGTCGCCGCCGCCCCGGTGCAGCTCGGCTCCCAGCCGATCCAGGGCGTCAAGGCCAGCGTCACCGACCAGCTCGCGGGCGAGAGCGTGAAGATCCAGGCGATCGCGGCCAAGAAGCAGGCCGCCGTGAAGCAGCAGGCCCGGGCCGCCGCCCTGCACAAGGCCAAGGCCGCGCACGAGGCCAAGCAGGCCGCGAGCCGGTCCGCCAAGCGCCCGCAGATGCAGACGGTCGCCGTCCACACCAGCTACGGCAACAACCTGGACGGCTGGATCCGGCAGGCGCTCGCCGTCATGAAGCAGCACAACATCCCCGGCTCCTACAGCGGCCTGCACCGCAACATCATGCGCGAGTCCTCGGGCAACCCGAACGCCATCAACAACTGGGACATCAACGCGCGCAACGGCATCCCGTCCAAGGGTCTGCTCCAGGTCATCGGCCCGACCTTCAACGCGTACCACGTGCCCGGCACGTCCAAGAACATCTACGACCCCGTCGCCAACATCACCGCCGCCGCCAACTACGCGGCGCACCGGTACGGCTCCATCGACCACGTCAACAGCGCGTACTGAGGCCGGCGCGGACCTCTGACAACACGCCGAAGGGCGGCACCCCACTGCGGGGTGCCGCCCTTCGTGCCGTGACGCGGCGCGGTTACTTGCGCATGACCTCCGGCTCGTGGCGGCGCAGGAAGCGCGCCACCAGGAAGCCGCACACGACACCGAGCGCGATCAGCGCGACCATGTCGATGCCCCAGGCGGAAGCCGTGTGGTCCCACAGCGGGTCGGTGCTCGTCGGATCGTCGGTGTTCGGGGCGATGTTGTTGAAGTCCAGCGTGGTACCGGCGGCGGCCACCGCCCAGCGCGACGGCATCAGGTACGAGAACTCGTTGACGCCGATGGTGCCGTTCAGCGTGAACAGGCAGCCGGTGAACACGACCTGGACGATGGCGAACATCACCAGCAGCGGCATGGTCTTCTCGGCGGTCTTCACCAGCGAGGAGATGACCAGGCCGAACATCATCGAGGTGAAGCCGAGCGCCATGATCGGCAGGCACAGCTCGAACAGTGTGGCGTTGCCCAGGATCAGGCCCTGCTCGGGGATCTCGCGGCTGGAGAAGCCGATCACGCCGACCATCAGGCCCTGGATCACGGTGACCGCGCCGAGCACGATCACCTTGGACATCAGGTACGCCGAGCGGGACAGGCCGGTGGCACGTTCCCGCTCGTAGATGACCCGTTCCTTGATCAGTTCGCGGACGGAGTTCGCGGCGCCCGCGAAACAGGCGCCGACCGCGAGGATCAGCAGCACCGTGGTCGCCGTGCCGTTCGGGACGTGCAGCCCCGTCGTCCGGTTGATCTGCTCGTTGACCAGCAGTCCGCGGTTGTGGTCGATGAGCAGGCTGACCGCGCCGAGCACCGCCGGCAGGATCAGCGACAGCGCCAGGAAGCCCTTGTCGGAGGCGATCACCGACGCGTACCGGCGGATCAGGGTCATCAGCTGCGAGCCCCAGCCCTGCGGCTTGGGCGGCCTGATGGCCTGCGGCGGAGGCATGTGTACGGACTGCGGCTCGACGGCGTCGACGTCCGCGGCGTACATCTGGTAGTGCTGCGAGCCCTTCCAGCGGCCCGCCCAGTCGTAGTCGCGGTAGTTCTCGAAGGCGGAGAACACATCGGCCCAGGTGTCGTAGCCGAAGAAGTTCAGCGCCTCCTCCGGCGGACCGAAGTAGGCCACGGCGCCGCCCGGCGCCATCACCAGCAGCTTGTCGCACAGGGCCAGCTCGGCCACCGAGTGCGTGACGACGAGGACCGTGCGGCCGTCGTCCGCGAGTCCCCGCAGCAACTGCATGACATCGCGGTCCATGCCCGGGTCGAGACCGGACGTCGGCTCGTCCAGGAAGATCAGCGACGGCTTGGTGAGCAGCTCCAGGGCCACCGAGACGCGCTTGCGCTGGCCGCCCGAGAGGGAGGTGACCTTCTTGTCCTTGTGGACGTCCAGCTTCAGCTCGCGCAGCACCTCGTCTATGCGGGCCTCGCGCTCGGCGGCCGTCGTGTCGGCCGGGAAGCGCAGCTTGGCCGCGTACCTCAGGGCCTTCTTCACGGCCAGTTCCTTGTGCAGGATGTCGTCCTGCGGGACCAGGCCGATGCGCTGGCGCAGCTCGGCGAACTGCTTGTACAGGTTCCGGTGGTCGTAGAGGACCTCGCCCTGGTCGGCGGGCCGGTAACCGGTGAGCGCCTTCAGCAGGGTCGACTTGCCGGAACCGGACGGGCCGATGACTCCGACCAGCGACTTCTCGGGGAGGCCGAAGGAGACGTCCCTGAGGATCTGCTTGCCGCCGTCGACCGTCACGGTCAGGTGGCGGGCGGAGAAGGACACCTCGCCGGTGTCGACGAACTCCTCCAGCCGGTCGCCGACGATCCGGAACGTCGAGTGGCCGACGCCGACGATGTCGGTCGGGCCGAGCTGCACCGAGCCGCCCTTGGGGACCGGGTGGCCGTTGACGTACGTGCCGTTGTGCGAGCCCAGGTCGCGGATCTCGAAGCGGCCGTCGGGCGTGGCGTGGAACTCCGCGTGGTTGCGGGAGACCTGGAGGTCGGAGACGACCAGGTCGTTCTCCAGGGCACGGCCGATGCGCATCACGCGGCCGAGCGAGAACTGGTGGAAGGTCGTCGGGCTGCGGTCGCCGTAGACCGGCGGCGCCCCCGCGCCGCTGCCGGGGCCCTGCTGCTGCGGGATCGACGGCGCCTGCTGCCCCTGCTGCGGTTCCTGCCAACTGGCCTGCGGGGACTGCTGCTGCGGCGCCTGCTGCGCCCAGCCGGGGTTCGCGCCCTGGGCCGCGTACGGCTGCTGCTGCGGCTGGGCCTGCGGCGTCGCCGCCGGGGCCGCGGCGCCGGAAAGGCTCAGCAGCGGCCCGTCGGTCGCGTTGCCGAGATGGACGGCCGCGCCCGGCCCGAGTTCCAGCTGGTGGATCCGACGGCCCTGCGCGAAGGTGCCGTTGGTGCTCCCGTGGTCATCGATGACCCAACTGCGGCCGTTGAAGCTGACCGTGGCGTGACGCCAGGAGACCCTGGCGTCGTCGAACACGATGTCCCCCTGCGGATCGCGTCCCAGGGTGTAGGACCGGGACGGGTCGAGCGTCCAGGTCCGTCCATTGGTTTCCAGTACGAGTTCCGGCACTCCAAGCCCCACTGAGTTGTCCCCCGAGTTGCCCCCGTCGCGGGGAGTCTAGGGATGTCGAACATCGTGGGGAACTATTTCAGGCTCAGCCCACTGACCGAAAGCCGGGCCTTGTGAAGAGTGTGTACGTCCGCTTCGGCTGCTTTTTCGCCTACGGGGTTGAAACCCGGCCGGAGAGTGGTATTTCACGCGAGGGGAGACATGCGCGGCGGCCGGGCCGCGCCGCGGATCGGGGGGTCTGCCATGAGCGCTGCCACGGACGTAGGGACCGCGAGGCACGGTGCACGCCTGCCGTGGCTCGACGTGCTGCTGTCCGCGATCGCCTCCGTGAGCTGGGCGTTGATCGGCATGGCGGGCACGGCCGCGCTCGGTCTGCATCTGCTGCGGGCCGACGCGGCGGGTTCGCTCGGGCCGATGACCGCCGCGGTGGTGGCACTTGGGGCGGGTGGTTCGGTCACGCCGTCCGGTGATGTGTCCGCGTTCGGCCTGAAAGGCGCCGAGGCGCACACCGCCCTCCAGATCACGCCACTCGGGGTGAGCCTGGTCGGTGCGCTGCTGCTGTCGTGGTTCTTCCTACGGTCCTTGCGCGCGGTGGGAGTTGAGATAACCCCGGCCGAACTCCTGGCCCGGGCCGGCGCGGTGGTGGCGCTGTTCGTGGCGGTGCTGGGCGGGCTGGCCTGGGCGGGCCACGACGTCGTCACGATCGACGGAGGCGCGCTCGGGCTGGGCAGGCTGCCGGGCGGCGCGGGATCCGGCGGCGTGAGCATTCCGGGGCTCGGCGATCTGGGGAACATCGGCGGGCTCCTGCCCGACCGCATCGGCAGACTCATCGACGCCAAGGCCGCGGTCGGCTTCACCGTCGACACGGGGCCGACCCTGCTGGGTGGGCTCGCCTGGTCGGCCGGAGTCCTGCTGATCGCGCTGCTCGCCTCACGCCGCACGCCGCTGCCGCGCGGCTGGGAGGCCGTGCACCGGGTGGTGCGGCCCGCCGTGTCGGCGCTCGTCACGGTGCTGATGGTCGCCGTGGCGGCGGGCCTCGCGGCGGCCGCGTACGCGGCGACCGGCGACGACCACCCCCGGCGGATCGCGGGCGCGGCACTGCTCGGCAGCCCCAACGGGGTGTGGCTCGGCATCACGATCGGCCTCTTCGTCCCCTGGGACGGCAGGGCGACCGGCGAACTGACCGGGCTCCTGCCGGACCCGCTGGACAGACTGCTGACGGCGCACTCCGACCAGCCGGTCACGCTGTCCCGTCTGGCCGACCTGGACGGCCGGGTGTGGCTGCTGGGCGTCGCGGCGGCGCTGGTGATGCTGCTGGCGGGGGTGCTGACGGCGGTACGGACTCCGGTGGGGGCGGCGCCGGGCCACGGCGTCCTCGGCTTCGCGGGGCGGTGCGCGCTGCGGCTGGGCGTCGCCACGGCGCTGGCGCTGCCGCTGCTCGCGTGGCCGGCGGGGGTGTCGGTGGACGCGTCCTTGTCCGTCCTCGGCTTCGACGCGTTCGGCGCCGGGGTGGAACTGCGCGGGCATCTGGGCACGGCGCTGCTGCTCGGCGCCGTGTGGGGGGCCGGTGCGGGCGCCGTGGGCGCCCTGCTGGCGAGCGCGACCGGCGCCGCCGGCAGCCGTGCGGCGCCCTTGGCACGGGGTGACAAGACCGTCGCGGAAGGGGCCGCCTCGGGGGCCGGGGCCGCGGAGGGAGCCGGTCACGGTATACGGACCGCCACGAACGAGGCCGGAGGGCCCGGCCGTACGAGCGGACCCGGCCCCTACGCGTCGGGGACCCCCTACACACCAGGGACGCCGTACCGCCCGCCGAACCCGTCCACCAACCCGTACCTGCGCCTACCGGACGAACTGCGAGACCCGCAGGACGCCCGTCCCGAGGAGGCCCGCCCAGAAAACGCACGCCCGCCGGACGGCCGAGCACGGTACGGCGGGGCGGAGTCCACCGAGACGGGCGAACGCGGCGGCCGCGGCGGCGGGTGGGCTCGGCCGGGTCCGCAGGACGACCGAGGCCAGTCCGGCCGGGCGGAGCCCGCAGAGCCGGGCGGACCGGGCCGACCGGGCGGCTGGCGGGACCGGCCGGCGGACTCGGGCGGACCTCCAGACCGGCAGGACACCAATCCGGCGGGCCGCCGTCCGCCCGACAGCCGCAGGCAGACTGGTTGGGCGAAGCCCACCGAACCGGACGGACCAGGCGGACGAGGCGGACCAGGCAGTGGGCGGGCGCGGCCGGGTCCGCAGGACGACCGAGGCCAGTCCGGCCGGGGCGAGCCCGCCGAGCCGGAAGGGCCGGGCCGACCGGGCCGACCCGGCAGCGGACGGGACGGGGCGGCGGACTCGGGCGGGCCGCGAGACCGGCGGGACGCCGATTCGGTGGATGGCCGTCCGCCCGATGGCCGAAGGCGATCCGGCCGGGCGGAGTCCGTCGAGCCGGGTGGGGCGGGCGGACCTGGCGGTGGGCAGGATCGGCCGGCGGATTCGGGGGACGATGTGTACGGGGCGCCGACGGTGGTGGGGCCTGTGCGGCCGCTCCCGCCTCCGCGGCCGCCGAAGCGGCCCCCGGGCGTGCAGGACGATGGGCCGCCGCCTCCGCCCAGGCCGCCGCGGTCTCCGAAGAAGTGAGCACCGGACGGCAGGCGGGCCGTCGTCCGGTGGACACCTGTTGTTCGCTGTCCGTCAGGCGGACCTGAGGGGCAGCGGGCACTGGGTGCCGGATACGGTGGAAGCACCATGAGCGCTTCGCAGACCTCTGCCGATCCCACCCTCCTCGTCAAGATCTTCGGGAAGGACAGGCCGGGCATCACGGCCGGCCTCTTCGACACCCTCGCCGCCTACTCCGTCGACGTGGTCGACATCGAGCAGGTCGTCACCCGTGGCCGGATCGTGCTCTGCGCGCTCGTCACCCAGCCGCCCGCCGCGCTGGAGGGCGACCTGCGGGCCACCGTGCACAGCTGGGCCGAGTCGATGAAGATGCAGGCGGAGATCATCTCCGGCCGCGGCGACAACCGGCCGCGTGGCCTCGGACGCTCCCTGGTCACCGTTCTCGGCCACCCGCTCACCGCGGAGGCGACCGCTCGGATCGCCGCACGGATCACCCGGGCCGGCGGCAACATCGACCGTATCTTCCGGCTGGCCAAGTACCCGGTGACGGCAGTGGAGTTCGCGGTGTCCGGCGTGGAGACGGAGCCGCTGCGCACCGCTCTCGCGACGGAGGCCGCGGCACTCGGTGTCGATGTCGCGGTCGTCGGGGCGGGCCTGCACCGGCGGGCCCAGCGCCTGGTCGTCATGGACGTGGACTCCACGCTCATCCAGGACGAGGTGATCGAACTGTTCGCCGGGCACGCCGGCTGCGAGGACAAGGTCGCCGAAGTGACGGCGGCGGCGATGCGCGGCGAGCTGGACTTCGAGCAGTCGCTGCACGCCCGTGTGGCACTGCTGGAGGGGCTGGACGCCTCCGTGGTGGACAAGGTGCGCAGCGAGGTACGCCTGACGCCGGGCGCGCGCACCCTGATCCGTACGCTCAAGCGGCTCGGTTACCAGGTCGGCGTCGTCTCGGGCGGCTTCACTCAGGTCACGGACGATCTGAAGGAACGGCTCGGGCTGGACTTCGCGCAGGCCAACACCCTGGAGATCGTCGACGGGAAGCTGACCGGCCGGGTCACCGGCGAGATCGTCGACCGGGCGGGCAAGGCGCGGCTGCTGCGCCGGTTCGCCGCCGAGGCGGGCGTTCCGCTGTCGCAGACGGTCGCGATCGGTGACGGCGCGAACGACCTGGACATGCTCAACGCGGCCGGTCTCGGGGTCGCCTTCAATGCCAAGCCGGTGGTGCGGGAGGCGGCGCACACGGCGGTGAACGTGCCGTTCCTCGACACCGTCCTCTACCTGCTCGGGGTCACCCGCGAAGAGGTCGAGGCGGCGGACGCGCACGAGGAGAGCTGAGCGGTCCGCGCCGGCCGCCTCCCGCCCTGCCGCCGGACTACTCCGACGGCGCCCAGTAGTCGAGCAGTGTGGCCACACCCGGCTCCAGGGCCTTCCAGGAGCCGTCGAAGGACACCACGGCGAACGCGGCGGCCGGGAATCCACGGCGGCTCATCCGTTCGCGGGCGTCGCCCTCGGCCGAACCGGACAGCACCTCGGCAAGGCCCTGGATGCCCGGGTTGTGGCCGATGAGGATCACGCTCCGTGCATCGTCCGGCGTCTCGTTGAGCACGGTGATCAGCTCACCGGGCGAGGCGTCGTAGACCCGCTCCTCGTAGACCGTCTTCGGCCGATGCGGCAACTCGTGGACGGCGAGCTTCCAGGTCTCGCGGGTTCGGGTCGTGGTCGAGCACAGGGCCAGGTCGAAGGCGACACCGGCGTCGGCCAGTTTGCGACCGGCGACTGCGGCGTCCTTGCGGCCCCGCTCGGCGAGTGGTCGTTCGTGGTCGGTCACCTGCGGCCAGTCGGCTTTCGCATGCCGGAAAAGGACAATCCTGCGGGGTTCTGCGACGCTCATGCGTCCCAGCTTCGCATGAAACAGGCCATGGGGCGCAGGGAGTTGACATGCGCCTTCTCAGGCGGGGCGGGCGGCCCGGGACCATGAGCCGGGGACGGCGTCCGGGGCTCCCCCGTGGGCGTCAACGGGCGAGCAGTTCCCGGGCGTGCCGGAACATCTGGGTGATCGCGGGGTCGCCGGAGGCCGCCTGCGCGTCCGCCGGGTTGCGGATCAGGAGGAGCAGCGCGACGAACGCCAGCACCGGCAGGGCCAGGGCCCACCACGGCAGCCGGGAGTCGACACCGGCGCCCGTGGTCGCCGGGTGGGGCCGGGTGTGCGTACGCGCCGACATGATCGCCTCCGCTGGTCTCCGAGGTCCGCGGACCGCCTCTCGCGGTCACATCTCGAAGCTACGGAATCCGCGCTCCCCGGCCCATCCGGTGATCCACCCACTTGCCCCTGACCCTCGCCCCCTAGGGGATGGGGGGTTAACCCCACCATCGACCCCGAGGACGAGCCTCACCGGCCGGCGGACGTCACGGGACGCACATACTGCGCGGGGAAAGCGACCGCCGCCGCGGCGCGGGGCCGCGGCGGCAGGTCGGTCACGGCGCCGCGAGGGTGGCGACGACGGCGATGATCACGAAGATGGCGAAGAACGTGCCGAGGACGAACAGCATCTTCCTCTGGCCGTCCTTGGGGTTCGGGTCGAGCACAGGCTGCATGCGCCCCAGTCTCGCACCCTTCGCCCGGAACGCGGCCCGCGGGGCCGCCTCAGCGCGCCGCCTCGTCCTCCACCGTGCGGTCGCGGCCCGCCACGTAACCGACCACCATCTGCGGCACCATCAGTCCGGCCATGAGCGCGATGGGCAGCCCCCAGCCGCCGCTGCTCTGGTACAGCACGCCGACCAGCAGCGGACCCGGGATGGAGATCAGGTAGCCGGTGCTCTGCGCGAACGCGGACAGCTGGGCCACGCCCGGACCGGTCCTGGCCCGCATGCCCACCATCGTGAGCGCGAGCGGGAAGGCGCAGTTGGCGATGCCGAGGAGCAGGGCCCAGGCCCAGGAGCCGGTGGCGGGCGCGAGATAGAGACCGCCGTAGCCGACCAGGCCGCAGACGCCGAGCACCAGCACGATCGGGCCCTGGTGGGGCAGCCGGGTGGCCAGGCGCGGGATGACGAAGGCCAGCGGCACGCCCATCGCCATGGTGACGGCGAGGAGCAGTCCGGCCTTGCCGGCGGGGACGCCCGCGTCCCGGAAGATCTGCGCCATCCAGCCCATGGTGATGTAGGCGGCGGTGGCCTGGAGTCCGAAGAAGACGGCCAGGGCCCAGGCGGTACGGCTGCGGGCGATGCGCAGCGCCGGGGCCTGCGCCTCCCGCGCGCGGGCCGTTTCCCCGGACGCGGCTCCGGTGCGGGCCGGCGCCTGCGCGGTGGACCGGGACCGGTCCCGTACCACCGGCAGCCATGGCAGCACCGCCACCGCGGCGAGCAGGGCCCACACGGAGAGCCCGGACCGCCAGTTGCCGCCGAGCGCCCCGGTCAGCGGCACGGTCACCGCGGCGGCGGCCGAGGTGCCGAGGGCGAGGGCCATCGAGTACAGGCCGGTCATGGTGCCGACCCGGTCGGGGAACCAGCGCTTGACGATGACCGGCATCAGGACGTTGCTGACGGCGATGCCCATGAGGGCCAGCGCGCTGGCGGCGACGAACGCGGCCGTGCTGCCCACGTAGGGCCGTACCGCCAGTCCGGCGGCGATGGCGACCATGCCCGAGCACACCACGGCGGCCGGTCCGAAGCGGCGGGCCAGCCGGGGTGCCATGACGCCGAAGACGGCGAAGCAGAGCGGGGGCACGGAGGTGAGCACTCCGGCCACGCTGCCGCTCATGCCGAGCCCGTGGCGCACCTCCTCCAGGAGCGCGCCGAGGCTGGTGATGGCGGGGCGGAGGTTCAGCGCGGACAGCACGAGGCCGACGACGACCAGGCGCGTCATCCACGCGCGCGTGGCGCCGCCACCGGACGCTCGCCGTCCGTGCGGTTCCGGCTCCGGGATGTCCCTGGAACCGGTGGTCGCGGCCGGGATGCGTGCGGTCGTCGGTGTCGTCGTGCGGGTCGTTTCCTCGCGTGGCATGAGCACCATCATAGAATGATGGGATGATTGGTTGTCGACGCCTCGGGGCCCTGACCCCGGGTCCCGCGTGCGAAGGTGTGCCATGCCACTGACCCATCCGCGCCGGTCGGCGCTGTCCGAACAGGTCATCGCCGCCCTGCGCAGCCAGATCACCACGGGCGAGTGGCCGGTCGGCTCCCGCATCCCGACGGAGCCGGAGCTGGTGGAGCAACTCGGTGTGGCCCGCAACACGGTCCGCGAGGCGGTCCGGGCGCTGGCCCACAACGGCCTGCTGGACATCCGCCAGGGTTCGGGCACGTACGTCGTGGCGACCAGCGAGCTGGCGGGCGTGATGCACCGCAGGTTCGCCGAGGCGGATCCGCGGCACATCGCCGAACTGCGTTCCGCGCTGGAGTCGGCCGCGGCCGGGCTGGCCGCCGAGCGGCGCACCGAGAAGGACCTCAAGCAGCTCCACGCGCAGTTCCTGCGCCGCGAGCAGGCCTGGGAGTCCGGTGACACGGAGGCGTTCGTGACCGCGGACGCCACGTTCCACCTGGCGGTGGTGGCCGCGTCCCACAACGACGTCATGACGGCGACGTACGCGGATCTGGGCGAGGTGCTGCGGGACTGGCTGCGCGCGGACATCGGCGCGGAGCTGACGCCGGACACGTACATGGACCACACCCGGCTGCTCGACGCGATCCGTGAGGGCGACGCCGAGACGGCCGCCGCCGAGGCCGCGAGCTACGCGCTGCTGTGCCGTACGGGCCGGATCCCTTCGCCCGCCGGCAAGTGACCCGCACCGAGCGCACCTCCTTCCGGAAGCGGCCGGTCGTCCGGACGGCCCGCGCGGGCCGTCCGGCCACCGGGGAGGCGTCGCTGTCGAGGTCCACCACCGGTCGCACTCGACGTGCGGGCCGACGCGGTCGGTCCCGGGACACGGGTTGCGGCAGTAGGCGGTCACCTGGGAGCCGGAGACGGTGGCACGGCGGCCGGCACCGGTCGGCTCCGGCGCCGCGGGCGGACCGGCACACGCACGCGCATGCGTGCGCGGCGACGCCGCGACGGCCACGGCCACGGCCACGACCACGGCAAGCGGAACCAGGGGCACGCACACGCGTGTGCGCCGTCGCCCCGAACTGCAGCAACACCTCGAACTGCAGCGACGCCCGTCCGGCAGGAGCGGCGGCAGCGGCAGAGCGAGAGCGACGGCCACGGTCAGTGGGGTTGCACGGCGGACGCGAGATCGACGGAGGGCCCGCACCCCGGGGGTGCGGGCCCTCGAACGTCGCTGAAGTTCAGCTGCGCGGCGTCACGCGCCGATGGCGTGCAGACCGCCGTCGACGTGGATGATCTCGCCGGTGGTCTTCGGGAACCAGTCGCTCAGCAGGGCCACGATGCCCCGGCCGGCCGGCTCGGGGTCCTTCAGGTCCCACTCCAGCGGGGCACGGGTGTCCCACACCGAGGCCAGCTCGCCGAAGCCCGGGATGGACTTGGCGGCCATGGAGCCGATCGGGCCCGCGGAGATGAGGTTGCAGCGGATGTTCTGCTTGCCCAGGTCGCGCGCCATGTAGCGGCTGGTCGCCTCCAGGGCGGCCTTGGCCGGGCCCATCCAGTCGTACTGCGGCCAGGCGTACTGGGCGTCGAAGGTGAGGCCGACGACCGAGCCGCCGTTCTGCATCAGCGGCAGGCAGGCCATGGTCAGCGACTTCAGGGAGAACGCCGAGACGTGCATGGCGGTGGAGACCGACTCGAACGGCGTGTTGAGGAAGTTGCCGCCCAGCGCGTCCTGCGGCGCGAAGCCGATGGAGTGGACGACGCCGTCGAGGCCGCCGAGCTCCTCGCCGACGATGTCGGCCAGGCGGCCCAGGTGCTCGTCGTTGGTGACGTCGAGCTCGATGACCTTGGTCGGCTTCGGGAGCTTCTTGGCGATGCGCTCGGTCAGCGTGGGCCGCGGGAAGGCGGTGAGGATGATCTCCGCGCCCTGCTCCTGGGCCAGCTTGGCGGCGTGGAAGGCGATGGAGGACTCCATCAGCACACCGGTGATCAGGACGCGCTTGCCCTCGAGGATTCCGCTCATGGTGATCAGTGACCCATTCCCAGTCCGCCGTCAACGGGAATGACGGCTCCAGTGATGTACGAGGCGTCGTCCGAGGCGAGGAACCGCACCGCCGCGGCGATCTCCTCGGGCTGGGCGTACCGGCCGAGCGGCACCTGCCCCATGATGTTCTCGCGCTGTTCGTCGGAGAGCGCCCGGGTCATGTCGGTGTCGACGAAACCGGGGGCGACGACGTTGAAGGTGATGTTGCGCGAACCCAGCTCACGGGCGAGGGACCGCGCGAAGCCGACCAGGCCGGCCTTGGAGGCGGCGTAGTTGGCCTGGCCCGCCGAGCCGAGCAGACCGACCACCGAGGAGATCAGCACGACACGGCCCTTCTTGGCGCGCAGCATGCCGCGGTTGGCCCGCTTGACGACCCGGAAGGTGCCGGTGAGGTTGGTCTCGAGGACCGAGGTGAAGTCCTCCTCGGACATGCGCATCAGGAGCTGGTCCTTGGTGACGCCGGCGTTGGCGACGAGGACCTCGACGGGGCCGTGCTCGGCCTCGATCTCCTTGTAGGCCTGCTCCACCTGCTCGGGGTCGGTGATGTCGCACCTGACGGCGAGGCAGCCCATTTCCTTGAGGGCGGCCGGCGGCTCCCCCGAACGGTAGGTGATGGCGACCTTGTCGCCGGCGTCGGCGAACGCGTGGGCGATGGCGAGGCCGATCCCCCGGTTGCCTCCGGTGACGAGAACCGAGCGGCTCAACGGATCACCCTTTCGATAGCGGTCTGAAGCATTCCGACAACCCGCCCGAACACCTCGATGACAGGCGGCTTCACCGAAAACCTATCGGTCCGGCCACGCCACCGGGCAATCGGGCACCGACAGTGGCTCTCCCCGGCTCCTGTCGGGTTCCTACAGTCGGAACGTCGTGGTCCGTCCGCCGTGCCGGGACGTTCGCCGAAGGGTCCGCTCGTCCCCGTGTCACTTACTCGGAGGAGTACGACGCATGGGACGTGATTCACTGCCCGCGACGGCCATCACAGGAGAGCGCCTCGAAGGGAAGCCCGCCCGTGCCCCACGAAGTCGATCAGTCGTTCCTCGCCCTGCCCCTACGCCCCCTCGCCGACGCCGCCCTGGCACGCGCGCGCTCACTGGGGGCCGAGCACGCGGACTTCCGGTTCGAGCGGGTGCGCAGTGCGTCGTGGCGGCTCAGGGACGCCCGGCTCGCCGGGTCGTCGGACACCACCGACCTGGGATACGCGGTGCGCGTCGTGCACGGCGGGACCTGGGGGTTCGCCTCCGGGGTGGACCTGACGCCGGACGCGGCCGCCAAGGTCGCCTCCCGGGCGGTCGCGATGGCCAAGCTGTCGGCGCAGGTCATCAAGGCCGCGGGGTCCGACGAGTATGTGAAGCTGGCGGACGAGCCGGTGCACGGGGAGAGGACCTGGGTGTCCTCGTACGGGATCGACCCCTTCACCGTGCCCGACGAGGAGAAGGCGGGGCTGCTCGCCGAGTGGAGCGCGCGGCTGCTCGCGGCCGACGGCGTCGACCACGTCGACGCCTCGCTGCTGACCGTGCACGAGAACAAGTTCTACGCCGACACCGCCGGGACCGTGACCACGCAGCAGCGGGTGCGGCTGCATCCGCAGCTGACCGCCGTGTCGGTGGACGACTCCAGCGGCGAGTTCGACTCGATGCGCACGCTCGCCCCGCCCGTCGGGCGCGGCTGGGAGTACCTCACCGGGACCGGCTGGGGCTGGGAGGACGAGCTGGAGCGGATTCCCGGGCTGCTCGCCGAGAAGATGCGCGCGCCGAGCGTCGAGGCGGGCGTCTACGACCTGGTCGTCGACCCCTCCAACCTGTGGCTGACCATCCACGAGTCCATCGGCCACGCCACCGAGCTGGACCGGGCCCTCGGCTACGAGGCCGCCTACGCCGGCACCTCCTTCGCCACCTTCGACCAGCTGGGCAAGCTGAAGTACGGCTCCGAGCTGATGAACGTCACCGGCGACCGCACCGCCGAGCACGGCCTGGCCACCGTCGGCTACGACGACGAGGGCGTCGAGGCGCAGTCCTGGGACCTGGTCAGGGACGGCACGCTGGTCGGCTACCAGCTGGACCGCAGGATCGCGCGGCTGACCGGGTTCGAGCGGTCCAACGGGTGCGCCTTCGCCGACTCCCCCGGCCATGTACCCGTGCAGCGCATGGCGAACGTGTCTCTCCAGCCCGACCCGGCCGGGCTGTCGACCGAGGATCTCATCGGGAGCGTCGACCGCGGGATCTACGTCGTCGGGGACCGGTCCTGGTCGATCGACATGCAGCGCTACAACTTCCAGTTCACGGGTCAGCGGGCGTACCGGATCCGCGACGGCCGCCTCGACGGGCAGGTCCGCGACTTCGCCTACCAGGGGATCACGCCCCAGTTCTGGGGCTCCATGGCGGCCGTGGGCGGACCGCAGACGTATGTCCTGGGCGGCGCCTTCAACTGCGGCAAGGCCCAGCCGGGCCAGATCGCGGCGGTCTCGCACGGCTGCCCGTCGGCACTCTTCAAGGGCGTCAACATCCTGAACACCTCGCAGGAGGCCGGTCGATGAGCGTCAGCGTCGGAGCCGGCCGGGGGTCCAGGGGTTGTCCCCCGGGAAAACACAGTCTCAACACCACGCAGGAGGCCGGTCGATGAGCCCGCGTACCAGCAAGCCGCACGAGGTCGTCGAGCGCGCCCTCGCACTGTCCCGGGCCGACGGTTGCGTCGTGATCGCCGACGAGCAGTCCACCGCCAATCTGCGCTGGGCGGGCAACGCGCTGACCACGAACGGTGTCACACGCGGGCGCACCCTCACCGTGATCGCGACCGTCGACGGCCGGGAGGGCACCGCCTCGGGCGTGGTGTCGAGGGCCGCCGTGACCGAGGACGAGCTGGAGCCGCTGGTGCGGGCCGCGGAGGCCGCCGCGCGCGGGGCCGGGCCCGCCGAGGACGCCCAGCCGCTGGTGACGGACGTACCGCAGTCCCCGGACTTCACCGACGCGCCCGCCGAGACCTCCTCCGCGGTGTTCGCGGACTTCGCGCCGGCGCTCGGCGAGTCGTTCGCACGCGCGCGTGCCGGTGGCCGCGAACTGTACGGCTTCGCCAACCACGAGATGGTGTCGACGTACCTGGGCACGTCGACGGGCCTGCGGCTGCGCCACGACCAGCCGGCCGGGACGCTGGAGCTGAACGCCAAGTCCCCGGACCGCACCCGCTCGGCGTGGACCGGACGGTCCACGCGGGACTTCAAGGACGTCGACCCGGCGGCGCTGGACGCGGAGCTGGCCATACGGCTCGGCTGGGCGGAGCGCCGGATCGAGCTGCCCGCGGGGCGGTACGAGACGCTGCTGCCGCCGACGGCGGTCGCCGATCTGCTGATCTACCAGATCTGGTCGTCCTCGGGCCGGGACGCCGCCGAGGGACGCACGGTGTTCTCCAAGCCGGGCGGCGGCACCCGCGTCGGCGAGAAGCTGACCGAGCTTCCGCTGACGCTGCGCAGCGATCCGGACGAGCCCGGCCTGGAGTGCGCGCCGTTCGTGGTCGCGCACTCCTCCGGGGACGACAGGTCGGTGTTCGACAACGGACTGCCCGTGCACGCCACCGAGTGGATCGGCGGCGGCGAGCTGCGGCATCTGCTGACCACCCGGCACAGCGCGGGCCTGACCGGGCTGCCGCTCGCCCCGTCGGCCGGGAACCTGATCCTCGACGGGGGCGGCGATCGCTCCCTGGAGGAGATGGTCGCGGGCACCGAGCGCGGGCTGCTGCTCACCTGTCTGTGGTACATCCGCGAGGTGGACCCCGCGACGCTGCTGCTCACGGGCCTGACCCGGGACGGCGTGTACCTCGTGGAGAACGGCGAGGTGACCGGCGGGGTCAACAACTTCCGGTTCAACGAGTCGCCGGTGGACCTGCTGGGAAGGGCGACCGAGGCCGGGCGGACCGAGAAGACGCTGCCCAGGGAGTGGAGCGACTACTTCACCCGCGCCGCGATGCCGGCGCTGCGCGTCCCGGAATTCAACATGAGCTCTGTCAGCCAGGGCGTATAACCTCGTAGTCGGCTGTCACCCGACTGCCCGAAGAGCACCGAGCTCGCACCGAGCTTCATCTAGGAGACACGAGAACCGTGACGGACATCGTCGACGAGCTGAAGTGGCGTGGGCTGTTCGCCCTGTCCACCGACGAGGACGCTTTGCGCAAGACGCTCGCGGACGGTCCCGTCACGTTCTATTGCGGCTTCGACCCGACGGCGCCGTCACTGCACGTGGGGCACCTGGTGCAGGTGCTCACCGTGCGCCGGCTCCAGCAGGCCGGGCACCGGCCGCTGGCGCTGGTCGGCGGGGCCACGGGCCTGATCGGCGATCCCCGTCCGACCGCCGAGCGCACGCTGAACGACCCGGAGACGGTGGCCGGCTGGGTGGACCGGCTGCGCGGCCAGATCGAGCCGTTCCTGTCCTTCGAGGGCGAGAACGCCGCCGTGATGGTGAACAACCTCGACTGGACGCAGGGCCTGTCCGCGATCGAGTTCCTGCGGGACATCGGCAAGCATTTCCGGGTCAACAAGATGCTGACGAAGGACTCCGTCGCCCGCCGTCTGGAGTCCGACCAGGGCATCAGCTACACCGAGTTCAGCTACCAGATCCTCCAGGGCATGGACTTCCTCCAGCTCTACCGGAGGTACGGCTGCGCGCTCCAGCAGGGCGGCAGCGACCAGTGGGGCAACCTCACGGCGGGCCTCGACCTGATCCACCGCCTGGAGCCGGACGCGGCGGTGCACGCGCTCGCGACGCCGCTGATGACGAAGGCGGACGGCACCAAGTTCGGCAAGACCGAGGGCGGCGCGGTCTGGCTCGACGCGGAGATGACGACGCCGTACGCGTTCTACCAGTTCTGGCTGAACGTGGACGACCGGGACATCTCCCGCTACATGCGCATCCTGTCCTTCAAGTCCCGCGAGGAACTGGAGGAGCTGGAGCGGCAGACCGAGGAGCGTCCGCAGGCCCGGGCCGCGCAGCGCGCGCTGGCCGAGGAGCTGACGACGCTGGTGCACGGCGCCGAGCAGACGGCCGCCGTGATCGCCGCGTCCAGGGCGCTGTTCGGGCAGGGCGAGCTGACCGGGCTGGACGAGCCGACCCTGACCGCGGCCCTGGCAGAGGTCCCGCACGCCGAGGTCACCGAGCTGGGCCCGGTGGTCGACCTGTTCGCCGAGGTCGGCCTGGTGCCCAGCAAGTCGGCCGCGCGCCGCACGGTGAAGGAGGGCGGCGCCTACGTGAACAACGTCAAGGTCACCGCCGAGGACGCGGTCCCCGCCACGGAGGACCTGCTGCACGGCCGCTGGCTGGTGCTGCGCCGGGGCAAGAGGAATCTGGCGGCGGTCGAGGTCACGAGCGGCTGAGCCCGGACATACGGCCGGGCGCGAAGGGGGCGGCCCACCGGGGATTCCGGTGGGCCGCCCCCTTCGGCCGTCCTTCCACCGCCTCTCGGCCCGTGCGCCCGCGCTATGCCCGCTGGGCGTCCTGCCGCTTCTTGTTGCCCCACAGCGCCATGTACGCCATGTCGCCGACGAAGACGATGATGATCGCGGCCACGAGCTGGAAGAAGTGCCTGCTCCAGTCGATGCCGCGGGTCGAGGCGACACCGGCCGCGCGGGCCACCGCGTTGCCGACGATCGCGCCGAGCATGCCGAAGATCGTGGTCAGCCAGATGGGGCTGTGCTGCTTGCCCGGGATGATCGCCTTCGCGATCAGCCCCAGCACGAAACCCACGATGATCGCCCACAACCAGCCCATGGCTGCCTCCTCGTCCGGCTCTACATGAGCATTACGCCCAGTGTCGGGGCGGCTTCCGTGCGTCGCACGTCGGCTGCGGCCGCCGGAAGGTCCTGGGCGGCCCGCGGGACGGAGCGGGCGCCGTTCGTGCAGGCAGAACGGCGGCCCCGGTCTCGTAGGCGGTGGGAACGCGGCGTAACGTGTAGTTCGTGCGGGTCGTTGTCCCGTCCGGTCCAGGACCGGACGCGGGCCGGGGAGTGGTCCGATACGGACGAATGGTGGACAGGTGATGCGGAAACTGCACGGCGAGGGCAACGCCCAGGTGTTCCGGATCACGGGAGCCCGGACGGGCCTTCAGGAGGATGTGCGCGGCCGGCAGCGCCGGTACGTCATCTCGATGTCGATCCGTACGGCGTCGGTGATCCTCGCGGTGGCGCTGTGGAACGTCGAGCGGTATGTGGCGATCGTGGCGCTGGTACTCGGGGCGGTGCTGCCCTATGTCGCCGTGGTGATCGCGAACGCGGGGCGGGAGGGCGCGCCCAAACTGCCGTCGACGTTCGTCACCATGCCGTCGAAACCGATGATCACGCCGCCGCGGAGCGACGACGATTTCGCCCGGTCCGCCACGGACGACACCGCGGGCGACAGCGCGGCCGGCGCGGCGCGCGAGCCGCGTGACAGGGCTTGACCTGGCCCGTCGGCGCGGCCGAACGGTGGCCTTCCGGAAAGCTCAAGAAACGCTCAGATCAATCATGTTGTTCCGGTGCCGGGCGGCGGGTTACCCGTGACATACTTCGTACGCGCTCCGCATCCCCCGTCGGAGCGACAGACCGACGCCGGGCAGCTCCCCCCGTGGCTGCTCGGCGTCGCCTTGTGTGCAGTGGCTGTGAGACGAACCCGTGACTGACGAAACCCCGATCTGCTCCGCCAAGAGCTGCCATGCCGCCGCGGTGTGGGTGCTGGCCTGGAACAACCCGAAGATCCACACACCGGAGCGCCGCAAGACGTGGCTGGCGTGCGAGGAGCACCGGGAGCACCTGTCGCAGTTCCTCGGTGTGCGGGGCTTTCTGAAGGACGTGGTCCCCTTCAGCGAGTGGGAAGCCCCGGACGGCAGCGCCTAGCCGCCGATCGCCGACATCGGCCGCTCCGGCTGGACGAACGACGGGTCGTCCAGGCCCGCTCCCGCCTTCTTGCCCCACATCGCCACCCGCCATATGCGGGCGATCTCCTCGTCGGGGGCGCCGGAGCGCAGGGCGGCGCGCAGGTCGGTCTCCTCGGTGGCGAACAGGCAGGTGCGGATCTGGCCGTCGGCCGTGAGCCGGGTGCGGTCGCAGGCCGCGCAGAACGGGCGGGTCACCGAGGCGATCACGCCGACGCGGTGCGGGCCGCCGTCCACGATCCAGCGCTCGGCCGGCGCCGAGCCGCGCTCCCCGGCGTCCTCGGGGGTCAGCTCGAAACGGGTACCCAGCGAGGTCAGGATCTCGGCCGCGGTCACCATGCCCTCGCGCTTCCAGCCGTGCTGGGCGTCCAGGGGCATCTGCTCGATGAAGCGGAGCTCGTAGGCGTGCTCCACCGCCCAGGCCAGCAGGTCCGGGGCCTCGTCCGCGTTCAGGTCGCGCATCAGGACGGTGTTGACCTTCACCGGGGTCAGGCCGGCCTCCCGGGCGGCTTCGAGGCCCTCGATGACGTCCTTGTGCCGGTCCCGGCGGGTGAGCGCCTTGAAGACGTCCGGGCGCAGGGTGTCCAGGGAGACGTTGACCCGGTCCAGGCCGGCGGCCCTCAGGGCGGTCACGGTGCGCTTCAGTCCGATGCCGTTGGTGGTGAGGGACGTCTGCGGGCGGGGGTCCAGCGCCGCGACGCGCTCGACGATGCCGACCAGGCCGGGGCGCAGCAGGGGTTCGCCGCCGGTGAAGCGGACCTCCCTGATGCCGAGGGAGGTGACGGCGATGTCGATCAGGCGGACGATCTCGTCGTCGGTGAGCAGGGTCGGCTTGGCCAGCCACTGCAGCCCTTCCTCGGGCATGCAGTACGTACAGCGCAGGTTGCACCGGTCGGTCAGTGAGACTCTCAGGTCGGTGGCCACCCGGCCGTAGGTGTCGATGAGCATGTGGCCCCCTCCCTCGTCCCGGATTCATGTGGCGCACCACTCGAAGTTGTCGTCATCTGCGAGCCTACGTGACACCGCTGACAACGACAGCGCCGGAAGTCACGAGATACGGCGCGGCCGCGTCGTAGGGATCTACGATCCCCGCGACGCGGCCGCCTTGGACGGGTGGGCGTTCAGTGCGCTCCGGTGCCCGTCATGGAGCGCACCTCCAGTTCGGCGTACTTGGCGTCGTCCGGGGTCTCCTTGGACAGGAGGGTGCCCACGACGCCGAGCAGGAAGCCGACCGGGATCGAGATGAGGCCGGGGTTCTCCAGCGGGAACCAGTGGAAGTCGACGTCGGGGAACATCGACGTCGGCTTGCCCGAGACCACCGGCGAGAACAGCACCAGGCCGACCGCGGTGACCAGGCCGCCGTAGATCGACCACAGGGCGCCGGAGGTGGTGAACCGCTTCCAGAACAGGCTGTAGAGGATCGTGGGCAGGTTGGCGGAGGCCGCGACGGCGAAGGCGAGCGCGACCAGGCCGGCGACGTTCAGCTCGCGGGCGAGGGCGCCCAGGACGATCGAGACCGCGCCGATGCCGACGGTCGCCCAGCGGGCCGCGTTCACCTCCTGCTTCTCGGTGGCGGTGCCCTTCTTGATGACGTTGGCGTAGATGTCGTGGGCGAAGGAGGAGGACGAGGCCAGGGTCAGGCCGGCGACGACGGCGAGGATCGTGGCGAAGGCGACGGCGGAGATGGAGGCCAGCAGGATGGCGCCCCAGTTGGAATCGACTCCGCCGAGATGCAGGGCGAGCAGTGGCGCTGCGGTGTTGCCCGCCTTGTTGGAGGCGATGATCTCGTCGGACTTGATGAGCGCGGCGGCACCGAAGCCGAGCGCGAGGGTCATCAGGTAGAAGGCGCCGATCAGCCCGATCGCCCAGATCACGGACTTGCGGGCGGCCTTGGCCGTGGGAACGGTGTAGAAGCGGATCAGGATGTGCGGCAGACCGGCGGTGCCGAGGACCAGGGCGATGCCGAGCGAGAGGAAGTCGAGCTTGGTGGTGCCCGTGGCGCCGTACTTCAGTCCGGGCTCCAGGAAGGCGCTGCCCTTGCCGCTGTTGGCGGCGGCCTTGCCGAGCAGGTCGGAGATGTTGAAGTTGAACTTCAGCATGACCAGGAAGGTGAGCAGCACGGCGCCGGCGATGAGCAGCACGGCCTTGACCATCTGCACCCAGGTGGTGCCCTTCATGCCGCCGATGGTGACGTAGACGATCATCAGCACGCCGACCAGCGCGACGATGGCGATCTTGCCTCCGTCGCTGGTGATGCCGAGCAGCAGGGAGACCAGGACGCCGGCGCCGGCCATCTGGGCCAGCAGGTAGAAGATCGACACCACGATGGTGGAGGTGCCGGCCGCGGTGCGGACCGGGCGCTGGCGCATCCGGTAGGCCAGTACGTCGCCCATGGTGTACCGGCCGGAGTTGCGCAGTGGTTCGGCGACCAGGAGCAGGGCGACCAGCCAGGCGACGAGGAAGCCGATGGAGTACAGGAAGCCGTCGTAGCCGAACAGCGCGATGGCGCCGGCGATGCCGAGGAAGGACGCGGCGGACATGTAGTCGCCGGAGACCGCGAGGCCGTTCTGGAAGCCGGTGAACTGCCGTCCTCCGGCGTAGAAGTCCGCGGCGTCCTTGGTCTGCCGGCCGGCCCACACGGTGATGACGAGGGTCGCGAGGACGAACACCGCGAACAGGGTGATGATCAGCGGCCGGTGCCGGCTCGCCTCACCGGCCGCGAGGGTCAGCGTGGGTGCGATCGCGGGGCTCATTCGGCGCCCTCCATCCGGGACTTGATGGCCTCGGCCTTGGGGTCGAGCTCGGCGGCGGCGTGCCGCGCGTACCACCAGGCGATGAGGAACGTGGTGAGGAACTGGGCGAGGCCCAGGACGAGGGCGACGTTGATGTTGCCGAACAGCTTGGTGCCCATGAAGCCGCCCGCGTAGTTGGAGAGCAGCACGTACAGCAGGTACCAGGCGATGAAGGCGACGGTCAGCGGGAAGGCGAAGGATCGGTAGGAACGGCGCAGTTCGACGAACTCCGCGCTGTCCCGCACCGCGACGAACTCCTCGGTGCTCGGGAGTGGGGCCTGGGTCTTCGAGGGTGGCGGTGTCTCGGTGGCCACTTCGGTCTCCTCGCGTGTCGGATGCGGTTGGGACAGGGGCCCGATCGTGCTCGGGTTCCCCGCCCAAGGTCCACGGCGCCACGCGGTGACCGGTTCAAGTTCCGTTGGTTGTTTCGCAACCGGTCTGAACAAGTCATTGCTAAGTCATTGCTGGTGGGGGAGGCGGCGAGATAGCTTCACCCTGCACCACCCGTCATGTACCTGCCTGCGCTGCCACCTGTGGTCGGGCAGGTCTGCACCCGGATGATGTGGAGACCCCATGGCTCATCTGCGTTCCAGACGCCGCCTCGCCCTGGCCGTACCGGTCGCGCTGTCGCTGACCGCGTCACTCGGCTTCCTGCCCTCGGCGGCGTCGGCGGCGCCCCGAGCGGCCTCGGCGGCGCAGGCGAAGGACGCGCCGACTATGGCTTACGTCGTCAACACCAAGACGGACCGTCACACGATCGCCCAGGTGCAACGGTCGATCACCGCGGCCGGCGGCACCATCGTGATGACGTACGACCAGATCGGCGTCATCGTGGCCCGCTCCGCGAACCCGGACTTCGGCAGGACCGTCCGCAAGGCCCATGGAGTCGACTCGGCGGGTGCCACCCGCACCGCGCCTCTACGCGCGTCCGGGACGACGGACGAGGGCGCGGTGCAGTACCTCTCCGAGACCGAGGTCGCACAGCTGAAGAAGACGGCCAAGGCGTCGAAGACCCCGAAGGGGTCGGTCGCCCAGGAGCCCCTCGAGGCCGAGCAGTGGGACCTGCGGGCCATTGGCGCCGACAAGGCCGCCGCGATCAACCCGGGCAGCCCGAAGGTCACCGTCGCCGTGATCGACACCGGCGTCGACGACACCCACCCGAACCTCGCGCCGAACTTCTCCGCCAAGCAGTCGGCCAGTTGTGTCGGCGGCAAGCCGGACACCTCGCCGGGCGCCTGGCGGCCCGCCAGCCCCGACCACTACCACGGCACGCATGTCGCGGGTGAGATAGCCGCCGCCCGCAACGGGACGGGCGTCGCGGGCGTCGCGCCGGGCGTGAAGGTCTCCGGCATCCGGGTGGCCGAGCCGGACACCGAGCTGTTCTACCCGGAGAGCGTGGTCTGCGCCTTCGTGTTCGCCGCCGACCACGGTGTGCAGGTCACCAACAACAGCTACTACGTGGACCCGTGGCTGTACAACTGCAAGGACGACGCCGACCAGAAGGCCGTCCTCGACGCCGTCGGCCGGGCCCAGCTGTACGCGCAGCGCAAGGGCACCCTGAGCGTGGCCTCCGCGGGCAACTCCAACCACGATCTGGCCGCCAAGTCGATCCTCGACACGTCCAGCCCGAACGACACGACCGCGGTCGACCGCACGATCGACCCGAAGAAGTGCCTGGACGTGCCGGCACAGCTGCCGGGTGTGGTGACGGTCAGCGCCACCGGCGTGCAGACCCTCAAGTCGTACTACTCCAACTACGGCGACGGCGTCATCGACGTCGCGGGACCGGGCGGAGACAAGTACCAGATCCCGGACACCCCGTCGCAGAACGGCCGCATCCTGTCGACCATGCCGGAGGGCCAGTACGGCTTCCTCCAGGGCACGTCGATGGCCGCCCCGCACGTCGCCGGTGTCGCCGCGCTGCTGAAGTCGACCCATCCGAACGCCAAGCCCGCCCAGTTGCTGGCCCTTCTCAAGGCCCAGGCGGACAACCCGGGATGCCCGGTCGAGCCCTACGACCCCGACGGCAACGGCGTCGTCGACTCGTTCTGCAAGGGCAACAAGAACCGCAACGGGTTCTACGGCTCCGGCGTCGTCAACGCGCTCCGCGCGGTCAAGTGACCGGCACGGCCCGTCACTTCCACATACGCCCCCCACGTTTCGCATGCCTGTCGCATGCCGCACCGCAATGGTTCGAAACACTGGAGTTCACATGAGCGTTCGCCTCAACCGGCGTACCGTCACCATCCCGCTCGGCATGGCCGTCGCCTCCGCTCTCGCGTTCCTGCCGAACGTGGCGTCCGCCACCGAGGCCGGTCAGCAGGTGGCCGCCGCGCAGAGCATCTCCGCCGCCGCCGACGGGGACGCGCTGAGCTACGTCGTCAACATCCGTCCCGGCCACAGCTCCGCGGCCGTGCAGAAGGCGATCGGCAAGGCCGGCGGCTCGGTCGTCATCGCCTACGACCAGATCGGCGTCATCGTCGTCCACTCGTCGAACGCCGACTTCGCCAAGGAGATACGCAAGGACAAGGGTGTCGAGTCCGCGGGCTCCACCCGGACCGCTCCGCTGTCCCCGCAGTCGACCACCGAGATGTGGTCGCCGCAGGTGCTCACCGGTGCGGAGCTGGCCGCGGCGACCGAGGCCTCCGCGGCCGACCAGGAGCCGCTCCAGGGGCTCCAGTGGGACCTGCCGATGATCAAGGCGGACAAGGCCCACGAGGTCACCCTGGGCAGCTCCAAGGTCACGGTCGGCGTGATCGACACCGGTGTGGACGACACCCACCCGGACCTCGCCGCCAACTTCAACCGTGCCGCGTCGGTGAACTGCGTGTCGGGCAAGCCGAACACGGCGGACGGCGCCTGGCGGCCGAACAAGGGCGAGAGCGCGCACGGCACGCACGTCGCCGGTGAGATCGCCGCCGCGAAGAACGGCATCGGCATGGTCGGTGTCGCCCCGGGTGTGAAGGTGTCGGGCATCAAGGTGTCGACGCCGGAGGGCTGGTTCTACACCGAGGCCGTGGTGTGCGGCTTCATCTGGGCCGCCGAGCACGGCGTGGACATCACCAACAACAGCTACTACACCGACCCGTGGAACTTCAACTGCGCCGACGACCCCGACCAGAAGGCTCTGGTGGAGGCCGTGTCGCGGGCCACCAAGTACGCGGAGGGCAAGGGCACGGTCAACGTCGCGGCCGCCGGCAACGACAACTGGGACCTCGCCGGGAAGACCATCCTCGACCCGGGCAGCCCGAACGACTCCACCCCCGGTGACCGGGTGATCGACCCGAAGAAGTGCCTGGACATCCCGGCGATGCTGCCGGGCACCGTCACGGTCTCCTCCATCGGCGCCAAGGGCATCAAGTCCTCGTTCTCCAACTACGGCCAGGGCGTCATCGACGTCTCCGCGCCGGGTGGCGACTCGACCGCCTACCAGCGGCCCGACGCCCCCGCCACCAGCGGCCTGATCCTGGGCACGCTGCCGGGCGGCCAGTACGGCTACATGGCCGGCACCTCGATGGCCTCGCCGCACGTCGCCGCCGTCGCCGCGCTCATCAAGTCGACCCACCCGCAGGCCAAGCCGAACCAGGTGAAGGCGCTGCTGGCCCAGGGTGCCGACAAGAAGGAGTGCACGACCCCGTACGACATCAACGGCGACGGCAAGATCGACGCCGAGTGCAAGGGCGGCAAGGGCAAGAACTCCTTCTACGGCGAGGGTGTCGTCAACGCCCTCAACGCCGTGACGAAGTAGACACGGCGGATGTCGGCCGGTACCGCATAGTGCGGTCATGACTGACATCACCTACGCGTGGTCCGCGCTGGGCGGCGATCCGGCCCTGCTGTCGCGGGTCACCACCGTGCAACGGGAAGGCGCGCTCCCGGCGCGTCTTCCCGTACGGGAACTGGCACGCACGTGCGTGTGTGCCTGCGCCCTGGCCGCCGCCGAACTGGGAGCGCGGCGGGCGGGGCTCGCCACGGTGCCGACGGTTCGGGGGGACGACGGCGCCGTGGCCACGGCCTTCACGAGCGAGCGGCGTCTGCGGGTGGACGGGAAGGCGCCCGTCTCCTTCGCGCCGCTGTCGCGGTTCTGGCGGACGGCGGACGGCTGGGTGCGCACGCACGCCAACTACCCGCACCACCGAGAGCGGTTGCTCCGGGCGCTGGACGTGCCGGAGGACGTGGACCGGGTCGCGTCCGTACTCGCCGAGCGGTCCGCGCGCGAGGTCGAGGACGCCGTGTTCGCGGCCGGAGGCCTCGCCGTCGCCCTGCGCACTTCCGGGGAATGGGCCGCGCACGAGCAGGGTGCCGCGGTGGCCGCCCGGCCGCTGGTCGAGCGGGAGCGGCCGGACGAGGCACACGCGCGCGTGCTCGCGCCCGTGCCGAGCGCTCCCCTGCTGCCCGCCGCCGGGCTGCGCGTGCTCGACCTGACCCGGGTGCTCGCGGGCCCCGTCGCCACCCGGACACTCGCCCTGCTGGGCGCCGATGTGCTGCGCGTGGACGCGCCGGACCGTCCCGAAGAGGCCGGCCTGCACGCGGACACCGGTTTCGGGAAGCGGTCGGCGGCGCTGGACCTCGCGGCCGACCGGGCCGCCTTCGAGGAGCTGCTCGCGGCGGCGGACGTCGTGGTCACCGGGTACCGGCCCGGCGCCCTGGACCGGTTCGGGCTTTCCGCCGAGGCGCTGGCCGAGCGGCGGCCCGGCCTGGTCGTGGCACAGCTGTCGGCGTGGGGCGGATACGGGCCGTGGGGCGGACGCCGGGGCTTCGACAGCCTCGTACAGGTCGCCACCGGCATCGCCGCGATCGAGGGGTCGCCCGAGCAGCCGGGTGCCCTGCCCGCGCAGGCCCTGGACCACGGCACGGGCTATCTGCTGGCGGCGGCGGTGCTGCGCGCCCTGACCGAGCAGACGCGGGAGGGCGGCACCCGGGTCGTACGGCTGGCCCTGGCGCGCACGGCGTCCTGGCTGACGCGGACCGGCGTCGGACCGGTCCCCGCGACGGACGCCGTGCGGGGCTCCGCGTACGACAGCCCCGACCCCTGGCTCGGCGAGACCACCAGCCCGATCGGCCGCCTGCTCCACGCCCGCCCGCCCGTCGCCTTCACCGGTGCCCCGTCCGGCTGGTCCCGTCCGCCGGGGCCCTGGGGCACGGACGCACCCCACTGGACCTGACCGAAACGGCCGGCAGCCGGGTGGCCGACGGCTTCTCCCCGCGCACCGGGACACCGGGCGGCGGGCGCGTCGGCCGCGATCGCCGCGCGGGTGCCGTCGGGTGCCGCGCGGGTTGCCGTCGGGTGAGGTGACGACGGCGTCCGGCCCGGTCCGCGTCCGGGGCCACCCCGGGGGCACAGGGCACGTGGCAGCGCGCGGCGCCGCGCGTCGCCCGGGACGGGGTGTGCCCAGACACCAGGACCGTACGGGCGGAACCGTGCTCCCCCACTTGGCCTCGCGCGCTTGCCCCGTTCGGGGTCGCTGGCGAAGATCCTTGGGTGACGCTCATACGACCGGCCGCCGGGACGGGGGACGCGCGAGGGACGGGGCGGCGCGGTGCGACGGCCCGGGCCGTCGCCGTCCTCGTTCTGGTGGCGCTCGCCGCACTCATACCCCTGCTGGGTCCGTCCGCCGCCCTGCACGGCACCGGAGAGGCGGCGGCCCCCGGCACCGGCGGCATAGCGGTGCTGCGGACGGTGCTGTTCGCGGCGGTCTGCGTCCCCGTCGGCGAGCTGTTCGTGAACCGGCCGGCCGCCCGCCTGCCCGGGGCCCCGGTCGAACGTCCGCGCAGTTGGGCTCTCCACGCGGCCGCCGCGGGTTTCCTCGCCGCCCTGGGACTCGCTTCCGTGGTGGCCACCGGCAACCTGGTACCGGAGAGCCCGGCCCAGATCGACGTCGGCGGCCTCTACCGGACCCGGGACGGGGCGCTGGCCCTGCTGGAGGTCAACGCCTTCCTCCTCACCGGTCTGTGCGCGCTCTCCCGGCGCCCGGCGACGCAGCTGTGGCCGCTCGCCGCGGTGGTCGTGGCCGAGGCGCTGCGCGCGCACCCCGGGACCGAGAGCACCCCACTCGTCGGCTCCGCGCTGACCGTCGTGCACCTGGTCTGCGGCGCCCTGTGGGCGGGCGGGCTGCTGCACGTGCTGCGCACGCTGCGGCTGTGGCGCGGGGCGGCGGCGGGTGCCGCGCTGCTGGGCCGCTACGCGCGCGTGGCGGCCGCCGCGCTCGCCGGGGTGACCGCGACGGGTGTGTGCAGCACGCTGCGCCGGATGCCGGCGGACACGGTGCTGCACCAGCTGACGGCGACGGCCTACGGCCGCACCCTGCTCGCCAAGGTGATCCTCGTGGCCGGCGTCGCCCTGCTCGCCCTGTGGGCCCGGATCCGGCTGCGGCGGGCACCCGACCCGCTGACCGCCTGCGTCCCCGCGCGGGCCGAGGTCGCCGTCCTCGGCGCGGTCGTCGCGGTGTCGGGGCTGCTGACGGCGCTGCCGCTGCCGATCCGCTGGTGAGCGGAGCCGGCGGGCCCGGTGCGCGAAGGGGGCGTCAGACCCCCACCGCGCCCAGCAGGCTCCCCGCCGCATAGGTCACCGCCATGGCCAGCGCCCCGCCGGCCGCGTTCCGCAGCACCGCCCGGCCCGGCCTGGCCGCGCCCAGCCGGGCGCTGCTCCAGCCGGTGAGGACGAGGGCCGCCAGGACGGACAGCACGGTGACACCCAACCGCCAGGCCGCCGGCGGGAGCACGATCGCCAGCAGGGGGAGCAGCGCGCCCACCGTGAACGCCAGGAAGCTCGCCCCGGCCGCGTGCCACGGGTTGGTCAGCTCGTCCGGGTTGATCCCGAGCTCCACGCTGGCGTGCGCGCGCAGCGCGTCCCGCTCGGTGAGCTGTTCCGCCGCCTCCCTGGCCACGTCACGCGAGAGTCCGCGCGCCTGGAGCAGGTCGGTCAGCTCCCGCAGCTCCACCTCGGGCTGCTCGCGCAGCTCCCGTTTCTCCATCGCCAGCGCGGCCATCTCCGAGTCCCGCTGCGTCGACACCGACACGTACTCCCCCGCCGCCATCGACATCGACCCGGCGAGCAGACCGGCCAGTCCCGCGGTCAGCAGTGCCGAACGGGAGTCCGTCGCACCGGCCACGCCGACGACGAGTCCCGCGGTGGACACGATGCCGTCGTTGGCGCCGAGGACGGCCGCCCGCAGCCAGTTGAGCCGCGAGCCGAGCGCGCCGCCGTGCGGCTCGTCATGCGTTGGTTCCGTCACAGGACGGAGGATCGCACGGTTCGTCCCTCGTGTCCCCGCGCGGTTCCTGATGTCCCGTGAGGCACACCGCCGTTCCCGGGGGAGGCGGTTCGCCGGCTCCGCGGGGCGACCAGTGGGCGAGGCTGTCGGTCGTGGCCCGTATCCTCAGTGACCATGCTCGAAGACCGCACGCTCGCAGGCTTGTCCCCCACACCGTGGCCGGCCGCGTATCCGAAGGGATACGCGGTCGTTGACGTGGAGACCACCGGCCTGGCCCGGGACGACCGCATCATCTCCGCGGCGGTCTACCGGCTGGACGCGCGCGGCGAGGTCGAGGACCACTGGTACACGCTGGTCAACCCCGAGCGGGACCCGGGGCCGGTGTGGATCCACGGCCTGACGAGCGACGCCCTGGAGGGCGCGCCGCTGTTCGCGGACATCGCCGAGGAGTTCGCCGTGCGGCTGGCGGACCGGGTGCTCGTCGCGCACAACGCGGTGTTCGACTGGCAGATGATCGCGCGGGAGTACGCGCGCGCGCAGAGTGAGGCGCCGGTGCGGCAGCGGCTGTGCACCATCGCACTCGCCAAGGAGCTGGACCTGCCCTTGCCCAACCACAAGCTGGAGTCGCTGGCGGCGCACTTCGGCGTCGTGCAGCAGCGGGCGCACCACGCGCTGGACGACGCGCGCGTGCTGGCCGAGGCGTTCCGGCCGAGCCTGCGGGCCGCGGCGGCGGGCGGCATGCGGCTGCCGCTGCTGGAGTGCCGGCCGCTGACGGAGTGGTCGGACCGGCCGGTGCCCCGGCAGCAGTCGGGCGGCAACGGCGGCTATCGCGGGGGCAGTTGGCGCCCCTCGCGCAAGCGACCCGCGTGCCCGTACCCCAACCCGGGTCGCTACGAGGATGGCAAGCGCCTCAAGCAGGGCATGCGGGTGGCCTTCTCCGGCGACACCTCCACCGACCGCGAACTGCTGGAGGACCGGGCCACCGAGGCCGGGCTGCACGTGGCCACCAGCCTGTCCCGGCTGACCAGCCTGCTGGTGACCAACGACCCGGACTCGGGCACGTCGAAGGTGGTCAAGGCGCGGCAGTACGGCACTCCGGTGGTGGACGAGGCGGCGTTCGGGCAGTTGCTCAGGGACGTGGAACCGGCGGAGAGCCGCTGACGGGCGTACGGGTGATTACCGGGCGACTCGCCCACGGTCCGCTCGCCCGCGCCGCGGCGACGGCTCACCCTGTGGCGCATGGCGAGATGTGAAGTATGCGGCAATGACTACGGAATGACCTTCGAGGTGCACGCACAGGGCTCGGTGCACGTCTTCGACTGCTTCGCCTGCGCGATCCACCGCATGGCACCGATCTGCGAGCACTGCCGTGTCCAGATCATCGGCCAGGGCGTCGAGGTCGAGGGCCACTGGTACTGCGGCGCGCACTGCGCCCGCGCCGAGGGGAGGGTCGGGATCGTCGACCGCGTTTGAGGACACCCCTGCCGAAAACACCCCACGGCCGCAGAGGTACCGTCGTGGGGTGTACCGCTTCCTGTTGACCCGCCAGTGGGTGATCCTCACCATCGTCGCGATCGCGCTGATCCCGACGATGATCCGGCTGGGTTTCTGGCAGTTGCACCGCCATGAGCACAAGGTCGCGCTGAACAAGGTGATCGCCGAGTCGCTGGCCGCGCAGCCGGTGCCGGCCGAGTCGCTGACCTCACCCGGCGCGACCGTGAAGCACGCCGACCTGTACCGCAGGGTCACCGCCAAGGGGCACTTCGACACCGCGGACGAGGAGGTCGTGCGCCGCCGCACCAACGACGACGGCGATGTCGGCTACCACGTGCTGACCCCCTTCGTCCTCGAGGACGGCAGGATCCTCCTGGTCAACCGGGGCTGGGTCCCCGCGGACGCCTCGCAGACGGCGTTCCCGGCGATCCCGGCGCCCCCGCGCGGAGAGATCACCGTCACCGGCCGGCTGATGCCCGACGAGACGACCGCGGCGAGCGGCATCAAGGACGTCAAGGGCCTGCCCGACCGCCAGGTGATGCTGATCAGCAGCACGCAGCAGGCCGAGCGGCTCGGGAAGCAGGTCCTCGGCGGCTACGTCCAGCTGACCTCGCCCGCGCCCCAGGGCGGCAGCCCTCAACTGCTGCCCGATCCGGAGCACGGCGACATCGGCCCGCACCTGGCGTACGCCATCCAGTGGTGGCTGTTCACGGCGGGCGTCCCGGTCGGCTGGGTGGTCCTGCTGCGCCGCGAGGCGCGTGAGCGCGCGCAGGCGGCGGTGAAGGAGGCGACGCCGGAGGCGGAACCCGCGGCGGTGTAGCGCGGGACGTCCCCACCGGCCTCGCCCCGCGCCGCGGCGACCGGGCAGGATAGGGGCCATGGATCTTGGACTGAAGGACCGGGTGTACGTCGTCACCGGCGCCACGCGCGGACTGGGCAACGCCACCGCGCGCGAGCTCGTCGCCGACGGCGCGAAGGTGGTCATCACCGGACGGAACGGCGGGCGGGTCGCGGAGGCGGCGGCCGAGCTGGGACCGAACGCGGTCGGGGTGGCCATGGACAACGCGGACGCCGAGGCGCCGGCGCGGCTGATCGCGACGGCGCGGGAGCACTTCGGCGGCTTCCACGGCGTGCTCGTGAGCGTCGGCGGGCCGCCGGCCGGCTTCGTCGCCGACAACACCGACGAGCAGTGGCAGGCCGCGTTCGAGTCGGTGTTCCTCGGCGCGGTGCGGCTCGCCCGCGCGGCGGCGGCCGAGCTGGAGCCGGGCGGGGTCGTCGGGTTCGTGCTGTCCGGGTCCGTGTACGAGCCGATTCCGGGGCTGACGATCTCCAACGGGCTGCGGCCCGGCCTGGCCGGGTTCGCCAAGTCCCTCGCCGACGAGCTGGGACCCCGGGGCATCCGGGTCGTGGGTGTGCTGCCGGGCCGCATCGACACGGACCGCGTGCGCGAGCTGGACGCGCTGTCCGCGGATCCGGGGGCGACACGGGCGGCCGCCGAGTCGCGGGTGCCGCTGCGCAGGTACGGGAGGCCGGAGGAGTTCGGCCGGACGGCGGCCTTCCTGCTGTCGCCCGCGGCGTCCTACGTCACCGGTGTGATGCTGCCGGTGGACGGCGGGGCCCGGCACGGGTTCTGAGCGCGGCGCGGCCGGGACGCCGAGGCCGCGGACGGGTCAGCTCACCCGTTCCGCACGGTGCCCGACCGCCCTCAGCCGCACCTCCGCCGGAAGCGCCGCGAGGCGGGCGGAGTCCCGGGCGTGGGCGAGGGCCTGGCCGGTGAGGTGGTCCAGGGCCGCTCCCGGATCCACGTGGGGTTCCAGGAGGAGCTGCACATGGGTCCTGGGGGCGCCGCGGCGGCCGGTCAGACGGACCTGGGCTCGGGCGACACCGTCCGGCTGCTCGGCGTCCGCGGCCAGGACGCCCTCCAGGGCCCGGCCCCGCAGCAGGGCCGCCTCGCCGTCCCCGGTGTCGACGACCACTTCCCCGAGCCGCCGCCGGCGCACCACCGCGACCAGCCACCACAGAGCCAGCAGCACCAGGACCGCCAGGGCGGCGAGAACGGCGGGCCACCACCAGCCGGCCTCCCGCCACCGTGTCCGCTCGGCGGTGCTCAGCAGGACGTCGTGCCGGCCGCGGTGGATCCACCAGGAGGGCGGCCGTACGCCCAGCGCGACGGCGAGCACCGAACCGCCCACCACCAGCAGCACCAGCCCGGCAAGCCCGGTCAGCACCCGGTTGACGATCCTCAGCACGTCCTCACCCCTTGCCCCTTCCGCCCGGGCCGCGCGACGCGCACCGTCAGGGCGGGCGGCCGGGTCAGGCCCAGCCCCCGGACCGCCTCGGCGAGCACGGTGTCCAGGTCGGCGCGCACCTCCTCCAGCGACCGGAAGTGCGAGACGACGCGTACGTCGGCCCTGCGGCGGCGCAGCCGTACGCGCACCGACCGCACACCGGCGATCTCCATGGCCCGGTCGCGCAGCACCAGCGCCGCGGCCTCCCGGTGCAGCCCGGCCCGTACGTCGGGGTGGGTGCGCCGCATGGGCAGCAGGCGGCGCAGCCCCGGAGTGGCGGCCAGCACGATCAGCCACAGGCCGAGGACCGCGGCGACACTCGCGCCGACGAGCACCCAGGTGTCGTCCAGCGGCCGCTCGGCCAGCTGCCGGGTCAGCTCCCGGCGCCAGCGCAGGCCGGGCCGGCCGGCGCGGACTGCGGCGATGTCGTACAGGAAGGCGCCCGCCACGATCAGGAGCAGCAGCGCGACGATGCCCGCGGGCACCCGGCGCACCGACCAGAAACGGGCGCCGCGGCCGTCCGCGCCCTCCTGGACGGGCGGGGAGCCGTCGGTGTCCGGGGCGGCGGGCCGCCCGAGGGTGTCGTCCTTCTCGAGGACCGGCAGGCGCTGCGTGGTGCCGTCGGAGCCCTGGGGCTCGCTCATCGCGTCCTCCCCTGTGCCGCACCGTAGGCCGGTGCCAGATGCAGCCGTTCCACGCGGACCGCGACCTCCGGCACCTGCATTCCCACCAACGCGCCTACCCGCTCGACAACTTGGCGACGCACCTCACGGCAGGACGCGCCGATGTCGCTCGGGTAGGCGAGGTCGAGGACGATCCGGACGCGGGCGACGTCGTGGCGCACCACCACCGTGGCGTGCGGTGGCGCGGCGTCCGGCGGCAGGTCGCCGAGCGCCTCGCGGGCCGCCCGTGCGGCGATCTTGGCGACGACGCGGTCGGCGATCGTCGTCGCGCCGCGCTCGCCGGGCGGCATGTCGGCCGAGGTGGCGCCCGGCTCGCCGTTCCCACCGCTCACCGCGGGTCACCTCCGGCGGTGGTCACGGGGGCGGAAGAAGTCGCCGAGTTCCAGGTCCCCCTCCAGGAACCGGCCGACGACGAAGCCGACGGCGCCCAGGGCCGCCACCAGCAGGAAGGCACCGAAGCCGCCGAAGTACCCGGCGAAGCCCAGCGCCATACCGGCGATCATGCCGGCCACGGCCATGCTCATTGCGCGCTCCTCAACTCCTCGGCCGTCGCCGGGCCGTCTTCCGGTCGCCCCTCGTCATCGGTCCTTCGCCGGCGTGGTGGCCGGTGCGTCACTGGATGCGGGGCTCGATCTCCTCCTCCTCTTCCTCCGGCAGCTGTACGTCGCTGACGGCGATGTTGACCTCGACGACCTCGAGACCGGTCATCCGCTCCACCGACGCGATCACGTTCTCCCGGACCGCCCGCGCCACCTCGGT
Source organism: Streptomyces sp. 6-11-2 (assembly GCF_006540305.1). GTDB lineage: Bacteria > Actinomycetota > Actinomycetes > Streptomycetales > Streptomycetaceae > Streptomyces. The sequence goes on along the minus strand of NZ_BJOR01000001.1, from coordinate 5,572,208 downwards.
GATCGACACGCCGTAGTCGACGACGATCTCCAGGTCGAGTGCGGTCTGCACCTCGCCGACCTCGGCCTTCACACCCCGGGTCACGGACTTCGCACCGCCCGGGACGCGGTCCCGGACGGCCCCGAAGGTCCGGGAGAACCCGCTGCCCATGGCGCTCACCCCGACCACGTCGCGAGCGGCCATCCCGGCGATCTTCTCCACGACCCCGTCGGCGATGGTGGTCCGCCCCCGGGTGGCGGGATCTCCCAGGCCGCGCCGGGTGGCCTGTGCCCTGCGGGTCGCGGTGGTCTCCGGTACTTCCCGCTCGCCCTCGGGGGTCCTCGTCCGGTCCTGTTCCGTGGTCATCGCCGTACGTCCTCTCGGTCGCCGTCCCGAACCACGGTAGGCGTACCGGCCCGATCGCGCGCCCGATGCGGAGCGCCGTCAGTCGCCGGCGCCGGCCAGGTCCCGCAGGCGCCGGGCCTGCGCCTCGCGCTCGGCGGCGCGCTGCTCCTCGTACGACCGTTCCCGGGCACCGCGCAGCAGCGCCTTGGTCTCGACCACGGCGTCACGGGGCGCGGCCAGGAGCGCCGCGGCCAGGTCCCGTACCGTCTCGTCGAGCTGGTCCGCGGGCACGGCGAGGTTCGCCAGCCCGCTGTTCACCGCCTCGGCGGCGCCCATGTACCGGCCGGTGAGGCAGATCTCCAGCGCGCGGGCGTAGCCGACCAGTCCCACCAGCGGATGCGTGCCGGTGAGGTCAGGCACCAGCCCGAGGCTGGTCTCGCGCATGGCGAACTGCACGTCGTCCGCGACGACGCGCAGATCACAGGCCAGCGCGAGCTGGAAGCCCGCCCCGATGGCGTGCCCCTGGACCGCCGCGACGGACACGATGTCGTTGCGGCGCCACCAGGTGAACGCCTCCTGGTATTCGGCGATGGTCGCGTCCAGCTCGACGTCGGAGCCACGCGCGAGGTCGATGAACGACGGCTCGCCGTCGAAGCCCTCGGGCGTGAACGCCTGCCGGTCCAGCCCCGCGGAGAAGGACTTGCCCTCGCCGCGCAGCAGCACGACGCGGACGGAACCCGGCAGCAGCCGACCGGCCTCGGTGAGCGCCCGCCACAGAGCCGGGCTCTGCGCGTTGCGCTTGGCCGGGTTGGTCAGCGTCACCGTGGCGATCGCGTCGTCGACGGTGAGCCGTACGCCGTCCTTGTCGAGTACCGGATCGAGGTCGTGCTCGGGCGAAGCCATGTGCGCCTCCGACGGGTGCGGTCATCGTGGATGCCCTGCGGGCATCATAAGTGACTGCACAGTAACCACCCGGCCGATCGGAGAACCGACCGGGTGGTCACCGCCGAAAGCCGATGGGCCGCCCGCGGTTTCAGGCCGAGGCGGCCTTCTTGCCCCGCGTCGCCCCGCCACGCCCACGGAGCGTGACGCCGGACTCGCTGAGCATCCGATGAACGAAGCCATACGAGCGGCCGGTTTCCTCGGCCAACGCCCGAATGCTCGCACCGGCGTCGTACTTCTTCTTCAGGTCTGCCGCGAGCTTGTCGCGCGCGGCGCCGGTCACCCGGCTGCCCTTCTTCAGAGTCTCGGCCACCCGTGCCTCCTCATGGGAAGTGCGCTCTGGTCCCCTCATGATCACCCCTCCGGGGCCCGATGGCCACCCATTCGGCAAGGTCCGTGAGACCCGCCCGTGACGACAGGAGCACATCCCCACAAGCGGAATCCATGATTCCGCGCCTCGGCGTCCGTACCGCTGATCGGGTTCTTCCGCGAAGTACCTGGTCAGCGACACACTGCGGCCGAGCCCTTGGCACATAAGGGCTCGGCCGCGAAATCGATGAAGGACACACCTCGATACGAGGAGATCTCACGCAGATGATGGATCACCGATGGGCCGAATGATCCATACTCCGTTGATCAGCTGTTCGGTCAAGCGAGGGCGACGAGATCCGCGTAGTCCGCGCCCCACAGGTCCTCGACACCGTCGGGCAGCAGGATGATCCGCTCCGGTTGCAGCGCCTCGACCGCGCCCTCGTCGTGCGTGACGAGGACGACGGCGCCCTTGTAGGTGCGCAGCGCGCCGAGGATCTCCTCGCGGCTGGCCGGGTCGAGGTTGTTGGTGGGCTCGTCGAGCAGCAGGACGTTGGCGGAGGAGACGACCAGGGTCGCCAGCGCCAGGCGGGTCTTCTCGCCGCCGGAGAGGACCCCGGCCGGCTTGTCGACGTCCTCGCCGGAGAACAGGAACGAGCCCAGCACCTTGCGGACCTCGACCAGGTCCATGTCGGGAGCGGCCGAGCGCATGTTCTCCAGCACCGTGCGGTCCGGGTCCAGGGTCTCGTGCTCCTGGGCGTAGTAGCCGAGCTTGAGGCCGTGGCCCTCGACGACCCGGCCGGTGTCGGGTGTCTCCACCCCGCCCAGCAGGCGCAGCAGTGTCGTCTTGCCCGCGCCGTTCAGGCCGAGGATGACGACTCGGGAGCCCTTGTCGATGGCCAGGTCGACGTCGGTGAAGATCTCCAGGGAGCCGTACGACTTCGACAGGCCCTCGGCGGTCAGCGGCGTCTTGCCGCAGGGCGCCGGCTCCGGGAAGCGGAGCTTGGCGACCTTGTCGGACTGGCGGACCGCTTCCAGGCCGCTGAGCAGCTTGTCCGCGCGGCGGGCCATGTTCTGCGCGGCGACCGTCTTGGTGGCCTTGGCGCGCATCTTGTCGGCCTGCGCGTTGAGCGCGGCGGCCTTCTTCTCGGCGTTGGCCCGCTCGCGCTTGCGGCGCTTCTCGTCGGCCTCGCGCTGCTGCTGGTAGAGCTTCCAGCCCATGTTGTAGACGTCGATCTGGGCGCGGTTGGCGTCCAGGTAGAACACCTTGTTGACGACCGTCTCGACCAGGTCGACGTCGTGGGAGATGACGATGAAGCCGCCGCGGTAGGTCTTCAGGTAGTCGCGCAGCCAGATGATCGAGTCGGCGTCGAGGTGGTTGGTGGGCTCGTCGAGGAGCAGGGTGTCGGCGTCGGAGAACAGGATCCGGGCCAACTCGATGCGGCGGCGCTGACCGCCGGAGAGGGTGTGCAGGGGCTGGCCGAGCACCCGGTCGGGCAGGTTGAGCGCGGCGGCGATGGTGGCGGCCTCGGCCTCGGCGGCGTACCCGCCCTTGGTGAGGAACTCGGTCTCCTGGCGCTCGTACTGCTTGAGCGCCTTCTCACGGGTGGAGCCCTTGCCGGTGGCGATGCGCTGCTCGTTCTCGCGCATCCTGCGGATCAGCACGTCCAGGCCGCGCGCGGAGAGGACGCGGTCGCGGGCGAGTACGTCGAGGTCGCCGGTGCGCGGGTCCTGCGGGAGGTAGCCGACCTCACCGGACCGGGTGACGGTGCCGCCGGCGGGGATGCCCTCGCCGGCCAGGACCTTGGTGAGGGTGGTCTTGCCGGCGCCGTTGCGGCCGACCAGTCCGATGCGGTCGCCCTTGGCGACGCGGAAGGTGGCGGACTCGATGAGGACGCGGGCACCGGCGCGCAGCTCGATGCCGGAAGCGGAGATCACGGACAGACTCCAGGGCTGGGGACCCCTGCTCGAAGAGCTGGGGGGAAGGGTGGCGGGTGGGCGGCTGAGGACGTACCCGCCGTCTAATGCACGAGGAGAATGGCCATGGGGGACAGTCTAACGGGGGCGGGCAAGCGCTTTTCCGGGTGTTTGCGCCGGGGCGCTGTCAGTGGCCGGTGCCAGACTGGGCGGCGCACCGGACACCTCGGTGCGAACCGACTCACAGGGAAGTGATCGGCATGGCGGACACGGCCGGCGAACGCCCGAGCATCTACCCGACGCTGCTGTACGCGGACGCCAAGGCGGCCGTCAAGCAGCTGACGGAGGCCTTCGGCTTCACGGAACTGGCGGTGTACGAGGGCGAGGACGGCCTCGTACACCACGCCGAGCTGGTGCAGGGCAACGGCGCGGTGATGCTGGGCTCGAAGGGCCGCGGCGGCCGCTTCGACGAGGCGATGCGCGGCGCGGGGCCCACGGGCGTGTACGTCGTGGTGGACGACGTGGACGCCCACCACCGGCGTGCGGCGGACCACGGCGCGGAGATCCTGATGCCCCCGACCGACCAGGACTACGGCTCCCGGGACTACATGGCCCGGGACGTCGAGGGCAACATCTGGAGCTTCGGCACGTACGCCCCCCGCGTCGAGGGCTGACCGGCCCCGCGGTCCCGGGGGTCAGCTGCCTCCGGTGTGCACCTGGAAGGCCGCCCGGCGGACGGCCTTGGCCAGCGCCGGGTCGGGGTGCGCGGCGGCGAGCGCGACGAGCACCTGCACGGTGCGGGGGTGGCCCACGGTGCGCACCTCGTCGAGCAGCATCGGGACGGTGGGCTGCACCGCGGCCTCCAGATGCCGTACGAGCATCGAGGCCTCGCCGTGGTCGGTGACGGCGGCGGCGGTGTCGACCCACAGCCATGTGGCCTCGTCGCGGGTGAGCACCTCGTGGGCGTCCTCCGCGTCGACGCCGTCGTGCTCGGCGAGCCACAGCAGGGCGTACGGCCTGAGCGCCGGCTCGTCGAGCACGGCGTGCACGTCGGGCTCGGCGGGCGCGCCGACGACCCGCAGCGCCTCGAAGGCGAGTCCGCGCAGCAGGGCGTCCTCCCCGCGTGCGGCGCCGAGCAGCTCGGTGACGGCGCTGCCGACGGGGCGGGCGGCGAGCCAGGCACGGTACTCGGCGCGGGCCGCGTTGGGCCGCAGTTGCGCGCAGCCGCGGAGCATGTCCTCGGCCGACTGCTCGATGTTCCCGGCGGGGCTCTGCGCGGCCACGCAGATCTGCTCCAGCTTCACCCACACCGCCCAGTTCCCGAGCGGGGTGAGTGTGGCCTGCCCGTCCCCGTCGGTCAGCGCCCCCACCGCGGCGAGAGCCCGGAGGGCCCAGCCGAGGAGCGGCGCGAGCGAGGTGCGTTCACCGAGGGCATCGGCCAGTGGGCCTTCCGGCGCCGTGATCGCCGCACTGTCGGGGTCGGAGACCGTGGCCCGGGTGGCAGGGGCCGGCCGGAGGGCGGTCTCCCGGCCGAGGGCGGCGGCGGTCGAGGTGCCAGCGGTCGTGGTGCCGTCCTCGGCCGGGGCTGCCGGACCGGCGGCGGGGTCGTAGGGGACCTCGCAGCGGTCGGTGCGCAGTTCCGTGACGCGCTGGCGGAGGAGGTCGAGGAGCTGCTCGACGGGGACGGGTCCGGCGGAGAGCTGGAGGAAGGACAGGACCTGCGGCATGGCCGAGACGACCTCGGCGACGGCGGCCGCCTCGTGGCCCTCGGGTTCCGGGCAGGCGAGCGACCAGGCGTCGAAGAGGGCCACCCAGCCGCGCAGGACGGCGCTGTCGTCGCGGTTCCAGGCGCGCAGCCGCCAGCCGGGCCGGGCGTTGTCGCCGTGCACCTCGATGAGGCCGGCGAGCCGGGCGGTGTCCCAGTCGGCACGGACCTGAGCGGCGGTCAGGCCCAGATCGTCGGCCGCCCGTTCGGCGGTCGCGTCGGAGAGGGTGGCCTTGTCGTCGGTGGTCGGCCCCCCGCGGCCGGGCCCGAGGGCGGCGTCCGCCCAGCGGGCGAGGCGGGCCGCCCCGGCCAGACGGGAGCGCGCCATTCTGGCCAGCTCCGCGGGTGCCGGAGTGCCCTCCGGGGGGCGCGGGGCGGGGCGGCGCGTGTGCCGCTGGTTCACGGCTGTGGGGGCGGCGGCCAGGGGTCGTGGGCGGACGATGCGAAGCCTGGAGTCGCGCGGGATACGGGACGTCACGGGTGCAGTCTTCCGGTTGACGGTCCGAAAACCCAAACGGAATGTCACGGCAGGCGATGGAGAAGACCAAGGGAGGGTAAAGAGGACTCCGGCAGGGCACCATTTCGGCCGGTTCCGAAAGGGGTCCGAAGCCCCGTCCGCACGCCGGCCCCGAGGCAGGTGGCACGGGACGAAACGGAACCGGGCCCCGCCTCACATCAACGGCGTCAGGAAGCGCCGCAGGGCTTCCTCGTACCCTTCGGGGTCGGCGTTCCACATCGCGCCGTGCGGAGCGTTCGGCACCGTGTGCAGCGCGACCAGGTTGGGACGGCGTTCGGCGAGGCGGCGGGAGAGCTGCCAGGGGGCCACCTGGTCGCCCGGGCCGTGGAAGATCAGCGTCGGTACCGTGAGTCCCTCCGGGTCGGTCGCGTCGGCCGGGCGGTCGCCGTACAGACCGGTGCGCCCCTGCGCGGCGCGCACCGCGAGCGGCAGCAGCGGGCCCGGGGTGTGCCGCGCCCGGGCGAGAGCCCGCAGCGTCACCTCCCAGTTGAGGACCGGGGAGTCCAGCACCAGTCCGGAGATCCGCTCGCGCACCGCCGAGCGGGTGGCGGCGCGCAGCGCCATCGTGGCGCCGGTGGACCAGCCGTGCAGAACGATCCGCTCGGCGCCGTACCGCACGGCGTAGCGGATCGCCGCGTCCAGGTCCCGCCACTCGGTCTCGCCGAGGTGGTTCAGGCCGTCCGGCGGACGGGGCGCGCCGAGGTCGCCGCGGTAGGCGAGGGCCAGCACCGGGAAGTGCCGGCGGTGCAGGAACCCCATGATGTTCATGGGGAGTTCGCGGGTGGCGCCCAGGCCGTGCACCGCGATCACCCAGGCCTCGCGCACTCCGGGCACGAACCACGCGGGCAGGGGGCCCAGTTCGCCCGGTATGTCGACGTCGGCGTGCTCGATGCCGAGGGCGGAGCGCGGGTCGCCGACGTGCAGGTTCGGGGTGAGCCACACCTTGTCGCCGCGGTTCAGGGCGCCGTGGGTGACGCGCTCCAGCCGGCGTACGACGGTGTCGGGCCGGTGCGGGGCGGTGGGCAGGACGGGGCCGACCACCGCGTGGGAGCCGTCGCCGGCCAGGCCGTAGGTGCCCGGGCGCAGGGAGGCCAGGTCCCGGGTGAGGCTGATCTGACCGGCGGCCGTGCCGTGCACGCTGAGCCGGGGTTCGGTGGGCAGGGGCCGGCCCGGAAGCGCCTTGAGCGCGGCGTCGCTGGCGAGCCGGCCAGCGGCGACGCTCGCCGCGCCGGCCGCCAGGGCTGCGGTGACGGCCACGGCCGTCGCTTTGACTGTGGGCACGGCTCCAGTGTCCTGGCGCACCCGGTCACCGGCCAGTGGGACGAAGGGTCGGGATGACATGTCCGCGCGAGTTCCATGGAGAGCGGCGTTCATTCGGGCGGCGCCCGGACACGGGTCCGGCGCCGCCCGCACACGGGGCTACCGTCCCGCGCCGTTCCCGACTCCCTGCCCCGGCTCCCGACCCTGTCCCGGCCCCGACCGCTGCCCCTGCCCCTGCCCCTGCCCCTGCCCCTGCCCCTGCCCAGGCTGTCCGTACGCCCGCAGCCGCTCCCCCGCCTCGGCCAGTTGCTCCGGCGTCAGCAGAGCCGGCGTCAGGCCGGGGACGCTGGACGCCGCCAGCCACACACGGCACATCCACTCCAGCTGGGCCGTACGGTCGTAGGCCAGCTCGAGGGTGGTGCCGTAGGTGACGGTGCCGTGGTTGCGCAGCAGGCAGCCGGTGCGGCCGTCGAGGGCACGCAGCATGTTCCCGGCCAGCTCCTCGGTGCCGTACGTGGCGTACGGGGCCACGCGGACGGGCCCGCCGAGCGCGCCGGCCATGTAGTGGATCAGCGGGAGCTCGGTGACGAGGGTCGAGACGGCCGTCGCGTGCACGGCGTGGGTGTGGACGACGGCGCCCGCTTCGGTGCTGCGGTAGACCGCGAGATGCATGGGCAGTTCGCTGGTCGGCACCAGTGTGCCGAGCACCTGCCGGCCGTCCAGGCCGACGCCGGTGACGTCGTCGTCCGTGAGCCGGTCGTAGGGGACGCCCGAGGGGGTGACCAGCACGGTGTCGCCGACGCGTACGGACACGTTGCCGGAGGTGCCGACGACCAGTCCGTCGGACACCGTGCGGCGGGCCGTCGCGACCAGCGCCCGCCAGGCGCGGGCCGTCTCTCCGAGTTCGGTCATGCGCCGATCCTGCCAGGACACCTCCGCGAGCGATCGCTCTCTCCCCATCGGACCACGGGAACGGACACCGCGATGACCGACTCAGTTCATCTTCTGTTCACCCGGGTTACCTACGTTCAACGCGCCAATGACGCTCGAACGATTGCCTGGGTAAATGGAAAGCTTCTCGCTGATCCTCGCGATGGTGGTGATCACCGCACTCGCGTTCGATTTCACGAACGGTTTCCACGACACCGCAAACGCGATGGCCACAACCATCTCCACCGGTGCACTCAAGCCCAAGGTCGCGGTGGCCATGTCCGCCGTGCTGAACCTGGTGGGCGCCTTCCTGTCCGTGGAGGTCGCCAACACGATCTCCAAGGGTCTCGTCGACGAGAACGGCATCCGTCCCGAAGTCATCTTCGCCGCCCTGGTGGGCGCGATCCTCTGGAACCTGCTGACCTGGCTGGTCGGACTCCCCTCCAGTTCCTCGCACGCCCTCATGGGCGGTCTGATCGGCGCCACCATCGCCTCGGCCGGCTTCAGCGCCGTGCACGGCGGTGTCCTGCTCACCAAGGTCCTCATCCCGGCGGTCGCCGCCCCGGTCGTCGCGGGTCTCGCCGCGCTGGTCTCGACCCGGCTGTCGTACGGCATCGGCAGCAGGTCGAACTCGCACGGCAAGGCGGCCGAGAAGGGCCACCGCGCCGGGCAGATCGCCTCCGCGGGCCTGGTCTCGCTGGCCCACGGCACCAACGACGCGCAGAAGACGATGGGCGTCATCACCCTCGCCCTGATCGCCGGCGGCGCCCTCGCCCCCGGTTCCAACCCTCCCACCTGGGTCATCCTCTCGGCGGGCCTGGCCATCGCGCTCGGCACCTACATCGGCGGCTGGCGCATCATCCGCACCATGGGCAAGGGCCTGACCGACCTTCAGCCGCAGCAGGGCTTCGCCGCCCAGACCAGCGCGGCCACCGCCATCCTGGCCTCCTCCCACCTCGGCTTCTCCCTCTCCACCACGCACGTCGTCTCCGGTTCGGTGATGGGCGCGGGCCTGGGCCGCAAGGGCGGCGTGGTCCGCTGGTCCACCGCGACCCGCATGGCCGTCGCCTGGGCCCTCACGCTGCCCGCCGCGGCCCTGGTCGCGGCCGGCGCGGAGGCGGTGACGCGCCTCGGCGACTGGGGCACCTGGCTCGTCGCCGCGTTCCTGGTGGCCTCCAGCGCCGTGATCTGGAAGATCTCCCGCCGCGAGGTCGTCGACCACACCAACGTCAACGAGACCGAGGAGCCGGCCGGCGTGGTCACCCAGGCCATCGCCGCCGTCACCCCGCCCCCGGCCTCCCCGGTGACCGAGCAGCTCACGGCCACGATCCCCGCCCAGGCCTCCGCGCCCGTCGGTGATCCCGCGTCCGTGGCGACCCCGCCGGCCGCCGCCGTCTGAGCCCGCGCCACAGGCAGAAGGAAGAGAAACACCATGAAGATCGACTGGGTGGCCCTCGGCTCCGTCTTCGGCGTCAGCCTCGGCGTCGCGGTGGGCCTCGTGGCCCTGTTCACCCTCGGCATCGCCGGTCTCTCCCGCCGCGAGCGGGCCGTCGCCGAGGGCCACGGCGGCGGAAGCCTCGCGGTCACCGGCGCCTACACCTGCTTCGCCGCGTGCGCCGCCGCCGTGGCCTACGGGATCTACCTGATCGTGGCCTAGGTGTATTGACCCGGAGCGTTGTTGACGCGGCTGATCGGTGGGTGGCCGCCGAGTGCGGTGTGGCAGCGGTGGTGGTTGTAGGTGTGGAGGAAGTCTGCCAGGGCTTCGGTTCGCTCGCGGTTGCTGGTGTAGGGCCGCAGGTAGGCCCATTCGTCGAGCAGGGTGCGGTTGAAGCGTTCGACCTTGCCGTTGGTCTGCGGCCGGTAGACGCGTGTGTGTTTGCCGGCCGCGCCCAGGTCGGCAAGTGCCTGTCGCCAGGCGAAGCTCTTGCGGTAGGGCCAAGCGTTGTCGGTCAGAACCCGTTCGATGCGGGTCATGCCGTGGGCGTGGAAGAACGCGGCTGCGCGGGTGAGGAAGGCGGCGCAGGTGGCGGCCTTTTCGTCCGGGTGGATCTCGCTGTAGGCCAGGCGGCTGTGGTCGTCGACGGCGGAGTGGACGTAGTCGTAGCCCATGCTGTTGCGGGTGGTGCGGCCGGCCTGGCGGCCCAGCACCCTGTGACCGCCGCCGTCGGGGATTCGGCCGAGTTTCTTGACGTCGACATGGAGCAGCTCGCCGGGTCGGTCGCGTTCATAGCGGCGGATGACCTGGCCGGTGGGCCGGTCCAGGAAGGCGAGTCGGTTCAGGCCGTGCCGGGTCAGGATGCGGTGCACGGTGGAGGCGGGCATGCCCAGGATCGGTCCGATGCGTGCCGGGCCCAGCTTGCGATCCCGCCGCAGCCTGCAGACGGCCGCCTCGGTGGTGGCTGCGGTCCGGTGTGGTGTCCTGCGGGGACGACTGGAGCGGTCGAGGAGTCCGCTCTCGCCCTCGGACCGCCAGCGCCGGATCCACTTGTGGGCGGTGGGGCGGGAGACACCCATCTCCGCAGCGACGTGGGCGACAGGACGGCCGGAACGGACACGTTCGACGAGCAGCCGCCTGCCGTGAACAGTCAGCCGGGCATTACGGTGGGACACGAAGGCCTCCGTGCGGTGAAGATTCGACACCTCCACCACACACGGAGGCCTTCGCCACGATCAAGACCAGATCGCGTTAACAACGCTCGTGGTCAATACACCTAGGGCCTCTCGTTTGGATCATGCCGGGCTCGCGGGCCCTGGCACCGCTCCCCCAAGCTCTTCGAGCAGGGGGTACCCCCAGCCGCGTTGTCGTCGGTCGGCAGGGCTCCGCCCTGCCGCCCTCCTCCGCCGTGCGACGCACGGCACCAGACCCCGCTCCCTGATCCGGCCTGATCCAAACGAAAGACCCTGGCCCTGGCCCAGCCCGGAGCGGGACCCGGACAACCGGGTCCCGCTCCTCACGTCACCCGCCCTCCCGGACCGTCCCCACGACGGCCCGGGAAGTGCGGGTCTTCTGGTTCCCGGCGCCCGCGGTGTGGGCCTCATCTCAGTACCCCTGCGCAGGTCAACGGCAGGTTGACGGGTGTTCGCGGTGCGTGGTGGACTGCCGGAGCCAAGTACGGCGGCAGGAGAGGAAGTCCGGTGCGAATCCGGCGCGGTCCCGCCACTGTGACCGGGGAAGAACTTCCCCGGGAGCCAGGAACTCTCGCCGCCGGTCTCGTCGAACCAGGGCGTGGACACCCTGAGTGAGGACACATATCGCCATGCGCGGCTGCCGAACAAGGTTCACCACCGTCTGTCCGACCGACCGCACGACCGGCTGACCCGATGGGTGCCGATCGCGACTTCGCGTACGGCGCCGCCGCCGGCCTCCTCGGTGACCTGCTCCTCGGCGATCCACGCCGCGGGCACCCCGTCGCCGTGTTCGGACGGGCCGCGGGTGCCGTGGAACGCGCGCTGTGGCGGGACCACCGCGGCTGGGGCGCCCTGCACACCGCCGTGTGCGTGGGCGGTGTCCTGGGGTCGGCCGCGCTGGCCGCGTCCGCCGCGCGTTCCTCGCGTACCGCGTCCGTCGCGCTGACCGCCGCCGCCACCTGGGCCGTCGTCGGCGGGACCTCCCTCGCCCGTGAGGCGCGGGAGATCGGGCGCGCGCTGGACGCCGGGGACGTCGAGGGCGCCCGGGCGCGGCTGCCGCATCTGTGCGGGCGCGATCCACAGGCGCTGGACGCCGACGGGATCGCCCGGGCCGTCGTCGAGTCCGTCGCCGAGAACACCTCCGACGCGGTGGTGGGCGCGCTGGTGTGGGGCGCCGCCGCCGGTGTGCCGGGCCTCCTCGGCTTCCGCGCGGTCAACACCCTGGACGCCATGGTCGGGCACAAGTCCCCCCGGTACCGCCGCTACGGCTGGGCCTCGGCCCGGCTCGACGACCTCGCCGGGTGGCCGGGGGCACGGCTCACCGCCGCCCTGGCGGCCGTCGCGGGCGACGACCCGCGCGGTGCCGTACGGGCCTGGCGCGCCGACGCCGGCCGGCACCCGAGCCCCAACGCCGGTCCGGTGGAAGCCGCGTTCGCGGGGGCGCTCGGGGTGCGGCTGGGCGGCACGCTCTCGTACGCCGGGCGCGTGGAGCACCGCCCGGAGCTCAACGGCACCGGACGAGCCGTCCGGCCGGGTGACATCGGGCGCGCGGTACGGCTCTCCCGCCGCGTGGGCTGGCTCGCGCTCGGCGTGTGCGCGGGCGTACGGCTGCTGAAGAGAGGACGGACGTCATGAGTGGCGGTCTGCTCGTCGCCGGCACCACCTCCGACGCCGGGAAGAGCGTCGTCACCGCCGGGATCTGCCGGTGGCTGGTGCGCCAGGGCGTGAAGGTCGCCCCCTTCAAGGCGCAGAACATGTCCCTCAACTCGTTCGTCACCCGGGAGGGAGCCGAGATCGGGCGGGCGCAGGCCATGCAGGCCCAGGCGTGCCGGGTCGAGCCGACCGCGCTGATGAACCCGGTGCTGCTCAAGCCGGGCGGCGAGCAGAGCAGCCAGGTCGTGCTGCTGGGCAGGCCGGTGGGCGAGTTGAGCGCGCGCGGCTACCACGGCGGGCGGCAGCAGAAGCTCCTCGGCACCGTGCTGGACTGCCTCGCCGAGTTGCGCAGCACGTACGACGCGGTGATCTGCGAGGGGGCGGGCAGCCCGGCGGAGATCAACCTGCGCCGGACCGACATCGTCAACATGGGGATCGCGCGCGGCGCGCGGCTGCCCGTGCTCGTCGTCGGCGACATCGACCGCGGCGGCGTCTTCGCCTCCTTCTTCGGCACGCTCGCCCTGCTGTCGCCTCAGGACCAGGAACTCGTCGCCGGGTTCCTCGTCAACAAGTTCCGCGGGGACGTCTCGTTGCTCGAACCCGGGCTCGACATGCTGCACGGCCTCACCGGCCGGAGTACGTACGGCGTGCTGCCGTTCCGGCACGGGCTCGGCATCGACGAGGAGGACGGACTGAGGGTGTCGCTGCGGGGCGCGGTGCGGGAGTCCACCGTGGCGCCGCCGGTCGGCGAGGACGTGCTGCGGGTCGCCGTCTGCGCCGTGCCGCTGATGTCCAACTTCACCGACGTGGACGCGCTCGCCGCCGAACCGGGCGTCGTCGTGCGGTTCGTGGACCGGCCCGAGGAACTGACCGACGCCGACCTCGTCGTCGTGCCCGGCACACGCGGCACGGTCAGGGCACTGGAATGGCTGCGGGAGCGGGGGCTCGCGCGGGCCCTGGCGAGCAGGGCCGCCCAGGGGCGGCCGGTGCTGGGCATCTGCGGCGGCTTCCAGCTCCTCGGCGAGCACATCGAGGACGACGTGGAGAGCCGGCGCGGACACGTCGACGGGCTGGGCCTGCTGCCCGTACGGGTCAGGTTCGCCCGCGAGAAGACCCTCACCCGGCCGCGGGGCGAAGCCCTCGGCGAACGGGTCGAGGGATACGAGATCCACCACGGGGTCGCCGAAGTCACCGGCGGAGAGCCCTTCTTGGACGGCTGCCGGGTCGGGGCCGTCTGGGGCACGCACTGGCACGGCTCACTGGAGTCGGACGGCTTCCGGCGCGCGTTCCTGCGCGAGGTGGCGGCCGCCGCCGGCCGCCGTTTCGTGCCGGCGCCCGACACCTCGTTCGCCGCGCTGCGCGAGGAGCAGCTCGACCGGCTCGGCGACCTGATCGAACAGCACGCGGACACGGACGCGCTCTGGCGGCTCATCGAGTCGGGCGCGCCGCAAGGACTGCCTTTCATTCCACCGGGAGCGCCCGCATGAGCACAGTGTTGTTGTTGTCGACCGCCGACACCGATCTGCTCGCCGCCCGAGCCTCGGCCGCCTCCTACCGGATCGGCAACCCGACCCGCGTGGACGTCGACGAGGAGCTTCCGGGGCTGCTGGACGGCGCGGACATCGCCGTCGTACGGCTGCTCGGCGGCAAGCGCGCCTGGGAGGAGGGGCTCGCCGCGCTGAAGGCCTCCGGCGTCCCGACGGTGCTGCTGGGCGGAGAGGCCGTACCGGACGCCGAGTTGATGGCCGAGTCGTCGGTGCCGGCCGGAGTCGTCGCGGAGGCGCTGAAGTACCTCGTCGAGGGCGGCCCGGAGAACCTGGCGGAACTCGCCCGGTTCCTCTCCGACACGGTGCTGCTGACCGGCGAGGGCTTCGAGGAGCCGCGGCGGATGCCGGAGTACGGCGTCCACGGCGAACGTGCCCTGGTGGCCGGCCGGCCGACCGTCGGCGTGCTCTTCTACCGCGCCCACGAACTGAGCGGCAACAGCGCGTTCGTCGACACCCTGTGCGACGCGATCGAGGCGCACGGCGCCAACGCCCTTCCCGTCTACTGCGGTTCGCTGCGCGGCGCGGACGCCGGGCTGTACGAGATCCTCGGGCGCGCCGACGCCCTGGTCGCCACCGTCCTCGCGGCCGGCGGCACGCACGCCTCGCAGGCCTCGGCGGGCGGGGACGAGGAGGCCTGGGACATCGGGGCGCTCGCGGACCTGAACATCCCCGTGCTGCAAGGGCTCTGCCTGACCTCCTCACGCGCCGCCTGGGACGAGTCCGACGCCGCGCTGTCCCCCATGGACGCGGCCATGCAGGTCGCGATCCCGGAGTTCGACGGGCGGCTGATCACCGTCCCGTTCTCCTTCAAGGAGCAGGGCCCGGACGACGTGCCGGTGTACGCGGCCGACCCCGAGCGGGCCGCCCGGGTCGCCGGGATCGCCGTACGGCACGCGCGGCTCAGGCACAAGCCGAACGCCGAGAAGAAGCTCGGACTGGTCTTCACCGCCTATCCGACCAAGCACTCCCGGGTCGGCAACGCCGTCGGTCTTGACACTCCCGCCTCGGCGGTGCGGGTGCTCGACGCGCTCCGGGACGCCGGGTACTCCCTCACGGAATACCCCGCGGGCGGCGACGAGTTGATCCACCGGCTCATCAAGGCCGGCGGCCATGACGTGGAGTGGCTGACCGAGGACCAGCTGGCCGCGGCGCCCGCACGGGTACCGCTCGCGGACTACCAGGCATGGTTCGGCACCCTGGACCCCGCGCTGCGGAACGCCATGCTGGAAGCCTGGGGCGAACCACCGGGCAGCCTGTATGTCGACGGCGACGACATCGTCCTCGCCTCCCTCCGGTTCGGGAACGTCGTGGTGATGATCCAGCCGCCGCGCGGCTTCGGGGAGAACCCGATCGCGATCTACCACGACCCCGACATGCCGCCGTCCCACCACTACATGGCGGCCTACCGGTGGCTGGAATACTCGTTCGGCGCCGACGCGATCGTGCACATGGGCAAGCACGGCACGATGGAGTGGCTGCCCGGCAAGGGCCTGGGGCTGAGCGGGGGGTGCGCCCCGGACGCGGTCCTCGGCGATCTTCCGCTGATCTACCCCTTCATCGTCAACGACCCCGGTGAGGGCACCCAGGCCAAGCGGCGCGGGCACGCCACGGTCGTCGACCACCTCGTCCCGCCGATGGCGCGCGCGGACACCTATGGCGATCTGGCCAAACTGGAGCAACTCCTCGACGAGTACGCGCTGGTCTCCGATCTGGACCCGGTCAAGGCACCGGCCGTACGGGCGCAGATCTGGACCCTGGTCAAGGCCGCCGAGCTCCACCACGACCTGCAGGTGGACGAGCAGCCGGACGACGGCGACTTCGACGAGTTCGTCATGCATATCGACGGCTATCTGTGCGAGATCAAGGACGTGCAGATCAGGGACGGTCTGCACATCCTCGGCGGCGGCCCGGTCGGTGAGCCGCGCGTGAACCTGGTGCTGGCCGTGCTGCGCGCCTCACAGGTGTGGGGCGGGCAGGCGAACGCACTGCCGGGGCTGCGGGCCTGTCTCGCGGAGCACTTCGGTCTGGTGGAGAAGGAGTTGCTGGCCGAGCCGGGCGCTCCGGTGAAGGTGCCGGTGGAGCTGACGGACCTGGTCGAAGGTCCCTCGCGCACGGCGGCGGACGCCATCGACCTGCTGGAGCAGCTGTGCCGGCGGATCGCCGAGGGCATGGAGGAGCGCGGCTGGGCGGCCGACGCGGGTCCGGCGCTCGTCCGGGAGGTACTGGGCGGCGAACTCCCGGACGCGACGGCCGTGCTGGAGTTCGCCTGCACCGAGGTCGTGCCGCGGCTCGCCCGTACGACGGACGAGATCGGGCACATCCTGCGGGCGCTGAACGGCGGTTACGTCCCCGCGGGCCCGTCCGGCTCGCCGACCCGTGGCCTGGTCAACGTGCTGCCGACCGGGCGCAACTTCTACTCGGTCGACCCCAAGGCGATCCCGTCGCGGCTGAGTTGGGAGGTCGGCCAGTCCCTGGCGGACTCGCTGGTGGCCCGCTATCTCCAGGACACGGGCGCGTACCCGAAGTCGGTCGGCCTGACGGTCTGGGGCACGTCCGCGATGCGCACCCAGGGCGACGACATCGCCGAGATCCTGGCGCTGCTGGGCTGCCGCCCGGTGTGGGACGACGCCTCCCGCCGGGTGACAGGCTTCGAGGTGGTCTCCCTGGCGGAGCTGGGCCGGCCGCGCATCGACGTGACGGTCCGCATCTCGGGCTTCTTCCGGGACGCGTTCCCGCACGTCGTCGGGCTGATCGACGACGCGGTACGGGCGGTGGCGGAGCTGGACGAGCCCGCCGAGCGGAACTTCGTGAAGGCCCACGCCGACGAGGACACCGCCGAGCACGGCGACCGGCGCCGCGCCACGGCCCGTATCTTCGGCTCCAAGCCGGGCGCGTACGGCGCGGGTCTGCTGCCGCTGATCGACGCGCGCAACTGGCGCAGTGACGCCGATTTGGCCGAGGTGTACGCGGTCTGGGGCGGCTACGCCTACGGACGCGGGCTCGACGGGCGAGCGGCGCGCGGGGACATGGAAACGGCGTTCCGGCGGATCGCGGTGGCGGCGAAGAACGTCGACACCAGAGAGCACGACCTGGTCGACGCCGACGACTACTTCCAGTACCACGGCGGCATGGTCGCCATGGTGCGGCATCTGACGGGGGCGAGCCCCGAGGCGTACGTCGGGGACTCCGCCGTACCGGACCAGGTGAAGACCCGCACCCTGGGCGAGGAGACGCACCGGGTCTTCCGCGCGCGGGTGGTCAACCCGCGCTGGATGAGCGCGATGCGGAGGCACGGCTACAAGGGTGCCTTCGAGATGGCGGCGACCGTGGACTACCTGTTCGGGTACGACGCCACGGCGGGCGTGGTCGACGACTGGATGTACGAGAAGCTCAGCGCCGAGTACGTCTTCGACGCCGAGAACCGGGACTTCATGAAGAAGTCCAACCCCTGGGCGCTGCGCGGCATCACCGAGCGGCTGCTGGAGGCGGCCGACCGGGGGCTGTGGGCGGAGCCGGACGCGGACACGCTGGAGCGGCTGCGGGCCACCTACCTCGAGCTGGAGGGCGACTTGGAGGGCGAGGACAAGTGACCACCCCGTTTCCGTTCACGGCTGTCGTCGGACAGGACGACCTGCGCCTGGCGCTGCTGTTGAACGCGGTGAGCCCGGCCGTGGGCGGCGTTCTCGTCCGCGGCGAGAAGGGCACCGCCAAGAGCACCGCTGTGCGTGCTCTTTCGGCGCTGCTGCCCCAGGTGGACGTCGTCCCCGGGTGCCGTTTCTCCTGTGACCCCGGATCGCCCGATCCCGCCTGCCCGGACGGGCCGCACGAGCCGGGATCCGGTACGGCGCGGCCCGCCCGGATGGTCGAACTCCCCGTCGGCGCCTCCGAGGACCGGCTCGTGGGCGCACTCGACATCGAGCGGGCGCTCGCCGAGGGCGTGAAGGCGTTCGAGCCCGGCCTGCTCGCCGACGCGCACCGCGGGATCCTCTACGTCGACGAGGTCAACCTTCTGCACGACCACCTCGTGGACCTCCTGCTGGACGCCGCCGCCATGGGGGCCTCCTACGTCGAGCGCGAGGGCGTCTCCGTTCGGCATGCGGCGCGCTTCCTGCTCGTCGGCACCATGAACCCGGAGGAGGGCGAGCTGCGGCCGCAGCTCCTCGACCGGTTCGGGCTCACCGTCGAGGTCGCGGCCTCGCGGGAGCCCGACCAGCGGGTGGAGGTCGTGCGCAGGCGGCTCGCCCACGACGACGATCCCGCCGCCTTCGCCGCCCGGTGGGCGGAGGAGGAGGCCGCCGTACGGCAGCGGATCGTGGCCGCGCGTGAGCTGCTGCCGTCGGTGCGACTCGGTGACGGGGCGCTGCGGCAGATCGCGGCGACCTGTGCCGCCTTCGAGGTGGACGGGATGCGCGCCGACATCGTGATGGCCCGGACCGCCACCGCGCTGGCCGCCTGGGCCGGGCGGACCGACGTGCTCGCCGAGGACGTACGGCAGGCCGCGCTGCTGGCCCTCCCCCACCGGCGGCGGCGCAACCCCTTCGACGCGCCGGGACTCGACGAGGACAAGCTCGACGAGACCCTTCAGGAGTTCGCGGGCCCGGAGGAGGACGACCCCGACCCCGATCCGGACGGCGGCCCCGGCGGTGGCGGCGGACAGCCGGCGCCCGACGACGGCGCCCCGCAGGACGGCGGCTCGGCCGCGCAGCCCGAGGCCGGCGACAGCGGCGAACCGCAGCCCTCCGGTGCCGGCGCCGGTGAGCAGTCCGCCGTACGCGCCTCCGAGCCGTTCCGTACCAAGGTGCTGAGCGTGCCCGGCCTCGGCGAGGGCGCCTCCGGGCGGCGTTCGCGGGCGCGGACCGAGCACGGGCGCACGATCGGGGCGCGGCGGCCCCGAGGCGCCCTGACCAAGCTGCACTTGGCGGCCACCGTGCAGGCCGCCGCCCCGCACCAGCGGGCGCGTGGGCGGTCCGGGCCTGGACTGGTGGTCCGCCGGGACGATCTGCGGCAGGCGGCCCGCGAGGGGCGTGAGGGGAACCTCGTGCTGTTCGTCGTCGACGCCTCCGGCTCGATGGCCGCGCGGCAGCGGATGAGCGCCGTGAAGGGGGCCGTGCTGTCCCTGCTGCTCGACGCCTACCAGCGGCGGGACAAGGTGGGGCTGGTGACCTTCCGCGGCAGGGACGCGCAGGTCGCGCTGCCGCCGACCTCGTCCGTGGACGCCGCCGCGGCCCGTCTGGAGTCGCTGCCGACCGGTGGGCGGACTCCGCTCGCCGCCGGGCTGCTCAAGGCACATGAAGTGCTGCGGGTCGAGCGGCTGCGTGATCCCGCGCGGCGGGCGCTGGTCGTGGTGGTGACCGACGGGCGGGCCACCGGCAAGGGGGCGGCGCGAAACGCCTCAGGCCCGGGTGGTGGTCGGGCGACGGGTGGGACGGAGCCGGTGGCCCTGGCCGGGCGTGCGGCGCGGCTGTTCGCGGCCGAGGGGGTCGCGTCGGTGGTCGTGGACTGCGAGTCGGGGCCGGTGCGGCTGGGTCTCGCCGGGCAGCTCGCGAGTGAACTGGGCGGTACGGCCGTGACGTTGGACGAGCTGCGGGCGGACAGCATCGCCGGTCTTGTCAGGGACGCGCAGGGGACTTCGAGGAGGGCCGCGTAATGCCTCAGGGGCAGCCGAGCGTCGTACCGGAGGATGGACTGACGACCCGTCAGCGGCGCAACCGTCCGCTGGTCGTCGTGCACACCGGGGTCGGCAAGGGCAAATCCACCGCCGCCTTCGGGCTGGCGCTGCGCGCCTGGAACCAGGGCTGGCCGATCGGGGTGTTCCAGTTCGTCAAGTCGGCCAAGTGGAAGGTCGGCGAGGAGAACGCGCTGCGGGTGCTGGGCGCCTCCGGGCAGGGCGGCACCGTCGACTGGCACAAGATGGGCGAGGGCTGGTCCTGGGTGCAGCGGGACGCACAGGGTGACAACGCGACCAACGAGCAGAAGGCGCGTGAGGGCTGGGAGCAGGTCAAGCGGGACCTGGCCGCCGAGACGTACCGGCTGTACGTGCTCGACGAGTTCGCGTATCCGATGCACTGGGGCTGGATCGGCACCGACGAGGTCGTGGAGGTGCTGCGGAACCGGCCCGGAACCCAGCATGTGGTGATCACCGGGCGGAACGCACCCGGGGAACTGGCGGACTTCGCCGACCTCGTCACCGACATGTCCAAGGTCAAGCATCCGATGGACGCCGGGCAGAAGGGGCAGAGGGGCATCGAGTGGTGACGTCCCTGTCCGTGCCCCGACTGGTCGTCGCCGCGCCCTCCTCGGGCAGCGGCAAGACCACGGTCGCCACGGGGCTGATGGCCGCGCTGACCCGGCGGGGCCTTTCGGTCTCGCCGCACAAGGTCGGCCCGGACTACATCGATCCCGGGTACCACGCGCTCGCCACCGGGCGTGCGGGGCGGAACCTCGACGCGTACCTGTGCGGGCCGGAGCTGATCGGACCGCTGTTCCTCCACGGGGCGCGCGGGTGTGACCTCGCCGTCGTCGAGGGGGTGATGGGGCTGTACGACGGGGCCGCCGGAGAGGGTGAACTGGCGTCCACCGCGCAGGTGGCGAAGCTGTTGCGGGCGCCGGTGGTGCTGGTCGTCGACGCGTCGTCGCAGTCCCGGTCGGTGGCGGCGCTGGTGCACGGGTTCGTGACGTGGGATCCGGAGGTGCGGATCGGGGGCGTGATCCTCAACAAGGTGGCCTCCGACCGGCACGAGGCGCTGCTGCGCGAGGCGCTGGACTCGGTCGGGGTGCCCGTGCTGGGAGTCCTCCGGCGGGTCGAGCAGGTCGGCACGCCCTCTCGTCATCTCGGCCTGGTGCCGGTCGCCGAACGGCGGGCGGCGGCCGTGGACGCGGTGGCGGCGATGGCGGCGCAGGTCTCCGACGGGTGCGATCTGGAGGCGCTGGTCGCGCTGGCGCACAGCGCGGGGCCGTTGTCGTGTGCGGCCTGGGACGCGGCCGAGGTCCTGCTCTCCTCCGGCGGGGAGTGCTCCCCGGAGAGGCCGAGAGTCGCCGTCGCCGGTGGATCCGCCTTCACCTTCTCCTACGCGGAGCACGCCGAGTTGCTGAGTGCCGCCGGGGCCGAGGTCGTGCCGTTCGACCCGCTGCGGGACGAGCGACTGCCCGAGGGGACCCGCGGGCTGGTCGTCGGGGGCGGGTTTCCCGAGGTGTACGCGGCGGAGCTGTCCGCCAACCAGCCGTTGCGCGGGGCCGTCGCCGCGTTCGCGCTCGGCGGTGCTCCCGTCGCCGCCGAGTGTGCCGGGCTGCTGTATCTGTGCCGGGAGCTGGACGGGCAGCCCATGTGCGGGGCGCTGGACGCCTCGGCGCGGATGACCGGGCGGCTCACGCTCGGCTACCGGGACGCCGTGGCCGTGAGCGACAGCGTGCTCGCCGGGGCCGGGGAGCGGATGCGGGGGCACGAGTTCCACCGGACCGTCGTCGAGCCCGGCTCGGGGACGGGGGCGGCGGCCCCCGCCTGGGGTGTGCGCGTCCCCGAGCGGCGGGTCGAAGGCTTCGTACAGCGGAACGTGCACGCGAGTTATCTGCACACGCACTGGGCCGCCGCGCCCGGTGTCGCCCGTCGGTTCGTCGAGAGGTGCCGGACGTCATGAGCAGCAGGCTGATCGGAGTCGGGGTGGGGCCCGGCGATCCGGAGCTGGTGACCGTCAAGGGCGTCAACGCCCTGCGTGCCGCGGACGTCGTCGTGGTGCCCGTCATGGGCGCGTCCGACGGAACGGACGGCGGGGAGAGGGGGCGCGCCGAGGCGACCGTGCTGCACTACGTGCCCGCGGAGAAGGTCGTCCGGGTGGTGTTCGCGCTGAACGAGCGGTCGGACCGGGCGCGGCGGGAGGCCGCGTGGGACGCGGCCGGGGAGCGGGTCGCCGGGCTGCTCCAGGCCCGCGGCACGGTCGCCTTCGCCACCATCGGCGATCCCAACGTCTATTCGACCTTCACGTATCTCGCGCAGACCGTCGCCGCCCTGGTGCCGGGAACCGTGGTGGAGACCGTGCCCGGGATCACCGCGATGCAGGATCTGGCGGCGCGTTCGGGAGCCGTGCTGACCGAGGGCACCGAGCCGCTGACCCTGGTGCCGGTCACCGCGGGGGCCGCCGTGCTCAAGGAGGCGCTGAACGGGCCCGGGACCGTCGTGGCGTACAAGTTCGGACGGCAGGCGCGTGAGGTGGCCGAGGCGCTGCGGGACAGCGGGCGGATCGACGACGCGGTGTGGGGGTCGGCGCTGGGGCTGCCGGAGGAGTCGATCCGGCCGGCGTCGGGGCTGGACGGGGCTCCGCTGCCGTACCTGTCGACGCTCATCGCGCCCGCGCGGCGCGAGGGCGGACGGGGCGGCAAGCTGTGAGCCGTACCCGCGCGCGGGGGGACCGGTCATGCCGCCAGGCCGACCACCACCCAGATGAAGGCCACGCCCGCGACCGTGCACAGCAGGGTCGAGCGGGCCGGGTGCTCGTGGTGGGCCTCGGGGAGGATCTCGGCCGCGGCGAGGTAGAGCAGGGCCCCGCCGAAGAGGCCGAGATAGCCGCCGAGGAACCACTCCGGGATGCTGACGAGCGTGGTCGCGGCGGCGCCCGCCATGGGGGCCAGGGCGTCCGCGACGAGCATGGCGACGGCCTTGCGGCGCGCGTTGCCGTACAGGCTGGTGATGGTGAACGTGTTGAAGCCGTCGGCGAAGTCGTGGGCGATGACGGCGACCGCGACCGCGGCGCCCATGCCGTCGTTCACCTGGAAGGCGGCCCCTATGGCCACGCCGTCCATGGCGCTGTGACCGACCATGGCGGCCGCCGCCGTCAGGCCCACCTCGGGGGCGCGGTGGTTGTGCCGCTCGTCGCCGCCGTGCGCGGCCTGGCGCGCGGCCAGCAGGCGTTCCACCAAGTGGGCCGCCAGGAACCCGGCCACGAACAGCAGCAGGGCCGCCGGTACGCCGAACACCTCCTGGCCGGCCGCGTGCAGCGCCTCCGGCAGCAGGTCCAGGCCGACCACGCCCAGCATCAGGCCGCCCGCCAGTCCCAGGACCAGGTGGCGGCGGTCGGTCACCCGCTGTGCCGTCCAGCCGCCGGCCAGCGTCATCAGGAACGCGCCGAGCGCGACGAAGACCGCCATGTGCCCTTGCTATCCGATCAGGCCCCGATCGCGCACATCCGGCCACTGCTACATCACTACACACCAGGACATTCCGTACGAGAGGACCCGAACCCATGGCCGATGCCCCGACCGGCAAGGTGACCTTCGTCGGTGCCGGCCCCGGCGCCGCCGACCTGCTGACGTTCCGCGCGGCCCGCGCGATCGCCGAGGCCGACGTGGTGATCTGGGCGGCCAGCCTGGTGCAGGCCGAGGTGCTCCAGCACGCGCGGCAGGACGCGGAGATCCTGGACTCGGCGGCCATGTCCCTGGAGGACGTCGTCGCCGTGTACGAGCGGGCGCACGCGGAGGGGCTGAAAGTGGCCCGTATCCACTCCGGCGATCCGGCGCTGTGGGGCGGCACGCAGGAGCAGCTCGACCGGTGCGCGGACATCGGGATCGGGACGGAGGTCGTGCCCGGTGTCTCGTCCTTCTCGGCCGTGGCCGCGCTGGCCCGGCGCGAGCTGACGATTCCGGAGGTCGCGCAGTCGGTCGTGCTGACCCGGCTCGGTGGCGGGAAGACGCCGATGCCGCCCGGCGAGGAGGTGCGCGAGTTCGCCCGGCACGGCACCACCATGGCGGTGTTCCTGTCGGCGGCCCGCAGCGGCCAGCTGGTGCGGGAGCTGCTGGAGGGCGGCTACCCGACGTCCACGCCGGTCGTGGTGGCGTACCAGGCGACCTGGCCGGAGGAGCTGATCGTCAGGTGCACGGTCGGCACGCTGGAGGAGACGGTCAAGGAGCACAAGCTCTGGAAGCACACGCTGTTCCTGGTCGGACCGGCCCTCGACGCGCACGGCACCCGCTCGCACCTGTACCACCCCGGTCACTTCCACGGCCATCGCAAGGCCGACCCCGAGGCCCGCAGGGCCCTGCGCGCGCGGGGTGCGGGCACGTGATCACGGTCGTCGGCACGGGCACCGGGGCGTCGCACGGCACTCGGGTGCCGCCCGGCGCCGGGCTCGTCGTGGGCGCGCGGCGGCATCTGGACGCCGTACGGCTGCCGGAGGGCGCCGAGAGGGTCGTCCTGGGTCCGCTGGCGCCCGCGCTCGACACCATCGCGGAGTACGTCGGCAGGGAGCGGCCCGTCCTCGTGCTGGCCTCCGGGGACCCCGGTTTCTTCGGGATCGTACGGGCGCTCGCCGAGCGGTTCGGGCCCGAGCTGCTGGACGTCCGTCCCGGGGTCTCCTCGGTCGCCGCCGCCTTCGCGCGGATCGGGCTGCCCTGGGACGACGCGGTGGTGGTCAGCGCGCACGGACGGGATCTGTGTACGGCCGTGAACGTGTGCCGGGCGCGGGCGAAGGTCGCCGTGCTGACCGGGCCGGGGGCCGGGCCCGCCGAGCTGGGCGCCGCGCTGGCCGGCACCTGCGGCGACGACCGGGTGCTGGTCGTCGCCTCCGCGCTGGGCGACCCGGCGGGCGAGCGCGTGGAGCGGCTCACCCCGGCCGAGGCCGCCGCCCGCGACTGGGGCACGGCGGTGAACGTGGTGCTGTGCCTGGCCGGGACGAGGACACCGGGGCCGTTGCGCACGGTCGCGGGGCCACCGGTCGGCCCGTCCCGATGGGCCCTGGAGGAGGGCGAGTTCGCCCACCGCGACTCGATGATCACCAAGTTCGAGGTGCGCGCCCTGGCGCTGGCCCGGCTCGGGCCACGCCTCGGCGACCTGGTCTGGGACGTGGGCGCGGGCTCCGGGTCGGTCGCCGTCGAGTGCGCCCGGCTGGGCGCCGCCGTCACCGCCGTCGAGAAGACGGCCGACGGCGTGGAGCGGATCCGCGCCAACGCGGCGGCGCACGGCGTGGACGTGTCGGTGGTGCACGGAGTCGCGCCGGAGGCGCTGGCCCGACTCGCCGACCCGGACGCGGTGTTCGTCGGTGGCGGCGGGCGCGCGCTGCCCGCCGTCGTGACCGCGTGCGCGCGGCGGGCCCGGCGGACCGTCGTGGTCGCCGTGGCGGCGCTCGACCGGGTGCCGGCCGTGCGCGAGGCGCTGGTCGCCGCCGGGTTCGCCTGCGACGGCGTGCTGCTCCAGTCCTCGCGGCTGGCGCCGCTGCCGGGCGACGTGACCCGGCTCGCGGCCACCAACCCTGTTTTCCTGCTGTGGGGCACGCGGCCCCCGGTGCTTCATGAAGGAGTCGCTGAGTGATCGGCCTCATTTCCGCCACGGCGGCGGGCGCGGCTGCGCGGGACCGGCTGGCCGCGGCCTGGCCGGACCGCACCCGGGTGTACGAAGGGCCCGTCGGGGACGCCGTGCGGGCCGCCTTCGCCGAGTGCGGGCAACTGGTGTGCTTCCTGGCGACGGGGGCGATCGTCCGGCTGATCGCGCCGCTGCTGGGCGACAAGGCCTCCGATCCGGGTGTGGTGTGCGTCGACGAGGGCGGCCGGTTCGCGGTGTCCCTGGTGGGCGGGCACGCGGGCGGGGCGAACGAACTGGCCCGCGCGGTGGGCGAGGTGCTGGGCGCGGAGCCGGTCGTGACGACCGCGACGGACGCCGTGGGACTGCCCGGCCTGGACACGCTCGGGCTTCCGGTGGAGGGCGACGTCGCCGGGGTCTCGCGGGCGCTGCTCGACGGGGAGCCGGTCGTGCTGGACGCGGAGGTGCGCTGGCCGCTGCCGCCGCTGCCGGTCGCCGCCGAGGGCGCGTACACGATCCGGGTCACCGACCGTGCCGCCGTCCCCGCCGAGCGGGAGGTGGTCCTGCGGCCGCCGACCCTGGTGGTGGGCGTCGGCGCGTCCCGGGGCGCACCCGCCGACGAGGTGGCGGGCCTGGTCGAGAACGCGCTCGCGGAGGCCGGGCTGTCCGCGGCGTCGCTCGCCGAACTGGCCACGGTCGACGCCAAGGCGGAGGAGCCCGGCGTCGTCGAGGCGGCCCGGCGGCTCGGGGTGCCCCTGGTGACGTACTCCGCCGATGAGTTGGCGGCGGTCGACGTGCCCAACCCGTCGCGGGCGCCGCTCGCCGCCGTCGGCACCCCGTCGGTCGCGGAGGCCGCCGCGCTCGTGCGCGGGGGTGAACTCCTCGTGCCCAAGCGGAAGTCGGAGCGCACCGACGGGACGCCCGCGATGGCCACCTGCGCGGTCGTACGGCGGCCGGGCCGCGGGCGGCTCGCGGTCGTCGGGCTGGGGCCGGGCGCGCGGGACCTGCTCACGCCGCGCGCGCAGGCGGAGTTGCGGCGTGCTTCCGTGCTCGTGGGGCTCGACCAGTACGTCGACCAGATCCGCGACCTGCTGCGGCCGGGGACGCGGATCCTCCAGTCGGGGCTGGGCGCGGAGGAGGAACGGGCGCGCACGGCGGTCGCCGAGGCCCGGCGCGGGCACGCCGTCGCGCTGATCGGCAGCGGGGACGCCGGGGTGTACGCCATGGCCTCCCCCGCGCTCGCCGAGGCGTCCGACGACATCGACGTGACCGGCGTCCCGGGGGTCACGGCGGCGCTCGCGGCCGGGGCGGTCCTCGGCGCGCCGCTCGGGCACGACCATGTGTCGATCAGCCTCTCCGACCTGCACACGCCGTGGGAGGTCATCGAGCGGCGGGTGCGGGCGGCGGCCGAGGCGGATCTCGTCGTGACGTTCTACAACCCCCGCTCCCGGGGCCGGGACTGGCAGTTGCCGAAGGCGCTGGCGATCCTCGCCGGGCACCGGGAGCCGACGACGCCGGTCGGTGTCGTGCGCAACGCCTCACGGCCCGGCGAGTCCAGCCGGGTCACCACGCTGGCCGGTCTCGCCCCGGAGACGGTCGACATGATGACGGTCGTGACCGTGGGCAACACCGCGACCCGCGAGATCGCGGGGCGCATGGTCACGCCGCGCGGATACCGCTGGCAGGCACCCCGGGAGGAGTCCGAGTGAACCGCGTCGTCCACCCGATCGAGCAGGAGTCGTTCCGGCGGCTGCGCACCCGACTGGACACCTCGCGCCTCGCGCCGCTGACGCGGGCGGTGGTGGAGCGGGTCGTCCACTCCTCCGCCGACCTGGAGTACGCCTCCGACCTCGTCATGGACGAGGGCGAGCTGGTGACGGCGCACGCCGCGCTGCACGCGGGGGCTCCGGTGGTCGCGGACGTGGAGATGGTGGCCGCCGGGATCACCCGGCGTGACAGCGTCTGCCGGCTGAGGGACGCCAGGTCCGGTCCCGGGATGACCCGCTCGGCGCACGCGATCCGGCTGGCGTACGAGGACGTCGGCCCGGGCGCCCTGTGGGTGATCGGCTGCGCCCCGACCGCCCTGGAGGAGTTGCTGAAGCTGGACGCCTCCCCCGCGCTCGTCATCGGTCTGCCCGTCGGTTTCGTCGGGGCGGCCGAGTCCAAGGCCGCGTTGCGCGAGAGCGGGCTGCCCGCCGTGAGCAACGTGTCCGAGAAGGGCGGTTCGGCGGTCGCCGCGGCCGCGCTCAACGCCCTGCTGTACCACCCCACTTCGCTTGAGGAGACTCTGTGACCACCCCGCCGCCGCCCGCCCTGCTCATCGCCGGTCACGGCACCCGGGACGACGCCGGAGCCGAGGCGTTCCGTGATTTCGTGAGGGAGTTGGGGCGCCGTCGGCCCGAACTGCCTGTCGCGGGCGGCTTCATCGAGCTGTCCCCGCCGCCGCTGGGCGAAGCCGTCGCCGAGCTGGTGGAGCGGGGCGTGCGGCGCTTCGCCGCCGTACCGCTGATGCTGGTGTCCGCCGGGCACGCCAAGGGCGACATCCCGGCGGCGCTGGCCCGTGAGAAGGAACGGCATCCGGGGATCTCGTACACCTACGGCCGGCCGCTGGGCCCGCACCCCGCGCTGCTGCGGGTGCTGGAGCGGCGGCTCGAGGAGGCGCTGGAGGGTGCGGCCGGGGACCGGTCGGACGTGACGGTGCTGCTGGTGGGGCGCGGCTCGACCGACCCGGACGCCAACGCCGAGGTGCACAAGGCGGCGCGGCTGCTGTGGGAGGGGCGCGGGTACGCGGGCGTGGAGACGGCGTTCGTGTCGCTGGCGGCGCCGGACGTGCCGAGCGGGCTCGACCGGTGCGCGAAGCTGGGCGCGCGGCGGATCGTGGTGCTGCCGTACTTCCTGTTCACGGGCATCCTGCCGGAACGGGTACGGCGGCAGACGGCGGACTGGGCGGCGACGCACCCGGAGACCGACGTGCGCTCGGCGGACGTGATCGGGCCGGAGCCGGAGCTGCTGGACCTCGTGCTGGAGCGGTACGAGGAGGCGGTGAAGGGCGATCTGCGGATGAACTGCGACTCGTGCGTGTACCGGATCGCGCTGCCGGGCTTCGAGGACAAGGTGGGGCTGCCGCAGCAGCCGCACTTCCACCCGGACGACGACGGGCACGGGCACCACCACCATGGAGGGCACGCTCACTCCCATGCGCACTGAGGACACGGCCGGGCACGATCTGCGGCACCACGGGGACGCCGAGGTGCGCGACGGCGGGGCGGCACTGGTCGATCTGGCCGTGAACGTGCGGGTGGACACGCCGCCGGCGTGGCTGCAGGAGCGGATCGCCGCCTCCTTGACCGGCCTCGCCGCCTACCCGGACGGGCGGGCCGCGCGGGCGGCGGTGGCGGCGCGGCACGGGCTGCCGGTGGAGCGGGTGCTGCTGACGGCGGGCGCCGCGGAGGCGTTCGTGCTGCTGGCGCGGGCGTTGAAGGTGCGGCGACCGGTCGTCGTGCACCCGCAGTTCACCGAGCCGGAGGCGGCGCTGCGGGACGCGGGGCACACGGTGGACCGGGTGCTGCTGCGGGCGGAGGACGGCTTCCGGCTCGATCCGGCGGCCGTCCCCGAGGACGCGGACCTGGTGGTGGTCGGCAACCCGACGAACCCGACGTCGGTGCTGCACCCGGCCTCGGTGATCGCCGGACTGGCCCGTCCGGGAAGGGTGTTGGTCGTCGACGAGGCCTTCATGGACGCGGTGCCGGGCGAGCGGGAGGCGCTGGCGGGGCGGACGGACGTGCCCGGCCTGGTGGTGCTGCGCAGCCTGACCAAGACGTGGGGCCTTGCGGGGCTGCGGATCGGCTACGTGCTGTCGTCGTCCGAGGTGATCGCCGAGTTGGAGCGGGCCCAGCCGCTGTGGCCCGTGTCCACTCCGGCGCTCGCGGCGGCGGTCGCGTGCGTGGAGCCGCGGGCACTGGCGGAGGCGGAGGACGCGGCTCACCGCATCGCCGCGCACCGGGCCCACCTGGTGGCGGGCCTGGCCTCCTTCGCGGGGCACGGGGTGCGGGTGGTGCGACCGGCCGAGGGCCCCTTCGTGCTGGTGCGCGTGGCGGGGGCGGCGGAGGTGCGGCGGCGGTTGCGCGCCCTGGGATACGCGGTGCGGCGCGGGGACACGTTCCCCGGGCTGGGCACGGACTGGCTGCGGCTGGCGGTACGGGACCGGGGGACGGTGGACGGCTTCGTGCGCGCCCTGGGCTCGGCGCTGTCGCCGCCCACCGTCCCCTGACTCACCGAGCCGGCAAGTCCTGCCGGTCCGGGACTTCCCGGCCGGGCCACACGGTCCGGGCCGTCAGCCCCGGCGCCGCCGTGCCACGGCCAGCGCGCCTCCACCCGCCGCCAGCAGGACGGCGGAGCCCGCCGCCAGGTAGGGGGTGAGGGAGCTGCCGCCCGTCTCCGCCAGGTCGACGGTCTTCTTCTCGGACGCGGCCTGCGGCTTCACATCGGCGCTCTGGGGCTTCACGTCGCCGCCCTGCGGCTTCTCGTCGGTGCCCTGCGGCTTCTCGTCGGTGCCTTGGGACTTGTCGTCGCCGCCCTGGTCGGCGGGCGGGGCCGCCTCCTTCTCCGGCGCCGTCGGGGACTCGCACGTCGCCTTGACGAGGGTGACCGTGCCCTCCACCTCGGCCACGTTCAGCTTGAGCGGGTTGACGGAGACCTTGAGTTCCAGGGCCGTCGCCGCGGCCGTGCGGGAGGTCGTCTCACGCTTCGACAGGTCCAGGCGGACCTCGCCGACGCCGGGGACACGGACGTCGGTCGTGCCGCCGGCGGTGAGCGTCACCCTCTTGCCGAGCACCCTCACGGAGCCCAGGACGTTGCTGCTCGCGACCGGGGACTCGCCGGCCTCGCAGGTCGCCTTGGACGTGACCTGGTCGACCTCGATCAGGGACAGCAGGGGCAGGCCGGGGACGTGGATGCGGGCGTGGGCCAGCTGGACCATGCCCTCCGCCTTGTCGGCGGAGACGGTCGCGTCGGTCTTCGCGACGTCCGCGCGGATCACGCTGAAGGGCTTCCCGCCGTCGACGCCGTCGAGACGGGCGGTCAGCGCCGTCTGCTGCGCGCTCCGCGGTGCCTCGACCTCGTTGAGGGAGACGGCGAGCGGGACGTTCACCGTCTTGTTGAGCAGGGACACGTCCAGCCCGGTCCGCAGGACGGAGGCGCTCGCGTGCCCCTCCTGCCCACCGGTCGCGTGCGCGGAGCCCGCGCCGGCCAGCGTCACCGGACCGGCGGCCAGGACGGTGGCCGCGGCGGCGGTGGCGCAACGGCGGGCGGACATGCGGAAGTTGTTGCCGTTCAAGGTGTGGGACCCCCAGAAAGGAATGCTTGGGACCCGGTAAGAATTACGTACTGAGGGTGAACGGTCAGCAATCCTGCGTTACTTCACTCCTTCGTGGGATTTCCGCCCATCCTTTCGATTCTTCCGGCACGGGTGTTCCCTACGGCCACTTCCGTAACAGGCGGCGGTCAGCAGACAGAGCAGCCCCCGGAGTCGGACAGGAAGGCGGCCCAGGCCTCCCGGCCGACATGGACCCGAGCCCCCGTCATGTTCTTGGAGTCCCGCACGACGACCTCGCTGACCGACTCGGCAACCGTCAGTGCGGCCTCGCCGATGATGAAGGACAACTGCACGATCGGCGCCTTGGTCAGCACCTTCTGACGGTTCAGGCGCGCTTCGGTGTGCAGTTCGACGGTCTCGTCACCGAGGGGAGGGTAGTGCGACAGGAAGAGGGCCCGTGTGTATCCCTCGGCCTGCAGCAGCCCCGGCACCAGCAGCGGGTCGTAATCGAACCGGCTCACCGCCTCGGCTTCGATCGACGCGAAGTCCTGGAAGAACTTGGGCAGCTTGGCCCGGTCCACGTCCTCCCGGAGCTCCGCGAGCACCCCGTCCGCTCCGAGGACCCGCTCGGTCGCCTCCGTGAAGGCGGCCTTCGCCGGCCTGCGGCCCTGCTCGATGGAGGCCACCTGCTCGATGGAGTAGCCGACGGCGTCGGCCAGTTCCTGCCGGGTGAGCCCTTTCCTGGTGCGGAAGAGCTTGGCCGGCTTGCCGTACCCGACCCAGATGGCCGGTTTCTCCTCGCCTTCGGCTCGCCGCCTGCGCCGCGAGTTCGCCTGGCCCTCCGTACCGACCATGTTGTCCGCGCTCACGGCGTCTCTGAGTTCTATTCGCAGGAGTTGGATCTCTCGGACCTCGTGAGGCTGCGTGAGGCAGAGCTCCCCTGGAAGGTCGCAGCATGCAGCCTTCCCCGGCTCGGGGCCCTGGAAGAGCTGACCGTGACGCGCTGGAGGGGGACAACACGCTCTGCCCTGGGCGCCAAGCCCGCACTGCGGCGCCTGCGTCTTGAGGCACGTGGTCGGAGTCGGATTCCCGAACGCATACCTGGCCCCACTGGGTCAACTTCTCGATCACTGTGGCTTCGGACGGGGAGAGGGCGCGTGCGTCGATGCGGGAGATGTCCGCGAGCATGAGTTCGCACCAATAGGAATCGAAGAAGTAGCAGCCGTAGGGTCATCGAGCCGGGCTAGAGTCGGGAGACGGTCTGCGCCCTCCCGTTCCACGACTCGGATGATTTCACCGTCCTCCGCGAAGGAGCCGATCGCCTGTCCGGCATCCACCGCACCGTGGCCCCGCCTTGGGCGGGGCCACGGTGATGCTCGCGATCAGCGCCAGAAATACACTTCCGCCCTAATCGGCGAAAACCCCCAGACCGCCCCGATCCCATCCCGCATGACCCAGTGATTAATCGGAAGTGGAGGCATGCTGCTGAGCGTTGCGTCACTTTCCAGCAAGTGGCCGAAGTGGGAGATTTTCGGCCTGCCTTGACGCGCCCGGTTTCGGTCACTGAGAGCAAAGAATTGCCAATCGCCGTCCTCGTCGAGACAGACGCTCGCGACCGACTCTCCTTTCATGACGCTCTTGGCGACGTATACCACATCATCCACTTCCGGGCCAAAGAAGGGCGCGCACTCCGCACCTCCGGACACGTCGACCGCTTCGAATCGCTTCACGCCGGTTTACCTCACCCACCGGGAAATAGCTTGCGCAATGCCAGCCGGCCACTTATTTCCCGACCCTGGGCACCGCCTACACATAGGGGTTAAATATGTCGATAAGCCCCTCAATGAGGTCCCCCCGGTGATTTATCTTCCATTCATCCTCGAACCCGGAGGTCAAGAGCTCATCCGTGAGGATCTCACAGATCTCTTGCCTCTGCGCTTCGGAGGGAAATTCAGACAAATCAATTTCCGGAGCCCTTTTCTGCTTGTCCAGGATGGCCAGGAGTATCGCATAGGATTCTCCGTTCCCGGGAAACCAACTGGGCTTGAGAAGTTTCTGAGGTTCCATCAGGGTCCGAGTCCTTTCAGATTCGGCACCAGACAGTGACTGGTTGCCGTCCGCCGCCCAAGCTTACGGACAGCAACCAGTCACCATTGGATCACCGTCTGGTGATCCTGTTCTCTTCTAGTGCATCCACTTGGGTCTGGACGATCGCTTCCAAATCCCCTTGCCGCGTGATCGACCGAACGTGGTGATCACCTTACCTTGAGGACTGAGAACCACAGTCGCCTTCTTTCCTGAGTAGACGAACTGCACTCCCCTCCGGTCGATCTTCCTCTTGATCTTCTTCGGGTTCTTCACGGCATCGTGCATCGCACGAATGTTGACACCTCGGCCATCATTACGCCCGATGGCCTGGTGGAGCCCATGACGCGTGTATCCAGTGATCTTCTTGGGGGCCGAGGTCCGTACAACGCACCCGGAAGCATTGTGCGAGAGCGCCGAGGCCTCGCCGACCTGGATGGAGAAGGTGTGGACATTGCCCACGTTGAGGTTGAAGACGAGCTGGTCCGCCACGTAGCCCCTGTCGGCCACGTGATTCACCGTCCGCGCTCCACCCTCTTCGTCACGGAGACGATCACCAACCCGTACCTCGGCGGCCGCCGTCCAGCCCTTGCCGACAACCCAGACGGGGTGTTCCGCCGTCGCTTCCAGCGGCGGGGTCGATGGGTCGAGGTCCGTATCGATTTCGACGATGTGCTTGGTGCCGTAGCCGCTGATGACGTCCAGGACCGGTTCGGCGTAGGTCTCGCCGGTCTCGGGGTCGGTGGCGGCCACGTAGTCGCCGATCTCGATGGCGCCGATGGGCATATAGCTGCCGTCGGCCATCAGGACCGGCGTGTCCGGGGCGAAGGAGTTGCACCGGGAGCGGCGGAAGACCGACCGGGCCCTGGAGAAAGTCCGGTTGACTCGGCTGGCCTTGCGGATCGTGCGGGCCGCCTTGACGGCCTTGACCGCGAGGCGGCCGGCCGAGCCGAAGGCGATGCCCACGCTCATTTCGGCGGCTTTGCGCCAATTGCCGGTGGCGGCGTAGGAGATGGCCCCCACGGCGGAGGCGACGTTGCCGATCGGACCGGGTATATAGGAGGCGACCTCCGCCACCCGGGCGACCCTTCGGAACGCCTTCTTGAAGGAGAAGCCCCAGTGCCCGTCCAGATCCACGCAGTTGACGGGGTCGCCGCTGCAGTAGTCGTAGGCGTTGGCGTTGCCGCCGGGGTCGGGGTCGGTCTGCAGGAACCGGCCCAGCGCCGGACTGTAGAGGCGGGCGCCCATGAGGATGACGCCGTCCAGGGCCTCACCCGAGCGCTGCTTGGCGCCGAGCCAGCCGTACCGCTGCGGTGCCTGGCCGTCGGTGGGCACCCCGAACTCGTCGTAGAGCAGCACCTTCGGTGCCGTCATCGCGGTGTCCAGGGTGACGGACACGTCGCCGTGCAGGTTGGCGAACTGCAGCTCCACGTCACCGGTCGCGGACGTGGTGGATACGAGGTCACCGTCCGGGCCGGAGACGTTGCGGGTCAGGGTTCCCTGGGTGGTGTCCTCGATGATCCAGCGGGGCTCGTCGGAGTCGTCACCGTAGTGGTTGAGCTTGCTGGTGGCGTTGGCCCAGGTGCCGTCCGTCTGCTTCTTCTCGGTCGTGAAGGCCTCGAAGCGCAGGGCGGGATCGAGGGTCCAGGACTGACGGGTGTCGCCCGCGGTCTGGGACGCGACCAGGTCGTTGGCCCAGTAGGCGTTGACCGAGCCGGTGCCGGTGGCCGTGGTGCGGCCGAAGGCGTCGTAGGTGTAGCCCGTGGTCAGCAGCCGGTCGGCGCTGTCGTACGAGCTGGCCGTGGTCGTGCCTCCGGTGGTCACGCACGAGCCGTCCTCGGCAGCCGGTATGACCGTCTTGGAGGTGCGGTTCATGCGGCCCGCGACGCTGCGCCCGGTTTCGTCGAAGCGATAGTTGCGGGTGACGCAGCCCTCGGCGGTGGTGCTCTGGACGGCCTTCGTCAGACGGCCGAGTCGGTCGTAGGAGTACTCCTTGCTGTCGGTGGAGGAGGTGTCGGAGGCCACCGCGCCCTGCGTGGTCAGCTCGATGTGCTGGCCGTAGACGACCTCGCCGTCCGAGGCGCGGGTGTAGGTACGGCCGGTCGCCTCGCCCGCCGCGTTGAAGGTGTCCTTGCGGACGTAACCGCCGGGGTACGTCTGCTCCACCAGCTGGCCGCCGGGGCCGTACTTCGCGGTGAATCTGCCGGCCACGCTATCGGTGACCGAGGTGACGAAGCCGCGCGGCTCCGCGGTGCGGTCGTAGGTGTAGCTGGTCCAGCCGGTGTTGTCGGTGACCTTGACCGGCTTGCCGTACTTGTCGAACTCGGTGGTCGTGATGCCGCCGTCGGCGTCCGTGTAGGACAGCAGCCGGTCGAGGGCGTCGAAGACACGGGTGATGGTCTTGCCGCCGGCCGTCGTCTTCACGGCGTGCCCGGTGACCGGGTCGTACTCGGTGGTCACCTTCGGCAGAGCCTTGCCGACGTCGGAGGTGATCTCCGTGGAGACGATCCGGTCGGCCGCGTCGTAGACGGTCACCGTCTTGCGGGTCTTGCCCGCGTTGGTCTCGGTGACCTCCTCCACGTCCCCGAAGCGGGAGTAGCGGGTGATGCGCTTGACCGGCAGGGTGTCCGGCATACGGGCGGTGTCCGCGCCGGTGACCTTGCCGCCGGACAGCGTGACGCACGGATTGCCCGCCCACTCGGGACGGTTGCCGCAGGCCGCATCGTCCGGGTTGGCCTTCGCGGTGTAGAAGACGGTCTTCACCGTGCCCGCGTCCGCGCCGTTGGAGCCCGGCCTGCGGGACTCGACCGCACGACCTGCCGCGTCGTACTTGATCGTCGAGGTCAGGTTCGCCCCGCCGGAGACGGCGTCGGTGGTCACCGACGTCTCCGCGCGCAGGGTCCAGCCCGAGGTGCCGCCGATCGGAGTGTCATAGCCGGTCTTGGTGACCCGGACCTCGACATCCACCGTGTAACCCTCGATGCGGGCGCCTTCGCGGGTGGTGGTCTCCAGGTGGTACGCCGCCCCGTCGGGCTTGCCCTCGTCGTAGGCATGGACCGTGTGGGAGCGGACGACCACCGACTCACCGGCCTTCAGGGCCGGCATCGGCGGATCGGACTGGGCCGGGACGCCCTCGTCGAGCCGGGCCCGGTAGACGGGACCGAGCTCTTCGAGCAGGTCGAGGCCGTCGCGACTGTAGACGCTGCGGCTGTCCAGCAGACCGGCGCGGGCCGCCGGGTCGTCGGGCAGGTCCAGCTCGGCTGCCTTCTCGTCGGCGTCGTCGTCCTTGCCGAGTGCCAGCAGGCGGCCGGAGGCGTCCAGGGTACGGACGGTGTTGCCGAACCGGTCGTACTCGGTGGTGTCGATGTCGCCGACGCCGGTCGGGGACCAGGTGGCGCTGTTCACCTCCTGCGCCGAGGCGTTGAGGTAGTGGACAGTGGCCTGCCGGTAGCCGTCCTTTCCGGGCACGGTGGCCGTGGCGGTGTGGGTGCCGGGGTCGGACTCGTCGTCAAAGACGGCGGTGGCGTCCGTGGGCGCGTCCGCCTGGCCCCAGGTGGCCACATCGGCACCGGACATGTCGTACGGGCCGCCCTTGGCGCGGGTCAGGGGCACCTCGTAGACCACCTTGGAGGCGGTCTCGCCCTCGACGACGTCCTTGCTGCCCGGCTTGAGCGCGGGGCGGCGGACCTTCAGCAGCCTGCCCGGGTCCTGATCGGCTCCGGCCTTGCCGTAGTCGAAGTACCACGGCAGCTCACCGGTGGTGTCGATGGAGGTGAGGCGGCCGGCGCTGTCGTAGGCGTACTTCGTCCTGAACGTGGTGGTGTCGCCGCTCGACGCCTTGCGCGGGTCCCACACCTCCACCAGACGACCAGTCAGGTCGTAGCGGTAGGTCGCCACGTCGACGGCGTTGACCTCGCCGGCGTCCGGGTCCCACGACCAGATCCGCACCGCCTTGACCCGGTCGACCACGTCGCCGGGAGTGCTGACGGTGGCGGTGGTGGAGGTGGCGTAGACGTACTCCAGCACCTCGCAGCCACGCGCCGGCGCGCTGCCGGTGCACTGCGCGGTGTCGTCGACGCCCGGCTCTGCCTCGCCGATCACCCGCTTGACCAGGGAGCGGCCGTCGGTCGTGTCGTACGTGTACCGACTGGTGGATGCCTCGTCCGTGCCGGAAACGGACTCGACCACGTACACGTCCGAGCCGGTCTGCTTCTTGAACGTGGTGATCGTGCCGTCGTCGTCGGTCAGCAGATAGCTGCTGCCTGACGCCCTCAGGATCAGTCCTTCGGCACCGGGCTCGGGGCTGAAGGAGCCGTCGGAGCTCTTGGCGAACGTGACGGTGGTGTCGTCGTAGGCGGTGATGACCGCCACGTCCTTGCCCGGGAAGGTCAGCGAGAAGTAGTCGTTGTCCGTGACACCCCCGGATGCGCCGCCGGCCCACTCGGGCCCGAAGGGCGCGACCAACTCGCGCAGCGACAGGTGGTCGTAGTGCACCGCCTTGCCGGAGTCCGCGGCGAAGCCGTTGTACAGCCGCAGGTAGGCGGAGGTGGCGTCGGCCGGGACGGTGAAGTCCAGCGTCAGTTCCGCCCAGGCGTCGGTGTACGGCACCTTCCGCGAGGTCTTCGTCACGGTGCCCGACGGCGTGGCGAAGGCGGCATACAGCCGCAGGCCGTTGGTGTGCTGCGGAGACAGGCCGGTCGCCGACGGGACGTAGGCCCAGACGGAGAAGCGGTAGGTCTTGCCCGGCTTCATGCCGAGTCGCAGCGCTCCGCTGTCGCCGCCGACCGACGCGTAGGTGTCGGCGCTCGTGCTGGATGTCGGGAGGACCTTCAGCGAGTCGGTGGAGCCGTCCTGGCCGAGGTTGGTGACACGGCTGAGGGTCGCCGTGGTGGCGGTGAAGCCGCTGGTGTCGGTGGATATGTCCTGCTGGTTGGCGGTCAGCCGCTCACCCTGCGGCATCCAGCCGCGGTCGGTGCCGCGGGAGGAGGCGGTGCGGGTGGAGGACAGGCCGAACTCGTCGGCGTCGGTCACGCCGACGGAGTAGTCACCGGTGAGCAGGTTCACCGAGCCGGGGCCGACCTCCTCGGAGGCGGCGCCGTCGGCGTTCGGGTCGACGGTGAAGCCCCGCCACTCGCTGATGTACGCGGCATCCGCGTCGTTGTCCGTATAGAGCTGCGCCCGTACCTGGACCACGCCGCCGATCTGGCCGAGGGTTTCCAGCACGGACCAGTTGGCGTGCGGGCCCATGGCGGACAGCGGCGTCTTCTGCGCCGTGAACGGGGTGTTGTCGGCCTTGGTCAGGTTCGCCAGCGGAACGTCGTAGACGGACGCCCCCGGACCGCGCCGCCACTGGAAGGTGACCCGCGTGTACTTGGGCTGCGCGTCGACCTCCAGCTTCACCCGGCGGGCGCTGACGGCGCCCTCGGCGGGCTGCACCATGGCACCCTGGCCGACGAGGAAGTCGTAGGTGACGGCCGTGGATACGTTGCCGGCCTTGTCCTTGGCCTGCACCCGCAGGGCGCGGTGACCGTCCGCGGCCGGGGTGAGCGTGACCGCGGTCGAGCCGGTGGCCGTCACCGTCTGCGCCGCGGCGCCGTCCAGCGAGTACACGTACCCGGCCAGGTCAGTGGTGCCGGCGGCCGGGGTAAAGGTGAACTTGCCAGAGGTTCCGGCGCCGCCGTGCCACTTGCCGTCCTGCGGGTAGTCCGTGGACGAGACGTACGGCGCGCCCGGCTTGGTTGTGTCCACGGTGAACGTCTGGAACGACGACCAGGCGCTGGAGTCCGTGCCGTCGGAGGCCATCGCCCGCCACTTGTACGAGCCTTCGGCCAGCGCGGTGCCGGGTGTCCATGTCGCCGTTGCCCCGGACGCCACCGCCACCGACTTGCCGGACTGCAGGGCCGCGGTGCCGTCCGACTTCCAGAGTTCGAAGCTCAGCGTGACGGTGTTGCCGTCGGCGTCCGTCGACTTGGCCGACAGCGTTGGTCTCGAGCTGTTGGTGGCTGCCCCGGTCAGCGGGGACAGCGCGGTCGGCGTGCCCGGCTTGGTGTTGTACTGCACGGTCAGCGACGGCTCGGAGGTCGGGTCATGGGAGCCGTTGACGTAGTTCGCCGACCGGTAGCGGCGCCAGGTGAGGGGGTCGGTCTCGGTGACCGCTGCCATCCGCAGGCCGTAGTTGGGCTGTCCGTCCGCCCACGACTGCGCGAGGGAGCTGACGTTCCACGTGCTGTACCCGGCGGGACAGGACGAGTTGTAGCCCTTGGCGTCCTTGACGACCACCGCACCGGTCGCCGTCGTGGACGGCTGTGCCGACCACGTGATCGCCGACGGATCCCAGTCGGTGGTGATTCGGCGCACCTCGATGCCCGAGTTCGACGTGCTGCACGTCGACGAGTAGTACGAGTACAACCGCAGCTTGGCATCGAGAACGTGCTTGCCCGTGTACTTCGAGACGTTGAACTTCAGGAAGGACCGGGCCTTCTCGCTGCCGTCGTACGTGCCCGCCTTCAGTTCGGTCGAGCCACGCTGCGAGGTGAGGTAGTCCTTGTACTGCACCCAGGTGTCGGTCGTCGGACCCATCAGCGAGTCGGTCGGGTCGATCGTCACCGGATACGTCACGTCGGGATCCGACAGGAACGCGGCGCTGGGCTTGAGCACCAGCACCTGCCCCTTGCCGTCCTCGGCGTCGACGATGTCCACGTCGACCGGCGCCAGGTGTTCGGGCTCCCCGGAGGCCTTGTCGTGCGAGGAGTCCCACATGACCGGCGCCGGCGCGCCGGCCCTCGCCTCGCCCTTGGCGTCCTCCCAGACCAGCCGCTTGTCGGCGGTCTCCTTGAGGCGCAGCCCTGTGGCATCGACCGGAAGCCGGTACTCCACTGGCTCGTCCGGGCGTTCACGCAGCACAACATTGTGCGTGAAGCCCTCCTTCAGGGCCGTGACGACCAGGTCGCCGCCCTTCACCGCGCCCGGGTACGTCGCGGTCGAGCCGTTCAGCCGGGGCTTGGGGAGCTTGCCCTCCCAGGCGACGCCCAGCGCGTGCTTCCCGCGCCCGACCTGAACCAGCGTCTGGTCCGTCCCGCCGTCCGAGAGCGTCACATCGGCGGCCGCCATCTTCGGCGCCACCACCCCGCCGCCGGCGACCAGCGTGGTGTCCACCGGCCGCCAGGTGCCGTGCTCGTCCCGCACACGGATCGGTCCGGTGTAGGAGTCCACCGTCGTGGTTCCGTCCGGGTTCGCCCACGTCGTGGTGGAGTCGGTCCGCTCTCCCGTGACCTCGATCCGCCGGTCCTGCAGCCGCGCCGTCAACAGCGCCGACGCCGCGTCCTCCGCCTCCGCCGGACCCAGCGGCTTCGGCTGCTCCGCGGTGGTCGAGACCGGCTTGGCGACTGCCGTTCCCGCCTCGACCAGCCCCACCGACAGCGCCAGCACCGCCACCAGGGCTGTGCGTCTCAGGCGTGTGCGAGACGGTAACGGGTGCCGTCCCCACTGCGGAGATGACTCTTCCTTCATTTTCTTGGTGCCCCCTTTGACAAGTCATGGTCAATAACCTTGATCGACTTGAACATACAGAGACACGACAAGGGGCCTATGCATCGAAAGGGGACAGACTTCGAAACCTGTGAAGATCCTGTGATCAAACCGTGTCCTCGCTTGAGCGAGTCCACGTGTCCTCGCGCGCACGAAAAACCCCATCCGATCACGTCTCCGCAGATCGGATGGGGTTTACAAGTCGGCCGCGAGGGACGGGCCCCTTGACCCTCAGCCGACCACCTTGCCGTTCAGGACCACCCGCCGCGGTGCCGCCAGTACGCGCACGTCCGCGCGCGGGTCCTCGGCGTAGACCACGAGGTCGGCGGGGGCGCCCTCGTCGAGGCCGGGGCGGCCCAGCCAGGTCCGGGCGGCCCAGGTCGTCGCCGAGAGGGCTTCGAGCGGCGGGATGCCGGCCGTGACCAGTTCGGCGACCTCGGCGGCCGCCAGGCCGTGGGGCAGGGAGCCGCCGGCGTCGGTGCCGACGTAGACCGGGATGCCGGCGTCGTAGGCGGCCCGGACCGTGTCGTAGCGGCGTTCGTGCAGCCGGCGCATATGGGCCGACCAGCGCGGGAACCTGGCCTCGCCGCCGTCGGCGAGGCGGGGGAAGGTCGCGATGTTGACGAGGGTCGGGACGATCGCGACGCCGCGTTCGGCGAACAGCGGGATCAGGTCCTCGGTCAAGCCCGTGGCGTGCTCGACGCAGTCGATGCCCGCCTCGACCAGGTCGCGCAGGGAGTCCTCCGCGAAGCAGTGGGCCGTCACGCGCGCGCCCAGGCGGTGGGCCTCCGCTATCGCCGCCTCGGCCGCCTCGCGCGGCCAGCAGGCCGACAGGTCGCCGAGGTCGCGGTCGATCCAGTCGCCGACCAGCTTGACCCAGCCGTCACCGCGCCGGGCCTCCTGGGCGACGTGGGCGACCAGGTCCTCCGGCTCGATCTCCCAGGCGTAGTTGCGGATGTAGCGGCGGGTGCGGGCGATGTGGCGGCCCGCACGGATGATCTTCGGCAGGTCCTCGCGCTCGTCGATCCAGCGGGTGTCCGAGGGCGAGCCCGCGTCCCGGAGGAGGAGGGTGCCGGCCTCGCGGTCGGTGAGAGCCTGCTTCTCCGAGACGTCGTCGGGCACCGGTCCGTGCTCGTCGAGGCCGACGTGGCAGTGCGCGTCGACCAGGCCGGGCAGCACCCAGCCCTCGACGGTCGTCACGTCGGTGGCGCCGGCGGGACGGTCGTAGGAGATCCGGCCGCCGACCACCCACAACTCGTCCCGGACCTGGTCCTCGTCCGGGCCGACGAGCACCCGACCCTTCACGTGCAGCACCGCGCGATCGCTCATGCACCGCACCTTAATGAGCCGGTGCCCGCAACGGACCACCCGGTCCGGGGTCGCCGGGTGAAAGCGGGGCAGACCCGCCGACTACGCTCGACGCGTTCACCCTCGCCCGTACGAAGAGAGCACCGCCGTGACGAACCCGTTCCTGGACCTCGCTCCGCTGAGCGCCGACCGATTCGCCTCGATCGAGGACCGGGTGACGCGGCTGCTGGGCACCGAGCAGGATGTCGTGATCATGCAGGGCGAGGCGCTGCTTCCGCTGGAGGGCGCGATCAGGGGGACCGCCGGTCCCGGCACGACCGCGCTGAACGTGATCACCGGGCCGTACGGGCAGACGTTCGGCAACTGGCTGCGCGACTGCGGCGCGACGGTGTACGACCTGTCGGTGCCGTACCACACTGCGGTCACGGCGGACCAGGTCAGGGAGGCTTTCGCCGAGCACCCGGAGATCGACTTCGTGTCGCTGGTGCACGCGGAGGCCGCGACCGGCAACACGAATCCGGTCGCGGAGATCGGCAAGGCCGTGACGGAG
Source organism: Streptomyces sp. 6-11-2 (assembly GCF_006540305.1). Classification (GTDB taxonomy): domain Bacteria; phylum Actinomycetota; class Actinomycetes; order Streptomycetales; family Streptomycetaceae; genus Streptomyces. The sequence continues at coordinate 5,530,351 of NZ_BJOR01000001.1, read as the reverse complement.
CAGGGCGCCCTGTTCTACCTGGACGCCGTGGCCTCGGTCGGCGCGGAACCGGTGCTGCCGGACGCGTGGGGTGTGGACCTGTGCGTGATCGGGGCGCAGAAGGCGATGGGCGGGCCGGCCGGGGTGTCGGCGGTGTCGGTCAGCGAGCGCGCCTGGGCCCGGATGGCGGCGAACCCGCAGGCGCCGCGCCGCTCCTACCTGTCCCTGCTGGACTGGAAGGAGCGCTGGATCGGCGGCGGCCGCAAGGCGCTGCTGCACGCGCCCGCGCAGTTGGAGATGCTGGCGCTCGAGGCCTGCCTGGAGCGCATCGAGGCGGCCGGCCTGGACGCGGTGATGGACCGCCACGCCCGTGCCGCCGCGGCGACCCGCGCGGGTGCGCCGGCCCTGGGCGGGGGCCTGGAGCCGTACGTGCACAACGCCCTGGAGGCGGCCCCGGTCGCCACCACTCTGCGGGCCCCGTCGGACATCGACGCCTCCGAGCTGGTGGCCCACGCCCTGGCGGCCGACCCCGCCCTCCCGCTGGCCGCGGGCGGCGGCCCGCTCGCCAAGGAGATGATCCGCGTCAACCACTACGGGGCCGACGCGACCCGGGACGTGGTCGAGGCCTCCCTGACGGCCCTGGGCGCCGCCCTGACCGGCCTCGGCGCGACCGTGGACGTCGCGGCCGCGAGGAACGCGGTCGCGGAGGCCTGGCGCCGGTAGGCGCGCGGGCGGCGGGCCGGCCGGCGGCCGGAATGCCGAGGTGTTCGTGAACATGATGGCGACATCATTGCGGACCATGCCCGGCACAACGGCCGGCACAACGGCGGGCCCGCATTCTCCAGAATCGGACGGACGGGGTTGACGGGGTTTCTCCGCGAGATAATTCGGCAATTAAATTCCAGGCAGCTTCCCACATTCTTCTGCCCCGTTTCTTCGGGCCTAAACGCAGAGATTTCATGAGCGCTCGGCGACACAATTCGAAGGCCCCCAGGAGCGTTACGTGACTGTGATGCGGTCCACAGGTGCACCCCTTTTGCCCGATTATTAACGGGCAAACCTGCCCATACCGCCACCCTCTCGCGCGATCAGGCGCCCGCGCGATAACACATGTGCACAGTTCACGTAAGGCTCGAGGGCGATGCATTTTTGAATTCTGCTCGGTAAGTTCATTCCACATGACTGCCGCCCAAGCAGACCTGCATTCCCCCCACACAGAATTGCCCGAGGCGCTCCGCATCGAGCGCCCCTCCCCCGCCGACGGCGCCGCACTCTGGCGACTCGCGAAGGAATCCGGGACGCTCGATGTGAACTCCTCGTACAGCTATCTCCTCTGGTGCCGCGACTTCGCCGCCACGTCCGCGGTGGCGCGCGGCGCCGACGGCGAGCCGGTCGGTTTCGTCACCGGATACGTGCGGCCCGACCGTCCGTACACCCTGCTCGTGTGGCAGGTGGCGGTGGACGCGGGCCACCGCGGCCGGGGCCTGGCCGCCCGGCTGCTGGACGCGCTCACTGCCCGGGTCGCCGCCGAGGTCGGGCTCACCTCCGTGGAGACCACGATCACCCCGGGCAACGCCGCCTCCGAGCGGCTCTTCACCTCCTACGCCGCCCGGCACGGCGCCGCGGTCGAGCGCGAAGTCCTTTTCGGGGCCGAGCAGTTCCCGGACGGACCGCACGACCCGGAGGTCCTCCACCGGATCGGTCCGCTCTCCTTCTGACCGCCCTCCGGCCCCTCCGTCTCTTGGGCCCGGCCACCTCTCTCCCCCCGCCTCCCTCTCACTCCCCACACCGAGGAGCGATTCGTCGTGACCATCACCCAGCCCGACCTGAGCGTCTTCGAGACCCTGGAGTCCGAGGTGCGCAGCTACTGCCGCGGCTGGCCGACCGTCTTCGACCACGCGCGCGGCAGCCGCATGTACGACGAGGACGGCCACGAGTACCTCGACTTCTTCGCGGGCGCTGGCTCGCTCAACTACGGCCACAACAACCCCGTGCTGAAACGGGCGTTGATCGACTACCTGGAGCGCGACGGGGTCACCCACGGGCTCGACATGTCGACCGCCGCCAAGCGCACGTTCCTCCAGACCTTCCAGAACCTGGTCCTGCGCCCGCGTGACCTGCCGTACAAGGTGATGTTCCCGGGCCCGACCGGCACCAACGCCGTGGAGTCGGCGCTGAAGCTGGCCCGCAAGGTCAAGGGGCGCGAGGCGATCGTGTCGTTCACCAACGCTTTCCACGGCATGTCACTGGGCTCCCTGGCCGTCACCGGGAACGCCTTCAAGCGGGCCGGCGCCGGCATCCCGCTCGTGCACGGCACACCCATGCCGTTCGACAACTACTTCGACGGCAAGGTCCCGGACTTCCTGTGGTTCGAGCGGCTCCTGGAGGACCAGGGCTCCGGTCTGAACAAGCCGGCCGCCGTGATCGTCGAGACGGTGCAGGGCGAGGGCGGCATCAACGTCGCCCGGCCCGAGTGGCTGCGCGCGCTCAAGGAGCTGTGCGAGCGGCAGGACATGCTGCTGATCGTCGACGACATCCAGATGGGATGCGGGCGCACCGGGGCCTTCTTCTCCTTCGAGGAGGCCGGCATCGTGCCCGACATCGTCACCGTCTCCAAGTCCATCAGCGGCTACGGCCTGCCGATGTCGCTGTGCCTGTTCCGGCCGGAGCTGGACGTGTGGGAGCCGGGCGAGCACAACGGCACCTTCCGCGGCAACAACCCGGCGTTCGTCACGGCCACGGCCGCCCTGGAGGCCTACTGGACGGACGGCTCGGCGATGGAGAAGCAGACCCGCGCCCGCGGGGAGCTGCTGGAGCAGTGGCTGATCTCGATCACCGAGGAGAACCTCGCGGACGTCAAGGAGTACCGGGGCCGGGGTCTGGTGTGGGGCCTGGAGTTCCACGACCCGCAGCGGGCCGGGCGGATCGCGCGGCGCGCCTTCGACCTCGGGCTGCTGGTCGAGACGTCCGGCCCGCAGGGCGAGGTCGTCAAGCTGCTGCCGGCGCTGACCATCACCCCCGAGGAGCTGGACGAGGGCATGAGCGTCCTCGCCCGCGCGGTCCGCGAGACCGCCTGACCACCGAGCGGCAGAGCACCAGTACAACGCAACACCGGAACACCGGAAACAACGACGCAAGGAGGCGCGTACCACCGTGATCGTCCGTTCGTTCAAGGACATCGAAGGCACCGACCGGCATGTGAAGGCCGCGTCCGGCACCTGGGAGAGCAAGCGCATCGTCCTCGCCAAGGAGAAGGTCGGCTTCTCCGTGCACGAGACGATCCTGTACGCGGGTACGGAGACGTCGATGTGGTACGCGAACCACATCGAGGCCGTCGTCTGCGTCGAGGGCGAGGCCGAGCTGACCGACCGCGAGACCGGGAAGACCTACACGATCACGCCCGGGACCATGTACCTCCTCGACGGACACGAGCGGCACACGCTCCGCGTCAAGGAGGACTTCCGCTGCGTCTGCGTGTTCAACCCGCCCGTCACCGGTCGGGAGGACCACGACGAGAACGGCGTCTACCCCCTGCTCACCGAGCCCGAGGAGGTGTGAACACCCGATGACCGACGTCACCGACCTGTACCCCACCCGCGGCACCACCGAGGTGACCACTCCCCGCCAGGACCCGGTCGTCTGGGGCTCCCCCGACACGCCCGGACCGTTCGACGTCGCCGGCCTCCAGTCGTTCGAGCGCGACGGCTTCCTCGCCGTCGACCAGCTGATCACCGAGGACGAGGTCGCCGTCTACCGGCGGGAGCTGGACCGGCTGGTGGGCGACCCGGCGATCCGGGCCGACGAACGCTCCGTCGTGGAGCCGAAGTCCAAGGAGATCCGCTCGGTCTTCGAGGTGCACCGCATCAGCGAGGTGTTCGCCGGGCTGGTGCGCGACGAGCGCGTCGTCGGGCGGGCCCGGCAGATCCTCGGCTCGGACGTCTACGTCCACCAGTCGCGGATCAACGTCAAGCCGGGCTTCGGGGCCAGCGGCTTCTACTGGCACTCGGACTTCGAGACCTGGCACGCCGAGGACGGCCTGCCGAACATGCGGACGGTGTCCGTCTCGATCGCGCTGACCGAGAACTACGACACCAACGGCGGCCTCATGATCATGCCGGGGTCGCACCGGACGTTCCTCGGCTGTGCGGGGGCCACACCGGAGGACAACTACAAGAAGTCGCTTCAGATGCAGGACGCGGGCACGCCGTCCGACGAGGCGCTGACCGCCCTGGCCGGGCAGTACGGCATCAAGCTGTTCACGGGCAGGGCCGGTTCGGCCACGTGGTTCGACTGCAACTGCATGCACGGCTCCGGCGACAACATCACGCCGTTCCCGCGCAGCAACGTGTTCATCGTCTTCAACAGCGTGGAGAACGCGGCGGTGGATCCGTTCGCGGCGCCGGTACGGCGTCCGGAGTTCATTGGGGCGCGGGACTTCACTCCGGTGCGGTGAGACGAACCGGCCGGGGGTCCGGGGGTCGGCCCCCGGAGAACACAGCATCGGAGCGCGGGACTTCACTCCGGTGCGATGAGACGAACCGGCCGGGCTTCCGGGGGTCGGCCCCCGGAAGACACAGCATCGGAGCGCGGGACTTCACCCCGGTGCGGTGACCCGGGGTGATACGGGTC